>NZ_JBEYVS010000004.1:0-282665 GCF_040644095.1 Streptomyces sp. NPDC047028
TGCTAGTGACTGGAGTACTGACGTGTGGAGTTGCGAGCTGCGGCGCTGCGGCGCTGCGGCGCTGCGGCGCTGCGGACCCTCGGATCTGCGTTGCCGAGGCGGGCTGAACGTCATCTGTGTCTCATCTGTGCGGAGTACCGCACGGCCGTGCGTGCATATGCGCGAGAATGACCGGGTGACCTCAGCGACGCGACAGCCCGAGACCCCGGCCGCGGCCACACCCGCGCGGCTGATCGCCACCGATCTCGACGGCACGCTGCTGCGCGACGACAAGTCGGTCTCCCCGAGGACGATCGCCGCGCTGGCCGCCGCCGAGGCGGCCGGCATCGAGGTCTTCTTCGTCACCGGCCGCCCGGCCCGCTGGATGAACGTCGTCAGCGACCACGTCCACGGGCACGGCCTGGCCATCTGCGGCAACGGAGCGGCCGTGGTCAACCTGCGCGGCGGCGCCGGCACCCACCGGTTCGTGAAGGTCCGCGAACTGGCCCGGGACAACGCGCGGGACGCCGTACGGCTGCTGCGCGAGGCGGCTCCCGGCACGGTGTTCGCGGTCGAGCAGACGTACGGCTTCCACCAGGAGCCGGACTATCCCAAGCTGCACATGGAGATACCCGACACCCTGCTGCCCGCCGAGGACCTCCTCGCGGCCGGCGGTCCGGGCGCCGACGAGCCCGTGCTGAAGATCCTCGCGTACCACCCCGACCTGGACCCGGACGCCTTCCTCACCCTCGCCCGCCTGGCCATCGGCGAGCGCGCCAACGTCACCCGCTCCAGCCCCAGCGCCCTGCTGGAACTCAGCGGCCCCGGTGTCTCCAAGGCCAGCACGCTCGCCCTGTGCTGCGCCGAGCGCGGCATCTCCCACGAGGAGGTCGTCGCCTTCGGGGACATGCCCAACGACGTGGAGATGCTCACCTGGGCCGGACAGTCCTACGCGATGGGAAACGCCCACCCGGACGTCCTCGCCGCCGCCTCCGGCCGCACGGTCGCCAACAACGAGGACGGCGTGGCCCTGATCATCGAACGAATGCTGGCCCAGCGGGTCTAGGCCCCCGGCCGAGGAGGGGCGCGGGAAACTGCGCGACCAGTCACGACGTGCCCGCAGACGGACTCGAGGTCCACGGCGGCCGCTGAACCAGCCGACCAAGATGCCGCTCAGCCCGTCCCCACCAGCGACTCCGCTGCCGCCTCCCAGCGGATCATCCTGCGCAACGGCCCCGGCACCGCGGCCAGCTCGGCGTACGGTCCTCGCTGCACCACCCGGCCCTCGTCGAGCACGATCACCTCGTCCACCGCGCCGAGCCCGGCCAGCCGGTGGGTGATCAACAGGGTCGTACGGCCCTCGGTGGCGGCCAGCAGGTCAGCCGTGAGCGCGTCGGCGGTCGGCAGGTCGAGGTGTTCGGCGGGCTCGTCGAGTACGAGGACAGGGAAGTCGGCGAGGAGCGCGCGGGCCAGCGCGAGCCGCTGCCGCTGCCCGCCTGACAGCCGGGCCCCGTGCTCGCCGACGAGGGTGTCGATTCCGGCGGGCAACGCGTCCACCCAGTCCAGGAGCCGGGCCCGGGCCAACGCGTCGCGCAGGTCGTCCTCCGTGGCGTCCTTCCGGGCGAGCAGCAGGTTCTCGCGCACGGAGCTGTCGAAGAGGTGGGCGTCCTGGGCGCACAGCCCGACCAGCCGCCGTACGTCGTCACCGCTCAGCGCGTGGGCGTCCACACCGGCGAGGGTGTACGAGCCTGCCTGCGGGTCCAGGAGCCTGAGCAGGACCTGGGCGAGTGTCGTCTTGCCCGAGCCGGACGGTCCGACCACCGCGATCCGTCGGCCCCGCTCCAGCGTGAGATCCAGGCCGGCAAGGGCGTCCCGGTGCCCGCCGGGATGCCGGGCGGCCAGGCCCCTGACCACGACCGGGAAGGGAGAGGCGGGCGCCTGCCGGGGCCACTCGGGTTCGCGCACCGGCTCGGGAGCGTCCAGCACCTCGTGGACCCGCTCGGCGCTGCGGCGCACCCGCTGCCGGTAGCGCACGGCGAGCGGCATCCCCAGCACGGCCTCGAAGGCGGCCAGCGGGGTGAGCACCACCACGGCCATGGCGACCCCGTGGAGCCGTTCCGCCGCCACCGCCTGGGCACCCAGCAGCGCCGTGGCGGCCACGGTCAGGCCGGAGATCAGCGCCGTGAGCCCGTCACCGAGCGCGGTGGCGGTGGCGGCGCGCGAGGCGATGCGCGTGAGGACGCCGTCGGCTTGCCGGGCCCGCCGCGTACGGTCGGCCAGCGCACCGGCGACGGTCAGTTCGGCGGTACCGGTGAGCAGGTCCGCGACCCGTACGGCGAGTTCCCCGCGGGCAGGCGCCAGTCGCCGTTCCGCCCGCCTGGCCACCGCGGCGGTGATCACCGGGACACCGGCCCCGGCCGCCACGAGGCCCACCGCGAGCGCGGCCCCGGCCGCGGGCAGCAGCCAGGCCGTGAACGCCACGGAGGCGGCGGAGACGCCGACCGCGACCCCGGCCGGCAGCAGCCAGCGCAGCCAGTAGTCCTGCAGCGCGTCCACGTCCGCGACCAGCCGGGTGAGCAGGTCGCCCCGGCGGGCCGACCGCAGCCCGGCGGGCGCCAGCCGCTCCAGCCTCCGGTACACGGAGACCCGGGTGTCGGCCAGCATCCGCAACACGGCGTCGTGCGACACCAACCGCTCGGCGTACCGGAACACGGCCCGTCCGATGCCGAAGGCCCGCGTCGCCGTCACGGCCACCATCAGGTACAGCACCGGCGGCTGCTGGGAGGCCCGCGAGATGAGCCACCCCGAGGTCGCCATCAACCCCACAGCACTCCCCAGCGCCAGCCCCCCGAGTACCAAGGCCAGCCCCAGCCGCCCCCGCCGAACCCCGCTCATCCCCCGAACCCGCCGGAACGCACGACGCCGCCGCGCCCCCGAGCCACCCCCCGACTCACCAATCCGCGCCTCCGGGCCACCTTCCAACGCGCCGAGCCGACCCTCCGAGCCACCCTCCAGCGTGCCGAGCAGGGTCTCCCGCTCATCTTCCAACGCACCGAGCCGGGCCCTCGGGTCACCTTCCAACGCGCCGAGCCGACCTTCCGGGGGACCATCCAACGCGCCGAGCCGACCCCTCGCGTCACTTTCCAGCGTGCCGAGTCGGGTGGCGAGTGGGCGGGGGCGGGGGTCCAGGGGGCGGAGCCCCCTGGGGGGCTCACCACCGCCGGGCCCGGCCGACAACTCCCCGGCCTCCAGCCGTACAACCCGGTCCGCCACCCCCAGCAGCGCGGGCCGGTGCACCACTAGCAACACCGTCCGCCCGACGGCCAGCCTCCGCACCGCCGCGACGACCTCCCCCTCCGTCCCCCCGTCCAGCGCAGCCGTCGGCTCGTCCAGCAACAACAGAGGCCGGTCGGCGAGAAACGCCCGCGCCAGCGCCAGCCGCTGACGCTGACCCGCCGACAGCCCGCCCCCGTCCTCCCCGAGCACCGTCTCGACGCCCTCGGGCAGCGCGTCCACGAACTGCATCGCGCCCGCGTCCCGCAGCGCCTGCCGTACGGCGGCATCGTCCGCGTCGGCCCGCGCGAGCCGTACGTTCTCCGCGATGGTCCCGGCATACAGATGCGGCCGCTGCGGAACCCAGGCGATCCGCGACCGCCACTCCTCCAGGTCGACACCCGAGAGATCGGTGCCACCGATCCGCACCCGGCCCCCGGTGGGCCGCACGAACCCCAGCAGAACGTTGAGCAGCGTGGACTTGCCCGCACCACTCGGCCCGACCAGCGCCACGGTCTCACCGGGTTCCACGCTGAAGGACACACCGGTGACGGCGTCGGCCGACCGTCCGGGGTAGCGCACCGTGACGCCGTCGAAAGCCACCGCCCCCGAGGGCACGGGCCCACGACCCGACGCCGGCACCGGCGTCTCCAGCACCGCGAAGATCTCCTCGGCGGCGGCCAGCCCCTCCGCCGCCGCGTGGAACTGCGCGCCCACCTGCCGCAGCGGCAGATATGCCTCGGGTGCCAGCACCAGGATGACGAGACCGACGTACAGGTCCATGTCCCCGTGGACGAGCCGCATGCCGATCGTCACGGCGACCAGCGCGACGGACAATGTGGCGAGCAGCTCCAGCGCGAACGAGGACAGGAAGGCGATCCGCAGGGTCCGCATCGTGGCCTGGCGGTACTCGCCGGTGATCCGGCGGATGGAGTCGGCCTGCGCCTTGGCCCGCCCGAAGACCTTCAGCGTGGGCAGCCCGGCGACCACGTCCAGGAAGTGACCGGACAGCCGGGACAGCAACCGCCACTGCCGGTCCATCCGGGACTGCGTGGCCCAGCCGATCAGCATCATGAACACGGGGATGAGGGGCAGCGTGCCGACGATGATCGCCGCCGACACCCAGTCCTCGGTGACGATCCGCGCCAGCACCGCCACCGGTACGACAACGGCGAGCCCCAACTGCGGCAGATAGCGCGAGAAGTAGTCGTCGAGAGCGTCGACCCCGCGCGTGGCCAGGGTGACCAGCGAGCCGGTCCGCTGACCGCTCAGCCATCCGGGGCCCAGCGCAGCCGCTTGGTCGAGCAGCCGTCCGCGCAGTTCTGACTTCACCGCTGCGCTCGCCCGGTGGGCCGCGAGTTCGGTGAGCCAGGAGACCAGCGCCCGGCCGCCCGCCACAGCCGCCAACAGCAGCACGGGCGTGGCCAGGTCAGCGGCCGTTCGGCCGTGCTGGAAGGCGCCGACCACAACCTCGGCGATGAGCATCGCCTGGCCAATGATCAGCACGGCCCCGATCGCGCCCAGAACCATGAGGGCCACGAGGAAGAGCCGGGTGGCCCGGGCGAAACGGAGGAGTCGCGGATCGATCGGTTTCACGTGAAACACGCCCTTCGGTCCAGGGAGGGTGTTTCACGTGAAACATCACGGGTCATCGTGAAACGCCCTCCCCGTCAAACTCAGTGCGCGGAGGCGTCCGGCGCGATGTGCTGCGTCCCGATGCGCTTGCGGAACACCCAGTAGGTCCAGCCCTGGTACAGCAGCACGAGCGGTGTGGCGACCGCCGCCAGCCAGGTCATGATCTTCAGGGTGTACGGGCTCGACGAGGCATTGGTGACCGTGAGGCTCCAGTTCGCGTCGAGCGTCGACGGCATCACGTTCGGGAACAGCGACAGGAAGAGCATCGCCACAGCCGCCACGATGGTGAGGCCGGACAGCACGAACGACCAGCCCTCACGCCCCGCCTGGTTGGCCACCAGCGCGGCGACCAGCGCGGCGACCGCCACGATCAGGGCCACCAGGCTCTTGCCGTTCCCGCTGTGCGCCTGGGTCCAGAGCAGGAAGCCCAGGGCCAGGAAAGCCGTGACGAGTCCGACCCGCAGCGCCATCGCGCGGGCCCGCAGCCGGATGTCGCCGACGGTCTTGAGCGCGGTGAACACGGCCCCGTGGAAGGTGAACAGGGTGAGAGTCACCAGGCCGCCGAGGAGGGCGTACGGATTGAGCAGGTCGGCGAGGCCGCCGACGTACTCGAAGTGCTGGTCGATCTTCACGCCCCGCACGATGTTCCCGAAGGCCACGCCCCAGAGGAAGGCGGGGATGAGCGAGGTCCAGAAGATCGCCGTCTCCCAGTTGCGCTGCCAGTTCTCCTCGGGCCGCTTCGCCCGGTACTCGAAGGCCACACCCCGGACGATCAGGCAGACCAGGATGACCAGCAGCGGCAGGTAGAAGCCGGAGAAGAGGGTGGCGTACCAGTCGGGGAAGGCCGCGAAGGTCGCACCGCCCGCCGTCAACAGCCAGACCTCGTTGCCGTCCCAGACGGGTCCGATGGTGTTGATCAGCACCCGGCGCTCGGGCCGGTTCCGGGCGAGCAGCTTGGTGAGGATGCCGACACCGAAGTCGAATCCCTCCAGGAAGAAGTAGCCGGTCCACAGGACGGCGATCAGGACGAACCAGACGTCGTGAAGTTGCATGACTGTTCCCTCCGCCTAGTACGAGAAGGCCATCGGCTTGTCGGCGTCCTGGCCGGTGCCGCCGATCTTCGTGGGCGGGTTGAGGTCGGCGTCGGTCAGCTCGGGCGGACCGGCCTTGGCGTACTTGGTGAGCAGCCTGACCTCGACGACGGCCAGGATGGCGTAGAGCGAGGTGAGGACGATCATCGAGGTGAGGACCTCGCCCTGGGAGACACCGGGGGAGACCGCGTCCCGGGTCTGCAGGACGCCGTAGACGACCCACGGCTGCCGGCCCATCTCGGTGAAGATCCAGCCCCAGGAGTTGGCGATCAGCGGGAAGGCCAGGGTCCAGGTGGCGATGCGCCAGCACCACGGGGTGAGCCGCGGGCTGAGGGCCTTGTTCCGGAACAGCACGAGGTTCGGCACCTCGTCGTCCCCGACCCGTAGGTGCTGTGGCAGCAGGAACTTCTTGCGGGTCAGCCAGAGCCCGGCCAGGCCGATGGCGAAGGAGGCCATGCCGAAGCCGATCATCCAGCGGAATCCCCAGAACGCGACCGGGATGTTGGGCCGGTAGTCTCCGGGCCCGAACTTCTGCTGCTCGGCCTTGTTGACGTCGTTGATGCCGGGGACTTCAGAGGTGAAGTCGTCATTGGCGAGGAAGGACAGCAGGCCCGGGATCTCGATGGCCACGGTGTTGTGGCCCTTCTCCACGTCGCCGTAGGCGAAGATCGAGAACGGCGCCGGCTTCCGCCCGTCCCACAGCGCCTCCGCCGCCGCCATCTTCATGGGCTGCTGCTTGAACATGACCTTGCCTAGCACGTCACCGCTGACCGCGGTGAGCAGTCCGGCGACGACCACGGTGACCAGGCCGAGTCGCAGCGAGGTCTTCATCGTGCGGATGTGCTTCTTGCGGGCCAGGTGGTAGGCCGAGATGCCCACCATGAAGGCGCCGCCGGTCAGGAAGGCCGCCGAGAGAGTGTGGAAGGCCTGACTGAGCGCGGTGTTCTGGGTCAGCACGGCCCAGAAGTCGGTCAGCTGGGCGCGTCCCCGCACCTTGTCGATCTTGTAGCCGACGGGGTGCTGCATCCAGGAGTTGGCCGCGAGGATGAAGTAGGCCGACAGGATCGTGCCGAGGGAGACCATCCAGATGCAGGCCAGATGGATCTTCTTGGGCAGCTTGTCCCAGCCGAAGATCCACAGTCCGATGAAGGTGGACTCGAAGAAGAAGGCGATCAGGGCCTCGAAGGCGAGCGGGGCGCCGAAGATGTCTCCGACGAAGCGCGAGTAGTCCGACCAGTTCATGCCGAACTGGAACTCCTGCACGATGCCGGTGACGACGCCCATCGCGATGTTGATCAGGAAGAGCTTGCCCCAGAACTTGGTCGCCCTGAGGTACTTCTCCTTCTCCGTGCGCACCCAGGCGGTCTGCAGTCCGGCCGTGAGGGCGGCCAGGGAGATCGTCAGGGGGACGAACAGGAAGTGGTAGACGGTGGTGATGCCGAACTGCCAGCGCGCCAGTGTTTCCGGCGCCAGAGCCAGGTCCACGTCGTCACTCTCCTTACTTCGCCGTGGTAAAGCGGCGTGATGCCCCCTTTTGTCAGGTACATAAGGGAGCAAGCGGACGCGCTTGTGAACGCGTTCACATTCACAAGCTATTATGACGTACCGATTTTCGACGCGAGGCAGGGGGGTCCCTCTTGGCCTCAGCGTCAACCCCTTGGCAAGAAATTCAACAGCTTGTTGAATTGCGTCTCATGCAGATACGAATCTCCTGGCCCGCCGGCCAGCTCACCGCGACGCTCGACGACACACCCACCACGCAGGCCCTGGAGAAGGCACTGCCGCTCGTCTCCTCGGCACACACCTGGGGCGAGGAGGTCTACTTCGACACAGGTGTGTCTGTTTCACGTGAAACCGACGCCCGGCAGGTCGTCGAGCCGGGCACGGTGGCCTTCTGGACGGACGGCGACGCCCTCGCCCTCCCCTACGGCCCCACGCCCATCTCACGGGGCGAGGAATGCCGCCTCGCGAGCCCCTGCAACGTCCTCGGCAACGTGGAGGGCGACCCCAGGGTCCTGGCGACCGTGCGGGACGGAGACCCCGTACGCGTAGAGGCCGTCAACGACTAAGCCCCGCACCGGGCGGGGCTCAGTCGGCGGGAAACCGCCTGTCAGAACGCCTTGCAGCCCTCGCTGAAGGCCTGACGACGCGTTCAGAACTCCTTGCGGAACGCCTCCGCCACCTTCAGGAAGATGTCGTTCGCCTCGGTCTCGCCGACCGTCACCCGCACACCCTCACCCGGGAACGGCCGGACCACCACACCGTGCTCCTCGCAGGCCGCCGCGAACGCCGCCGTACGCTCCCCCAGCCGCAGCCACACGAAGTTCGCCTGGGTCTCCGGCACGGTCCAGCCCTGGGCGCGCAGCGCGTCGACCACGCGCGTGCGCTCGCACACCAGTGAGCCCACCCGGCCCAGCAGTTCGTCCTCGGCACGCAGCGAGGCGACGGCCGCGTCCTGCGCAAGCTGGCTCACGCCGAACGGCACAGCCGTCTTGCGCAGCGCCGCGGCGACCGGCTCGTGGGCGATCGCGAAACCGACGCGGAGCCCGGCGAGGCCGTACGCCTTGGAGAAGGTGCGGAGCACGCAGACGTTGGGCCGCTCCCGGTACAGCTCGACACCGTCGGGCACCTCGGGGTCACGGATGAACTCCCGGTAGGCCTCGTCCAGGACCACCAGCACATCGCTGGGGACCCGGTCCAGGAACCGCTCCAGCTCTGCCCGCCGCACCACCGTACCGGTCGGGTTGTTGGGGTTGCAGACGAAGATCAGCCGCGTCCGGTCGGTGATGGCCGCCGCCATGGCGTCCAGGTCGTGCACATCGCCCGGCGTGAGCGGGACCCGCACGGACCGGGCGCCGCTGATCTGCGTGATGATCGGGTACGCCTCGAAGGACCGCCAGGCGTAGATGACCTCGTCGCCGGGGCCGCTGGTGGCCTGGAGCAGCTGCTGGGCAACGCCCACCGAACCGGTACCGGTCGCCACGTGGGAGGCCGGCACCCCGAAGCGCTCCGACAGCTCGTTCATCAGCCCGGTGCAGGCCATGTCGGGGTAGCGGTTGAAGTCGTGGGCCGCCGCGGTCACGCTCTCCATCACGCCCGGCAGCGGCGGGTACGGGTTCTCGTTGGAGGACAGCTTGTAGGCGACCGGGCCACCGGCCGCGGCCGGCTTGCCCGGCTTGTAGGTGGGGATCCCCTCCAGCTCGGCGCGCAGCTTGGGGCTCGTCTCGCTCACCGCAGTCCTCCTCGTGACCACCGGCGGCCCGTCGACGCCGCCGGCTTCCAATACTGCTCACCTTATGAGGATTCGGCCTCGCTGCGAACAGGTGCGCGGCAAACCTCACCAGCCCCACTGTCATCAGTCACATCAGGGGCATCGGCACCCGAAGGCGTACGTATCAGGGGGCGCGCCCTACATATATCTATGCGCCGGTAGCTTGCGCCGTGGCGCGCATCCCTCGTGAAGGTGAGTTGAGACCTCTTCGAGACCTCGGACGGTCGACAGGCACCCACGCCTCGACAAGTCAGGTCCTGGTGTCTCATCCAGCAACTGTCTTGGTTTCTAAGGTAGTTGACCCACCACGACCATGCAGAAACGTGCCTGTCAACGCGTGCATATGCGTCCGCACTACCCCACCGCATGAGCCCTACTATCGGCTCGCCATGACAGCAGCAGGGAAGCACCAGGTGAGCCGCGCGGAAACCTCACGTCGAGGCAGTCGGCCGGGCCGGGCAGGCATCAGAGACGTCGCCGCCGCCGCCGGGGTGTCCATCACGACCGTCTCCGACGCCCTCAACGGCAAGGGGCGGCTCCCGGACGCCACCCGGCGCCATGTCCGCGAGGTCGCCGACCGGCTGGGCTACCGACCCTCGGCCGCCGCGCGCACCCTCCGTACCGGCAAGTCGGGACTGATCGGCCTGACCGTGACGACGTACGGGGATGAACCTTTCACCTTCACGGAGTTCGCGTACTTCGCCGAGATGGCACGCGCTGCCACCTCCGCCGCACTCGCCCGCGGATACGCGCTGGTCATCCTGCCCGCGACCTCCCGCCACGACGTCTGGTCCAACGTCGCCCTCGACGGCACGGTCGTCATCGACCCCTCCGACCAGGACCCGGTGGTCAGCGAGCTGGTTCGGCAGGGCCTGCCCGTCGTCTCCGACGGCCGCCCGGCGGGTGCCCTGCCCGTCACCGCCTGGGTCGACAACGATCACGAGGCCGCCGTACTCGGCATCCTCGACCACCTCGCCGACGCCGGCGCCCGCCGCATCGGACTGCTCACGGGCACCACGACCGACACCTACACCCACCTGTCCACCACCGCCTACCTGCGCTGGTGCGAACGCGTCGGCCAGGACCCCGTGTACGAGTCCTACCCCGCGCACGACCCGTGCGCGGGCGCCGTCGCCGCCGACCGGCTGCTCGCCCGCCCCGACCGGCCGGACGCGGTCTACGGCCTGTTCGACCCGAACGGCACCGACCTGCTCGCCGCCGCCCGCCGCTACGGGCTGCGGGTACCCGAGGACCTGCTGCTGGTGTGCTGCAGCGAGTCGACGGTGTACGCCAACACCGAGCCGCCCATCACCACGCTCTCCCTGAAACCGCGCCGCATCGGCACGGCGGTGGTCCAGCTCTTGATCGACGCCATCGAGGGCGTGGAGTCGGACCACCCGGTCGAGCAGGTGATACCGACCGAGATGATCGTGCGTACCTCGTCCCAGCGACGCCCGCCCCGGACGACGGTCAGCCCGCCGAGGGCGCCGGAGGGCCGCTAGCGGCTTCCGTTCGGATCCGACCGGATCCGGTCAGCTGGAGCCCGGCCGCCGGTATCCGGTCGAACCCCGGCCCAAACGGGGCGAAAGCCGCAGTGAACTGGAGTCTTGCTCCGATTCACCACCCCTGGGTCATCACACGGAGCGACGCTCATTCCTATGATGGGCCCACGACACCGCGGGCCGCTGCGACCAGGCAGTCCGAAGCGGTGCAGCTGCGGCGCGATGGTGGAGGGGTCTGATGACTCAGGGGGCCGGTCTGGGACCCGAGGCGGAACGGACGGCGACGTTGCGCGACTTCCGGGTGCCCGCGTACGTCCACGAGACCGGTCCCTACGCCTCCACGCCCCCCGGCGACCCCGCCCCGCCCGTCGACGAGAGCTATCCCGAGGGCTACACGCCGACCCGGCGCGACCTGCCCGTCATCAACCGAGGTGACACCATGCAGGTCCCCGTCGACCCCGCCCCCACCGCCGTGCCCGCCCCCGCCCCCGAGCCCGAGAACGGTCCCGGCCCGCTGTTCGTCGTCGGCGACGTCCACGGCTACCTCGACGAACTGATGGCCGCCCTGCGGGAGAAGGGGCTGATCAACGCGGCGGGCCAGTGGTCCGCGGGCACCGCCCGGCTGTGGTTCCTCGGCGACTTCACCGACCGCGGCCCCGACGGCATCGGCGTCATCGACCTG
The DNA here is from genome assembly GCF_040644095.1 of Streptomyces sp. NPDC047028. Classification (NCBI taxonomy): domain Bacteria; kingdom Bacillati; phylum Actinomycetota; class Actinomycetes; order Kitasatosporales; family Streptomycetaceae; genus Streptomyces; species Streptomyces sp. NPDC047028. The sequence continues at coordinate 11,434 of NZ_JBEYVS010000004.1, forward strand.
GTGATGCGGCTGTCCGCCGAAGCGGCCGCCGCCGGCGGCTACTGCAAGGCCCTCATGGGCAACCACGAGCTGCTCCTCCTCGGCGCCAAGCGCTTCGGCGACACCCCTGTCAACTCCGGCGCGGGCACCGCCACGTTCCAGGCGGCCTGGCTGCTCAACGGCGGCCAGAAGACCGACATGGACCGCCTGCAGGACCACCATCTGCAGTGGATGGCCCGCCTCGACGCGGTCGAGGAGGTCGACGGCCACCTGCTGCTCCACTCCGACACCACCGCCTACCTCGACTACGGCGATTCGATCGAGGCCGTCAACGACACCGTCCGGGAGACCCTCACCCGCAACGACGCGGACGAGTGCTGGGACCTGTTCCGCAAGTTCACCAAGCGCTTCGCCTTCCGCGACGAGGGCACCGACGCCGTGCGCTCACTCCTCGACACGTACGGCGGCACGCGCGTCGTGCACGGTCACAGCCCCATTCCCTATCTCCTCGGCGAGGTCGGCTCCGAAGACGGCGAGGACAACACCGGGCCCGTCGTCGAGGGCCCGCACGTCTACGCCGAGGGACTCGCCATCGCCATGGACGGCGGAGTGACCATGGCCGGAAGGCTCCTGGTCCAGCAACTTCCCCTGGATATCTGAGCGTTCCCGGGGAAGGCGTACCCGCGGCCGAGTCGTCGCAGGTCGGCACGCAATTTCCGGCAACCCCCTGTCACCGTGTGCCGTCACGGCTCTACCATCGCCTTATCCGTAGCAGGCTCCCCTCCGTTTCTGCCCGACGGCTCGCCGGCGTGCGAGCCCCAAGCCCTACGGAGCATCGGGGGATGCACATGAACAGCGTTCCGCAGCACCTGCTGAACGAGGACCGCCAGGAGTTCGAGCGGATCCTCGATGAGGCGCTGCGCTCCGCACCCCATCGACCGGAACTGGCCGCTGTCGGACAGCGGCTCAACCCCGAACAACTGCGCACCATGGCGCTCAACGCCATCGCCCTGATCACCGCGGCCGCGGCGTCCGAGTACCAGCACTATGTGAAGGTCCGTGAGGAACTGCGCCATCCGGCGCCACCCGTCCCCGCCGCCACCCGGGATTCCGGTTCCGATTCCGCTTCCGCGGAGCCGGGCCAGGGCAGGGGGCTCGCCACCGCTCTCGGCGGGGACGCCGAGACCGCCGGCGCTGGCGCCGTCGCGGTGATAGCCGTGCTGGCACCCGTCCTCTCCGGCGCCGCCGCCGCGATCTTCCTTCTCGTCGGCTACATCCTGAAGATGCTCGACCCGGGCGAGGCCTTCGCGCAGACCATGCTCACCGCCGGCTGGGTGTTCGGCGCCGTGACCGCGGCCGCGGTGCTCGTCGCCGCCGTCGGACTGCTGCTCACCGCGCTGCGCAACAACACCTCCGCGGCATCCGGCCCCGACGGCGACGCCGGCCAGGAAGTCAGCTCGGCCAGAGCGGCCTGGCGGGAGGCGGTCCTGGAACGCGGCATCCTCCCGTTCCTCCGGGACGCGCTCGCCGAACCCGGCACCGCCGCCCTGCCCCGCACCGCGCCCTCGTCCCCGGCCGGCCGGATGCCTCGCCTCGGCTACGACCGCCCGGGCTTCAGCAGTCCCGACGACGGCACCGCCCCCGGCCCCCGCCCGAGCTTCAGCAGCCCCGACTACACGAGCCCGGACTTCGGCGGCCCCGAACACCAGCCCGACTAAGGCGTGTTGCGCAAGTCCCGTCGTTCGCCCGGAAGGCGGCAGACGGGACTTTCGCAACACGCCCTGGCCCCCGGTGTGCGCCCCCACCGGGGCGCACACCGCAGGCCTCACCTGACGCCTACTCGGCGATCGGCAGATAGACCCGGTTCCCCGACGCAGCGAACTCCTTCGACTTCTGAGCCATGCCCGCCTCGATCTCGCCCCGGCTGCCTCCGTGTTCCCGCCGGATGTCCTGCGAGATCTTCATCGAGCAGAACTTCGGCCCGCACATCGAGCAGAAGTGGGCCGTCTTGGCGGGTTCCGCCGGGAGGGTCTCGTCGTGGAACTCGCGGGCCGTGTCCGGGTCGAGGGCCAGGTTGAACTGGTCCTCCCAGCGGAACTCGAAGCGAGCGTCGGACAGGGCGTCGTCCCACTCCTGGGCGCCCGGGTGGCCCTTGGCGAGGTCGGCCGCGTGGGCGGCGATCTTGTAAGTGATGACGCCCGTCTTGACGTCGTCCCGGTTGGGCAGGCCCAGGTGCTCCTTCGGCGTGACGTAGCACAGCATCGCCGTACCCCACCAGGCGATCATCGCCGCGCCGATGCCCGAGGTGATGTGGTCGTACGCCGGGGCGACGTCCGTCGTCAGCGGGCCGAGCGTATAGAACGGAGCTTCATCGCAGATCTCCTGCTGAAGGTCGATGTTCTCCTTGATCTTGTGCATCGGGACGTGACCCGGGCCCTCGATCATGGTCTGTACGTTGAAACGCTTGGCGATCGTGTTGAGTTCCCCGAGCGTGCGCAGCTCCGCGAACTGCGCTTCGTCGTTTGCGTCCGCGATCGATCCCGGGCGCAGTCCGTCACCCAGCGAGTAGGTGACGTCGTAGGCCGCGAGGATCTCGCAGAGCTCCTCGAAGTTCTCGTAGAGGAACGATTCCTTGTGGTGGGCCAGGCACCACGCGGCCATGATCGAGCCGCCGCGGGAGACGATGCCGGTCTTGCGGTTCGCCGTCAGCGGCACGTAGGGCAGGCGCACCCCCGCGTGGACCGTCATGTAGTCCACGCCCTGCTCGGCCTGCTCGATGACCGTGTCCTTGTAGATCTCCCAGGTCAGCTCCTCGGCGCGGCCGTCGACCTTCTCCAGGGCCTGGTAGAGCGGCACGGTGCCGATCGGCACGGGGGAGTTGCGCAGCACCCATTCACGGGTGGTGTGGATGTTGCGCCCGGTGGAGAGGTCCATGACGGTGTCGGCGCCCCAGCGGGTCGCCCAGGTCATCTTGTCCACCTCCTCCTCGATGGACGAGGTGACGGCGGAGTTGCCGATGTTGGCGTTGACCTTCACCAGGAACCGCTTGCCGATGATCATCGGCTCGATCTCCGGGTGGTTGACGTTGGCCGGCAGTACGGCCCGGCCCGCCGCGATCTCCTCCCGGACCACCTCGGGAGCGACGTTCTCCCGGATGGCCACGTACTCCATCTCGGGCGTGATCTCACCGCGGCGCGCATACGCGAGCTGGGTGACCGCCGTGCCGTTCCGGCCCCGCCGCGGCTGCCGCGGGCGTCCGGGGAAGACGGCGTCGAGGTTGCGCAGACCGCCGCGCGGCGCGGTGTGCTTGATCCCGTCGTCCTCTGGGCGGACGGGGCGGCCGGCGTACTCCTCGGTGTCGCCGCGCCCGATGATCCAGTTCTCCCGCAGCGGCGGCAGGCCCCTGCGGACATCAGTGTCGAGGAGTGGATCGGTGTACGGGCCCGACGTGTCGTACAGCGTGACCGACTGCCCGTTCGTGAGGTGCACCTGACGGACCGGCACGCGCAGGTCGGGGCGTGAACCCTCGACGTACGCCTTGTGCCAGCCGATGGACTTCCCGGCCTCCTGGGACTTCTCGTCCTGGGCGGAGGCAGGCGTGCGTGCGTCCTTGTTGGTCATGAGACCTACTCCCTACGCCGGCATTACCCGGTAACAGGTTCGGCGGTCGACGCAGCGGCTTCCGTCGGTCGGTGTTTCCCGTGAAACGTCGGTCGTTCCACGTGAAACATCGCCTGTACGGAGGTCAGCGCCCTCTCAGCCCGGTGCTCCGAGCTCCCGCGTGTGCAAAGGTGCCCCCACGCTAGCGTCATTTCGGGCGCGGTGAACAGGGGGCCCCCGGCGTTCTTGCGATGATCGGGCGGTGACGACGATGGAGCAGTCCCCGCCACCGCCCCCGGAACCGCCTCGCGGCGGCCACGCGGCGCAGCATGACGGACATGGCCACGCGCACGGTCACAGCCACGGCCACAGCCACAGCCACGGCCCCGCGGCTCCCGTCTCGGCACATCTGCGCAAGGTCATCGCGGCGATCCTGATCCCGTTCACCGCGGCGGTCGTGGTCGGCCTGGTGGTGCTCTGGCCGGGCGGCGCCCCGCCGCACGAGCGCACCGGCGTCGGCTTCGACCGCCAGACGCAGCAGGCCACGGTCGCCAAGGTGGCCGAGGTGAGCTGTGCGTCGGTGAACGCCTCCGGCGGCGGCACCCCGAACGGTGACAACACCGCCACCGGCGGCGACTCGGCGTCTCAGCGGGCGAAGGGGACCTGCAAGAAGGTGACGGTCCGCGTCGACAGCGGCAAGGACGAGGGCCGCACGTTCACCGAGATCGTGCAGCCGGACCAGCCACGCCAGCTGCACCAGGGCGAGAAAGTCGTCGTCGCCTACGAGCCCTCGGCACCGAGGGACCTGCAGTACTCGGTCACGGACGTCAACCGCAAGTTCCCCATGACGCTGCTGGCCGGGGTCTTCGCCCTGGCCGTCGTGGTGGTGGGCCGGATGCGGGGCGTCATGGCGCTGGTCGCGCTGGCCGTGAGCTTCCTCGTGCTGACCCTGTTCATCCTGCCCGCGATCCTGCAGGGCTCGAACCCCCTGCTCGTGGCGGTCATCGGGTCGAGCGCCATCATGCTGATCGCCCTCTACATGTGCCACGGTCTATCGGCCCGTACATCGGTCGCTGTGCTCGGCACCCTGGTCTCTCTCACACTGATCGGAGTGCTCGGCTCCCTCTTCATCGGCTGGGCCGCGCTCACCGGCAACACAGACGACAACACGGGTCTCATCCACGGCCTGTACCCGTCGATCGACATGAGCGGCCTGCTGCTGGCCGGCGTCATCATCGGCTCCCTGGGCGTCCTGGACGACGTGACGGTGACCCAGACCTCGGCCGTCTGGGAGTTGCACGAGGCCAATCCGTCGCTGGGCCGGCGCGGTCTGTACCGGGCGGCCATCCGCATCGGGCGCGACCACATCGCGTCGGTGGTCAACACCCTCGTCCTCGCCTACGCCGGCGCCGCGCTGCCCTTGCTGCTGCTGTTCTCGATCGCGCAGAGCAGTGTGGGCACCGTGGCGAACAGCGAGTTGGTGGCCGAGGAGATCGTGCGCACCCTAGTGGGCTCGATCGGCCTGGTCGCCTCGGTGCCGGTGACCACCGCGCTCGCCGCCTTGGTGGTGGCGGCCGACCGGCCCGGCGACGCCGGGGCGCCGGTGGGCCGGCAACGCACCCCGGCGCGCGGCGGAAGGGGACGGCGCCGGAAGCGGTGAGGCGGGGCCGGGCGCCGGCCCCGCTACGGCCTCCGCAGAAGCGTTCCTGCATGCCGTCGTACGAGGCCGTCCCACAGCGCCCCGCACCCCCGGTGCCGTAACGCTTCAGCCGGCGCTCTGTTCCTCGGCCAGGATGCGGTCCAGGGCCTCGTCGAGATGGGCGTCGAAGTCGGCCAGGGCGCCTTCCTGCCCGAGAGGCACGAGCTTGTCCGTACGGTCGAGGAAGGCCACGAGCGGCGGTGCGGAGGACCGGAACAGCGCCTGGTCGCTGCCGACCTGAAGCCGGATCAGCACCTCACCGAGCAGTTCGGAATCGGCGGGAGCGATGTGCACATCCCCCTCCCCGCACGGCCGACCGACCCCGTCGATCAGCAGTTCCCGCCCGAAGGCCCAGGTCACCGGGGCGTCCCCGGGCAAGTGAAAAGTGAGCCGTACGGCATAGGGATCACTGGACTCGTAGCGCAACTCCACCGGAATACGGAAGGAGAGCTCCTCGGACACGAGAAAGCTCATCATGACCTCTGCCTGTACGGACTCACGCATGCGCACCCCGTCTAATGACGCCGACTGGCCGGGATTGATCCCTTTGACAATGGTCAAATCTTGCTGAAAGTACACAACAGATCACAAGGAGTGAGTTTTCAGATACTGATAGAGAGCGTGAGCGATCCCAGATGCCGCCCGATCTCCGCCTGCAGCCGACGTGCCGCGGGCAGCAGCCGGTCGGACTGGTGAGCGGGGAGTGAGAGAGCCATCGTCGTCGCCTCGGTGCCGACCGAGATCGGGATGGCGGCGCACACCGTGCCCAGCGCGTACTCCTGCCGTTCCACGACCGGCTCCATCCGCCGCATCCGCTCCAGCCTCCGAAGGACGGTGTGGTTGTCACGCACCGTGTACGGCGTGATCGACTGCACGGGGTAGCGGTCCAGGTGGTCACGGCGCGACTCCTCGTCCAGTTGGGAGAGCAGGCACTGGCCGATGGCGTGCGCGTGGCCCGTCTCCCGGAAGTCCGCCCACTCCTGCACCGCCGGCGCCCCCGGCGAGTCGGAGACGCAGAGCACCTCGATCTCGCCGGCCCGGTAGCGCGCGTAGTACACGGGCACACCGATCGAATCGCGCCAATGTGCCAGGGTGTCGGCCACCGCGCTGCGACGTTTCTGCTGGGCTCCGCTGCTGCTCAGCCGCTCGGCGGCCTCGCCGAGGAAGAACAGGCCCTTCTCGCGCCGCAGATAGCCCTCGTGGACCAGGGTGCGCAGCAGGTGGTAGGTCGTGGGCAGAGCGAGACCGGTCTCGCGGGCGAGTTGCTTGGCGGGGGCGCCGTGCTCATGTGCGGCGACGGTCTCCAGCAACCGCATCGCGCGCTGGACGGATCCGATGAGGGTCGCGGAGTGCGGCTGCCCGGGGATGGACGCGCCGGACAGCGGCCGCTGCACCGGGGGCCTGCGGGAACGCGGCTCGGCATGGGGCGCGAGGGGGCCCGCCGGTGCGGTGTCAACCATGGCCAAGGGTCACTCCGGAGCGCGAGGGGGGCAGCCCGTGCGGAGGAGACACGGGTGGGTGTACGCCGCCCACGGGGGTCGGTCCCGCGTGGAGTTCCGGACTCTAATCGCCTGCCGCCGCTCGTCGGCGGCCTCCGGCGGAAACTTCCCTCCCCCGAGGGAACCGGCGTTTCCTGTTACCGGCCGCCAGCTCCCCGTGCGCTCACCAGTCGCTGCGTGACGAGGAGTTGCCCATGAACTTCCGCACCACGTAGATCAGTCCGCCGACCAGCGCGACGAAGACCAGCGCCTTGAAGAGCAGGCCGATCACGAAACCGACCACTGTCGCTATCAGGCCGCCGAACACCACCAGGGCGATGACCGGCACCGCGACCCACTTCACCCACCACGGCAGCCCCGCGAAGATCTCTCGCATCGCCCTCGTCCTTTGCGTCTCGTGCGTTGTCGATGTTCCGCTCTCGATGCTAGGGCGGCCGGGGGGCCCGCGGAGGCCGCGCATCCCTTGTCCTCCCCTGAACCGCCCCCTAGGGAACCCCGAGACGCGGGCTCAGGCCTCAGGGGGAGAGAACACGACCAGAACCCTCAGGTCCTCGCTGATGTGGTGGAACTTGTGGACGGCCCCGGCCGGCACGTACACGACGCTGCCCCGGGCCACCTCGGTGGTCTCCTGGCCGACCGTGATCGACGCCCGGCCGCTCACGACGAAGTAGACCTCGTCCTGCCGGTGCGGCCGCTGCGGGTCGGACTCGCCCGCGTCGAGGGCGTAGAGGCCGACCGACATGTTCCGCTCCCGCAGGAACTGAAGATAGGCCCCCTCGTTGGCGGCGCGCTCCGCCTCCAGGTCGTCCAGCCGGAATGCCTTCATCGCCCTTGTCGCCCTCGCCTCTGCTCACGGTCGTCCTGGTCTGCCACGATCAGACACATGAAGAATTTCGTAGTCAAGACGATCGCGAACGCGGGCGCCCTGGCGGTCGCCGTATGGCTGCTCGACAAGATCACCCTGACGGGGGGCAGCACAGCCCGGAAGGCCGGCACGCTGATCGTCGTCGCGCTGATCTTCGGCCTGGTGAACTTCCTGGTCAAGCCGGTGGTCAAGGTGCTCACTTTCCCGCTGTTCATCCTGACCCTGGGTCTGATCACGCTGGTCGTGAACGCGTGCATGCTGCTGCTCACCTCCTGGGTGAGCAGCAAGCTCGACCTGAGTTTCCACGTGGAGGGGTTCTGGACGGCGGTCGTCGGCGGCCTCATCGTCGCGATCGTGTCCTGGGCACTGCACGTCGTCCTGCCCGACGAGGACTGAACCCGCCATGACCTTCCGCGTCTGTTTCGTCTGCACTGGCAACATCTGCCGCTCCCCCATGGCCGAGTCCGTCTTCCGCGCGCGCGTGGCGGAGGCCGGGCTGGATGGCCTGGTCGAGGTCGACAGCGCGGGCACCGGCGACTGGCACGAGGGCGAGGGCGCCGACCCGCGGACCGTGGCGGTGCTGGACGCGCACGGCTATGACAGCGATCACGTCGCACACCGGTTCGAGCCGTCCTGGTTCGGCCGTCTCGACCTACTGATCGCCCTCGACACCGGTCACCTCAAGGCCCTGCGCCGCCTCGCCACCACCGAGGAGGACGTCCGAAAGGTACGTCTGCTGCGCTCCTACGACCCCGCCGCCGGCGCCGACCTGGACGTACCGGACCCCTACTACGGGGCCCGGGACGGCTTCGCGGAGTGCCTTGAGATGGTGGAGCAGGCGAGCGAGGGTCTGCTGGCCGCCGTACGGGAACGACTGGAGGGACGGGCCGCATGAGCGACGCCACCAAGGACGAGAGCGGCACCGGCGACGGCACACGCGCGGTGCGGGCCGGGCTGCCGGAGGCCGTCAAACACGAGCCCACCCTGCCCGGACCGGTGTTCGCCGCCCACTTCCACCTGCCCGGGGAGGTGACGGGCCCCTACGCTTACGGCCGCGACGACAATCCGACCTGGACCCTGCTGGAGCGCGCCATCGGCGAGCTGGAGGCACCCGGGCTGGACGAAGTCGAGACGCTGGTGTTCGCGTCCGGCATGGCCGCGATCTCGTCGGTGCTGTTCTCACAGCTGCGCTCCGGCGACACGGTCGTCCTGCCCTCCGACGGCTACCAGGTGCTGCCGCTCGTCCGCGAGCAGCTGGAGGCGTACGGCATCGAGGTGCGCACCGCCCCGACCGGCGGGGACGCCCAGCTGGAGGTCCTCGACGGAGCGCGGCTGCTGTGGATCGAGTCCCCGTCGAACCCCGGCCTCGACGTGTGCGACATCCGCCGACTGGTGGAGGCGGCCCACACGCGGGGCGCCCTCGTGGCCGTCGACAACACCCTGGCCAGTCCGCTCGGACAGCGCCCCCTGGAGCTGGGCGCCGACTTCTCCGTGGCCAGCGGCACCAAGCAGCTCACCGGACACGGGGACGTCCTCCTCGGCTACGTCGCCGGCCGCGACGCCGGGGCCATGGCCGCCGTACGGCGCTGGCGCAAGATCGTCGGCGCGATCTCCGGGCCGATGGAGGCCTGGCTGGCGCACCGCTCCATCGCCACCCTGCAGTTGCGTGTCGACCGGCAGAACGCCACCGCTCTCGCGGTCGCCGAGGCGTTGCGCACCCGGCCGGAGGTGTCCGGCCTGCGCCATCCCGGACTGCCCGACGACCCCTCCCACAAGATCGCCTCACAGCAGATGCGCCGCTTCGGCTGCGTCGTCTCCTTCACGCTTCCCACGCGCGCGCGTGCCGAGCGCTTCCTCCAGGCGCTGCGCCTCGTGGAGGACGCGACGAGCTTCGGCGGGGTCCGCTCCACGGCCGAACGGCGCGGGCGCTGGGGCGGTGACGCGGTCGCGGAGGGCTTCATCCGCATGTCCGTCGGGGCCGAGGACCCCGAGGACCTGGTGGCGGACGTCCTGCGGGCCCTGGACGAGTCCGCAGGCTGAGCGGGCAGCCAGAGCGGTCCGAGCCTCCCCCCTCGTGGCTCGGACCGCCGTGCGGTCCCGCGCGCGAAGAACCGCGCGAACAAGGCTAATTGACTCTCCGTCAGTGTCCAATCACGGTAACGACAGAGACCTATCGACTTATTTATAGTTGATTCCTGCCTGGGGGCCGGAGGAGGCAGGGAGAGGGGTCGTCCCGCCATGGATCTGGCATTGCTGCGCACCTTCGTCACCGTGCACCGGGCCGGCTCCTTCACGCGCGCGGCCGCACTGCTCGGTCTGTCCCAGCCGGCCGTCACCTCCCAGATCCGCACCCTGGAACGCCAGCTGGGACGGCCCCTCTTCCTCCGGCAGGCCCGCGGTGTGACGCCGACGACCATCGGTGACGAACTCGCCCACAAGGCCGCGCCCCATCTCGACGCCCTGGTGGAGATAGCCGGGACCGGGCTGGACGACGACCCCTCCCCGCGTACGCTGCACCTCGCCGGTCCCCCCGAGTTCACCGCGGAACGGGCCCTGCCCGCGCTGACGGAACTGCCGGGCGACGACGGCGGGGGCCTTGCCCTGCGCGTCTCCTTCGGCACGGCGGAGGAAGCCCTGGAAGGCCTCGCCGCCGGCCGACACGACCTCGCCATCAGCACCACCCGGCCGCGCGGCGCCCTGCTCACCGCGACCCCGCTCTGCGACGAGGAGCATGTCCTGGTCGCCTCCCCTCGCTGGACCGACCGCATCGGCACGCCGCAGGCGCAGCGCACGGAGGCGGCCGCCCTGGAGAAACTGCCGGTGGTCGAGGTCCACGAGTCACTGCCCTTCGTCTCGCGGTACTGGGCCTCCGTCTTCGACGCGCGTCCGACCGCCTCGGGCACGGTCATCGTGCCGGATCTGCGCGCCGTGCTCACCTGCGTCGTCGCCGGCGCCGGCCTCGCCGTGCTGCCCCGCTACCTCTGTGCCCACGCCCTCCGCCGGGGCGAGATCACCAGGCTGCACAGCCCGGCCGTGCCGCCGCTGCGCACGTACTTCCTGGCCGTGCGCACCGGGACCCTCGCCATGCCCCACGTCGCCCGGGCGCACGAGTGGCTTCTCCAGGCAGCCTCCCACTGGGGCTGAGCCCCTCGGCCCGCCGCTCACCGCCCGTCGCTCACGGCCCGCGGCGAGGCAGCGACTCACGATGTTTCACGTGGAACAAGCTGGGCCACATTTCTCCCATGACCGTCCGACCCGTGGTCAAGCGCACCGCCCGAGCCGTCCTCCTGGACGGCGACGATCTGGTCCTGATCAAACGCACCAAGCCCGGCGTCGATCCCTACTGGGTCACCCCCGGTGGCGGCGTCGAACGCGAGGACCCGACCGTCGTCGATGCCCTGCACCGCGAGGTCTACGAGGAACTGGGGGCCAAGATCTCCGATGTGGTGCCCTGCTTCGTGGACACCGTGGAGCACATCGGCGAGGACGGAGGCGCCACGGGTGTGAAGGTCCAGCACTTCTTCGTCTGCCGGCTGGAGTCCATGGACCCGGCCCTCCGACACGGCCCCGAGGTGGACGAGCCGGCCGGGGAGTATGAGATCGTCCGCATCCCGTTCACCCGGGTCGGCATCGCCTCGGTCCATCTCGTCCCCTTGTCCTTGCGGCACTATCTGGACGGCAACATCGAGGGTGTACGCGCCATGCACGCACCCGACCTCGGGAAGTAGGCATCCCGGGCTCGGACCGAGCCGACCGTCGGCACCGGTCCACGGGCACGCACCTGAACCGGTATCCGGTCCGCCCCCGATGTTTCACGTGAAACCGTCGCCGCCCAGGTCGCGCGCATGTCCACGGCGTGGCCAAAAGCACGTGTGTCCGCATCGAAACCGGTGGACGGCGGGGGTGCTGGTCGGACAGCCTGACCTGCGTGCCGACTCCTTCCCTCGCCGCTCTGCCCATCCGCCCCCTGACGCCACGCGATCTGTCCGCCTGTGCCGACTTGTCCGAAGACCGGGGGTGGCCACGCGAGGAATGGAAGTGGGGGTTCCTGCTCACCGCCGGCCAGGGCTACGGCATCGACGATCCTCAGGGTGGTCTCGTCGCCGCGTGCGTCATCACCGAGTACGGCTCACCGGGTCAGCCGGAACTCGGCGCCGTCGGCATGGTCCTGGTCGCCGAACGGCACGCCCGGCAGGGCGTCGGACGCCGGTTGATGCGTCATGTCGTCTCGGGCATGGGGGCGACTCCGCTGACCCTGCACGCCACGGCGAACGGCCGCCCCCTCTACGAGGAACTGGGCTTCAAGGTCACGGGCCGGGCGGAGATGGTGCGCGGCCGCTTCGTCCCGGGTGGAGTGGAGTCCCGGGTAGCGACGCGGGCCGCGAACGCCGAGGATCTTCCGGCGATCCTCCGCCTCGACGAGGAGGTGTTCGGCGCCGATCGCACGCCCCTGATCACCCGCCTGCCCGCCTTCGCGGACCAGTTGCGAGTTGCCCAGGAAGACGGCCGGCTCATCGGCTACACGGCCGCCTGGCCCAACATGGACACCCATGTCGTCGGGCCGCTGATCGCCCGCGACACCGAGACCGCCCAGGCACTGATCGCCTCGCTCGCCGCCCACACCGACCGGCCGCTGCGCACCGACATCGACATACGGCACGAGGGACTCCTGGCGTGGGCGAAGGAGCACGGGCTGGCGTCGGTCGCCTTCAACGACGTCATGACCTACGGCATCACGGAGTTGCCGGGTGACTGGACGCGCCGGTTCGCTCCCCTGACGGTGGCCGCGGGCTGAGCCGTCACCGGCGCGGTGCGGCGTTCCAGGCCGGCCGACAGCACGGCGAGGAGCAGGGCGGAACCGGCGAGTGCGGCGCCGACCCAGTTGGGGGCGGTGTAGCCGAAGCCGGCCGCGATCACCATGCCGCCGAGCCAGGCCGAGAGGGCGTTGCCCAGGTTGAAGGCGCCGATGTTGACCGCCGACGCGAGGGTCGGGGCGCCGTGCGCCTGGTCGAGGACCCGCTTCTGCAGGGGCGGCACGGTCGCGAAGCCAAGGGCGCCGATCAGGGTGATGGTCACGGCAGCCGCGACCTTGTCGTGCGCGGTGAACGTGAAGAGGGCGAGGACGACGGCCAGCGCGCCCAGGGAGACGTAGAGCATCGGCATCAGGGCACGGTCGGCGAACCGGCCGCCGACGAGGTTGCCGCCGACCATGCCAAGGCCGAACAGGACGAGCAGCCAGGTGACGGATCCGTCGGCGAAGCCAGTGACACGGGTCATCATCGGCGCGATGTAGGTGACGGCCGCGAAGACGCCGCCGAAGCCCAGCACGGTCATCGCCATGGCGAGCAGGACCTGGGCGTTCCTGAGGGCCCCCACCTCGTGGCGCAGGAGGACCCCCTCCGGCCGCGGCATCTCGGGCACCAGCCGGGCGATGCCGGCCAGGCCGATGACACCGAGCGCCGCGACGACACCGAACGTGACCCGCCAGCCGAAATGCTGGCCGACCAGTGTCCCCAGTGGCACACCGATCACGTTGGCGACGGTCAGACCGGTGAACATCATCGCGATGGCGCCGGCCTTCTTGTGGGGTGCGACCACGTCCGCTGCGACGACCGAGCCGATACCGAAGAAGGCGCCGTGAGCCAGGGAGGCGATCACCCGCCCGGCCAGCATGACCGCGAAGGTCTGGGCGACGGCGGAGAGCAGGTTGCCGACGATGAACAGGCCCATCAGCAGCATGAGCATGCGTTTGCGCGAGACCTTGGTGCCGAGCACGGTCATCAGCGGGGCCCCGATCAGCACCCCGAGGGCGTATCCGGTCACGAGCAGGCCCGCCGTGGGGATCGAGACCCCGAAGTCACCCGCGACCTCGGGCAGCAGACCCATGATCACGAACTCGGTCGTACCGATGCCGAAGGCCCCGATCGCGAGAGCCAGAAGCGCGAGAGGCATGGGGAAAGGCACCTTCCAGACGATTACAGGAACGATTTGAACGCGTCCACAATAATTGCAAACGCTGGATACTTGCAATCGCAGGCTATTGCGGGAGTGCCCTACCCTGTTCTCAGCAGCTCAGAGACGGAGGGGAAGACCAATGACGGCGACGGATCCCGCGCTCACCGCTCTCGCTCAGGGCTGGTGCGCCCTCTCCGCCCTGCACGGAAGGATCGAGACACACATCGAGCGCGCCCTGCAGACGCGGCACGACCTGAGCGGGCGTGAGTACTCGCTGCTCGACGTGCTCAGCCGACAGCACGCCGGCGAGGGCGGGCATCTCCAGATGAAGCAGGTCGCCGACGCGGTCGTCCTCAGCCAGAGCGCCACCACGCGGCTGGTCACCCGGCTGGAGGACCGTGACCTGCTGGAGCGCTATCTGTGCCCCACCGACCGGCGCGGCATCTACACCGACGTCACCGAGGCGGGACTGCGGCTGCTGGAGACGGCGCGGCCCACCCATGACGCCGCCCTGCGCGAGGCGCTGGACGAGGCCGCCGCGAACCCCGAACTGGCGCCCCTGGTCCGTGCCGTGGAGTCGCTGAAGACGCCCGCGTAGGGTGCGGGCATGGGAGATCTTGAAATACGGCGGGCGACCGCGGACGACCTCCCGGCGATCGTCGCCCTGCTCGCCGACGATCCGCTGGGCGCCCGGCGTGAGTCACCCGAGGACCTGAGCCCGTACCGGGAGGCGCTGGAACGCTTGAACGCGGACGCGAACCAGCATCTCGTCGTCGCCGTCCGGGACGGCCGTGTCGTCGGGACCCTGCAGCTCACGATCATCCCGGGGCTCTCCCGCAAGGGGGCGACCCGTGCACTCGTCGAGGCAGTCCGCGTCCACGCCGACGAGCGCGGCACCGGACTGGGCACCCGGCTCATCGAGTGGGCCATCGGCACCTCCCGCGATCTCCGCTGCAGCATGGTGCAGCTGACGTCCGACAAGGCCCGCACCGACGCCCACCGCTTCTACGAGCGGCTCGGCTTCACCGCCTCCCACGAGGGCTTCAAGCTACAGCTCTGAGACGCCGGACGACCGGTACGCGACCGGGCGGCCTGTTTCACGTGAAACGGGCCGCCCAGCGACGACGGAGCCGGCCCGGTTCAGCCGATGCCCCGCCACCCCTCGGGATCCACTCCACCGGGCACGGGAGCCTCCGTGTCGTACGGCTCCCGGGTGAAGACGAACGACCCCAGGTCGAGATGGCTCACGGACCCGTCAGAGCGCCGCACCGGCCGCAACGGCTCCCCGGCGTAGTACCCCTCCAGGCCCGTCCAGGTGCCGTCCGGATTCGCCCGGAAACGAGCACGCCTACCGGGACCGGACAACGGCCCCAGGCTGAGGAGCCCGTCGGCCGTCACCCGCAGCGCGAAAGCGTTCGTACCCCAGTACCAGGGCCCGGCCAGTTCCAGGACCTCCGGTTCCACGTCACGCAGCGGGCGCCAGGGCTCCGGGATGCGTGGTTCCGCCTCGGCGACGATGCGGACGAGGTCGGCACCCACCGCGCCGACCAGCGGGCCGCTGGTGCAGTTGGTCAGCACCACCGCGGCCACGTCGTCCTCCACGCTGATGACGAGGTTCGCCAGAAAACCCGGCAACGAACCGGAGTGCCCGGCGAGAAGCCTGCCGTCGCGGTGCTGGATCTGCATACCGAGCCCATAGGTGACCCCGTCCGACACCTCTGCGGCGGCCGCGGGCGCGGAGGGGGTCCGCATCTCGCGCACCGAGTCCGCGCTCAGCACCCGCTGGTCTCCCCCGGCCAGGAACGCGGCGAAGCGGGCGAGGTCGCCGGTGGTGGACCACAACTGGCCGGCGGGCGCCATCCGGCCCAGGTCCTCCAGCGGCTCCGGCAGCAGCGCGTCCGCCCACGGGTGCACCGCCCAACCGCCGGCGTGTGGCGCCTGCGGCTGGACGCTCGTACGGTGCAGGCCCAGCGGTTCGAGCACCTCCCGGCGCAGCACGTCCTCCCAGGGAGCACCGCGCAGTTCCTCCACCAGCGCGCCGAGCAGGGTGTAGCCGGGGTTGGAGTAGTGGTGCGTCCGTCCGACGGGGTGCAAAAAGGGCTGCTCGCCGAGCACATCGCTCAGCTCGGGCCGCAGCGAGCCGGGCGTCCGCTCCCACCAGGGCCCGGGCGACTCGGCCGCCAGTCCCGCGGTGTGCGCCAGCAGTTCGGCGATCGTCGCCTCGCCCGCGCCTGTGCCCGGCAGGTGCTTCTCCAGGGCGTCACCGAGATCGAGCAGCCCCTCGTCGCGCAGGCGGAGCACCAGCACCGCGGTGAACGTCTTGGTGATCGATCCGATCCGGTACTGCACGTTCACGTCCGGGCCGTGGCCGTCCACCGAGCTACGCGACCCGTGCCACACCGTCCGGCCGCCCCGGACCACCGCCGCGACCAGCGACGGCGCCCTGCCCTCCGCCTGCGCCACGGCGATCCGGTGCACCAGGGCCCGCCGGGTCGAAGGGAGCAGCTCTGCCTCAGATGTCGTCATGCCCCCAGTGCATCCCGTGCCCGGGCGCGCGTCGAGTTCATTTCGGCGGTGTGATCAGGTCTGGGCCATGTCGACGAAGCGGGAGTAGTGGCCCTGGAAGGCCACGGTGATCGTGGCCGTGGGGCCGTTTCGGTGCTTGGCGACGATCAGGTCGGCCTCGCCCGCGCGTGGGGACTCCTTCTCGTACGCGTCCTCACGGTGCAGCAGGATGACCATGTCGGCGTCCTGCTCGATGGAGCCGGACTCACGCAGGTCGGACACCATCGGCTTCTTGTCGGTGCGCTGCTCGGGGCCACGGTTGAGCTGGGACAGCGCGATGACCGGGATCTCCAGCTCCTTGGCGAGCAGTTTGAGGTTACGGGACATGTCCGAGACCTCCTGCTGACGGCTCTCCGCACGCTTGGAGCCACCGGACTGCATCAGCTGCAGGTAGTCAATGACCACCAGCTTGAGGTCGTTGCGCTGCTTCAGGCGCCGGCACTTGGCGCGGATCTCCATCATCGACAGGTTCGGGGAGTCGTCGATGTAGAGCGGGGCGGCCGAGACGTCCGGCATGCGGCGTGCGAGCCGGGTCCAGTCCTCGTCGGTCATCGTGCCGGACCGCATGTGGTGCAGCGCTACCCGGGCCTCGGCGGACAGCAGACGCATCGCGATCTCGTTGCGGCCCATTTCCAGGGAGAAGATGACGCTCGGCAGGTTGTTCTTGATGGACGCGGCCCGTGCGAAGTCCAGCGCGAGCGTGGACTTGCCCATGGCGGGACGGGCCGCGATGACGATCATCTGGCCGGGGTGCAGCCCGTTCGTCAGGGAGTCGAAATCGGTGAACCCGGTGGGCACACCGGTCATCTCGCCACTGCGCGAGCCGATCGCCTCGATCTCGTCGAGGGCGCCCTCCATGATGTCGCCGAGGGGCAGGTAGTCCTCGCTGGTGCGCTGCTCGGTGACCGCATAGATCTCCGCCTGGGCGCTGTTGACGATCTCGTCGACGTCCCCGTCGGCGGCGTATCCCATCTGGGTGATGCGGGTGCCCGCCTCGACCAGTCGGCGCAGTACGGCCCGCTCGTGCACGATCTCGGCGTAGTACTCGGCGTTCGCCGCCGTCGGCACGGTCTGCACCAGGCTGTGCAGGTACGCGGCACCGCCGACCTTGTTGATCTCACCGCGTTTGGTGAGTTCGGCGGCGATGGTGATGGGGTCGGCCGGCTCGCCCTTGGCGTAGATGTCGAGGATCGCCTGGTAGATCGTCTCGTGGGCCGGCTTGTAGAAGTCGTGGCCCTTGAGCACTTCCACGACGTCGGCGATGGCGTCCTTGGAGAGCAGCATGCCGCCCAGAACGGACTGCTCGGCGTCGAGGTCCTGCGGGGGCACCCGCTCGAAGGCCGTACTGCCGCCGCCGTCCCAGGAGCCGTTGTCCCGGCCCCGGTCGTGCTGTTCGTCACGACTCCGGCCACCGTCACCGCGTCGACGGGAGGCCGGCAGACGATCGCTGGGCCCGCTGTCGGCCCACGGATCGTCCAAGGGCTCGGAAATGCTCACCGAGACACCTCCTCCCGTCCGCAGGGCGGACCTCGCCGTGCCCTCTTTTGTACGGCACGACACTGACAAATGAGAGGCCCAACTCCGGTAGTGGCGCGTCGGAATTGTGGCGGTTCCCGGACCGCGGGCGGGGAGTGGGCGCCGCACAACGGTAGGCCCCTCGGCACCGTCAGCCAATCTGGTTATCCACAGGCCATGTGGACGACGGCCCAGATGCTGTGGAGAACTTGCCGAAACCTGTGCACGACCCGGTGGACAGCGCTGTGAACAAGCCCTCCCTTTGATCAGGAGATGATGCTTGACCTGCACTGTTGCCGTCCACGGCCTGTGCAGAAGAAAAACTTCCCCAGTCGGACCAAGATCATGTCGAACGGTGCGCGAATGGACACGGGCGGAGCGACGAGGTAAGGGTCACTATACAATTGCATCTCTTACCTGTGGACGATTAGATTGGTGCTCATGACACCGGCTCGCGCGATACCCGAGGCCACCCGACGACGGCACGACCGCGAGATCGTCGCGCTGGCCGTTCCGGCCTTCGGCGCACTCGTCGCGGAGCCTCTCTTCGTCATGGCGGACAGTGCGATCGTCGGCCACCTGGGAACCGCCCAACTCGCCGGTCTCGGCATCGCCTCCGTACTGCTCACCACCGCCGTGAGCGTCTTCGTCTTCCTCGCCTACGCCACCACGGCTGCCGTGGCCCGACGCGTCGGCGCGGGTGATCTCCAGGCGGCCATCCGCCAGGGCATGGACGGCATCTGGCTGGCACTGCTCCTCGGTGTCGCCGTGATCGCCGCCGTACTCCCGCTTGGGCCCACCATCGTCGACCTCTTCGGCGCCTCGGCCACGGCGGCCCCCTACGCCACGACCTACCTTCGTATCTCCGCTTTCGGCATCCCGGCGATGCTGATCGTCCTCGCCTCGACCGGCGTGCTGCGCGGGCTGCAGAACACGCGGACTCCGCTCTACGTCGCCGTCGCGGGCTTCATCGCCAACGCCGTGCTCAACGCGGGGCTCGTCTACGGTGCGGGGCTGGGCATCGCGGGTTCCGCCTGGGGCACCGTCATCGCCCAGTGCGGCATGGCGGCCGTCTATCTGACCGTCGTCGTCCGGGGAGCCCGTCGGCACGGCGCGTCCCTGCGGCCGGACGCCGCCGGGATACGCGCCTCGGCGCAGGCCGGTGTGCCCTTGCTGGTCCGCACCCTGTCGCTGCGCGCGATCCTGATGATCGCCACGGCGGTGGCTGCCCGGCTCGGTGACGCCGACATCGCCGCCCACCAGATCATCCTGTCGCTGTGGAGTCTGCTGGCCTTCGCGCTGGACGCCATCGCCATCGCAGGACAGGCCATCATCGGCCGCTACCTGGGAGCGGACGACCCCCAGGGTGCCCGCGAGGCGTGCCGTCGCATGGTCCAGTGGGGCATCGCGACCGGCGTCGTACTCGGCCTCCTCGTCGTGGCCGCCCGGCCGCTCTTCCTTCCGCTGTTCACCAGTGACTCGGTGGTCAAGGACGCGGCGCTGCCGGCCCTGCTCATGGTGGCGTTGTCGCAGCCCGTCTGCGGGATCGTCTTTGTCCTGGACGGCGTGCTGATGGGCGCCGGTGACGGCCCGTACCTGGCGGGCGCGATGGTCGTCACCCTGGCGGTCTTCGCACCGGCAGCGCTGCTCGTCCCGACGCTGGGCGGGGGTCTCACGGCGCTGTGGGCGGCCATGACGCTGATGATGGCGGTACGCATGCTGACGTTGTGGCTGCGCACGAGGTCGGGCCGCTGGGTGGTCACGGGTGCGACCCGCTGATCCGTTTCACGTGAAACCCCGCGTGGCCACCATGTTTCACGTGAAACTGCAGGTGCCGCCGTCTTTCACGTGAAACATGATCATTCGCCGACCTCCGGCCCCCACCAAGCGCGCCTGCCTCCGCCCGGCCATGGGAAAGGGGCCGCACCTCAAAGGTGCGGCCCCTTCACCGGCTCGGACGAGCTCAGCGATCACTCGGCGGTCAGGCCGAGACGACCTCGATGTTGACCTTCGCGGCAACCTCGGGGTGCAGACGCACGGACGTCTCGTGGGCGCCCAGGGTCTTGATCGGGGAAACGAGCTCGATGCGGCGCTTGTCGACCTCGGGGCCACCGGAAGCCTTGATCGCGGAAGCGATGTCGGCCGGGGTGACGGAACCGAAGAGACGGCCGGCGTCGCCGGAGCGGACGGCCAGACGGACCTTCACGCCTTCCAGCTGGGCCTTGACCTGGTTGGCCTGCTCGATGGTCTGGATCTCGTGGATCTTGCGAGCGCGGCGGATCTGCTCGACGTCCTTCTCGCCACCCTTGGTCCAGCGGATAGCGAACTTCCGCGGGATGAGGTAGTTGCGAGCGTAACCGTCCTTGACGTCGACGACGTCGCCCGCGGCACCGAGGCCGGAGACCTCGTGGGTGAGGATGATCTTCATGTGTCGGTCACCCTTCCCTTAGCGCGCGGTGGACGTGTAGGGCAGCAGCGCCATCTCACGGCTGTTCTTGACGGCCGTGGCGACGTCACGCTGGTGCTGCGTGCAGTTGCCGGTCACGCGGCGGGCACGGATCTTGCCGCGGTCGGAAATGAACTTCCGCAGCATGTTCGTGTCCTTGTAGTCCACGTATGTGACCTTGTCCTTGCAGAATGCGCAGACCTTCTTCTTCGGCTTGCGCACAGGCGGCTTCGCCATGGTGTTTCTCCTGTGTGATCAAGAAGTTGGGGTACGCCCCACCCTCGGCCCAAGGGCCTAGAAGGGGGGCTCGTCCGAGTAGCCGCCACCGCCACCGCCGCCGGAGCCGGAACCGCCGCCCCAGCCGCCGCCACCCTGGTTGCCACCGGCGGGAGCGCCGGTCGCCCACGGGTCGTCGGCCGGAGCGCCGCCGCCCTGCTGACCGCCACCGGAGCCACCGCCCCAGCCGCCGCCACCCTGGCCGCCGCCACCGCCGCCGTAACCGCCCTGGCCCCCGCGCGCGCCGCCGGCGGTCTTGGTGACCTTGGCGGTGGCACTGCGCAGGCTGGCGCCGACCTCGTCGACGTCCAGTTCGTAGACCGTGCGCTTGACGCCCTCACGGTCCTCGTAGGACCGCTGCTTCAGCCGGCCCTGCACGATGACGCGCATGCCTCGCTGGAGCGACTCGGCGACGTTCTCCGCCGCCTGACGCCAGACTGAGCAGGTCAGGAACAGGCTTTCGCCGTCCTTCCACTCGTTCGTCTGGCGGTCGAAGGTGCGGGGAGTGGACGCGACGCGGAACTTCGCGACCGCCGCACCGGACGGGGTGAAGCGCAGCTCGGGGTCGTCGACAAGATTGCCGATGACCGTGATGACGGTCTCGCCTGCCATGGGGGAACCTCTCGGCGGGTTTGCTGCTGGCTGCTTGCTGCTACTCGAAACCCGAGATCAGCTGAGCGGGAGGCTCAGTGGGTCTCGGGACGGAGGACCTTGGTCCGGAGGACCGACTCGTTCAGGTTCATCTGGCGGTCGAGCTCCTTCACGACCGCAGGCTCGGCCTGCAGGTCGATGACCGAGTAGATGCCCTCGGGCTTCTTCTTGATCTCGTACGCGAGACGACGACGGCCCCAGGTGTCGACCTTCTCCACCTTGCCGCCGCCATCACGGACGACGGACAGGAAGTTCTCGATCAGCGGGGAGACAGAGCGCTCCTCGAGATCGGGGTCGAGGATGACCATCACCTCGTAGTGACGCATGTGGAACCCACCTCCTTTGGACTCAGCGGCCACGGTCGTTCCGTGGCAGGAGGGTTGTGATGCGTGCGCAACGGTATCGGCCCCCACTGACAATCGAGGGCTCCGCCGGGTATCCCGCGGAATGACCTGGGCATGCCTGGGCAGACACCGGTGCAGCGGTACAGACTACCTGCACACCGGCTTCCGGTTGAAATCCGGCGGTGAGGCCCGTCAGTCTGTACACATCGGGTGTGTACGGCGCTACGATGCGCCGCCTTCCGCAGGAGGTGCCAATGGCACAGGCATTGCGACCCAACACCGCCGGATCTCTGTTCGCCACGGACGGCAAGCGCCATCCGCTCCAGGACTCGTTGATGGCCACCACGCTGGTCCTGGGGCTGACGTCCTTCATCACCTGCTTCATCGACGGCCTGCATCTGCTCACCTCATGGACCGGCCTGCTGGGCCTGCTCATCGGCGCGTTCGGACAGTGGGTCTCGGTGACCACACGGGAACGCTTCGGACTGATCCTGGGTCTCGGTGCATCGGGAGTCGGATTCCTGATCGGCATGGCACACGGCGGACTGTTCGGCGGCCTCATCGGCTGACGCACGGGGCACCCCCGCCCGAACCCTTTTCGAACAGCGCGCTTCGTCCCGGCCGCCCCCAGGCCGGGACGAAGGTGCCGTACGCCCAGTCGGGGCGCCCACACGGGGCAGTAGGCTTCGGCGCGAGAGCCGGAGCCCCTGACCCCATGGGGACACACCAGCCCGAGGAGCGCCCCGACATGAGCCTGACCCTGAGGACCATCAGCCGCGAGCAACACCTGGCCTACATCCAGAGCCTGCCGTCGGCGAGTCACATGCAGGTCCCGGCCTGGGCCGACGTGAAGGCTGAGTGGCGCTCGGAGAGCCTCGGCTGGTTCGACGAGCGCACGGGTGAGATGGTCGGCGCGGGTCTGGTGCTCTACCGGCAGCTGCCCAAGATCAAGCGCTACCTCGCCTACCTCCCCGAGGGACCGGTCATCAACTGGTTCGCGCCGAACCTGGACGACTGGATCCAGCCGATGCTGGCGCACCTGAAGCAGCAGGGCGCGTTCTCCGTCAAGATGGGCCCGCCGGTGATCATCCGCCGCTGGAACGCGGAGACGATCAAGAGGGGCATCCAGAGCCCGGACGTGAAGCGGCTGCGCGACATGGAGGCCGACTTCATCGAGCCGCGCGCGTTCGAGGTCGCCGACAAGCTGCGCCGCATGGGCTGGCAGCAGGGCGAGGACGGCGGCGCCGGCTTCGGTGACGTGCAGCCCCGCTACGTCTTCCAGGTGCCGCTCGCGAACCGCTCCCTGGAAGAGGTCCACAAGAACTTCAACCAGCTGTGGCGCCGCAACATCAAGAAGGCGGAGAAGGCCGGCGTAGAGGTCGTCCAGGGCGGCTACCAGGACCTGCCGGAGTGGCAGCGGCTGTACGAGATCACCGCCGTCCGCGACCACTTCCGGCCGCGCCCGCTGTCCTACTTCCAGCGCATGTGGACGGCCCTCAACACCGAGGACCCCAATCGCATGCGGCTGTACTTCGCCCGGCACAACGGGGTGAACCTGTCGGCGGCCACCATGCTGATCGTCGGCGGCCACGTCTGGTACTCCTACGGCGCCTCCGACAACATCGGCCGTGAGGTCCGGCCGTCGAACGCCATGCAGTGGCGCATGCTGCGCGACGCCTACGCGCTCGGCGCCACCGCCTACGACCTGCGCGGCATCTCCGACTCGCTGGACGAGACCGACCACCTCTTCGGCCTGATCCAGTTCAAGGTCGGCACCGGCGGACAGGCCGCCGAATACCTCGGCGAGTGGGACTTCCCGCTGAACAAGCTGCTCCACAAGGCGCTCGACATCTACATGTCGCGCCGCTGAGCGCCCGGCGTTTGATTCCATAGGCTTCACAGCCTCCACACCTCTGACCCACCGCAGCGACGAGAAAGGTTCCGGTCCGGCCATGGCGCTCACGCTCTACGTCGACACCGCGCGCTGGCGGGCGCATCACAAGCACGTGCAGGAGCAGTTCCCCGGTCTCGTCCCGGTCTGCAAGGGCAACGGCTACGGCTTCGGACACGAACGGCTCGCTGAGGAGGCCACGCGCCTGGGCGCGGACGTCCTCGCCGTCGGGACGACCTACGAGGCCGCGCGCATCAAGGACTGGTTCGGCGGCGACCTCCTGGTGCTTACGCCGTACCGTCGCGGCGAGGAGCCCGTGCCGCTGCCCGACCGGGTCATCCGTTCCGTGTCGTCCATCGACGGCGTCTACGGTCTCGTCGGCGCCCGTGTGGTCATCGAGGTGATGTCCTCGATGAAGCGGCACGGCATCAGCGAGCAGGACCTGCCCCAGCTGCACGCCGCCATAGAGAACATCCGGCTGGAGGGCTTCGCCATCCACCTGCCGTTGGACCGCACCGACGGCTCGGACGCCGTCGAGGAGGTCATCGGCTGGATGGACCGGCTCCGCGCCGCCCGGCTGCCGCTGCACACCATGTTCGTCAGCCACCTCAAGGCGGACGAACTGGCCCGGCTCCAGCAGCAGTTCCCGCAGACCCGGTTCCGGGCCCGGATCGGCACCCGGCTGTGGCTCGGTGATCACGAGGCCACCGAGTACCACGGAGCCGTCCTGGACGTCACCCGCGTGGCCAAGGGCGACCGGTTCGGCTACCGCCAGCAGAAGGCGGCCTCGGACGGCTTCCTCGTGGTCGTGGCGGGCGGTACCTCGCACGGTGTGGGCCTGGAGGCGCCGAAGGCGCTGCACGGCGTCATGCCGCGCGCCAAGGGCGTCGCACGGGCCGGGCTCGCCACGGTCAACCGGAACCTTTCTCCGTTCGTCTGGGGCGGCAAGCAGCGCTGGTTCGCGGAGCCGCCGCACATGCAGGTGTCGATCCTCTTCGTTCCCTCGGACGCCCCCGAGCCGAAGGTCGGGGACGAGCTGGTGGCCCATCTGCGGCACACCACCACGCAGTTCGACCGGCTCATGGACCGCTGACCCGGCCGGAAGCGACGTGAAGGCCGTACACGGAGCTCCGTGTACGGCCTTCCGCATGCCGGGCCGACGCCCTGTTCGCTCAGAGCGAACCCTCCCGGTCGGACAGCACTTCCGCCCTGCCCCAGTCCACCTGGGGCCCCTCGAAGGGGGCGGCGTGCCGCGGCGGACGGGCGGCCGCCCCGAACACGAAGCGGTCCTTCGCGCCGTCGAGCACCCCGCCCGAGGGATCGTCGTCCCCGGACCGGCGCACCGTGTCCCGCTCCGGCATCAGGATGTCCCGTACGACGATGACGCACAGGTACAGCGTCCCGAACAGGTGCAGCAAAATCGCCCAGTGGTAGCCGTGCGTCGGGAGGCCCTTGTGGGCGTCTCCGCTGGTCGTGTACGCGAGGTACATCCAGATGCCCAGGAAGTACGCGACCTCGCAGGCCTGCCAGATCAGGAAGTCCCGCCACCTGGGCCTGGCGAGCACCGCGAGCGGTACGAGCCACAGGACGTACTGCGGTGAGTACACCTTGTTGGTGAGGATGAACGCCGCCACCATCAGGAAGGCCAGTTGGGCGAAGCGCGGCCGGCGCGGGGCGGTGAGCGTCAGGGCCGCGATGCCGAGGAAGCACAGCACCACCAGGATCGTCGCCACCGTGTTCACGAACGTGGTGGTGGGCGGGCTGGTGGTGTTCTGCGACCAGATCAGCCAGAAAGACCCGAAGTCCACACCGCGTTCCTGGCTGAACGTGTAGAACTTCGACCACCCGTCGAAGGCGAAGTACATCACCGGCAGGTTGACGACGACCCAGGCGACCACCGCGCCGCCCGCGGCCTGGAAGAACTCCCGCCATTTGCCGGCGCGCCAGCACAGCACGAGCAGCGGGCCCAGCAGCAGCACCGGGTAGAGCTTGGCGGCCGTGGCGAGTCCCAGGAGGACGCCGAAGGCCAGGGCGCGGCCCCGCGACCACATCAGCATCGCGGCGGCGGTCAGAGCCACCGCGAACAGGTCCCAGTTGATCGTGGCGGTCAGCGCGAAGGCCGGCGCCAGGGCAACCATCAGGCCGTCCCAGGGACGCCGCCGCTGAGTGCGGGTCACACAGACCGCGATCACGGCCGTGCACGCCATCAGCATTCCGGCGTTGACGAACCAGTACCACTGCTCCTGGTGCTGGAGGGTGCCGCTGTGCGGTGTCAGCCAGGAGGCCACCTCCATGAACACACCGGTCAGCACCGGGTATTCGAGGTAGTCCATGTCGCCGGGGAGCTTGTCGAAGTAGGGCACGAGGTGGGCGGCGAAACCACGGCCGTCGTAGAGGTGGGGGATGTCCGAGTAGCAGGCGTGCGTGTACTGCGAGCTGGCGCCGAAGAACCAGGCGCTGTGGTAGCAGGGCGCCTTCTGGACGAGGCCGAGGGCGAACATGCCGATCGCCACCAGCGCGATCACCCGGACCGGAGTCCACCAGGACGTCCCGAGCAGGGCCCACCGCCCGATGGGGCCGCCGATCAGCTCGCTCCCGGCTGCGGCGACCTCGTCCTCCCGGGTCGGCCGCACCGGCTCCGCGTCGACGGGCCGGCCGGGGCCGGGCTCGCTGCTGCTCGCGGGCGTCATCTCTGCACTGGCCATGGAGCACATCCTGCCGTACGTCTCGGGGAATACGCCGAGGGCCGCCGCACCTCGAGGGTGCGGCGGCCCGTGTTTCACGTGAAACAGTCCTGGCGGCCCATGGTGGCGTCAGACGGTCCGGACGGTTTGGTCAGCCGGTCGGGCCCCCGAAGAAGCCTCCGTTGCCTCCGTTGCCATTGCCTCTGGTGGTGCCGGTCCCCGTGGTGTCGGTGGCCGTGGGTGACGGACTGGTCCCGCCGTCCGTGCCGCCCGGCCCGGTGCCGCCGTTGCCGTTGCAGTTGTTGCCCCAGCCGAACTGGCAGGTGTCGGACGGTGTCGGGGTCGGGGACGGCCCCGTGTCGCTGGGCGTCGGGCTCGGCGTGTTGCTCTGCGTTTCGCTCGGCGTGGGCGTCGGCGACGGCGTGGGGGTGGGTGACGGAGCACCCGGCTCGTTCTGCGCATCGCCGATCTTGGTGGCCTCCGGGAAGCCCGTGTCGGAGGCTCCCCTCAGCGCGGCCTCCATGTACTCGGTCCATACCAGCGTCGGAATGTCACCACCGTGGATCGAGTCCTTGCCGGCCGTGCCGTTCATGGACATCAACCCGGGGTTCTTCGGGTTCTCCCGGAACATGGTCACCGCTGTGGACAGCTGCGGGGTGTAGCCGACGAACCAGGCCGACTTGTTCTCATCGGTGGTGCCGGTCTTGCCGGCCGCCGTACGCCCGAGGGCCTGGGCGTTGGTCGCCGTACCGTTCTGGATGACGTTCTCCAGGACGTCCGTCACGTTGTTGGCGATGTTCGCGTCCATGGCCTGCTTGACCTTCGGCTTGCTGAAGCCCTGCAGTTCCTCACCGTTGTGCTTGACGGCGGTCACCGAATAGGGGTCCACCTGCTTGCCGGACGCGGCGAACGTGCCGTACGCGTCCGCCATGCTGATCGCACTGGGCGTGGAGGTACCGATGGCGAACGACGGGTTGAGGTCCTTCGCCATACTCTTCGCGGGGATGCCCGCCGACTCCGCGACGTCGCGGACGTGTGTCATCCCCACGTCGACACCCAACTGCACGAACGGCGAGTTGATGGACTGCTCCATCGCCTTGCGCAGGGTGATGTAGCCCCAGTCCTTGGTGCCCTCGTTCTTCTGCCGGAAGACCGAGTTGTCCTTGTTCAGGAAGTAGCTTCCGTCCTGCTTCCTGATCTTGATCAGGTCGTTGCCGTTGTACTTGCTCAGCGGCGAGACCGGGACACCGGGATCCCGGTACGTGCCGTACTGCATGGCCGCGGCGAGAACGAACGGCTTCCATGTCGAGCCGACCGGTACGCCCTGGGTGTCGGCGTTGTTGGTGAAGTGGCCGTTCTCGTAACCGGTGCCACCATAGAGCGCGACGATCGCGCCGTCGTTGGGCTTCACCGATGCGGCGCCGAACTGCACGTACGTGTCGTGCGGGTCCGTCTTGGGATGCAGGCGCGTCTTCTGGATCTTCTTCACGGACGCGCTCAGGGCGTTGACCCTCTTCTTGTCGAAGGTCGTGTAGATCTGGTAGCCGCCCCGGTCGAACTGCGTCCGCGTGATGTCGGAGTGGTCCAGTACGTACTTCTTGGCCGTGTCGACCAGGTAGCTGATCTGCCCCGTCATGCCCTTGGTCGCCTTGCGGCCCTTGGTCGTGGGGTAGTGGCTGATGGCCGTCTTGTACTGGGCGTCCGTGAGATGCCCGTCCTTGTGCATCTCACCGAGGATCCAGGACCAGCGGTCGTGCGAGCGCTTGAGGTTGGCCTCCCGCGTCGCGTTCTTGTCGAAGTCCGGGTTACCGGCCGGGTCGTAGTACGTCGGGCCCTTCAGCAGGGACGCGAGGAGCGCGCACTCGGTCGGCTGGAGGTCGACCGCGTCCTTGCCGAAGTACGTCCGCGCGGCCGCCTGGATGCCGTAGGCGCCCCGCCCGTAGTACGAGGTGTTGAGGTAACCCTGGAGGATCTGCGGCTTCTTGAGCTTCGTGCCCACCTTGACCGAGATGAACAGTTCCTTGAACTTACGGGTGATCGTCTGGTCCTGGCTGAGGTAGGTGTTCTTGACGAACTGCTGGGTGATCGTCGAACCACCCTGCGTCTGTCCACCGCGTGCCATGTTGGCCAGGGCTCGCGCGATACCCATGGGGTCGACGCCCGAGTCCTGGTAGAAGCTCTTGTTCTCGGCCGAGATCACCGCGTTCTGCATGGCCTGCGGGATCTTGTCGATGGTGATGTTCTGGCGGTTCACGCCGGTGCCGGTCGCCACCATCTGGCTGCCGTCGGCCCAGTAGTAGACGTTGTTCTGCGACTCCGCGGCGACGTTCTCACTGGGGATCCGCACCATCGCGAAGCCGATGCCGACCAGCGCGACCAGGCATCCGAGGAAGCCGATGGACAGCCCGGATACGAGCTTCCAGGACGGCACCCAGCGGCGCCAGCCGTACTTCCCCGCACGGGGGTAGTCGATGAGCCGCTTCTTGCCGGGTGCCGTCGTCGCACGGCCCCTGCCGCGGCCGGGGCCGGCCGGTCCGCCCGCGCCGCCGCGCCGTCCCGGACCGGGAGTGTCGGCGCCTCTGCGCCGTCCGCCTCTCTGCGCCGCCCGGCGGGCCTCGGCACGGCCGCCGTAGGGACGCTCCGCACCCCCCGCCCCGGGAGAACCGGACCCAGAGGATCCGGAGGAGTCGGCGGGAGACCCGGTGGCGCCTCGCGGTGCCGCCCGGCGGCCGGAGGGCGGGCCGGACTGGCCGCGTCTGGCCGCTGCACGTCCGCCTTCCTGCGACTGCGGCGGTTTGCGACGGTGCTCGCTCATCGAACGATTACTCCTCGGGCAGGCGCACCCGTGCGCGCCTGGAAACGGCGGCTGGTTTCCGGTCCCCCCGAAGTACGGATGCGGTCGGTTCGGCATTCACCCGTACTGCACCGGGGACAACGACGTCCCCATGCGTCGCGTGGTTCCCGGTGGTGTGCATGCCGCACAGACTACGCACCGTCAAAACCCGCCGAGCTCCGAAGTTCACCCCAAAACAGGCAACTTGCCTCCTGCGAATCGG
Organism: Streptomyces sp. NPDC047028; assembly: GCF_040644095.1. Taxonomy (NCBI): domain Bacteria; kingdom Bacillati; phylum Actinomycetota; class Actinomycetes; order Kitasatosporales; family Streptomycetaceae; genus Streptomyces; species Streptomyces sp. NPDC047028. Next base: position 40,459 of record NZ_JBEYVS010000004.1, read on the forward strand.
TGATGTGATCCCGTTCACCGTCTTCCCACTTGTCGCACGGGGAAGGTCGTTCTATCGTCGTGATGTATCGAGTCGATACATCAGTGCGAGATAAAGACGCTGCGGACCGAGAGGAGGCGTTCATGAGCCGGCGTTCCGGCATCCTGGAGTTCGCCGTACTCGGCCTGCTGCGCGAGTCCCCGATGCACGGCTATGAGCTGCGCAAACGACTCAACACCTCACTGGGTGTGTTCCGGGCGTTCAGCTACGGAACGCTGTACCCCTGCCTCAAGACGCTCGTCCTCAACGGCTGGTTGATCGAGGAACCGGGCAGCACCCATGAGGAAGCCCTCGCCGCTCCCCTCGCCGGACGCCGCGCGAAGATCGTGTACCGATTGACGGCAGAAGGTAAGGAGCACTTCGAGGAGTTGCTTTCGCAGACCGGTCCCGACGCGTATGAGGACGAACATTTCGCCGCACGTTTCGCCTTTTTCGGGCAGACGTCGCGGGATGTGCGCATGCGTGTGCTGGAGGGCCGGCGCAGCCGCCTGGAGGAGCGCCTGGAGAAGATGCGCGCCTCCCTGGTGCGCACGCGGGAGCGCCTCGACGACTACACGCTTGAGCTCCAGCGCCACGGAATGGAGTCCGTGGAGCGCGAAGTGCGCTGGCTGAACGAGCTCATCGAGAGCGAGCGGGCCGGGCGGGACCTGAGAGGTTCCGCGTCCGGGGGGTCCGCTCAGCAGGACACCACCAATGGATCGACGGACGGCCTGCCCCGGCCCGGGAAGACCTCCCGGCCGGATACGTCCGACGACACCGCCATGTGAGACCCGCAGGGCCTCACTCGTACACACAGGGAGCAACCGGAATGGGTTCGGTTCGCGTAGCCATCGTCGGCGTGGGCAACTGCGCCGCGTCGCTGGTGCAGGGCGTCGAGTACTACAAGGACGCCGACCCGGCGTCGAAGGTCCCCGGCCTGATGCACGTGCAGTTCGGCGACTACCACGTGCGTGACGTCGAGTTCGTCGCCGCGTTCGACGTCGACGCCAAGAAGGTCGGCCTCGACCTCGCGGACGCGATCGGCGCCTCCGAGAACAACACCATCAAGATCTGCGACGTGCCCAACACCGGTGTCACCGTCCAGCGCGGCCACACCCTCGACGGCCTCGGCAAGTACTACCGCCAGACCATCGAGGAGTCCGAGGCCCAGCCGGTCGACGTAGTCCAGATCCTGAAGGACAAGCAGGTCGACGTCCTGGTCTGCTACCTGCCGGTCGGCTCCGAGGACGCGGCGAAGTTCTACGCCCAGTGCGCCATCGACGCCAAGGTCGCCTTCGTCAACGCCCTCCCGGTCTTCATCGCCGGCACCAAGGAGTGGGCGGACAAGTTCACCGAGGCGGGTGTCCCGATCGTCGGTGACGACATCAAGTCCCAGGTCGGCGCCACCATCACGCACCGCGTCATGGCGAAGCTGTTCGAGGACCGGGGTGTCATCCTGGACCGCACGATGCAGCTGAACGTCGGCGGCAACATGGACTTCAAGAACATGCTCGAGCGCGAGCGCCTGGAGTCCAAGAAGATCTCCAAGACGCAGGCCGTCACCTCCCAGATCCCGGACCGGGACCTCGGCGAGAAGAACGTCCACATCGGCCCGTCCGACTACGTGGCCTGGCTCGACGACCGCAAGTGGGCCTACGTCCGCCTCGAGGGCCGTGCCTTCGGTGACGTCCCGCTGAACCTGGAGTACAAGCTGGAGGTCTGGGACTCCCCGAACTCCGCCGGCGTCATCATCGACGCGCTGCGCGCCGCGAAGATCGCCAAGGACCGCGGCATCGGCGGCCCGATCCTGTCGGCGTCCTCGTACTTCATGAAGTCCCCGCCGGTCCAGTACTTCGACGACGAGGCCCGCGAGAACGTCGAGAAGTTCATCCGCGGCGACGTCGAGCGCTAGCGAGACAGGGCACGGCACGCTAGCGAGACAAAGCGCGGCGCGCCGGCGAGAGTGGGCGCGCGGCGCGCGTCCGTCCAGAACGCTCCTGCCAGGGCGGTGAGGGTCCCCGGGTTCCATGACCCGGGGACCCTCGGCATGTGTGAGGCTGTGCCCCATGTCCGTCGTCCGTGACCTGCGCGTCCTGCTGCGCCTGCGGGACTTCCGGCGTCTGCTGTACGTCCGTCTCCTCTCGCAGGGTGCCGACGGCGTCTACCAGGTCGCGCTCGCCGCCTACGTCGTCTTCTCCCCGGAGAAGCAGACCTCGGCCGCCGCGATCGCCGCGGCGATGGCAGTTTTGCTGCTGCCCTACTCGCTGATCGGACCTTTCGCCGGTGTGCTGCTGGACCGCTGGCGGCGCCGTCAGGTCTTCGTCTTCGGTAACCTGCTGCGCGCCCTGCTGGCCGCGGTCACCGCGGTTCTGATGGCCGGACAGGTGCCGGACTGGCTCTTCTACGTCTCCGCGCTGTGCGTCACGGCCGTCAACCGGTTCGTCCTCGCCGGACTGTCCGCCGCGCTGCCGCGTGTAGTCGACACCGGCCGTCTGGTGCTGGCCAACTCCCTTTCCCCCACAGCCGGAACGCTTGCCGCGACCGCGGGCGGGGGCCTGGCCTTCGGCGTACGCCTCGTGGCGTCGCACTCCGATGCCGCGGTGGTCCTGCTCGGCGCCTTCCTCTACCTGTGCGCAAGCCTCACCTCCCTGACCCTGGCCCCGGCTCTGCTCGGTCCTGACCGCACGCCGGCTCGGCCGCACCTGCGGACCGCGCTCGCCGACACGGCACGCGACCTTCTCGCCGCCGTCCGGTACCTCGCCGCACCGCGGCGCAGGGAGGCGGCCTGGGCGCTGGCCGCGATGACCCTCATGCGCTTCTGCTACGGCGCACTCCTCGTCCTGCTGCTGATGCTGTGCCGGTACGCCCTCTCCACCACCCCGGACGAGGGCCTCAGGCTGCTGGGGCTGGCGCTCGCGGTGTCCGGTGCCGGATTCTTCGCTGCGGCCGTCGTGACCCCGTGGGCGGCGGGACGGCTGGGCCCCGGGCGCTGGATTGCGGTGTGCGCCGGCGTGGCCACGGTACTGGAGCCGGCTCTGGGGCTCTTCTTCGCCACCGGCCCGCTGCTGGTGGCCGCCTTCGTTCTGGGTCTGATCACCCAGGGCGCCAAGATCGCCACGGACACGGTCGTCCAGGCCGCCGTCGACGACGGGTTCCGCGGCCGGATCTTCTCCATGTACGACGTGCTCTTCAATGTCGCCTTCGTCGGCGCGGCGGGAGTGGCTGCCCTGATGCTCCCGCCGGACGGGCGCTCGACGGTCCTGGTGATCCTGGTCGCCGTGATCTACGGAGCGGTCGCAGCAGGAATGACCTGCTTCGAGCAACGGGGAGGCCGAGAAAAGGGGCGATGTTTCACGTGAAACATCGCCCCTCGTACGGTACTCCGGCCGACTCCCGGTCATGTTTCACGTGAAACATGACTCAACACCGACTCAGCTCTGTTCGGCCCACCACTCCTTGAGCGCGGCCACTGCGGCGTCGTACTCCATGGGCCCGTTCTCCAGGCGCAGCTCCAGCATGTGCTTGTACGCCTTGCCGACAGCCGGCCCGGGGCCGACTCCGAGGATCTCCATGATCTGGTTGCCGTCGAGATCCGGGCGGATCGCGTCCAGCTCCTCCTGTTCCTGGAGCTGGCCGATGCGCTCTTCCAGCCCGTCGTAGGCGCGGGAGAGCGTGGCCGCCTTGCGCTTGTTGCGCGTCGTGCAGTCGGAGCGCGTGAGCTTGTGCAGGCGCTCGAGAAGCGGACCGGCGTCACGGACGTAGCGGCGCACCGCTGAATCCGTCCATTCGCCGGTACCGTAGCCGTGGAACCGCAGATGGAGTTCGACCAGCCGCGAGACGTCCTTGACCAGCTCGTTGGAGTACTTCAGAGCCGTCATGCGCTTCTTGGTCATCTTCGCCCCGACCACCTCGTGGTGGTGGAACGAGACCCTGCCGTCCTTCTCGAAGCGGCGCGTGCGCGGCTTGCCGATGTCGTGCAGCAGCGCGGCCAGCCGCAGAGCGAGGTCGGGACCTTCCTGCTCCAGGGCGATGGCCTGTTCCAGAACGATCAGTGTGTGCTCGTACACGTCCTTGTGCCGGTGATGCTCGTCGCTCTCCAGGCGCAGTGCCGGCAGCTCGGGCAGCACATGACCGGCGAGGCCGGTGTCGACCAACAGCGTCAGTCCCTTGCGCGGATGAGCGGAGAGGGTCAGCTTGTTCAGCTCGTCCCGGACTCGCTCGGCGGAGACGATCTCGATCCGTCCCGCCATCTCCCGCATGGCGGTCACGACCTCCGGGGCGACCGCGAAGTCCAGCTGGGCGGCGAACCGGGCGGCCCTCATCATCCGCAGCGGGTCGTCCGAGAACGACTCCTCGGGCGTACCCGGAGTGCGCAGCACCCGTGCCGCGAGATCCTCCAGACCACGGTGCGGGTCGATGAACTCCTTCTCGGGAAGCGCCACGGCCATCGCGTTGACCGTGAAGTCCCGGCGAACCAGATCCTGCTCGATGGAGTCGCCGTATGCCACTTCGGGCTTGCGCGAGGTCCGGTCGTAGGCCTCCGACCGGTAGGTGGTGACCTCGATCTGGAAGCGTCGGTCAGCGCCTTGGACGCGGGCGTCCTTCTGCGCGCCGACCGTGCCGAAGGCGATCCCGACCTCCCAGACGGCGTCCGCCCAGGGGCGCATGATCTTCAGTACGTCCTCGGGGCGGGCGTCGGTGGTGAAGTCCAGATCGTTGCCGAGCCGGCCGAGCAGCGCGTCCCGGACCGACCCGCCCACCAGGGCGAGGGAGAACCCGGCCTCCTGGAAGCGGCGAGCGAGGTCGTCGGCGACGGGGGCCACCCGTAGCAGCTCGCTCACTGCGCGCTGCTGCGCCTGGCTGAGGGCGGAAGGAGTGTCATCGTTGGCGTTCGGCACAACAGAAGAGGGTACGTGTCCCGGGCGGCCGTAGGCTCCCTCATAAAGAGGGGACGGACAGGTCCACCGATACCGGGCCAGGGGCCGCCCTCGGGGTGCAGATCCACTCTCAGCCTTATACAGGACATAGCGGACGGGATGCCGCTGTCCGCCGATCTTGTGGAGCAGACCGCGGCACTTCCCCTCAGCGCGCATCGTTACCATGCGTGGACGCACATTCCGACGACCACTGACGACGACGAGGGACGGGCGAGCGCGTGGCCGAGGCGGCAGACTTCCAGGGGACCAGTGCCTCACCTGCCCGCCGCTGGCTGCGGCGCACCGGAGCACTGCTCGCGGGGGCGCCCCTGCTGGCCGGACTCCTTCAGCTGCCCGCGGCGACGCCCGCCGAGGCCGCCTCGTCCGACCCGGTGACCGTGTCCCTGGACACACTCAGCCCCAGCGCCCCCGGCGACGGCGACACGCTGACCGTGTCCGGAACGGTGACCAACAATGGCAAGCAGCCCGTCACCCAGGCCCATGTCGATCTGAGGGTGGGCCCCCAGCTGAGCACCCGCTCCTCCATCGACAACACCGCCCGGCACTCCGACGACCTCCAGCTGGGCGCCGGCGCCGAGGTCGGCGGGAAGTACGTCGAGAAGTTCACGAAGCTGGCCCCTCATGTCGCGCAGCCCTTCAGCATCTCGGTGCCGGTGGACAAGCTCGACCTCGGTGCGGACGGCGTCTACCAGCTGGGGGTGTCCCTTTCGGGCCAGACGGCCGCACAGCCCTGGGAGCAGATGCTGGGGATTCAGCGGACGTTCCTGCCGTGGCAGCCGTCCGACGCCGACACGAAGACGAAGACGACGTTCCTGTGGCCGCTGATCTCCGACGTCCACATGACCGCCAAGACGGGCGCCGGTGAGCTGCAGACACCGGTCTTCCTCAACGACGACCTGGCCGAGGAGATCGCCCCGGGGGGCAGGCTGGCCCAGATGCTCCAGCTCGGCAAGGACCTGGACGTCACCTGGGTGATCGATCCGGATCTGCTGGCGTCCGTGGACGCCATGGCGAAGGGCTACAAGATCCGGGGCCCGGGCGACACCACCACCGCGGGCACGCACCAGGCGGTGGCCAAGCAGTGGCTCGCAGGCCTGCAGAAGGCCGTCACGGGCAAGGAGGTCGTCGCGCTGCCCTTCGCCGACCCGGACCTCGCCTCCCTCGCCCACAACGGCACCAGCGTCACCGGCTCGCTGAGCCACCTCAAGGACGCCACCGATGTGGCCGCGCTCACCGTGAAGACGGTGCTGCACGTCACGCCGAGCACGGACTTCGCCTGGCCCGTGGCAGGCGCCGTCGACCCGTCGATCATCAAGGTGGCCACCTCCGCGGGCGCGGACAACGTGATCGCGCGCAGCGACAGTCTCCAGGAGACCGCCGGGCTGTCCTACACACCCTCCGCCGCCCGCCCGATCGGCGGCGGCACGACAGCGGTGGTCGCCGACTCGCGGCTGTCTACGGCCTTCGAGGGCGATCTCACCAAGGCGCAGTCCGCGACGCTCGCCGTCCAGCAGTTCCTGGCCCAGAGTCTGGAAGTCACCGCGCAGACGGACGACCAGCGCAACATCGTCATCGCTCCCCAGCGCATGCCCTCGCCGAGCCAGGCCCAGACGATGGCGACGGCCCTGCGGACCCTCCAGGGCGGCACCTGGTCCCAGTCGCAGGACCTCACCGCCGCGGCCAAGGCCAAGCCCGACCCCAACGCGACCACGCGCATCCCCTCGTCGTCCTCCTATCCCTCCGCGCTGCGCAGGAAGGAGCTGCCGAAGGAGGCCTTCCAGCAGATCGGGCGCACCCAGGACAAGCTGGCGAACTTCCAGGCCATCCTGGAGAACCAGTCCCGCGTGGTGACCCCGTTCGGGCGGGCCATAAACCGTGAGATGTCCACGTCGTGGCGGGGCCGGAGCACCGAGGCACAGGACTTCCGGACCGGCGTGGAGAACTGGCTCGACGATCTCGCCGACCAGGTCAAGCTGATCGACAAGTCCGAGACCAAGCTCTCCGGCCGCAGCGCCACCATCCCGGTCACCGTCCAGAACAACCTCGTGCAGCCCGTCGGCCACCTCGTGCTGCGGCTCACCTCGACGATGCCGACCCGCCTGAAGATCGGCGGCCAGGCCTACTACGAGCAGCCCGTCGAGGTCTCCGGCGGCCACAGCCAGTCCGTGAAGTTCAGCACGTCGGCCAACGCCAACGGCAGGGTCGCGGTCGTCGCCCAGCTCTACACCGAGGACGGCCAGAAGTACGGCGACCCCGTCAGCTTCGACGTCAAGGTCACCGAGGTCACGCCGACGGTGATGCTCGTCATCGGGGGCGGCGTGCTGCTCCTGGTACTCGCCGGCTTCCGGATGTACACCCAGCGCAAGCGCGCGGCGGCCCGCCGGGCCGGCGGCGACGGCCCGGACACGGCGGGCGGGGACGACACCGACGGGCCCGGGAACCCCGACGGGCCGGGGGACCGTCTCCCTGAGGAGTCCGGCGCCGGGGCAGACGACCCGAAGCAGCCGAGTGACCCTGCGCCGGACACCGCACCGGAAAGCGCCGACCCGTCCGGGACGGGTGAGAGAGTGGACCGTTGAGCGATGTCGTGGCCGGTGCGGCCCGGGACGATGAGGTGGGGTAGGAATGAACTCGCCGTACGACGGTGACCGCGGCCAGGGCGCGGCCGGCTCGGGGTACCCCGAGACCCCGCCCGAGCCCGGCCAGGTGCCGCCGCAGCCCGCGGCGGACATGTACCTCCAGGACGCCTACGACCAGGACCCCTACCGGGCGCACGACCTCGCTGCCCAGGACCCGGTCGCCGAGGCGCTCTACGACCGCGCCGCGCATCCGCCGCCCCCGAGTGACGGCGACCACTCGTTGTACGGGCCGCCGGCCCCGTCGCCGTACGCCCCCGACCCGCGCGTCTGGGCGCAGCCCCCGGCGCCGGAGCCCGACGGGCGGGCCCCCTACCTGCCGTACGGCGACGACCCCCGTACGACGCAGTTCGTGGGGGTCGACGACCTGGTCACGCACTCCGGCGAGGAGTACCACGAGCCGGACGCCTTCGCGCACCTCTTCCGGGACCAGCAGCAGGGCGGTGAGCCCGGGCCGATGGATCCGCAAGCCGTCCCCGGCCCCGCCGCGGCGCCGGGCGTCGGGCAGGGGCACCCGCAGCAGTATCCGGCGGCGCCGGGACCGCAGCACCACCCGTACGCCCAGGCGCCGTACCAGGCCCCCTCGCCGGCCGCCGGGAACCCGGCACAGGCTCCGGTCCCGGGCTCGGCCACCGTGCCCGGTCCGGCGAACCCCGCCGGTCCCTCCGAGACCACCCCCACGGCGGCTCCCGCACCCAAGGGCGGGCGGGCCGGCGGACTGCTGAAGTCCAGCGCCGTCATGGCGGCCGGCACGCTGGTCTCCCGGCTCACCGGCTTCGTCCGCTCCGCGCTGATCGTCTCGGCCCTCGGCCTCGGCTTCCTCGGCGACTCCTTCCAGGTCGCCTACCAGCTGCCGACGATGATCTACATCCTGACCGTCGGCGGCGGGCTGAACTCCGTGTTCGTGCCGCAGCTGGTGCGGGCCATGAAGGAGGACGACGACGGCGGTGAGGCGTTCGCCAACCGTCTGCTGACTCTGGTGATGGTGGCCCTGGCCGCGCTCACCGCGCTCGCGATGTTCGCGGCGCCGCTGCTGGTGCGGATGCTGTCCAACAAGGTCGCCACCGACCCGGCCGCCAACGACGTCGCCGTCACCTTCACCCGTTACTTCCTGCCCTCGATCTTCTTCATGGGCATCCACGTGGTGATGGGCCAGGTGCTCAACGCGCGCGGCAAGTTCGGCGCGATGATGTGGACGCCGGTCCTGAACAACATCGTCATCATCGTGACGCTCTCGACGTTCATCTGGGTCTACGGCAGCGCCGCCCACTCCGGCATGACCGTCACGAACATCCCGGCGCAGGGCCAGCGGCTGCTCGGCATCGGCGTGCTGCTCGGCCTGGTCGTCCAGGCCCTCGCGATGATCCCGTACCTGCGCGAGACCGGCTTCCGGATGCGGCTGCGCTTCGACTGGCGTGGCCACGGACTGGGCAAGGCCGCGATGCTCGCCAAGTGGACGGTCCTGTTCGTCCTCGCCAACCAGGCCGGCGCGATGATCGTGATTCAGCTGTCCACCGCCGCCGGAAACGACTCCGGTGTCAAGGGCACCAGCTTCGCCTCCTACGCCAGCGCCCAGCTGATCTGGGGCCTGCCGCAGGCCATCATCACGGTGTCGCTGATGGCCGCGCTGCTGCCGCGCATCTCGCGCTCGGCGGCCGAGGGCGACGGAGGCGCCGTCCGCGAGGACATCTCCCAGGGTCTGCGGACCACCGCGGTCGCCATCGTCCCCATCGCGTTCGGCTTCGTCTCGCTCGGCATCCCGATGTGCACGCTGATCTTCGGCTCCTCGGGCACGGGCGAGGCCACCAACATGGGCTACATGCTGATGGCGTTCGGCCTCGGCCTGATCCCTTACTCCGTCCAGTACGTCGTCCTGCGCGCCTTCTACGCCTACGAGGACACTCGTACCCCCTTCTACAACACGGTCATCGTCGCCGCGGTGAACGCGGGCGCCTCAGGCCTGTGCTACCTGCTGCTGCCGTCCCGCTGGGCGGTGGCCGGCATGGCCGCCGCGTACGGCGTCGCGTACGCCATCGGTGTGGGCGTCGCCTGGCGGCGACTGCGCAAGCGGCTAGGCGGCGACCTGGACGGTTCCCGGGTGCTGCGGACGTACGCGCGGCTGTGCATCGCCTCGGTGCCGGCGGCCCTGCTCAGCGGCGCGGCCTGCTACGGCATCGGCCACACCCTCGGTCAGGGTGTCGTCGGCTCCTTCGCCGCGCTGCTGGCCGGCGGGGCGGTGCTGCTCGGCGTCTTCTACGTCGGCGCGCGCCGCATGCGCATCGAGGAACTCAACTCGCTCGTGGGCATGGTGCGCGGGCGACTGGGGCGCTGAGGCGGGGGTAGGCGCACAACCATCGTTCGCGGCTGTGTGTCGTGCATAGCGGCAGACTGTGGGCACAATTGGTTTCGGCGTCGGACAGCGTGCAACGGATGGGGAGGCAGGGACGACGGTGGCGGAACGGAGCACGGCTGCCGTCGACGTGGCAGACAACAGCGGTGAACAACCGCTGACCGCCAAGGCGGACCAGTCCACGGCCGACGGGGTGGCCCAGAACCCAGAGCGGGGCACGGAGAACGACGAGGCGCAGGGGAGCGGCGAGACCGAGCGCCCCGAGAAGAAGGCCTCGCCTCCCGAACTGCACAGCGGTCACAAACTGGCCAGACGCTACCGTCTGGAGGAGTGCGTCACCCGTCTGGACGGATTCAGCAGCTGGCGTGCGGTCGACGAGAAACTCCGGCGTGCCGTCGGCGTCCACATCCTGCCCGCCGACCATGTCCGGGCCCGGTCGGTGCTGGCGGCCGCGCGCTCCTCCGCGCTGCTCGGCGATCCGCGCTTCGTGCAGGTCCTCGACGCGGTCGAGGAGAACGACCTCGTGTACGTGGTGCACGAGTGGCTGCCCGACGCCACCGAGCTGACCGCGCTGCTGGCGGTCGGCCCGCTGGAGCCGCACGACGCGTACCAGATGGTCAGTCAGGTGGCCTCCGCCATGGCCGCCGCGCACCGCGAGGGCCTCGCCCATCTGCGGCTCAACCCGAACGCCGTCCTGCGCGCCTCCACCGGCCAGTGGCGTATCCGCGGCCTGGCCGTGAACGCCGCGCTGCGCGGCGTCAGCTCCGAGACCCCGCAACGCACCGACACCGAGGCGATCGGCGCCCTGCTGTACGCGGCGCTGACCCAGCGCTGGCCGTACGAGAACGACGCCTACGGCATGTCCGGGCTGCCCAAGGACATCGGGCTCATCTCACCCGACCAGGTACGGGCCGGTGTCCACCGAGGTCTGTCCGAACTGGCCATGCGGGCCCTCGTCAACGACGGTGCGACCGCCTCGCGCCACGAGGCCGCGTGCACCACGCCGGAGGAGCTGGTGAAGGCCATCGGCGAGATGCCGCGCATCCGCCCACCCGAGCCGGCGTTCGCCGCCCCGCCGGAGTACCAGCGCACGACGTACCAGCAGGGCACGTACGGCCGCCCCGCACCGCACTCCGCCACCACCCAGCCGGTCACCGCTCCGCCGCCCCCGCTGCAGAGCCGCACCGGCAAGGCGCTGAAGTGGGCCGTGTCGGCCCTCCTCATCGCCGCGCTGGGCCTGGGCAGCTGGCAGCTGGCGGACGCCCTGATGGACCAGGGCGGCAAGTCCGGCGACACGGACAGCACGCAGACGCAGGACGGCGGCGACAAGGGCGCCCCGCTGCCGTCGGCCGGCCAGCCCATCCCCATCCAAGGGGCCCATGACTTCGACCCGTTCGGGGACCAGTCCGAGAAGCCGTCCGACATAAAGAAGGCCTACGACGACAGCCCTGCTACGTACTGGCAGACGGACTTCTACCTGGGTTCCAAGTTCGGCAACCTGAAGTCGGGCGTCGGTCTCATCCTCGACCTCGGCAAGGTCCAGAAGGTCGGCAAGGTGACAGTCAGCTTCGTCGGGGAGACCTCGGTCGAACTCCGTGCCGCCGGGGAGAACGAGAGCTCGGAGCCGACGACGTTCGACGGCTACTCAAAGGTGGCGGGAGGCTCGGGCACGACCGTCGTCCTCAAGCCCGGCAAGTCCCTCAAGTCTCGGTACCTCCTCGTCTGGCTGACCCAGCTGCCCCCGGACAACGAGGGCCACTGGCGGGGCAGAGTGGCCGACATCAAGGTGACCAGCTGAGGTCTCCGCTCAGGAGGGGCAGATGTCAGAGGCCATCGGATTCGACGAGCTGGGCGATCAGGAGTTGCTCGCCCGGCATGTGAAGGGCGATCCCGATGCCTTCGGTGAGATCGTGCGGCGGCACCGGGACCGGCTCTGGGCCGTGGCGTTGCGGACGCTGGGGGACCGGGAGGAGGCCGCTGACGCGGTCCAGGACGCGCTGGTGTCGGCCTACCGGGCTGCCCACACCTTCCGCGGGCAGTCGGCCGTCACCACCTGGCTGCACCGGATCACCGTGAACGCCTGCCTGGACCGGGCCCGTAAGGCGGCGACGCGCAAGACCTCCCCGGTCGACGACACCGAGCGGCTGGAGCAACTGCTGGAGCCGCACGAGTCGGCCTCTGCCCCGGCCGAGCGGAACGATCTGCACCGCCAGCTCCTCGAAGCGCTCGGCACGCTTCCGCACGAGCAGCGCGCCGCGCTCGTCCTGGTGGACATGCAGGGGTATCCCGTGGCCGAGGCCGCTCGGATCCTCGAGGTGCCGACCGGCACGGTGAAGAGCCGTTGCGCCCGTGGCCGGGCAAGACTCCTTCCGCTCCTCGGTCATCTGAGGCCGGACGCCGGCGACGAGGAGAAGAACCCCGGCCCCGGACGGAACCGGATGCACGGGACATCCGTCCCACCGGCAACGGGGTCCCGCGACGGGGGCCCGGGAGACAGCGGACCAAGCGATTCAGCCGTAGTGAAGGGCGGAGGTGGGCGAGCGTGACTTCCACGACGGACATGGCCGGGCACCCGGACGTCTCGGAGATCTCCGACCTCACCGAAGGTCTGCTCACGCCTGCCCGCAGCGCGGACGTACGGCGCCATGTGGACGGCTGCGAGCTGTGCGCGGACGTCCATGCCTCACTGGAAGAGATCCGAGGGCTGCTGGGCTCCTTCCAGGGCTCCTCCAGGATGCCCGAGGACGTGGCCGCCCGGATCGACGCCGCCCTCGCCGCGGAGGCCGCGAAGGCCGAAGCGGGTCATGTTTCACGTGAAACATCGACCGCGCCGGACCGGCCCGCCGGTCGCCCGCGCGCCGCGAGTGGTCCCGGACGCAAGAAGTCCGAGCGCGGCCGTCGCCGCAGGAACGTCACCCTGGGCGCCGTTCTCACCGCCGCTGTCCTCGGTGCAGGCACCTTCGTCCTGCAGTCGCTCGGCAGCGACGGCGCCGATACGACAGCCCAAGGAAGGCCGTCGGCCACTGTTGGCACCTTCTCCGGCGGGAGCGTCCAGAGCCAGGTGAAGTCCCTCCTCTCCGCCCAGACGCAGTCCTCCCCCAGTCGGCAGCCGCGCTCGGGTGTGGACTCACAGCAGAACAGCCCGGGGTCGACCGAGAGCGCGAAGACCCTCCTCCAGCCCGAAGCCCCCGTGCCGGACTGCATCCAGAAGGCGATCAACCGGAGTGGAGACGTCCTCGGATCCAAGACGGGAACCTACGGCGGAAAGGCCTCCTATCTCGTCGTGCTCCCCGACGCGCACGACAGCACACGCGTCACGGCCTACGTGGTCGACGCTGCCTGCGTCAGTCAGCAGCCGGACGGCACCGGCAAGGTTCTGCTGAAGCAGTCGTTCACCCGTCCCTGAACCGGCGCCCCGCCCGCACCGCGTGCTCCCGAGGACCGCGTGTGCCCGGGCACAGCGGGAATGCGGGGCCCGTAGGATCCGTTGGGTGGGTGAGAGCCCTGAAAAGGGCTCCACCGGTCGACTGACGCAGTCCAGAGACGAGGAATCAAGCCGTGAGCGACGTCCGTAACGTGATCATCATCGGCTCCGGGCCCGCCGGCTACACGGCGGCGCTCTACACCGCGCGCGCGTCGCTGAAGCCCCTGGTGTTCGAGGGTGCCGTCACCGCCGGTGGTGCGCTGATGAACACCACCGAGGTCGAGAACTTCCCGGGCTTCCGCGACGGCATCATGGGCCCCGACCTGATGGACAACATGCGGGCGCAGGCCGAGCGCTTCGGCGCCGAGCTGATCCCGGACGACATCGTCTCCGTCGACCTCACCGGCGAGATCAAGACCGTCACCGACACGGCGGGCACCATCCACCGGGCGAAGGCCGTCATCGTCACCACCGGCTCGCAGCACCGCAAGCTCGGTCTGCCGAACGAGGACGCGCTCTCCGGTCGTGGTGTCTCGTGGTGCGCCACCTGTGACGGCTTCTTCTTCAAGGACCATGACATCGCCGTGATCGGCGGCGGCGACACCGCGATGGAGGAGGCCACCTTCCTCTCCCGGTTCGCCAAGTCCGTGACGATCGTCCACCGCCGCGACACCCTGCGCGCCTCCAAGGCGATGCAGGAGCGCGCCTTCGGCGACCCGAAGATCAAGTTCGTCTGGGACAGCGAGATCGCCGAGATCCAGGGCGAGCAGAAGCTCTCCGGGCTGAAGCTGCGCAACGTCAAGACCGGCGAGCTGTCCGACCTGCCCGTCACCGGCCTGTTCATCGCGATCGGCCACGACCCGCGCACCGAGCTGTTCAAGGGCCAGCTGGACCTGGACGAGGAGGGCTACCTGAAGGTGGCCTCGCCCTCCACCCGCACCAACCTGACGGGTGTCTTCGGCGCCGGTGACGTGGTCGACCACACCTACCGCCAGGCGATCACCGCGGCCGGCACCGGCTGCTCCGCCGCCCTCGACGCCGAGCGGTTCCTCGCCGCCCTGGCGGACGAGGACGCGGCCGAGCCCGAGAAGTCCGCCACCGTCTGACCCTCCCTTCCCGCCTCACCGCACGATCAAGTTAAGGAGCCCGCCGTGGCCGGCACCCTCAAGAATGTGACTGACGACTCCTTCGACCAGGACGTCCTCAAGAACGAAAAGCCCGTCCTGGTCGACTTCTGGGCCGCGTGGTGCGGTCCGTGCCGCCAGATCGCCCCGTCGCTGGAGGCCATCGCCGCCGAGTACGGCGACAAGATCGAGATCGTCAAGCTCAACATCGACGAGAACCCGGAGACGGCCGCCAAGTACGGCGTCATGTCCATCCCGACGCTGAACGTCTACCAGCGGGGCGAGGTCGCGAAGACCATCGTCGGCGCCAAGCCGAAGGCCGCGATCGTGCGCGACCTCGACGAGTTCATCGCCGACTGACGTTTCACGTGAAACACGAATGGGCCAACCCCTCGGGTTGGCCCATTCGCATGTGCCCGTAGCCCTCACGCAGCATCACAACGGTCGCAGCGCCGGCTCCTTCTGAACCGCCCCCAGCAGCCGGTCGAGCGCCAGGTTCACGTCGTCCTTCCAGGAGAGCGTGGACCGCAGCTCCAGCCGTAGCCGGGGATGCATGGGATGCTGCCGTACCGTCTTGAAGCCCACGGCGAGGAGATGGTCGGCCGGAAGCAGACAGGCGGCCTCCTTCCAGCGGGCGTCGCCGAAGGCCTCGATCGCCCGGAACCCACGGCGCAGCAGGTCCTTGGCGACAGCCTGGACCATCACACGTCCCAGCCCCTGCCCCTGGAAACCCGGCATGACGAACGCAGTCATGAGCTGCACCGCGTCCGGAGAGACGGGACTGGTGGGGAACGCCGAGGAACGCGGCACATAGGCCGGTGGTGCGTAGAGCACGAAGCCAGCCGGCACGTCGTCGACGTAGATCACCCGGCCGCATGATCCCCAGTCCAGGAGGACGGCGGAGATCCAGGCCTCCTTCTCCGTCGCGGACCTGCCCGCTCTTACCGCGGCTTCACCGCTGACAGGGTCCAGCTCCCAGAAGACACACGAGCGGCATCGTGTGGGGAGGTCCTGGAGGTTGTCCAGCGTGAGCGGTACGAGCCGACGCCCCATGAAGGCTGTTCCTCGCTTCCTTCGCCCGCCGCGTCGCGGGCGGCCGTCAGAGCGCTCCGTTCCCTGATCAGGCTGCCGACGAACCCGCCGACCGCTCCGAGTCCCAGACCCGCGCTCACCAGTCCGGTGCGGCTCATCGATCGCATGGCCCCGTCTCCCCACTCAGAGATGCTGTCCGGTGGATGCGCCATACCCGATCGCATCGTATCCACCGAGGGATTCCCTCGATACCGCCGCAAAGCAAAGAGCGGGCCGTGTTCCGGTACGCACCGGACACCGCCCGCTCCCGTGCAGCAGATCGTGAGGGTCAGGTCTCGTCTGCGGCAGTGTCCTGGGGACCGTTCTGCAGGACCGGTCCCTCGCCCGGAGCGAGGGTGCCGAGGATGCGCTCAAGGTCTTCCATGGACGCGAACTCGACAGTGATCTTGCCCTTCTTCTGGCCCAGGTCGACCTTCACCCGGGTCTCGAAGCGGTCCGACAGACGCGTCGCCAGCTCACTCAGTGCCGGGGAGACCCGGGTGCCGGCACGCGGCCCCTTCGCCCGCTGAGCCGACTGAGGCCGGGAACCCATCAGGGTCACGATCTCCTCGACGGCCCGGACGGACAGTCCCTCGGCCACAATGCGGTGAGCGAGCCGGTCCTGCTCCTCGGAGTCCTCGACGGACAGCAGGGCCCGGGCATGGCCGGCGGAGAGCACCCCCGCGGCCACCCGGCGCTGGACCGTCGGCGAAAGCTTCAGCAGACGCAGGGTGTTGGAGACCTGTGGGCGGGACCGCCCGATCCGGTCGGCCAACTGGTCGTGCGTGCAGTTGAAGTCCTTCAGCAGCTGGTCGTAGGCGGCCGCCTCCTCCAGCGGGTTCAGCTGCGCGCGGTGCAGGTTCTCCAGCAGCGCGTCCAGGAGGAGCTTCTCGTCCTCGGTCGCCCTGACGATCGCCGGGATCGCCTCCAGGCCGGCCTCACGGCAAGCACGCCAGCGCCGCTCGCCCATGATCAGCTCATAGCGGGCGGGGCCCAGCTGCCGTACTACGACGGGCTGGAGGAGACCGACTTCCTTGATGGAGGTGATCAGCTCGTGCAGCGCGTCCTCGTCGAAGACCTCACGCGGCTGGCGCGGGTTCGGTGTGATGGAGTCGAGGGGCAGCTCGGCGAAGTGTGCCCCCACGGGAGGTGCGGGCGTCTCCGCTGGAGGAGCTGCCAACGGCTCCTCGGTTTCATGTGAAACAGGCGGCAGCGTGGCCACCTTCGCCGCGGCCACCCCGCGGTCAGCCGTCAGCACCGGGACGGCCGCGGGGGACGTGGACCCCGCGCCCGTCGTCGTGGCCGGAGCCGGCGTCCTCTCGGTCGGGGCAGCGGGGATCAGTGCGCCGAGTCCACGGCCCAGTCCCCTCCGTCGCTCGCTCACTGGATCCCCTCCACCATGTTCGGGTCGTTCTGGGCGCCGATATGGGCCTGTCCGGCGTCATAGCTGATGCCGATGCCCTTCAGCGCGATTTCTCGGGCCGCCTCAAGATAGGAGAGGGCGCCGCTCGACCCTGGGTCGTAGGTCAGCACCGTCTGCCCATAGCTCGGTGCCTCGGAGATACGGACCGAGCGGGGAATGCTCGTCCGCAGCACCTCGTCACCGAAGTGGTTGCGCACCTCGTCCGCGACCTGGGAGGCGAGTCGCGTCCGGCCGTCGTACATGGTGAGCAGGATGGTCGACACATGCAGGTCGGGGTTGAGGTGCCCCCTGACCAGGTCGACGTTGCGCAGCAGTTGGCCCAGGCCCTCCAGGGCGTAGTACTCACACTGGATCGGGATGAGTACCTCCCGGCCGGCGACCAGGGCGTTGACCGTCAGCAGGCCCAGCGAGGGCGGGCAGTCGATGAGGATGTAGTCGAGCGGCTGTTCGTAGGCCTGGATGGCCCGCTGAAGTCTGCTCTCCCGCGCCACCAGAGACACCAACTCGATCTCCGCACCAGCGAGATCGATCGTGGCGGGGGCGCAGAAGAGACCTTCGACGTCCGAGACGGGCTGGACGACCTCGGCCAGCGGCCTGCTCTCGACCAGGACGTCGTAGATGGACGGAACCTCGGCGTGGTGGTCGATCCCCAGTGCTGTGGAGGCGTTGCCCTGTGGATCGAGGTCGATCACCAGGACCCGGCCACCGTGCAGCGCGAGTGAGGCGGCAAGGTTGACGGTGGTTGTCGTCTTGCCCACGCCGCCCTTCTGGTTGGCGACCACGACGACACGGGTCTGCTCGGGTCGCGGCAGGCCTTCTCCGGCTCTACCCAGCGCCTCCACCGCCAGCTGGGCGGCACGGCCGATGGGAGTGTCGTCCATCGGGGGCGGTGTTTCACGTGAAACATCCGCTCCCGTCGACTCGGTACGGGGACCGGGGACCGGATCGGTCATCGGTCCCGCGATGTTGGCGTCGGACCGCACGGATTCACTCTCCTCGACTTCAGGCTCGCAATGAACAGAGCCTGCCATGTCTTCGGGGTCATGAACCAGTGAGGCCTGGTCTTCTGTGGAGAAATCCACCTCTGTGGACAACTCCGTGCCCCCTGAGGGGGACGGCGGGTGCAGGGAAGCGGGCTCCTCTCCGAGTGAGCCGAGAGGTTTCCGGTCGCGAGGTTCTGCCGCGGCGCGGCCGCGACTGATGATGCCGTGCAGCAGTGAGCGACGTTTCACGTGAAACACGATGCACAGCCGCGGGGACCGGATGTCCGCGACACTCCGACTCGCGTAGGTTTGGCAGCTTGTGTGGAGTACGTCTCGTCGTCAGGACGGATCAGTACAGCCGATCCACCTAGACCGGCGCCCTCAACGCAGTCGGCGTGCCCGGCCCGTCCGGGCCGCCTTGGCTCGCTTGGCCGCGAACCGCACCCCGCCCGGGCTCTCGCCGACCTCGACGCGCACCACGGTGGAGAGCGGATCCACGACACCCTCGCCCACGTGCAGGATGGACGTAGAGACGGCACCCAGCTTGCTCAGCGCCGTGGCGGAAGCCTTCAGCTCCTCCTCGGCGGTGTCACCCTTCAGGGCGAGCATCTCGCCGTACGGCCGCAGCAGCGGAATGCCCCAGGTGGCGAGGCGGTCCAGCGGAGCCACCGCACGGGCCGTCACCACGTGCACCGGCGGCAGCTTGCCCATCACCTCTTCCGCCCGGCCCCGGACCACGGTGACGTGGTCCAGGCCCAGCAGCTCCACGACCTCGGTGAGGAACGTGGTGCGCCGCAGCAACGGCTCCAGCAGCGTGATGTTCAGGTCCTGGCGCACCAGCGCCAGCGGAATGCCCGGCAGCCCGGCACCCGAGCCCACATCGCAGACCGTCACCCCCTCGGGGACCGCCTCCGAGAGCACCGCGCAGTTCAGCAGGTGCCGCTCCCACAGGCGGGGCACCTCGCGCGGGCCGATCAGCCCACGCTGCACACCCGCCTCGGCCAGCAGCTCCGCGTAGCGGACCGCATCGGCGAAACGATCACCAAACACCTCCCGCGCCTGCTCGGGGGCGGGGGGAAGCTCCGCTGCCTCCGTCACGGGGACCGTCCTTCCGTACCGCGCCGGCGCTCCACGCACCGGCCACCAGAACTACCAGGCTGACAAAGTTCGGCCCCGTCTGCGGGCAGACGGGGCCGGTGGAACGAGGGGACCGCTCAGGCGGGCAGTACGACGACGAACCGCTGCGGCTCCTCGCCCTCGGACTCGCTGCGCAGTCCCGCGGCCTTGACCGCGTCGTGCACGACCTTGCGCTCGAACGGGGTCATGGGCTTCAGCCGCACGGGCTCCCCGTTGCTCTTGACCTCGGCGGCGGCCTTGGCACCCAGCTCGGACAGCTCGGTGCGCTTCTTCGCCCGGAATCCGGCGATGTCCAGCATCAGCCGGCTGCGGTCCCCGGTCTCCCGGTGCACCGCGAGACGCGTCAGCTCCTGCAACGCCTCCAGCACCTCGCCGTCCTGGCCGACCAGCTTGTGCAGATCACGGCCGCCGGCATCGCTGATGATCGACACCGAGGCGCGGTCGGCCTCGACGTCCATGTCGATGTCGCCGTCGAGGTCGGCGATGTCCAGCAGACCCTCCAGGTAGTCCGCCGCGATCTCGCCCTCCTGCTCCAGGCGGGTCAGGGTGTCTGCGCCCTCGGCGGCGGCGGAGGTGGTGCCTTCCGTCACGGGATGGACTCCTTCTTACTTCTTGGACGGGGACTTGGGTCGCTGCGGGCCACCCTTGCGCTGCCCGGACTGGGCCTTGCTGCGGCCGCCGGAAGCGGGCTTCTGGGGCTGCTTGGCAGCGGCGGGCTTGGCACCCGCGGGCTTGGCGTCCTGCGGCTCTTCGGACTTCTCCAGCGAGGTGGTGGCCGGCGCGCTGTCGCCCGCCTGCTTCGCACCGCCGGACTGGCGCTGGGCCTTGCTCTGCCGCTTGGGCTGCTGGCGACGCGCGGTGGCCGCGGCGGCGGTGGTCCCGCCGTCCTCGGTCTGCACCACGGTCTGGCCCTCGCTCCTCACCACGGTGCCGTCGGCCTGGGCCGCGAGGCCCGCCTTGCTGAGGCCGTTGATGAACTTGCGCTCGAACTCGTTGCGCTCACGGCCCTTGGCGACGATCGCCTTGACGATCGCCTTCTCGCTGCGCCGGCGCGTCCGGCCGTGCGTCGTGACGTGCTTGCCGAGGCGCTCCAGGTAGGCGGCCTGGGCCTTGGAACCCGGGGTCGGGTTGTTATGGATGACGTACATCTGCTGGCCCATGGTCCACACGTTGGTGGTCAGCCAGTAGACGAGGACACCGACCGGGAAGTTGATGCCGAAGACGGCGAACATGACCGGGAAGACGTACATCAGCATCTTCTGCTGCTGCATGAACGGCGTCTTCACCGTGGTGTCGACGTTCTTCGTCATCAGCTGACGCTGCGTGTAGAACTGCGAGAACGACATCAGGACGATCATGACCGCGGTCACGACCCGGACGTCCGTCAGCGTGGCGCCGAGCGCCGCGACCTTGTCCGAGCTGTCCATGAACTTCGCCGCGAGGGGGGCGCCGAAGATGTGTGCCTTACGGGCACTGGCGAGCAGCGGGTCGTTGATGACGCCGATCGTCTTGCCCGTAGCGATGCCGTTGAGCACGTGGTACAGGGCGAAGAAGAACGGGGACTGCGCCAGGATGGGAAGGCACGAGGAGAGCGGGTTGGTACCCGACTCCTTGTACAGCTTCATCATCTCTTCGGACTGACGCTGCTTGTCGTTCTTGTAGCGCTCCTGGATCTTCTTCATCTCGGGCTGCAGCGTCTGCATGGCCCGGGTCGCCTTGATCTGCTTCACGAAGAGCGGGACCAGGCAGATACGGATCAGAATCACCAGGGACACGATGGACAGGCCCCAGGCCCATCCGGTGTCAGGGCCGAAGATCGCGCCGTACACCGAGTGGAACTGGACGATGACCCAGGAAACGGGTGTCGTGATGAAGCTGAAGAGGCTGGCAATCGTGTCCACTAATCATGCTCCTTGGGCATGGGACGAGGTCTCTGCGGCCGGGCTCGGAGGAACCGCGGAGTGCGGCTTGCCTCCAAGGGCCGGTTCGGCGGCGGAGGGCCCGCCCTTGCGTGCGCGCCAAGCGTTGCGCAGCATTTCGTGCCACCGCGGGCGCTTGCGCGGCGGAACATGGTCCACACCGCCCAGCGACCACGGATTGCACCGGAGGATGCGCCAGGCGGTCAGAGCCGTTCCCTTGATCGCACCATGCCGGTCGATGGCCGTGTAGCCGTAGTGGGAGCACGACGGGTAGTACTTGCACACCGGCCCCAGCAACGGACTGATCGTCCACTGGTACAGCTTGATCAAGGCCAGTAGTGGGTACTTCATCGCGCGCCCCCTCCCAGCAGCCGCTCCAGGGCGGCGTCCAGGTCTCGGGCCAGCTGTGCGTGGTCTGCGTCGCCCGCTCCGGGCAGCGCTCGTACGACTACCAGGCTACCGGGGGCGAACAGGGCGACTCGGTCACGCATCAGATGGCGAAGTCTGCGCTTGACTTGATTGCGCACGACCGCTCCACCCACTGCCTTGCTCACGACGAAACCCGCACACGTCGGAGGAGCGCTCTCCCCAGGCGCGTGCGGGTCCGTGGCACCGCTACGAAGGTGGACGACGAGGAGCGGGCGGCCTGCCCGGCGGCCTCGTCGTACCGCGGTCGCGAAGTCCTCGCGCCGCCTCAGCCGGTTCTCGGTGGGCAGCACGACGTCATGACCTGATCGGGATCAGGCGGACAGACGGGCGCGACCCTTGCTACGGCGGGACGCGAGAATCGCGCGGCCGGCACGGGTGCGCATACGCAGCCGGAAGCCGTGGGTCTTCGCGCGACGACGGTTGTTCGGCTGGAAGGTGCGCTTGCTCACTCGGGGGCTCCAGAAGAAATCGGTAGTGGCGGGGTGCCGTCCTGGCTGTCACCGTGCGCCCACGAGTAGCTCGTATCACGCCCGAGTGCACCGCTTCCCGATCACCTGAAGCGATCTGTGCCCATCGGAGGCAGGCGGCAGCAGCCATCGACAACTCGACCTGGTTACGGTACGCGCGGCTACGCCATCCGGTCAAACCGACGGCGGCCGAGAGACACTTGTCCACAGCCTGGGGACAACAACTTGAACCGTACCCGTCGCGCTGACTACCGTGACTGGACTCTGATTCGTTCCCTTATCCCCGACCGCCCCGATTTACATCCCGACCAGTCCCAGAACCACACGTTCGTGGGACCCGTGAGAGAGCGTGCCCTGTGGCTGACGTACCTGCCGATCTTGCCGCAGTGTGGCCACGAGTACTCGAGCAGCTCCTCGGCGAGGGTCGCGGGCAGGGGGTCGAAGGGAAGGACGAGCACTGGATCCGGCGCTGCCAGCCCCTCGCGCTGGTCGCGGACACCGCCCTGCTCGCGGTGCCGAACGAATTCGCGAAGGGCGTGCTGGAGGGCCGTCTCGCACCGGTCGTCAGTGAGACCCTCAGCCGTGAGTGCGGCCGCCCGATCCGCATCGCGATCACCGTGGACGACTCCGCGGGCGAACCGCCGGCCCCCTCCGCAGCGCCCACACCGCCCGCGCCCCCCGCGCAGCAGCCGCGTTACGAGGAGCCCGAGCTGCCGTCCGGGCCGTACGAGGGCTACGGCCGGCACCGGGGCGGCGACGCGCACCCGGGCACCGAGACCGGACCCCGCGCCGACCAGCTGCCCACCGCCCGGCCCGCCTACCCGTCCGAGTACCAGCGCCCCGAGCCCGGCGCCTGGCCGCGGCCGGGACAGGACGAGTACGGCTGGCAGCAGCCGCGGCTCGGCTTCCCGGAGCGCGACCCCTACGCCTCGCCCGCGCAGGACGGCTACGGCACGCCCCCGCCCCAGGACTACCGCCAGCAGGGCGCGGAGCGGCCCCCCTACGAGCAGTCGTACGACCAGAAGCGCGGCGAGTACCCCGGTCCGCGCCCGGACTACGACAAGCCGCGCCCGGACTACGATGGCGGCCCGCGGGCGGCCTACGACGCTTCCGGCTCGGACTACGACGGCCCGCGCTCGGACTACAGCGACTCGCGTTCCGACTACAGCGACTCGCGTTCCGACTACGACGGACCGCGCCCCGACTACGACGCGGCCCGCTCCGAGTACGACCCCTCACGGTCGGACTACGAGGGTCGCGACCAGGGCCGACGCGAGCTGCCCGAACAGCAGGGCGGGAACGGGGCCGTCCGACGGGGCGGTCCGGGCCGGCCGGAACTGCCGTCGCCCGGCACGAACGGCGGCCACGCTGGGCACACCGGCCACTCCGGCCCGGGTGGTCCCAGCAGCCACGGAGGCCCCGGGGGCCCCAGTGGCCCCAGTGGCCCCGGCGGTCGTGGTGTTCACGGTGCGGGCTCCGGATCCGGGCCCGCCTCCCGCGGAGGTCAGCCGGCGTCGCCGAGCGGGCCGGGCGAGCCGACCGCGCGGCTGAACCCCAAGTACCTCTTCGACACCTTCGTCATCGGCGCCTCCAACCGCTTCGCGCACGCGGCCGCGGTGGCCGTCGCCGAGGCGCCGGCCAAGGCGTACAACCCGCTCTTCATCTACGGCGAGTCGGGCCTCGGCAAGACGCACCTGCTGCACGCCATCGGGCACTACGCGCGCAGCCTCTACCCGGGCACGCGCGTGCGGTACGTCAGCTCGGAGGAGTTCACCAACGAGTTCATCAACTCGATCCGCGACGGCAAGGGCGACAGCTTCCGCAAGCGCTACCGCGAGATGGACATCCTGCTCGTCGACGACATCCAGTTCCTCGCGGACAAGGAGTCGACGCAGGAGGAGTTCTTCCACACCTTCAACACGCTCCACAACGCCAACAAGCAGATCGTGCTCTCCAGCGACCGGCCGCCCAAGCAGCTGGTCACCCTGGAGGACCGGCTGCGGAACCGTTTCGAGTGGGGCCTGATCACCGACGTCCAGCCGCCCGAGCTGGAGACGCGCATCGCGATCCTGCGCAAGAAGGCGGTGCAGGAGCAGCTGAACGCGCCGCCGGAGGTGCTGGAGTTCATCGCCTCGCGCATCTCGCGCAACATCCGCGAGCTGGAGGGGGCGCTGATCCGGGTGACGGCGTTCGCGTCCCTCAACCGGCAGCCGGTGGACCTGGGCCTGACGGAGATCGTCCTGAAGGACCTGATCCCCGGGGGCGAGGACAGCGCGCCCGAGATCACGGCGACGGCCATCATGGGGGCCACCGCCGACTACTTCGGGCTGACCGTGGAGGACCTGTGCGGCACCTCGCGCGGGCGCGCGCTGGTCACCGCCCGGCAGATCGCGATGTACCTGTGCCGGGAGCTGACGGACCTGTCGCTGCCGAAGATCGGCGCGCAGTTCGGCGGCCGTGACCACACCACCGTCATGCACGCCGACCGCAAGATCCGCGCGCTGATGGCAGAGCGGCGCTCCATCTACAACCAGGTGACGGAGCTGACGAACCGCATCAAGAACGGCTGACCGGCCGCCGTACGCCGGCACCGAGGGCGCCTTCGGGAGGGATTCCCGAAGGCGCCCTTCGCCGTCCACCGGCACGCGTTCTCTCCGCTCGGCGCTCCCTCGGCCGCTTTCACCGGCTCCGTCCCGCGCCAGTCCCGCGCCGCCGGTGTTCGAATAGCTGCCGGGTTACGGCCTTTCTCCACAGATTCGGGGACTTTTTTCCGTCCACATCCTGGGGACCGCGAAGTTGTCCCGAGCGGCGTCCACAGGGCAGCCGCCGTAGCCCCGAAGCCCCAGGTCAGATGCCTGTGGAATCGTGGACAAAGGATCTCCACAGACTGTGGACAACGCGGAGATCCACAGGCCGTGCACGGAGTTGTCCACGGGGAACCCACAGGCTGAGCCCCGCTGTCCCCAAGAATCGCGCCCTTCTCCACAAGTCTGTCCACTGTTCGGCAACGCGACGCACCCTGTCACCGCGTCGAGTGAAAGGCGTCACACGAAGGTGCCGAAGGGGGCTGTGGGAAACGTCGCCGAACCTGGGGACGCAGCTGGGGAGAACTCGCCCTTCCCTGTGGGCGGAGTGTGCAGAACTTTCTGTTCTCCACAGAAGAGGCGAGTTGTCCACCGGCTCCGCCCACAGGGGCAGTGGACAAAATCTGGGCCCTGAGCTGGGAAAACGAAGTTATCCACGGTATCCACAGCCCCTACTACTACGACCAACTAGAGAGAGCTCGGAATCAGTTTTGAAGCGGGGCCTGTGCACAACTCGCCCTCGGTCGCCCGACCGTCCCTCGGAGCGACTTGACCCCGACGGGCACCTACTGTCAGTGCGGTGCGTCAGACTGGTCCCCGGTGTCCTTCCCATCGCAGGGGGCGGTGACACCGAGTCGGAGGACTCAGTAGCAACAGCAGGAGGCGGCTTACGGTGAAGATCCGGGTGGAACGCGACGTACTCGCGGAGGCAGTGGCGTGGGCGGCACGCAGCCTCCCGGCCCGTCCGCCGGCGCCTGTCCTCGCCGGCCTGCTGCTGAAGGCCGAGGAAGGCCAGCTGAGCCTGTCGAGCTTCGACTACGAGGTCTCCGCGCGGGTGAGCGTCGAGGCGGAGGTCGAGGAGGAGGGCACCGTCCTCGTCTCCGGCCGGCTCCTCGCCGACATCTGCCGCGCCCTCCCCAACAGGCCGGTGGAGATTTCCACAGACGGTGTACGGGCGACGGTGGTCTGCGGCTCCTCGCGCTTCACGCTCCACACACTGCCTGTGGAGGAGTACCCGGCGCTGCCGCAGATGCCGACCGCCACCGGCACGGTCCCCGGCGAGGTCTTCGCGGCCGCCGTCTCCCAGGTGGCCATCGCCGCCGGCCGTGACGACACGCTGCCGGTCCTCACCGGTGTGCGCATCGAGATCGAGGGCGACACCGTCACCCTGGCCTCCACCGACCGCTACCGCTTCGCGGTCCGCGAGTTCCTGTGGAAGCCGGAGAACCCGGAGGCGTCCGCCGTCGCCCTCGTCCCGGCGAAGACGCTGCTCGACACCGCCAAGGCGCTCGGCGCGGGCGACACCGTCACGCTGGCCCTGTCCGGTTCGGGCGCGGGCGAGGGGCTGATCGGTTTCGAGGGAGCGGGGCGCCGTACGACGACGCGGCTGCTGGAAGGCGACCTGCCGAAGTACCGGACGCTGTTCCCGACCGAGTTCAACTCGGTCGCCGTGATCGAGACCGCGCCGTTCGTGGAGGCCGTCAAGCGTGTGGCGCTGGTCGCCGAGCGGAACACCCCGGTGCGGCTGAGCTTCGAGCAGGGTGTGCTGATCCTGGAGGCCGGGTCGAGCGACGACGCACAGGCTGTGGAAAGGGTGGACGCGCAGCTGGAGGGCGACGACATCTCGATCGCCTTCAACCCGACGTTCCTGCTGGACGGGTTGAGCGCGATCGACTCGCCGGTGGCGCAGCTGTCGTTCACGACGTCCACGAAGCCGGCGCTGTTGAGTGGGAAGCCGGCGGTGGATGCGGAGGCCGACGATGCGTACAAGTACCTGATCATGCCGGTGCGGTTGAGCGGCTGAGGTCGTTGTCCACTGCCGTTGTCCACAGGGTCGGGTGCTCTTGTGGGCGCCCGGTGCTGTGGCTGGGCGAGGTGGGTTTCGCTTACTGGCGCCTGCCGGGTGCCTCCCCCACTCTCGGCTTCGCTCGAGCGGGGGGACCCCCACCGCCCACCCGTGCCGCCCTGGGGGTCCCCCCAGGCCCTTAAGGCACTGGGGGAGGCACGCATGCCCGCAGCCAACGAGTGCTACGTCCGGGTTTAGGGTCGTACGTGGGGGCGAGAGTGCCTCTCATGTCATACAGCGACCTAAGGAACACAACTGATGGAGCTCGGTCTCGTCGGCCTCGGGAAGATGGGCGGCAACATGCGCGAGCGGATCCGCCGCGCGGGCCACACCGTCATCGGATACGACCGGAACGCGGACCTCGCGGATGTCCACAGCCTGGAAGACCTTGTGGGCAAGCTCAGCGCTCCGCGCGTGGTCTGGGTGATGGTCCCGGCCGGCGAGCCGACGCAGACGACCGTCGACCGGCTGGCCGAGCTGCTGGAGCCCGGTGACGTGGTCGTGGACGGCGGCAACTCCCGCTGGACGGACGACGAGAAGCACGCCGGGGAGTTGGCCGCCAAGGGCATAGGCTTCGTCGACTGCGGGGTCTCAGGCGGCGTCTGGGGCCTGGAGAACGGGTACGCGCTGATGTACGGCGGCGACGCAGAGAACGTCGCCAAGGTCCAGCCCGTCTTCGACGCGCTCAAGCCGGAGGGCGACTTCGGCGCGGTGCACGCCGGGAAGGCCGGCGCGGGCCACTTCGCGAAGATGGTCCACAACGGCATCGAGTACGCGATGATGCAGGCTTACGCCGAGGGCTGGGAGCTGCTGGAGAAGGTCGACTCCGTGGAGAACGTCCGCGAGGTCTTCCGCTCCTGGCAGGAGGGCACGGTCATCCGTTCCTGGCTGCTGGACCTCGCCGTGAACGCCCTGGACGAGGACGAGCACCTGGCCGGGCTGCGCGGCTTCGCCCAGGACTCGGGTGAGGGCCGATGGACCGTGGAGGCGGCCATCGACCACGCCGTGCCGTTGCCCGCGATCACGGCCTCGCTGTTCGCGCGGTTCGCCTCCCGGCAGGAGGACTCGCCGCAGATGAAGATGATCGCCGCGCTGCGCAGCCAGTTCGGCGGCCACGCCGTGGAGAAGAAGTAGCCGGAACAGGACAGGAAGGAGGTCGGCGGGACGACCATGCACGTCACGCATCTTTCGCTGGCCGACTTCCGCTCGTACGCCCGGGCCGAGGTTCCGCTCGACCCGGGCGTCACCGCCTTCGTCGGCCCCAACGGACAGGGCAAGACCAACCTCGTCGAGGCGGTCGGCTACCTCGCGACCCTCGGCAGCCACCGCGTGTCCTCCGACGCCCCGCTCGTGCGCATGGGCGCCGAGCGGGCGGTGATCCGGGCGCAGGTCCGTCAGGGCGAGCGGCAGCAGCTGGTCGAGCTGGAGCTGAACCCCGGCCGCGCCAACCGGGCCCGGATCAACCGGTCCTCGCAGGTGAGACCGAGGGACGTGCTGGGCATCGTACGGACGGTGCTGTTCGCGCCCGAGGACCTCGCGCTGGTCAAGGGGGACCCCGGCGAGCGGCGCCGGTTCCTGGACGAGCTGATCACGGCGCGCTCCCCGCGCATGGCGGGCGTGCGCTCGGACTACGAGCGGGTGCTCAAGCAGCGCAACACGCTCCTGAAGACCGCCGCGCTCGCCCGGCGGCACGGCGGACGTGCCATGGACCTGTCCACGCTGGACGTGTGGGACCAGCATCTCGCGCGCGCGGGAGCCGAGTTGCTGGCGCGGCGGCTGGACCTCGTCACGGCGCTGCAGCCGCTGGCCGACAAGGCGTACGAGCAACTGGCGCCGGGCGGCGGTCCGATCGTGCTGGAGTACAAGCCGTCCGCTGCGTACGGGCTGTCCGCCGACGACAAGCCGTCCGGGTCCGGCGACGCCCACGCGCGCGAGGACCTCTACGCGCAGCTGATGGACGCGCTCACCGAGGTGCGCAAGCAGGAGATCGAGCGCGGGGTCACCCTGGTGGGCCCGCATCGCGACGATCTGGTGCTCAGGCTCGGTCAGTTGCCGGCCAAGGGGTACGCCTCGCACGGCGAGTCCTGGTCGTACGCGCTGGCGCTGCGCCTCGCGTCGTACGACCTGCTGCGCGCGGAGGGGAACGAGCCGGTGCTCGTGCTGGACGACGTCTTCGCCGAGTTGGACGCCCGCCGCCGGGAGCGGCTGGCCGAGCTGGTCGCCCCCGGCGAGCAGGTGCTGGTCACGGCGGCCGTGGACGACGACGTGCCGCATGTGCTGGCGGGCGTCCGGTACGCGGTGGCCGGCGGGACGGTGGAGCGGGCGTGAGCAGCGAGCAGCCGCCCCCCGGCAGCGACGGGAACGCGGGCGCGCGGAAGCCGCCGGGCACGGGCGAGCCCTCCGGTGTCGACCTCGCGCGCGTGGCGTTGCGCGCCGCGAAGGAGCAGGCACGCGCGCGGGGGGACGCGGCGAGGCAGAAGAAGCAGGCGCGGCGCGGGGGCGGTCTGCGCTCCGGCGCGCGCGCGGACGGGCGCGACCCGATGGCGCTGGGCGCCGCGATCAACCGGTTGATCACCGAGCGCGGCTGGGAGGCCCCGGCCGCGGTGGGCGGCGTCATGGGCCGCTGGCCGCAGATCGTCGGGGAGGACCTGGCGAAGCACTGCGTGCCGCAGCGCTACGACGAGGACGAGCGGGTGCTCTCCGTGGCCTGCGACTCCACGGCCTGGGCGACCCAGCTGCGGCTGCTGGCCCCGGCGCTGGTGGCGCGGCTGAACCAGGACCTGGGGCACGGCACGGTCCGGGTGATCAAGGTCAACGGCCCCGGCGGCCCGGCCCGCCGCTACGGCCCGCTGCGTGCTCCGGGGAGTACGGGACCCGGCGACACCTACGGGTGACGCACCGGATCCACGGCTGAGGCTCGGGATCCACGGCTGAGGCTCGGGATCCACGGCTGAGGCGCGGGATCTGCGGGTGACGCACGGGTGACGTACCTCACGTCCTGAAGGTCCCGGGCGCCGTCGCCGTACCGGCGGGCCCGTCCCTGTCCACAGCTGTGGATCACGAGCTGACCCCCCAGTAGCCAAGGGTTGACGGCCCGAAGCGCTGAGTGCCGCTGTGAGCCGCTTGGAGCCCCCTTCCGTATATCGGTACCCGGCCGAGACCATTTTGGGGCGGCACATGAGGACTCAGGTACCGGCAAACCCCCATCACTGTCGGTGCTACCGGTAGACTGGGAGACAATCCCGCCCCGCTGTGGGGACCGCCCGGGAAACGCTGAGCAACGCTGATCAAGGCTTACCAACGCAACATGCCGCAGCCGCTCCGGCAACCTGCCGACGAGCCCGGCTCGTGCTGTGCCAGAAAGGGCGCTTCGTGGCCGATTCCGGCAACCCCAACGAGAACATCCCGTCCACCGACGCCGGCGTGAGCGGCGAGGCCACCGCCTCCTACGACGCCAGCGCCATCACCGTGCTGGAAGGCCTGGACGCGGTCCGCAAGCGACCGGGTATGTACATCGGTTCCACCGGTGAGCGCGGTCTGCACCACCTGGTGTACGAGGTCGTCGACAACTCGGTCGACGAGGCGCTGGCCGGGTACGCGGACACGATCGACGTGACGATCCTCGCCGACGGCGGTGTCCGGGTCGTCGACAACGGCCGTGGCATTCCGGTGGGCATCGTGCCCTCGGAGGGCAAGCCGGCCGTCGAGGTCGTGCTCACCGTGCTGCACGCGGGCGGCAAGTTCGGCGGCGGCGGGTACGCCGTCTCCGGCGGTCTGCACGGCGTCGGTGTCTCCGTGGTGAACGCGCTGTCGTCCAAGGTCTCCGTCGAGGTCAGGACCGACGGTCACCGCTGGACGCAGGACTACAAGATGGGCGTGCCCACGGCCCCGCTGGCCAAGCACGAGGCCATCGAGAAGACCGGTACGACGGTCACCTTCTGGGCCGACGCGGAGATCTTCGAGACCACCGAGTACTCCTTCGAGACGCTGTCGCGGCGCTTCCAGGAGATGGCGTTCCTCAACAAGGGTTTGACGATCAAACTCACTGACGAGCGCGAGTCGGCGAAGGCCACCAGCGGTGCGGACGAGGCGGGCGCGGACGAGAAGGCCGAGGTCAAGGCGGTCACGTACTACTACGAGGGCGGCATCGTCGACTTCGTGAAGTACCTGAACTCCCGCAAGGGCGACGTCGTGCACCCCACGGTCATCGACCTGGAGGCGGAGGACAAGGACAAGAGCCTGTCCCTCGAGGTCGCCATGCAGTGGAACGGCGGCTACAGCGAGGGCGTGTACTCCTTCGCGAACATCATCCACACGCATGAGGGCGGTACGCACGAGGAGGGCTTCCGCGCGGCCCTGACCAGCCTGATCAACAAGTACGCGCGCGACAAGAAGCTGCTGCGCGAGAAGGACGACAACCTCACCGGTGACGACATCCGTGAGGGTCTGACCGCGATCATCTCGGTGAAGCTGAGCGAGCCGCAGTTCGAGGGCCAGACGAAGACCAAGCTGGGCAACACGGAGGCCAAGACCTTCGTGCAGAAGGCGGTCTACGAGCACCTCAACGACTGGTTGGACCGCAACCCGGTGGAGGCCGCGGACATCATCCGCAAGGGCATCCAGGCGGCCACCGCGCGCGTGGCGGCCCGCAAGGCCCGCGACCTGACCCGCCGCAAGGGCCTGCTGGAGTCGGCGTCCCTGCCGGGCAAGCTGTCCGACTGCCAGTCGAACGACCCCACCAAGTGCGAGATCTTCATCGTCGAGGGTGACTCGGCCGGCGGCTCGGCCAAGTCCGGCCGCAACCCGCAGTACCAGGCGATCCTCCCGATCCGCGGCAAGATCCTCAACGTCGAGAAGGCGCGGATCGACAAGATCCTGCAGAACCAGGAGATCCAGGCGCTGATCTCCGCGTTCGGCACGGGTGTGCACGAGGACTTCGACATCGAGAAGCTCCGCTATCACAAGATCATCCTGATGGCGGACGCCGACGTCGACGGCCAGCACATCAACACCCTGCTGCTCACGTTCCTGTTCCGCTTCATGCGGCCGCTGGTCGAGGCCGGGCACGTGTTCCTGTCCCGCCCGCCCCTGTTCAAGATCAAGTGGGGCCGTGACGACGTCGAGTACGCGTACTCGGACCGCGAGCGCGACGCGCTGATCGAAATGGGCCGCCAGCGCGGCAAGCGCGTGCGCGAGGACTCGATCCAGCGCTTCAAGGGTCTCGGCGAGATGAACGCCGAGGAGCTGCGCGTGACCACGATGGACCAGGAGCACCGGGTCCTCGGCCAGGTCACCCTGGACGACGCCGCCCAGGCCGACGACCTGTTCTCGGTCCTGATGGGCGAGGACGTCGAGGCCCGGCGCCAGTTCATCCAGCGCAACGCCAAGGACGTCCGCTTCCTCGACATCTGAGTCGGTCTCAGCTGACCGCACCAGGAAGGATCCCCACCAGCAATGGCCGACGAGAACACTCCCGCGACGCCCGAAGAGGGCGGCGAACTCGCGATGCGCATCGAGCCCGTCGGGCTCGAGACGGAGATGCAGCGCTCGTACCTGGACTACGCGATGTCCGTCATCGTGTCCCGTGCGCTGCCCGACGTCCGTGACGGTCTCAAGCCCGTCCACCGCCGCGTGCTGTACGCCATGTACGACGGCGGCTACCGCCCCGAGCGCGGCTTCTACAAGTGCGCCCGTGTCGTCGGCGACGTCATGGGCAACTACCACCCGCACGGCGACTCCTCCATCTACGACGCCCTGGTCCGTCTCGCCCAGCCGTGGTCGATGCGGATGCCGCTGGTGGACTCCAACGGCAACTTCGGCTCCCCGGGCAACGACCCGGCCGCGGCGATGCGGTACACCGAGTGCAAGATGGCGCCGCTGTCGATGGAGATGGTCCGCGACATCGACGAGGAGACCGTCGACTTCACGGACAACTACGACGGCCGCTCCCAGGAGCCGACCGTCCTGCCGTCCCGCTTCCCGAACCTGCTGATCAACGGCTCGGCGGGCATCGCGGTCGGCATGGCGACCAACATCCCGCCGCACAACCTGCGCGAGGTCGCGGCCGGCGCCCAGTGGTGCCTGGAGAACCCGGACGCCTCGCACGAGGAGCTGCTGGACGCGCTGATCGAGCGGATCAAGGGCCCGGACTTCCCGACGGGCGCCCTGGTGGTGGGCCGCAAGGGCATCGAGGAGGCGTACCGCACCGGGCGCGGCTCGATCACGATGCGCGCGGTGGTCGAGGTCGAGGAGATCCAGAACCGCCAGTGCCTGGTGGTCACGGAGCTGCCGTACCAGACGAACCCGGACAACCTCGCGCAGAAGATCGCCGACCTGGTGAAGGACGGCAAGATCGGCGGCATCGCGGACGTCCGTGACGAGACGTCGTCCCGCACCGGCCAGCGCCTGGTGATCGTCCTGAAGCGGGATGCGGTCGCCAAGGTCGTGCTGAACAACCTGTACAAGCACACCGACCTGCAGTCGAACTTCGGCGCCAACATGCTGGCCCTGGTCGACGGCGTGCCGCGCACCCTGTCGCTGGACGCGTTCATCCGGCACTGGGTGACGCACCAGATCGAGGTCGTCGTCCGCCGTACGCGCTTCCGCCTGCGCAAGGCCGAGGAGCGGGCGCACATCCTGCGCGGCCTGCTGAAGGCGCTGGACGCGATCGACGAGGTCATCGCGCTGATCCGGCGCAGTGACACCGTGGACGTCGCGCGCACGGGCCTGATGGGCCTGCTGGAGATCGACGAGATCCAGGCCAACGCGATCCTGGAGATGCAGCTGCGGCGCCTGGCGGCCCTGGAGCGGCAGAAGATCGTCCAGGAGCACGACGAGCTCCAGGCGAAGATCACCGAGTACAACGAGATCCTCGCCTCGCCGGTCCGCCAGCGCGGGATCGTCAGCGCGGAGCTGGCCGCGATCGTCGAGAAGTACGGCGACGACCGCAAGACCAAGCTGATCCCGTACGAGGGCGACATGTCCATCGAGGACCTGATCGCCGAAGAGGACATCGTCGTCACCGTCAGCCGCGGCGGCTACGTCAAGCGGACCAAGACGGACGACTACCGCGCCCAGAAGCGCGGCGGCAAGGGCGTGCGCGGCACGAAGCTGAAGGAAGACGACATCGTCGACCACTTCTTCGTCACCACCACGCACCACTGGCTGCTGTTCTTCACCAACAAGGGCCGGGTGTACCGGGCGAAGGCGTACGAGCTTCCCGACGCCGGCCGGGACGCGCGCGGGCAGCACGTGGCGAACCTGCTGGCCTTCCAGCCGGACGAGTCGATCGCCCAGATCCTCGCGATCCGCGACTACGAGGCGACGCCGTACCTGGTGCTCGGCACCAAGGCGGGCCTGGTCAAGAAGACGCCCCTGAAGGATTACGACTCGCCGCGCTCCGGCGGTGTCATCGCGATCAACCTGCGTGAGCGGGAGGACGGCACCGACGACGAACTGATCGGCGCCGAGCTCGTCTCGGCCGCCGACGACCTGCTGCTGATCAGCAAGAAGGCGCAGTCGATCAGGTTCACCGCCTCGGACGAGACCCTGCGCCCGATGGGCCGCGCCACCTCCGGCGTCAAGGGGATGAGTTTCCGTGAGGGCGACGAGCTTCTCTCGATGAATGTGGTGCGACCGGGTACGTTCGTGTTCACTGCCACGGACGGCGGGTACGCGAAGCGGACCCGCGTCGACGAGTACCGCGTCCAGGGTCGCGGCGGCCTCGGCATCAAGGCCGCCAAGATCGTGGAGGACCGCGGTGAGCTGGTCGGCGCGCTGGTGGTCGAGGAGCACGACGAGATCCTCGCCATCACCCTCTCCGGCGGTGTGATTCGTACGCGAGTCAGCGGGGTCAGGGAGACGGGCCGTGACACCATGGGCGTCCAGCTGATCAACCTGGGCAAGCGCGATGCCGTGGTCGGTATCGCACGTAACGCCGAGGCGGGACGCGAGGCGGAGGAGGTCGACGGCGAGGACGTCGTCGACGAGACCGCCGAGGGTGCCGCGAGCACCGGCACGGACGAGGGTGAGGCGCCCTCGGCCGAGTAGCACGAGGAGTGAGTCACGTGAGCGGAGCCACGGGCGCCGGATCGGCCGGTACCTCAACGGGTACGGACGCGGACGGCGGCGGCCGTGGCTCCGGCGCGCGTGCGAAGCGGGCGAAGGGCAAGGCGGGGGCCGCGCAGGCGGCCTCCGCCGGGGCCTCTGCGGCGGCCGCCCGGAACGCGCCCGATCCGCACACGACGAACCTCAAGCCGGTGAAGGCCTCCGCGGCCGGCCCGCGCGATTCTTCGCCGGACTCTTCCGACAAGCATGGATCCCAGGGGGGAACTGTGACGGACACCCGAGGACCGCAGACGGCGGCCGGTTCGGCCGCCCCGGGCGGAACGCAGTCGTCCTCCCCGCTGCCCGGCGAGCGCGGCCCGCAGCAGCCGGCCGGCCCCTACCACCCGCCGCAGGCCTACCCGGCCCAGGGCGTCGCCGGCACCGCGGGCGTCGCCGGGAGCACGGGCGGTGCCGCCGGGGTACGGCGCCCCCGCACCGGCGCGCGCACCACGCCCCGCACCCGCAAGG
This sequence comes from Streptomyces sp. NPDC047028, assembly GCF_040644095.1. Classification (NCBI taxonomy): domain Bacteria; kingdom Bacillati; phylum Actinomycetota; class Actinomycetes; order Kitasatosporales; family Streptomycetaceae; genus Streptomyces; species Streptomyces sp. NPDC047028. The sequence continues at coordinate 75,601 of NZ_JBEYVS010000004.1, forward strand.
CGCGGCTGCGCGTCGCCAAGGCCGACCCGTGGTCGGTGATGAAGGTCAGCTTCCTGCTCTCCATCGCGCTGGGCATCTGCACGATCGTCGCGTCGGCGGTGCTGTGGATGGTCATGGACGCGATGGGCGTGTTCGCCACGGTCGGCGGCACGATCTCGGAGGCGACCGGCTCCAACGAGTCGAACGGCTTCGACCTCCAGTCGTTCCTGTCGCTGCCGCACGTCCTGATGTTCACGGCGATCATCGCGGTCATCGACGTCGTCCTCGCCACCGCGCTGGCGACCCTCGGCGCGTTCATCTACAACCTCTCCGCGGGCTTCGTGGGCGGCGTCGAGCTGACCCTCGCGGAGGACGAGTAGCGGGAGCCTCGCCGAGGACGAGTAGCGGGCCCTTGCCGAGGACGAGTGGCGGGGCCGGCGAAATCCGGCCCCCGCACCCCCCGCCACGTGCCCTGACGGTCCCCCGACAACCGATTTTGGGACTTCCCCGGTCGTGCGCTAATCTTCAGGAGTCAGCGCGCGGGACAACCCCCGCAGAGCGCGGCGGGGCTATAGCTCAGTTGGTTAGAGCGCATCCCTGATAAGGATGAGGCCACAGGTTCAAATCCTGTTAGCCCCACCAGCGAAAAGACCCCCGGATCTCGGTCCGGGGGTCTTTTGCCGTTCGACGCCGTCCGAGGCCGTCAACCACCGTGGGCCCTGTCGCAACTTGTGCGAAGGGGGGACTGATGGCGTACGACGGTGGGGACGGCCTGGGGGCCGGGTCGGGTGCGCTCACCTACGAGGTGCTGGCGGCCGAGGCGCGGCGCCAGGCCGCGCTGCCCAGGCCGAAGGGCGCGGGGCCGCCGGGAGGCGGACGCCCGGACGGCGCCGTGGTGGCGGGTGCCGACGTTGCGGCGGATCTCAGGTCTGTCCGCCCTCGTCCCGGCGGCGATCTATGCGGTTCTCGTCCTGGTGATCTTCGTGCTGGTCGGGGATTCCTCGCTGGTGCCGCAGGCCCTGTTCGTGCTCCTGGTCTCGGTGGGCCTGGCGCTCTACGGGGGCTCCCGCCTGCTCGGGGGTGGGGGCGCCAGGGCCAGAGCCCTGGCCGCCGCGGCCTGCGCGCCCGGCCCCGTGTCCAAGCGGTACGCCCTGCTGTACGACCCGCCGTGGGGCGGTGCCGCCCTGCTGGTTGCTGTTCCCGGCCGGCGGGAGCGACCACGTCGGGCCCGAGGCGGTACTGGAGCTCTGGCCCCTGCCGCTGCCCCAGCCCCGGTTCGCGGGTCGACGCGGGCTGTCGGCCGATCTGCCGGTGGAACCCGTGGGCGAGCTGGAGGTCCGTGGCCGTACGGACGAGTCGCCGCTGGGCGTCCCCTGGATCGACGGGTGCGCGTACTGGCCGAAGCTTTCCTGCGGCGGCGACGACCTGAAGGGGGAGCGGGGCCGAGCCCTGGTGGACCGGCTGCTGGCCGATGCGGGGGACAGGGAAGCGGTCGAGCCGTGAGATCAAGGAGTCGGTACGAATTCGTGAGAAGGGGCTGAGGTCGCCCCGGACAGCGCGAGACCCCCGGGCCTGAGCTGGCGCCGGGGGTCTTCCGTGTCGACTGGTGCGTACGCAAGTCGCCGTCTGGTCGATACGTCCGCGGTACGGGGGGTGACTGGCTCAGCAGTCGAGAGGGGCCAGGACTTCGTCCAGGAGGTCGGCCGTGTCGGGGAGGGAGCGGTGGCGGCAGCTGGGGGACTTGCCGTGGGCCTCGGCCCGGATGCGCTGCTTCATCGTGGGGGGCAGGGCGCTGGCGTGAGGTGACCAGGTCCACTGGTGGGCCGCCGGGATCGGCGGGATCGTCCGCTGCGCGGTGTTCTCGACCGGGCTGGAGTTCTGGGGCGTGGCCGCCGCGGTGGTGGCGGTGACGAGTCCCAGCGCCGTGCACAGCGCGAGGAAGGCGGTGACGATGGCGGTCCACAGCTTCATGACCTTGTTCTGGGTCATGGCCCCTCACTTTCGGGTCAGGCGATTTGCGTACTTTCCTCATGATGTGTATGTGGGCCGGGAAGTGGTGGACCTCGGCTCGTGGCGCGGCGATGTTCAGATGAACACCACTCGGATGGGCGCAAGAAGGGCGGAAACCTCATCAAACCGGCGAGGTGCGGCGAAGAAGGGCAAAGTGACCGTCCGTGAGGGTGTGATCACCCTCAGATCAGAACGGCTCCGTCCCGCCGTATCGCTCGGTGGTGAGCGGGAGTTGAGGGGCGGACGCAGGTCACCGATCGGTATCGGTCGGTGTGTATAGTCGGGCGCCAGAGGTCCCCTACGTCAAGGAAAGACGAGGTCGCGCGGTGAAGAAGCTGCTCCTGGTCGCACTGGCCGCCATCGGCGGGCTCCTCGTGTACCGCCAGATCCAGGCGGATCGCGCCGAGCAGGACCTGTGGACGGAGGCGACTGACTCCGTGCCCACGGGTTCGTGAGTACCGGTACCGACACCAGAATCTGAACAGACCCCGGCCGCCCGCGCGGCCGGGGTTTTGTGTGCCGCCCGGCGGCCGCGCGGATTGCGGGGATGACCGGGGTGCGTTAGGGGCAGGATGGCCACGGTCCGGCGGGTGGCCGCCGAGGACACGAAGGCATCTGGAGCAGCAGGGGGTGTGGCGCGTGCGGGGGTGGCGTGATCGGTTGCCCGCGGCTGCGCGGTGGTGTGCGGCCGGCACCCGGGCGGGGCGTCGTACGGCGGTCGTCGCGCTCGTGCTGGGTGCACTGGCCGCGCTGCCCGGCGGGCCCACGGCGACGGCCGCCGGCGGACTGTCGTACGGCTTCACCCCCGGCGACCTGGTCGTGGGGGGCGCCACCGGCACCGCCGGCGCCCCGCTGCTGGAGCCCGGCCGGACCTACCGCGGCTCCATCCCGCCCGGCGGCAGGCTCTACTACCGCCTCGAACTGCACGCCGGCACCACGGCGTACGTCCCCGTCACCGCCGTACCCCCGGCCGGCGCCACCGTGGCGGCCACCGACGGCATCCGCGTCTCGGTCAAGGACGCGCACGGCGGCTCCTGCTCCTACGCCTCCGAGCAGTTCGGCGCCGGACTCAGCCCCCGGCCCGTCACGGCCGTCGGGCAGCGCCAGGCCGGCAAGGCGGTGTGCCAGGGGGCCGGGACGTACTACGTGCTCGTCGAGCGGCTGGACTCCGGCGGCACGGGCGCCGAAGCGTCCGGGAGGCCCGGGGCGTCCGGCGGGCCCGGGGCGTCCGGTGATACGACGGGCCCCGTGCGGCGCTGGGGTCTGGAGATCGCGCCCGTCACGGAACCGGCCCTGGCGAAGGCCGGGGCGACCAGTGCGCCGGGGGGCTGGAACTCGGCCTCGCCCGAGCCCGTCACCGGTCAGGCCCGGTGGCGGTCGGGCGGTACCGGGTTCGCCTTCGCCCGCCCGCTCGGGCCCGGAGTCTGGCAGACCCGCATCACCCCCGGCGAGACCCTCTTCTACAAGGTGCCGGCCGACTGGGGGCAGCAACTGGCGGCCACCGCCGAACTGGGCGGCTCCTCCGGCGGCCACGGCTATGTCGGCGGCGCGCTGAACCTCGCGCTCTACAACCCCGTGCGCGGGTCCGTCGACAACGCGGCCCTCGGCTACACCGGCACCGCGAAGACCACCGCCCTCGATCCAGCGCCGCCCGTGGAGTACGCCAACCGGTACGCCCCAGTCAGCGGCGTCAGCTCCGTCCGCTTCGCCGGCGACTACTACCTGGTCCTGCACCTGAGCACGCGGATGAGCGACACCTTCGGGGCGGGACCCCTCACGGTGACGCTCCGGGTCCGGGTCGACGGGCGGGCGCACGACGGGCCCGGCTACGCCGGCAAGCCGGTGCCGGCCGGCGTCTTCACGGTCACGCCGGGGGACCGTCTCGCGGCGGAGCCCGGCGGCGCGGGCGGCACCGGCGGTAGCGGGGGCGGCGGTGACCCCGCGATGAAGGTGGTCGCCGCCTGCGGGATCGGCGCGGGGACCGCCCTGCTGCTGGTGCTGGGTGTGTGGACGGTCGTGGCCCGGCGGGCTCAGCCGCGGGCGAGCGCCCAGAAGCCGACGGCGTAGCAGGCGAGCGCAAGGAGCAGGATCGGTATCGCCGCCTTGGCCGGGGGACCGGGGCGGCGGCCCGTGCTGCGCCGCGCCCGTGCACGGCCGTGGGCGCGGTGCGTGCGGGGCGCCGAAGGGGCCTCGGCGGCCGCCGGCTGTGCCGGGCTCCCGTTCTGTGGATCGTGAGCGGTGTACGACGCCGTGGAGGTGTCGACGTGGGGGCGCGGGTGCGGCGGTGGCGTCGCTGTGGGCGGGTGGGGCGGCCAGGAGGTCCCGGACCAGGGGGAGTCGGGCCGGCTGGAGGGATTCCGGTGGGTTGGGTCCGTCCGCTCGTGGGGTGCGACCGCGGGGGAGGGATCGGCGACCGCACCGGCCGGGTGGCCCGTGCGGTCCTGCCCCGGCGGCGGGGCGTACGGCTGTGAGATGTACGGCCGTGGGGTGGGCTCCGGAGGCGTCGCAGGCTGGGGCGGCGGGAGGGGGAAGCTGCCGGTGTCCGACATGGCCGGCAGCGGGGGCGCCGTACCGTGCCCGGTGGTGAGGCGGGGGTCGGTGGGCGGCGTGGCGCCCGTGGGGGGTGTGGCGTCGGTGCCGGTCGGCCGGCTCGGGCGCCGCAGCTCGGGGGCCACCCCGGACGCCGCCTTGAGCGGCCCGTCCGGTGCGAACCCGGACGGCAGCGGGCCGAGTTGGTCGAAGATCTCGATCAACTCGTCGTCCGGGCCCGGCTCGGGCAGGAGTTCCCGGGCCGTGGCGAGCGCCTTGCGCGCCCCCGTGGCCGTGCGGAAGCGGGCCTCCGGATCGGGCTGGAGGAGGGTCGCGACGACCTGCCAGAGGGGCTCCGGAATGCCCGTGGGCGGCCCCGGTGTCCCGTTGTCGACGAAGTAGTCCACGAGGGCCTTGGCGTCCGGCTTGGCGCCCTCCAGGAGATACAGGGCGACCAGCCCTACGGCGAACAGGTCGGCGGGGAAGTCCGGTTCGGCGCCCAGCAGTTGCTCGGGTGCTAGATAACCCGGCGTGCCCACCACGAGGTTGGTCTCGGTCAGGCGGGGCTCGCCGAGCCGCATGGCGATGCCGAAGTCGGACAGCCGCAGCCGCGGCCGGCCGGTGCCGGTGGCCTCCAGCAGCAGGTTCGCGGGCTTGATGTCGCGGTGGACGACGCCTTCCGCGTGCACCGCGGCGAGCCCGGACAGGAGTTGGTCGAGCAGGGTGCACACGAACGCCGGCGGAAGGGAGCCGTAGTCGCCGACGAGGTGGACGAGGCAGCCGCCGGCGACCAGGTCCATGGTGAACAGCACCTGGTCGTCGTCCGCGGCCCAGCTGGCCGGGGCGAGCACGTGCGGGTGGTCGATGCGCAGCGCCTGCTCCCGGACGAAGCGGAGCAGTGTGTGGGCGTCCCGCTGCTGGAGCACCTTGGCGGCCACATAGCGGCGCCTGCGGTGGTCCCAGGCACGCCAGACGGCGCCCACCCCGCCGCGCCCGATCGGGTCGGCCAGCTCGTACCGGCCGGCGAACACCTCACCCATGGCAGTCCGTCGCTCCTCCCCCTCGGTCCCCCGCTACCCCCTCGCCCCCGCCGGCATGCGACGCGGGCGGCGCGTGCCGGCTCAGGCCGCCCAACCGTCCTGGGCCGCGGGACCGGCGGGACCTGACCGCTCTGCGACATCGGAAACTCTCCCGTGTCCCGGCCCCCCGTGTCCCGGTCCTCCGTCCCGGCTCCCCCGATGCCGGTCCTGCCTCCCCGTCGGCCCCCCGCTCGAACCCCGGCTCCGGCCCGGCTCCCGGACCCCCTTCCGGTGTGCCGGGCCGTGCGCTCAGTTCTGGTGGGACTGGTAGTGCGCGACCGCGTCGGACGTGCGGCCGGCGCCGTAGACCCGGAGGAACTCCGCCAGTTCGGGCTGGCTCCCGGCGAGGGTGTCGGCGGCCTCGATGATGTCACCGGCGGCGGCCACCGAGCGCAGGAGCGACTGGATCTCGCGCACCACCCGCTTGACCGTCGGGGCCCCCGAACTGCTCGTCGTCTGCGTGGTGTTGCTGAGCACCGAGCCCCCCTGCGACTTCTTGATCTCGTCCATGCGCTCCGTCGCCTCGGCCGCACTGACGCTGCCGTCCGCGGCCTGTGCCGCCAGCTCCTGCAGCAGCTGCACCCGCTGGACCACGGCGGGATTGCCGATCTTGGCGCGCTGACCGCTCATCAACTGCGAGAGCATCGGCGCGGACAGTCCCAGGACTGCCGCGAGCCGGGCCTGGTTGAGCCCGAGATCGTCGATCAGCTTACGGAAGAGCGCCCCCAACGGCTCCCCGTACCAGTTCCGCTGCAGCTCCCGCGCTCTCGCGGTGGCTTCCTGCTGTGCGGCGTCCATTGCGTCTCCCCATCGCTTCCCCTGAAAACCGCGGTTCGCTGTAGCGAACCACGTCGAGCATCTTACGGAGCGTGGTCATTCGCGGGGAGCCCCAATCTTTTTGCCAGCCACGGGGGGTGACCCGGTATTCTGGTCTGCGGCACCCGCCGGTACGCGGTTCGTTCGGCCGGTGCTTCCCTCACGGGGCCTTAGCTCAGTTGGTAGAGCGCTGTCTTTGCATGGCAGATGTCAGGGGTTCGACTCCCCTAGGCTCCACTGCAGGTCAGACGCCCTCCGAGATCCGTCTCGGGGGGCGTTCTGGTGCCCAGAGTCCGCATAGGGTCCACATCGCCAAACGATCACGGTTTGGTGTCCGCGATCCCGGGCACTTGAACAAAACGTTGAGCGCTTGATTAGAGTGCCTAGCGAGAGACGAGGACGGCGCGGCTCCCCACGTGCGCCAGACAGAGGCTCGTCGTCACCTGCGGGATGTCGGATGGGGAGATCCGGCCCGCGGGCGGCGGCCCCCGCCGAGGAGATCGGCGGGGGCCGTGCGTACAAACGTAGACCGCCCCACCCCGGACAGGGGGTGGGGCGGCTTGCTCTGACCGTGTCAGAGCGAGGACGGCGGGGCCCGGCGGACAGAGGTACGCCGGGCCGCCATCCCGCCCGCGCACGCGCGCGGGCGCCTGTGCGGGGGGTGGCCGTAGGGGCCGACCCCCGTCATTTGCCCTGTGCAACGGTCAGGTACTCGCACCATTTCATCCGAAGCGCCTTGATCACAAAAAGCCTTCTGGTGGCAGGCTGACAACGGATGACGCAGGTCACAGCGTTTGACGGATGCCGCACGACTCGCCCGACGCCGATGCCTGGAAGCTCGAAGAACGCCGCCGCATCGGCCGGCGCCTCCGCGACGAGCGGCTCCACCGCAACCTCACCCAGGAGCAGGTGTTCCTGGCGGTGCCGCTGAACCGGAGTCACTACCAGGCCATCGAGTCCGGCGACGCCAATCCGACCCTGGATGTCCTGCTGCGTATCTGCCGGGTGATCGGCGTACGGCTCGATCTCGTCCGGTGATGGCCGCCGCCCGGCGCCGTAGATTCCGAGCGGCGGCCGACTCCAGGCAGCACCCCAAGTTCGCCGTCGGGGACCGCTGGAGACCCTGCCCGTTCATGACCCCATCGTCGCGGGCCAGGGACGGCGCCTACGTGGCCGGCTCCGCGCGGGCCCGCCGGCACATCCTCTGCAGCCGATACAGGCCGCGGCCGACGGCGCAGCCCGCGGCCGTGTCTTCCGTCGTGCACAGAGTGCAGGTAGTGCTGTGGTCCAGGAGCGCGCGGCGGGCATAGCGGGCCGTGCAGGCGTGGCAGGCACGGGGGAACCAACGCATGCCGCAGATGGAGCTGCTGCCGTGGAGCGGGCTGGTGCGCTCGCCGAGGTCGACGGCCGTCTCCGCGTTCAGGGGGGTGCCGCACCAGACGCAGTCCCGTCCCCGCGTCCGGTCGACGGCGAGCCCGTCCAGCTGCGGGAGTCTCGCGGCCAGCACGTCTACGACCTCGGCCGGAAGGTCCAGCGCTACGGCGGTCATGCCGGGGTCTCGGCTCGCTGCTGGAGGGCGTCGGCCAGGCGGAGTGCGATGTCCGATCGGACCCGGCCCAAGTCGACTAGGCGGAGGCTCGGGGATGCCACGTCGACCGCGAGGGACGGGAGGACGATGCCGGCCTGGTCGAGTGCCGTACGCAGGCGCTCGACGGCGACGAAGGGATCGACGACGGGGGGTGCGGGTTTGGAGGCCATGGCTCGGACGCTACGGACCGCCTGACCCGGTCGCCTACGTGATGTTCTCGAATGTTCGCGCAGAGTGGCCGAATGTTCTCCTGTGGTCTCAGGCCGTCGCCGTCACCCTGTAGAGGAGCCCGCTGGCTCACCGTGATGCTGGTGCCCCAACCACCCGAGGGAGGCGACATGGCACGACGACTGCGGTTCAACGGCACGGACAGCAAGAACGGCGCATGCCCGGCGATCCACGAGGACCTCGACACCCGCGAGGTCATCGTCCAGGGCAAGCCGCTCACGGACCCGGATGACCTGTCCCAGCTCCAGCACTTCGGGCCCGGCGACGCTGCCGTGGTGGTGCCGCGCGAGCTGCTCGTGAACCACGGCCCGAAGGAGATGGAGCGTGTGGCCAAGCTGATCGGGCCGGACGAGTTCGCGCGGCTCTTCGAGACGTTCGAGTATTCCGCCTGGCACCTGGAGACCAGGCGCGGCTACGCCTCCGACCGTGAGGACCTGGGATACGCGGAGTTCCTCCGCACCGGCACAGCGCCCATGGACCTCGGCAGCAGTTGGTGCGCGAACATCCGCCGGCAGACGAGCGCCGGCAAGTACGTCGGCAGGGTCCGCATCGTCGACAACCCGCCGGCCGAGGGTCAGCAGTTCCTCCTCAGCTACGCGGCCTGCAACGCGGCTACCGGCGAGGACGTACGCAACCTCTGGCGCGAGGACGCACAACGGTTGCACCTGCCGGACGAGGACTTCTGGCTGTTCGACAGCCGCCTGGTCGTCGTGCTCCACTTCGATCACGAGGACGTCCTCGGCGACCTGGAGATCATCACGGAGCCCGCCGTCGTCCTGCGGTACTGCCAGGTGCGGGACGCTGCCGTGCACGGGTCCGTACCGTACGACGAGTTCGCGGCGCAGCTGCACGACTGACCCGGGGGGCCGGTGAGCACAGACTTCCAGCAGGCGAGGGAAGCCCTCGGGGTGCGTCTTCGGGAGTTGCGCCTGTCAGCCCCTGGCGGGCGGCTCACCGGTCCTCAGCTCGCCCAGCGGATCGGCTGGGCTCACTCGAAGGTGTACAAGCTGGAGAACGGCCAGCAGACCGCCACGAGCGACGACTTGCGCGCCTGGTCCGAGGGCGTCGGCCAGCCTCGCACCTTCGATGAACTGGACGCCCGGCTCAAGGGCTTCGAGTCCCACATCCGCTCGTGGCGCCGGCAGCTGGCTGCCGGGCACCGGCCCGTCCAGGACGCCTGGAATCTCGAGGTGTCCAAGGCCACCACCATCCGGGCGTGGGAAGAGGCCGTCGTCCCCGGCATGCTCCAGACCGCCGACTACGCGCGGCACATCTTCCTCAGGTACGCCGACCTGCAAGGCACGACACGCGACACGGACGACGCTGTCCGGGCCCGGATACGGCGACAGGAGTGGCTGTACGAGTCGGGTCGCCGGTTCCATGCGCTGATATGGGAGGCCGCGCTGCACGCCCTCGTGTGTCCGCCGTCTGTCCTGGCTGCCCAGCTTGACCGGTTGACGGGCATCGTCGGCATGGACACCGTCGAGCTGGGCGTCATTCCTCTGTCGGCCTCGCTGAAGGTGCCTACCGCGAACGGGTTCTGGGTGCTGGACGAGTGCCTCGTGATCGCCGAGGACTGGCACGCTGAGCTGTGGCTGGACGACGCCGACTCCGTCGCGGTCTATCTGCGGGTGTGGAATACATTGCGGGAGTCCGCGGTCTACGGCGCGGACGCGCAGGCCGTGATCAACCGGGCCCGGCGCGCCCTCCCCCCGCGGTGAGCCCGGACACGACGAAACGGCCCCCTCCCGCCCGAAGGCGAGAGGGGGCCTGGTTTCAGTGGAGGAACAGTGCCGCGGCACCGGTTGCTGCACCGGCCAGTCCGGCGAGGACACCGATCGTGGGCAAGGGCCAGCGGGCACGTTCGAGGGTGCGGAGCCGGGACTCGTGGTCGGCGACGTCGGTGCGGATGTCCTTGGTCTCGTTGAGGATTCCGTCGATCTTCGTCTCGATCCGGCCGACCGCCTGCGCCAGTCCCCTCACCTCCTGGTACATCTGCGCCGGGCTGATGTACACACCCGGGTCTGGGGTCGTCATGCGCCCTCCGACGGTGCACGGTTCGGCACCCGCCAGGTGATGCCGTAGGCGCCGAGGACAGCGAGCACGATGGTGACGTCCTCGGCCGCGGTCAGCCGGCCATCCTGCACAGCGGTCGCCGCCGAGGCGATCCCGGCGGCCGCGCCGGAGATCACGGCCTTCCACACGCTGGAGATCTTCACGGGTCAGGCCTCCTTGGTGAGCGCGTCGCCGAGCCGGTCCAGCGCGGCCTGAGCGCCGGCCTCCGCCGCGGACTTGACCTCCGCCGCCGTCAGGCCGCCGCCGGAGCCGATCGCGTCGACGAGCTTGTCGATCGTCGCGGCCTGCGCGCCGACCTGGGCGGCGAGCGCGTCGAGCTTCGCCCCGTTCTTCCGGCCGGTGAGCACCGCGGAGCCGAGGGCATAGCGGGCGGTCCACTTCTTGTTCTTGTCCCAGTCGCTGTTGTTGTACGGCGGGGCGGAAGCCGGGATCTCGTCTGCACCCCACACGTCACTGGCTGACGGCATGTCGTCCTCCTCGGACGGCTGGGCCCCCTTGGCGAGGGCGATGAGCTTGGCGAACGGCAGGCTGCCGGGGTCGCCGTGGTCGTTCTCGGGGACGTGCTCGTGCCCGCAGATGCCGTGGAAGCCGTTCCACTCGTTGAAGGTCATGCGGGCCGGGCTCGCCCCGTACGAGGCCGGGGTGACGCCGGGGCGCCGCGAGTCCGGGCCGTACGTCAGCCACTCCGACGGGCCGGACAGCGGCACGTTGTGGTTCGCGTGGAGCCAGCGCACGAAGTCCGCCAGGTCCTGGAGTGCCCAGTCCGGTGGGTCGCCCCAGTAGATGTAGTCCCGGCCTGCGACCTTGCTGCCCCACTTCGCGCGGTGCGCGTAGTCGCAGGTGCCCTCAAGTTCGACTTGCACCACGTTCAGGGTGTTCGTCTCCACCCCGCCGGACAGGTTCTGCAGGGCGCGGGAGGAACGGTCGATGTCGAAGTGCTGGTACCAGCGCAGCCGCTGCGCCTTGCAGTCGGCGACGGCGGTGAGGTTCGGGGCCATGCTGCCGCCGTCGTAGTCCGTCAGCCCGATGCCCTCGGTGGTGTGCAGCACCAAGACGTTGACCTCCATGAGGTCGCCGCCCCACTTCGACTGCCACCAGGACGAGGTGGAAGCCCCCGGGTACTTCTGCGGTCCTGTGCTCATCAGACACGCTCCGGCCAGGCCCAGGTGCCGGCCTCGGTGCCCTCCGCGCGGGAGGTCGCCCAGTACGTGTCCGTGCCGTCCAGCAGCACCTGCAAGTTGCAGGTGATGGTGCTCTCACCCCACACCCGCACGATGACCGCGGGGTACACGTCGCCGGCGGCCGAGTGGTTCCCGACGTGGCCGACGAAGCCCGTGTGCTCGGCCAGCTGGTACTGGACGATCCGCCCGACGGACGGCGTGGGCTCAGGCATGAGGCCTCCAGACGTAGAAGAGCCCCGGGCCGGACGGCGCGGGGCAAACGGGGACGGGCCACCGGATCAGGAGGCGGCGCGGTACTGGAACAGACCGTGCAAGGCGTTCCCCGACGCCCAGGTCCACGGGGACACGGCGTCGATCAGTCCGGCGTTCGAGACGGCCGTCGCGTCGACTCGGCCGGAGTCGACGCTGATCCGGATCGTGTCGGTGGGGTTGTACTGGACCCGGCCGATCAGCTGGGCGCTGTCGGACTGGCGCATCGTGATGAAGCCGAGAGTGTCCCCAGACGAGGCCGCGCACGCCACCGGCAAACCGAACGCGAAGTTGTCCGATCCGCCTCCGCCGCCGAAACTGGTCGTCGACCCGAACGCGATGTCGAAGCTACAGACCACCAGGTTGCCGGTCTGGCAGTAGTCGCAGGCGATCGTCGCGTTCCCGTACGACGGCGAGTGCGCGCCCGTCGTCGTGGTCCAGTCTGGCGTCCACGTCTGCCAGGTCGCCGAGATCGACGCGAGCCGCCCGGCCGTGATGCGCATCCCGGGCTGCCACGGTTCATAGGTCACGGGCTTGTGCTCCTTACAGTGCCGCGATTGCCGGGTCGGCGAGGCGGACGTCGGTCCCGTCGGTCTGTGCCTTGACCACGCCGTTCAGACTGCGGACGACGGTGAAGGTCTGCGGCGACGAGGTGCCGGAGATCCCGGTCACCCGCATGCGTTCACCACCGGCCGTGATGTCGAAGGGGAACTCCGCCGGGTACGTCGTCGAGTCCACCCAGACCGGGCCGTCGGTCGTGGCCACAGACAGGCTCGTCGCCGTACTGGTGGCGTCCGCGGCCAGCTCGCTGCCGTCGGTGTCCACGTGCATCGGCGCGCCGGCGAAAGTGAGGTCGTCGATCCATGCGCCGTCCTCACCGGCCGACGACGAGTTGTCCTTGGCGTACCGGAACGTGACCTGGCTGGCTCCAGTGACGTCCACCGTGGTGGAGGTCCAGCCGGTCTCGCCCTGCGCGCGCAGCACCTGGGTGCCGTCGACGAGGACGAGGAACCGGTCGCCCTCGAACCCGGTCCCCGCTTCCTCGGATGAGGTGCGGTACCAGAACGTCAGCTCGGTGACCCCGCTGGGCACGGCCACGATGTAGTCGCTGGTCTGGTTGTTGGTGATCGCCCCGGACTGCAGCGACCAACTGCCGGTGTTGAAGTGGGTCTGGGTCCGCCCCCAGGGCAGGTCTCCGCCGTCGGTTGCGGTGACCACGGTGGCGCTGTCCTCGAAGTCCTCGACGACCGCGACCTGGCCAACGGTCCAGGGTCCGGCCGGGGAGCAGTTGAACGTGATCTCCCACTTCCTCGGGAGGAGAGCCTCTGACCAGCCGTCCACGAGCAGCTCGACAGCGCCGCCGGCCGCGAACCGAGAGGGCAGGTTCTCGATACGGATCTTGTCGCCGACGTTAAGCCCGAGCACGTCCCGGATCAGGTCCGGATGCTTGTGCAAGCGCACCGTGACGGCGGGGTAGCGGGCCTCATCCCATGAGGTGAGGTGCAGCAGCCACCCCGCAGCCTGGTCAGTCTGGCCGTCGTCGTACAGGTTGAGAGTGACGCTGTCGTCGTACAGACCGATCCCGGCAGGGGGGTCCTGTACGGACAAGGCGCCCTCGGTGAGGGTGGCGTAGCCGCTGCTGCCGCCCTGCCGGGTGACCTCCCAGTCGTTACGGACCTGGTCGTCCTCGATCGGTTCGAACGGTGGCGCCAGCTGGCCGGCCGCGTAGTCCAGCGTCAGCTTCGGGGCCTGGTTGTACAGGTCAACGCGGGTGCGGTAGATCAGCTCACGCTGCTCCAGCCGCTCACCGAAGACTCCGCCATCAGCGTTCGCGCAGTCACGTAGCAGGTCCATCAGAGCCGCAGGCCGCTGCGGTCCCACCTGCTCCGTGTCCGATGGGTCACCGACGACGGTCAGGGCTACGCCCTGCTCGGCGCACAGGCGCACCATCCGGTCCCCGGCGCGCTCGCCGTTGAACCCGTCATCCGCAGAGTCGTAGATGGTGACGCTGGCTGCCGGTGCGGTGGTGCCGCCGACGTCGAAGGCGGCCAGGTGCCCCACGCCCATGCCCTCGAAGTCCGATCCCCATGAACCGGTGACACCGGTGACCGCGCCGGGCGTGCCGGTGTAGATGGTGCGGGCGTACCACCAGACGTCTGTGATGACGTCTCGCCAGGCGACGTTGACGTAGGTGCTGGAGCCGCTGATGGCGGAGAAGATCTGAAGCCGGTTCCACACGCCGGTGAAGGCGGCGAGGGCGTCGGGATCGGTGAACAGGACGAAGGCGACCACTGTGCCGTCGCTGTCGAGGGCCTGGACCCGGATGCCCGCGGTGGACACGCGCGCCCGCGCCTGGGTGACACCGCCCGTTCCTGGCGCCAGGTCGACCGTGAACATGGTCTGTTCAGAGGAGGGCAGCTTGTCCAGCTTGTACACCATTTCGGTGTGCCAGCCGCCCGCCGTGGCACCCGGCACCTTCCCGGAGATGCTCGCCGTCTGGCCGAGGGTGGGCAGCGCGTCCGAGCCGAACAGTGTGTCGTCGGCGGCGAACGACAGCCCGGACACCCGCAGCGGGTTGACGCCGTCGATGGGTGATGCCGCCTGGGTGGCGTTCGCGCCGTCCTCCATCGGCCAGTAGGCCAGCGGGCCCCCGGACGGGACGCGGCGGCGCAGTGTCGACTGCAAGGGGTTCTGTCCCTGGCCCATGCGGCGGAGGATGCCCGCGGCCTCGATCGGCGTCCACGCATCGGCTTCGGACTGTGCCCACTTCGGGGGCCATTCCGGGACCTCGCCGTTGAAGCGGGTCACCCGGTCGCTGATCGAACTCGCGGCCTCGATGGTCCAGGTGAGGCCGGCGTCGTCGACGAACGAGGTGGCGCCGGGCGTCTGCGCGGTGAAGTCCGGGTTGGCGACCACGGTGCCGTCGATGCCGTCACGCAGCGCGAAGCGGTGGATCCGGCCGTTCGGGCCCGGGAATCCCAGGTCGGCCCAGCCGTTGCCCGCCATCAGGGGGGCGTCGCTGTTGAAGATGCTCGTGGTCGTCGACGGATTGGTGAACTCGGTCATCAGGGTCCACGGGCCGGAGATGGACGGCCCGGAGTAGAGGCGTGCTGTCCATCCGCCTGCTCCGTTGTCCGCGTCGAGTGTGGCTCGCACGGCGCGGCGGCTACCTGGCCACCACGCCTGCGCCTCGGAGAAGACCGATCCGAGCGTTGTCCCGTCGCCGAGAGGATCCCATTCGAAGCGGAGGCGTCCGTCGCGCATCATGAGCTCCCAGGAGCGCTGGTCGCCGCCCTGGTTGCCCTTGCCGCACAGCTCGACGGAGCCTGATGCGGTCCAGTTCTCGAGGGTCGCTTCGATACGGACGTCGATGTCGCCGGTGATGTCGAGGACGGCGGTGTCCGGCGTGCTCGCCCCGCTGTTGGAGACCGTGGTGCCGGAGGTGGCGAGGAAGGGCTCGGCGCCCGGGAGGCTGATATGGAACGGGGTGTTCCGCCCGAGCAGTCCGTAGTGCGGGCCCTCAGGGTTGCGGGGCGTGTACTTGCCGTCCCGGTTCCGGATCGTCGCCGTGCATGCCGCCGGGTCCGCGGCGTTCGCCCGGTACTGTCGGCCCCGCGTGTGCGTGATCGGGTCACGCGTGTACAGGTCCGCGGTGATGTCCACCGTGGTGTCCCCGAGAACCAGTTCGCCCTTCAGCCCCAGCGGGGTCACGGGAAACGCCACGACTCACCCTCCCAGCACGAACTGGACATCGCCCCCGAGGGCGCCGATCTTCTTCCGCAGCTCAGCGATCAGCAGGTTGCCGAGCGCGGAGCCGTCCGAACCGACCTTCACCACCCGCGGCGCAGCCGACGACCCCAACGCGCCGCCTCCGCCGCCGGCAGCCTCGGCGCCCATCGCCATCGGCACGGACGGGCTCGGGATGCTCACCAGAGACCGCATCGAGTCCGCCACCACGCCCGCGTTCTTCGTCACGCCCATCGCGACGCCCGCAGGGATCCAGTGCCCGACCTCGGCGGCCATCAGCTTGGACGGCGAGCCGATCCCCAGCGCCTTCCGGATCGGGCCGGGGATCGCACTGCGAGCCCAGCCCATCAGCGTGGAACGCAGCCAGCCGCCCATCGAGGCGATGCCCCGCCACAGGCCCTCCACGAGCCACTGGCCGGGCGCGTACAGCGCTGACCGCATGCCTCCGCCGACCGCGCCCTTGGCCCGGCCGGGAAGGCCATGCAGCCACGACACGAAACCGCTCCACTTCGAGGAGGCGGCGTTGCGGAAGCTCTGCCACGCCGACGAGGCGACGCCCGAGAGGGTGGAGCCGAGCGACCCCAGGGCCGAGCGTGCCCGGCCCGGCAGGGCGCGCACCGTGCTCATGAAGCTGTTCCACTGGCGGGAGACCGGGCCGGCCACGTAGTTGGACCACAGGCCGGAGAACCAGCCCCCGATGGTCGACCCCAGCTTCGGGATCTGGCGGTTGATGCCGCTGATCATGCTGGTGGTGAAGTTCCCCACCAGGACCGTGGCCGCGGCGAGCACCGAAGCGGCGACCAGCACGGGCAGCGTGATGATCGCTGCGGCGATCGCGGCCGCGATCAGGCTGAGCTTCAGCGCGCCCTCGGGGTTGGACTGGATGTACTCGGCGATCTTCGTACCGGCCTGTGACAGGCCGTCGATCGTTTTCGGCACGAGCTGGTCCATCTTCGTCTGGATGCCCTGCCACAACAGATCGAAGAACGCGAGGACGCGGTCGGCGCCCTGCTGGTTGCCTTTCCCGGCGTCGGCCCACAGGTTCCCGATCCCCTGGCGGACGCTGTCCAGGACGGGCAGTACGTGCATGCCGAGGAAGTCGACGAGGCCCTGCTTCATGCCCCGTTTGAACTGCTCCACCTTCGTGCTGGAGTTGTCGCGGAGGCTGTCACCCATCTTGTCGGCGGCGCCGCCGACCTTGCCGAGGGTGTTGACGGCCTTCGACGGATCCATGGCGTACAAGGCCTGCCCGAGATCCTCGGCCTGGGTACCGAACAGCTCTACGGCGATCTGGGACTGCTTGACCGGGTCCTTGACGTTGCGGAGCTTGTCGAGGGTCAGGTCGAGGACACCGTTCGCGGTCTTGCCGCCCTTGGAGAATTTCTTGGCCATGTCGTCGGCGTTGAGGCCGAGCGCCTTGAAACCCTGCGCGGTGGTCGTCGAACCGTCGACCGCACGGATGGAGAATTCCTTGATCGCGTCGGCGGCGATGTCCGCGTCCCGGGCGCCGTGCTGGATGGCCTGGTTCATCAGCCCGACGGCCTGCGCCCCGGACACGCCGGCCTTCCTGAACTGGGTGCCGTACTCGTTGAAGGTGTCCAGCAGGTCGTCGGCCTTGTTCGCCGACGACTGGAAGCCCTTGGTCAGGATGTCCAGGGCGTCCTTGCTGTTCTTCGCCAGGCCCGTGCGGACCATCTGCGAGACCGCGTTGACGACGCCACCCAGGTCCTGGTCGAACGTGGTCGCCAGGTCAGCGACGTTCGTGGAGATGGACTGGATCTGCTCGTTCGTCGCGGTCGGGTCGACCAGGCCGGCACCCATCACGGCGCCGATCGCGTCGGCTGCGCCCTCGAAGTCCTCGGTGACCGCGTCCGCGTACAGCTTCCCGGCGATGTGCCCGTACTTCCGGGCCTGCGGGCCCGTCGCGCCGAGCTTTGCCCCGAGCCGGTCGGCGATCTTCTCCTGCTCGACGGCCTCGTTCAGGGCCGACATCAGGGCGCCGCCGGCCGCTGCGCCCACAGCGGCGAGGCCCAGCTTGGAGGTCAGGCCCTCTCGGATGTTGCCCGCGATCTCTCCGATGCCGTCGGAGGTGCTGCCCCGCATCCGGTCCAGGAACGATCCGCTGGCGTCATCACCAGCATCAGCAGCCGCATCGGCGGCGTCACCGGCGCCGCGCCGTACACCGTCGGCGAGGTCGTCGCCAGCCTGCCGGGCGCCCCGCTCCACGCCGTCGTCGAAGCGCTGCCCGACCTGCTGGCCGCCACGGCGGGCCCGGGACTCGGCCTCGAGGGTGGCCGCTGTGACGGCGTCTACCAGGTTGGCCTGCATGTCCCGCCACCGGCCGTCAGCGCCGCGGACGAAGCCACCGCCGAGCTGCTGCCCGGCCTGCTGCCCGGCGTCGTCGGCGGCCCGGCCGAGCTGCTGTCCGGCCTGCCGCATGGCCTGCTGGGTGCGGCGTAGTGCCGGGTCCACGCCCGAGTCGTCGAGGGTGATCAGGGCGGTGAGTTCGCCGACGACGAGGGCCATGGCTACCTCCTCCGTGAACGGGGCTGCGTGGGCGGGGGAGGTGCGAAGTGCCTGGAGAGCCGGGTCTCGGCGGCGAGGAGCCCGTACAGGCGGGTGAGGAACCAGCGCCACGACCTGCCGTCGAGCAGGTCGGGGGTGCTGAGGTCGAGGCCGTAGGTGTCCTGGAAGTCGGCCTCAACCAGGGGCCACTGCTCCAGCAGGTCAGTGCGGGTCAGCCGCGGGCCTTGCCGCCGGGCTTGCGACGCCGTTGGCCGCCCGCCTTCGTACCACTCGTAGAGCCCCGTGACCGGGTCGTATTCGCCGCAGCCGACTCCGAGCGCTGAGAGTTCCGCTGCCGACGGGCCGCCCGGTTCGGGGCCAGGAGAGAAGGGTCGCGACCGGCCCAGAACTTCGCGGCCGCATCCCGGTCGTTGAGGATCCACACCATGGCAGTGAGAGCGACATGCCGGAACCGCGACCAGCCCAGATGCGCGGCGATCTCGTCGTGAACGGGCCCGAGGACGAGACGGAAGAGGTCCTTCTCCTGGTCGTCGTCAAGGACGGCGGTGTCCACGTCGGCGCCGCCGAGGAACACCTGGGCGGCGGTCTTGGTGATCTGGTCGACGCGCAGGCCGACCTTGGCCGGCGGGGACGGGATGCGGAAGGTGCGCATCTGCCCGTCCTCGCAGCGGACGGGCAGCTCCAGATAGTCGTCGAGGAAGTCGCCGAGGGCCTCGAACTGGGCGGCCATCAGCTCCCTGCCAGCGGGTTGTCGATCGCGGTCAGCGGCCCGTCACCGGTGAAGGTGATTTCGACCTCGCCGAGGGCGGAGTACTCGCCGCCGGACGGCGCCCACTGCGGGATGGCCTTGCCCTCGTACGCCTCGGGGAGGCCGTCGCGGTTCATGTAGCGCAGGTGCACCAGGTTGGCGTCGCCGTACGCGTAGTGCGCGAGCCGGATTGCCTCGTGGACCGGCGAGTAGACCTTGCTGGTCTTGTTGGCCTTGCGTCGGATCGTGACCGAAAGCTCCCAGGCCTGCGCGGTCTTGACGTTCCCGGCCCAGCCGTCGGAGTCGTAGTCGGAGCTGTCCTCGATGTTCGGCTCGCTGCTGGGCTGGAACTCGCGGACGCCGGGACACAGCTGCCAGTCCGGCACGTCGTCGGTGCCCATGTTGATTTCCAGGCGCCAGTCGCGGGCGAGCTCGTTCTCCTCGGTGGGTGTGGACATCCCGTCCTCCTCAGGGGTTCAGGTGGATCCCGGACCGGACCGTCCGGAAGTAGTAGTTCGCGGTCAGCTCCTGGCGGCCGCTGGTGTCCTGGCCGATCCATGCCTGGGAGTTCCGCCAGGAGATCTCCACCCACACGCCGCCGGCCGTGTACGAGCGGACGTTGTGCAGGGCGTCGAACACAGCGTCGGCGAGGGCGATCACGTCGAGCGGGTTCACGCCCGCCCGCATGCGCGCCTGCACGCCCGTCACGGAGTCCGTGGAGTCGTCGTCGGCCACCGGATACGGGGTCAGGCCGAGCACCCGGTCCGGGCCGTCGGGCACCTTGCCGAGGACGATCCCCGTGGCATCGGCCGGCAGCACACTGTCCGGGTCGTACACGCCGACGCCAGCGGTATCCAGGAGTTGGGCGATGCCCTGGAGGAGATCGGAGTCGTGGCTCACCGCAGCGACCTCCGCATCTGCGCGGCGACCAGCGCGAGGACTTCCGCACGGGCGGCGTTCAGAGGGTTCTCCAGGTACTTCGCGGTACGGCCGGGGGCGTGCCGGTAGTCGAGGTTCTCGTGCTGGCGGACCGCGTACGGGGTGTCGTAGGCGATCGCGGCCGTCAGCGAACGGGCATCCACCGAGCTGGTGCCGGAGTTCTGCAGCGGGCCTTCGTCGAGCGGCACCACCTGCTGCGACTCGGTCAGCACGTGCTCGGCGCCGAGCTGGAGACCCCGGACGGCGCCGGCCCGCAACTCCCGCCGGACGGGGCCCGCGTTGAAGCGGAGGACGAAACGCGCGGCCATGGCGGACCTCCCTACTGGAGAAACACCTGCGTATTCGACGGGACGGGCAGGCCTGCGCCATCCGCCCGGGCCACGTGGACGATCTTCGTAACCCGGCCGTCCGGGAGCGTCACCCGGCTGTTCAGCGGCGGCCGGTGGTCGGGCCGGGCGATATATGACGAGGTGGACGTGACCTGCTCACCGCCCGGCGTGGTGACCTGTTGCGTGGACTCGTCCCACAGGCAGTCGACCGTCTCGGCGCTGTCGTAGAGGTCGCCGAGGCTGGAGGAACCCTGATAGGCCTCGACGGTCACCTGGTGGCGCAGCAGGAACCCGGGGACCTGCCTCACCATGGGCTGACCACCACGCCGAGACGCAGCTTCTCGGGCGGCATCCGGCGCAGCGCGGCGGCCGCGCGAGGCGGCAGGTATCCGCCCGCCACCGGTTGCGCCGTCGTGGTGTCCGAGCCGCGGGACAGACTCACCGGCCCGGCCGACACGGACTGCCAGCCGCCGTCAGCGCCGACTGGGTCGCCGGTCTCCTGCCACCACTCGACGATCGCGCACACCGCCTCGGTGAACGCCTCGATCACGTCCGTGTCCGTGGGCATGCCCGCGTCGTCGGTGTCGTAGATCGCAGTGAGCAGAGCATCGTCGAGCGCCGAGGATGCGTCACGGAGGAGCTTCGTCGCGTTCGCCGGGGCGGCGGTGTCGAGGTAGTCGGCGAGCTGTTCGACGGTGGCGTAGACCCTGCTCACGGGTTACTCCTTGCCGTAGCGGTCGATCAGCTCGGCCTTGGTGAGGGTGGCGATCTCCGCAGCCTCGTCGGGGTCCTTGGCGAGGCTGGTGGCGTACTCCAGCCAGGCGGCCTTCGGGTCCTGCTGCGCCGGCCGTACGCCCGGCTCCGGCGGCGCCTGAGGCGTCTCGGGCTCCGGTTCCGTCGCGGGGATCCGCTGCCAGTTCGGCAGCATCTCCAGCCGGGCGTTCGGGTGGGCGTACTCCACCTCGTCGCCGGTGTTGTCGTTGCGGTAGCGGTAGGCCATCGGGGAGCCTCTCAAGGGGGTCGGGCAGAACTCGGCGACCAGCGCCCACATCTGGGCGGCCTGGCCGGAGGCCTGCTGGTATCGGCGGTAACGGGCCAGCGACTCGCGAGAGCCGACCGATCGGGTGCGGCGCGGGGCTGGCGGATGCCACAGGTGGAACAGGTCCGCGTGGCCGCGCCACATCGGGCCGGCGAGCGTGGTCAGGGCCAGCGCCCACGCCTGGTCTTCCTGCCCCCAGCCGGTGAACTTCGGGTCCATGGGCACGCCCTCGAGGACGTCGCGGGCCAGGACGACGATGCCGCCGCCGGGCATCCCCGGATGGGTCTCGACGGTGGGCTGGCCGGGCATGGGCGCGCCCCGGAGAACAGCGTCGGTGGCGTCTTCGGTGAGGCGGTGGACGAGCTGGTGCGGCATCGCCCACCGGGCCCGCCCGGAGGCCACGGCGTTGACGGCGAACGGGGTGCCGATGCACCACACGTCGGCGTCGGCGACGACCAGGACGTCCGCGCTGCTCTGCTCGAGCGCGTCGGCGACCGCGGCGCCCTTCGACCACGGGCCCTCGCGGCAGGCGCCGGTGACGATCTCCCAGCCCGGATGCGCGGCCGCCCACTGCGAGCGCATCCACGCCCACACTGCCTGCCGGGGCCCGCCGTCCGGCCGCCACGGCACCAGGACGGCGACGCTCACGACGACTGCTTGTAGAAGACGACGTCGCGGACCTCTCCGCCGCGCGCAGCCTGCCCGGGCCCTCGCGCCCAGCGGTTCAGCCAGTCGTAGTCACGGACCCAGCGGTCGATCTCGAAGAAGCCTCGCTCGGCCATCACTGCGGACGTCTCGCCGTACGGTGCGGCCATCGTCGCGTCGTCGACCGTGCACGTCTCCACGATCACCATCCGCAGCGACGGCCAGGGCGCCGCCGCCAGCACGTCCAGTTCCCGTCCTTGGGCGTCGATGACTGCGGCGTCTGCGTCGGGGGCGAGGTCGTCGAGGCGGCGGACCTCCACGTCGATCGTGTCGGCCAGGCGGTCACCGCGCTGCGGGGCGGCGAGGGTGGACAGGTTCGTGCGGGCCATCACGTGCAGGCGCGCCCGTCCGGGCGTGCTCGCGCACGCGCACTCGTGGACGACTGCCTGCGGGTGCTCGTGGTGCAGGCGCGCGGCCAGCGCCGGGATGGGCTCCACGAGCGTGACCCGCGGGATGCCGGCCTCCCGGTAGAACGGCATCTCCTGACCCTCGTGGGCTCCGACGTGGACGAGATGCTGCGGGGTCCAGCCGAGCCTGGCGAGGAGGGCGGGCAGCGCCCTCATGACGTTGGCCACGTGGGCGCCTCCCGGGTTGCTGGGTGCCGCTCGAAGTCGCGCGGCGTGTCGAAGTCGTCAGTGAGGTCGTTGATCGGGGTGAACCAATCGGCGGTCACGATGTGCTGGTTGAGGCGGGTGTTCTGCCAGGACCGCAGCAGCATCCAGCCGGGCGGCCGGGTCACGATCCCCAGCGCCCGCAGCTCGTGGATGTGCGCCAGCCGCTTGTCCATGCGGGCGTGCTGGGTAGGCCACCAGGACGCGGCGAAGATCTCCCCGTACGGGGTGCCGGTGATCCGGGATCCGTAGGCGCGGCCGAACACGCGGTAGGTCTGCGGGCGGAACGAGCCGATCGTGTCCATGGCCTGGTCGGTGAAGTACACGTCGCCGAGGAGCAGCACCGTCCGCCCGCGGGTGTTCCACAGGTCGCGGGTGGCCGCGTACTCCGACGGTGCGCTGCCGTCCTGCTCGTGCACAGTCACGCCGGGCAGCTTGTACCGGGGGTCGCCGGCCGGGCAGGTCAGGTGCACGTCGTCGGTGAGCTCGCGGGCCTGGCCGACGGTGCGGTACAGCAGCGGCACGCCGTGATGCGCGCGCAGCGGCACCAGATGGGAGGGCACTCCGAGGTGGCCGCCCCATTTTTCCTGGGAGCCCGCACACGCGATGATCACCCGCACCCGAACACCTCCTGCTGGATGTCCCGGAGCCGGTGCTCCCACAGGTGCCGCTCCCCGATCAGCGTGATCGCCGAGTCGGTCATAGTCCGCCGCTCGGCCGCGGTCAGCGCGTCGATGCGCTCACCGAGACCAGCGAAGTCGCCCCGCTCATAGGTCAGCATCACCTCGTCGGTGAACCCGAGTTCGGTCATGCCCTCCGTGCGCGGGTGCGCGAGGAGCCCGCCCCGGCCCATCGTGCACACCATCCGGTCCGACCAGTAGCGGGCGGCCGGCGCCGAGTCCCCGAGGACCACCTCAGCGGAGGCGTACAGGGCGCCGAGATCCTTCCCCCACACCGGACGGTTGCGGCCGTACTGCTGGAAGCCGTACGCATACCGGCGGCGCGCCCAGGTGAGCAGCTGCGCACGATGCTGGCCGTGGATGCCCGGCGAGTAACCGCCCACGAACACCGCCCGGCCGGGGAAGCGACGCCGGTCCGGGGCCGAGCGGCCGAGCCAGCGGCGGCCCAGCGGCGGCGGCAACCAGCGGTGGTTGACGCCGCGGGCTGCGAACTCCGCCTGGTGGCCGCCGTCGGCGGTGAACACCCACTGGCAGGACCACCACGGGTCCATGCCGATCTGCTGCTCACGCTTGCGGATGCCCCAGTACAGGTCGAGGTGCAGGGCGACCGTGGCAGTGCCCGCGTCCTCGATGGCGCACAGCATGCCGGGGATGTTCCCGGTGGGGTTGTGGCCGTGGGTGCGGGCCCAGATCAGCATGTCGGCGCCCCGGCAGGCGCTGATGACCTCGGCGGCGGGGATGTCCCGGGCGGGCAGGTGCAGCATGTCCCAGCCGAGTTCCTGCCCGCCTTCGGTGAGGCAGTCCTTCCACCGGTTCAGGTGCAGCGGCCGGGGGGCGCCGAGCACGACACAGCGCATTGACGCCCCCCTTTCACCGCCACCCACTCCCGGAAGGGAGGCTCAGGAACCGGCGGCCTCGAGGAGGACGGCCCGGTTCGCGTCGAGGGTCTTCGTGCCGTACAGGCAGTCGACCGAGACGACGGTCTGCTTGTACTTGATGTCGTAGTCGTAGACCACGCGGAGGCTGAACCCCTTGTAGTCCATGATCACGGCGTCCTGGGCGCCCGGCGGCAGCTCCAGCGGACGCATCACCAGGGCGAACGCCGTCCGGTGGAACGCCACACCCTGCTCCGGCTCGGACACGTGCTGCGTCCAGTACGGGTCGAACCCGAACAGCCGGCGGCCGAGGTATGCCTCGCGCAGCGCGTCCGTGCTGCCGGACTCGTTGACGAGCTTGAGGACGTCGGAGTCCAGCCAGTTGCCGTTCGCGACCGGGCCGATCACCGCGCGCCGCTCCGTCGTCGGCACCTTCGCCTGGTTCAGCTTGGTGCCCGCGTCGATGAGGATCTCGGGGTCGGCCGGGGTGCGGCCCGTGGTGGTGCCGACGGTCTGGACGATGTCGTCCCGCAGTGCCAGCAGATCGGTGTCGATCTTCTGAGAGATCGCCTCCATCGCCGGGTCGAGGAGCTGGGTGCCGAAGTCCTCGATCTCGAGGTTCAGCTGCTCCGTCGTCACGGTGAAGGAGACGTCAGCGAAGTGGTTCAGCGTCACATCGACGCTGCCCTCGACGGCGTTCTGCGACACGATGCCCGTACCGCGGTTGAACTCGGCCGCGGTGAACGTCGCCGGCTTGCGCACGGTCACGGTGTCGCCCTGCCGGCCGCGGAAATCCGCGTCGTAGTCGCGGTGCACGAGCTGTGCCATGACGGTGGTGTCGTACAGCGTGGCGAGCGCCCTCGTGGCGATCAGGTCGGGGGAGAGGAACGAGTTGGCCACGGGGGCCTCCTAACGTGGGTGGAGGCTCAGCTGCGCGCCTTGCGGCGTGCCTCGCGCTGCGCCTCGATGCCTGTGGGCTTGGTGCGCTTCTCCGAGCTGCCGGAGAAGTCGCTGCTGTTGCGCGCGGGCGCCTGGCCCGCGGCCTTCAACTTCGGGTTGTCGGCCACCGCCTGCTTGATCGCGGTGTTGACCTTCTTCGTGAACTCCTCGTCGGCCGGGTCGAGGTCGGCGATGGACTTCAGGAACGCCCGGCTGTCGGTGAGCGCGTCCGGGTCGGCGCCGTGCTTCGGCGCGCCCCGGTACACCGCCAGCTCCACCGCCGTCTCCCGGTGAGCGGCCGTGGCTTTCTCGATCTGCGCGGTCAGCGCGGCCGGGTCCGGCGGGGCGTCCTTGTCGTCCTTGATCAGGCCGATCGCCTTGCCGAGTTCCTGCACGATCTCCGTGCGGGCCTCATCGGCCGCGGCCTTCTTCGCGTTCGTCCTCGCCTTGCCCGCGTCGGCGTTCGCCTGCTTCAGCTCCTTCTGGAGCCGGGCGATCGTCGCGGCCGGGTCCTCGCCGGCGGGCTTCTTCGCGGGCGGCCTCGGCGTGGGCTTGTCGTCCCTGCCCGCGCCGTCGCCGTCGCTGCCGGTGTCGTCGTCCCCGGTCCCGCCGGAGTCGTCGTCACCCGCGTCGTCCGTGCCGCCGTCATCCTCGCTGTCGTCGCTGCCGGATCCGGAGTCGCCTCCGTCCCCGCCGTCGGCGTACAGGTACGGGTCGAAAGGGCCCGTGCGGTAGGGGTGTGCCCAGCCGGAACCAGCCAGCCGAGGGAGAGTTCGCTTCTGCATGTCGTGCACTCCCGGTGCGCGTGATGGAAAAGCCCCGCGCCTGGCGGGGCTGTGTGTTGCTAATCCGGCCGCACCCGGCGGCTGGAAGTCTGGAGAGCTGCAGGTTCGTCATATGACTGACGCCGATGAATTGCTCCGCCGAATTACCGCTGCTCGGGATTGGGCTCGGAGCGAGGAGACCCACTTCGCTGGTCTGGCCGACCGGGGCCTTGGCCCTGATGGCGCTTCGGGTGAGCACGGGGCCCTTGCCTCGAATTTCTGGGCCAACACCTACAACGCCATACGCGCGGTGCTTGACGAAATCGTGGAACCCGGCAAGCACACCCGCAGCTAACGCGCTGCAGCCGTCTGCTCGCGGTGGGACTTGCGGGGCAGACCAGTGTCGGCGACCAGCTCGCGGATCCTCTTCTGGTAGGCGCGCACGTTCGCGTTCGCCCTCTTCCGCTCCTGGTCGTCGACAGCGGCCGCCGCACGCCGCTTCCACTTCCGGGTCTGCCGCTCGAGGTACCGCTGCTTCTGCGTGTCCTCGTACGTCACCCGGGACGGCTGCTCCTCCGGAATCCGGGACACCCCCGGCACGTACGCGGACACGGTGTGCCGGCAGTTCGGATGCATCAGCCCCGCCGCGCGGGCCTCCGGCAGCGACCCGGCCACCTCCACTGTGACCATCTCGTCGTCCTCAGTGGCGTGCTCCACCTGCACTTCACGCTTCCCGGGCGCGCCAGTGCGGGCGAGGATCTTCCGCTCCCACGGACGGCACAGCGGGCACTCCTCGGGGGCCTGCGACACGATCACCAGCTCGATGTCGGCGGCGCCGAGCCGGTCGGAGTGCGCATCGAGTGCCGCGCGGGCGGTCGCCGACCGCATCGCCATCTCGACGTAGGAGCGCAGCTCCCAGGAGCGGCCTGCGTTGTCGACGAACCCGGTCACACCACGGTCCGCGAACTGGTTCAGGGCCGACTGGGCGGCCTGCCTGCGGGTCTGCTCGCCCAGGACAGCGGGAGCGGAGGCGCGGGCGATCACCGTGCGGTACGCGTCCGTGCTCGTGCGGAGCATCCGCAGGTAGACGGGCCCGGTGTCGTCGACGACTGCGCGGGCGAGCCGGTCGATGGCCTGCGCCCCGGACGGGATCGCGTGCACGGCCGGGGACAGCGCCCCTAGTTCGGCGACGGCCGCCTGCGAGCCGCGGTCGTACGCCTCGGCTACTGCCTGGTGGATCGCGCCGGTGGCGTCGGCCTGCAACGCGGTGATGATCTCGTTGATCGCGGTCTGGAGCTGGCCGAGCTGGGCGAGGCGCAGCTGTGCCCACAGGGGGCTGTCCCAGCCCTGATCGAGGGCCTTGCGGATGGTCTCGATCAGGGTTCCCTCGGCTGCCTCGTACAGGTCGGCGACAGCGGCGGCGAGATCTTCGGACAGGGCCGGAGAGACGGGCACAGGCTCACCTCCCGAGCCACACCACCGCAGCCGCGTTGATCGCGAGGTGCACCGTGTTGTCCGCGATGATCATCAGCCACACCGCCATCCACGGCGGCCGGTCCCGGTGGTAGCCAGTGGCCGAACACTCCGACCACGGGTGCCGATACGCCCTCGGGGCCACGAGATTCTTCGCCCACACGAGATGCCGCGCCAGCCGGTAGCGGTCAATCACGGCGTGCGTGACCACGATGACGGTGAGCGCAATCGGCGACCGCGTGACCAGCAGGTACGGCAGGCCATACGTCACAGCGTGCGCCCATGCTGGCCACCAGCGCTTCGTCTTCTCGTTCGCCATCCAGTCGGACTGGATGAGGTAGTCCCCAGCGAGGTGCGCGAGCAGAACCCCAAGCGCGGTCACGGGAGTTCACCGGTCTGCATCGGGTCCGGGACCGCCATCCCGTTCTCCCGCATGATCCGGTCGACCTCGGCGGCCACTTGGTTGTCGTCCCACTCGGGATGCACCCAGCGGACCTTCGTGTCCACCGACGCGGCGGTGGCCTGCGACAGCACGTTGACCGTGTTCGCCAGCGACAGCGGATCCTCCTGCACCGAGTCCTCAAACTCGACTGTCGGCCGCTCCGGGGTGATACCCCCGCCGAACACCTGCTGGTCGACCGTGAGGAGCGCCTCGATGACCTGCGCGAGGGCCGGCCGCCACCGCAGGATCTTCCGGCCGCGGGTCGTCATGCTGCGCCGCTCCCGCGCGACCACCTCCGTTGCGGTCGCCGCAGCATCGCCGCCCAGCCCGAACGTCTGCCCTGAGTAGCCGGCGCTCCGGAGGATCTGGTTGACCAGGTCCTCGGCGGTCTGCTGATGCTCGGCCACCCGGACCTCGAACTGAGCGACTGTGAGCTGCATGTTGTTGAGGACGTTGACCCCCGCGAAAGCTTCCTGGTCCGGATTCCAGGTGGCTCCCCTGCCGACGCCGTTCGACTGGAGGTAGGAGTCCGGGACCACGATGCGGCCCTTGCCGAGTCGCAGGTCCCGCATCCAGCTGGAATACGTCTCGTCGAGGGCGTCCATCATCGGCTCGATACCGTCGAGATCGGACCGCCCGAACTCCTGCAACCTCGGCTTGCACCGCCACCGGCGCGACGCCTGGTTGGGGATGTACACGACGTCCAGGCCGTCATAGCCGGTCGGGATCGCCCCGTCGGCGTTGACCAGCTGCGCGAACCCTGCCGTGGCCGGCTGATCCTCCAGCGGCACCGACCGGCCGAGCTTGTCCTTCGTGCCCTGGTACAGGCCGTGCAGGATCACCCCGGGCTCGTGCCGTTCGAGATGCCGCCACACCTGGCCGTCCTGCTCGGCGACCACCCGCCAGAACGTGACGGCGGACAGGCGCCCCCACCGGAACTCGGGGATGCCGCGGTCGGCGTGGACTGCGTCGAGCCATGGCCGGTCGGCGATGTCGGTGTCGTAGACGGGCCGCAGGTACACACCGCCGAGCGCGGCGCCGACTTCGGCGGCGGTCTGCAGGGTGGCGAGCATCCCGTCATCGGTGAGCGTGTCCAGGCGGGCCTGCGTGGTGGTGTCGTCGACGAAGAGTTTCGGCGGCTCGGAGAACAGCAGGTCCGCGCTGCCGCCGCACAGGTCACCGGCGATCGGTACGTGCAGCTTCGTGCGCCGCTCACCGGGAGCGGTCGGCGTGCCCCACCACCAGCGCGCCAGGCGGCCTACCACGCCGCCCGCGTACTGCAGCCGCTTCGGGTCTGGGCCGCCGCCGGTGCTGCCGCCGTACAGCTGCTCGAGCCGGTCGGGGTCGCCGGACCACCAGGTGTCCCAGGTGTGCATGGCGTCGAGGGCGGGGCTGAGGAATGCGGGCGGCCAGGAGGTGTCATCCGTCGGCAGCGGCACCGGGCACCTCCTCGTCGTCCTGGCTCGGGTTCTCGATGGCCTCGGCGGCGGCGCGAAGGAAGCCGGCCAGCTGCGTACGCAGACCAGGCAGTGGCACGACGCCGTCCTCGAGGCCGACGGTGAGATCACCGAAGCAGCCGTCGTAGTCGCCGACCCGGAGATGGACGGGCAGCGTGATCTCGGCGCGCATCAGACGCCCTCCCGTTCCAACAGCAGGTGCGCCAGGCTCAGCCACGACGTGGCCAGCTCGTCCAGCCGCTCCATCAGCGCCAGGTTCGTCTCCAGCTCGGCCGCGTGCAGCAGCCGGGCCGCGTTCTCGATCGCCATGATCGGCGTGGTCGGCGTCGGGGCATCAGCCATCAGGCAGCCACCTCCAGCAGCATCGGGATGTGCGGCCGCCACAGGGACTCCGTCGTCCGCACCCCATAGCGGAGTGCGTCACAGCTGTGGTCGTCCTGCTTGATCGGCTTGTCGTCGCCCTTCTCCGCCGCGTCGTCGTCCCAGGAGTAGCCCGGGATCTCCTCGATCAGCCCGGCCGCCGACGGGTGGATACGCAGCCGGTCACCCGCGAACAGTGAGGACACCGTGCGGATGCCGTCGACGACCGCGTTGTCCGCTGCGGTCACCCCGGACACGCCGTCGCGGTGCAGCTGCTCGATGTACGACGCCGCCGACGGGTCGACGATCGTCCACTCCGGGCGCACGCCGATCACGTTCGTCGTCGGCTGCGGCACGGCGGCGAGCCAGCGGCGCCGCGCCGCGCTGTACTCGGCGTCGGTCATCTTCCGGCGCTCGGCCCGCGAGTCCCACCGGTACTCCGAGACGACGTACAGTCGGCGATCGGCGCCCAGGCCGATCAGCAGGTCGGCGTACGGGTTGGTGGTGCCGTAGTCGATCGCGTCGCACAGCCAGCGGTCGATGCGCGGCAGGTCGGTGGTGACGTGCCGCTCCGGGTCGAACGCCTCGTAGATCGCGCCTTCGGCCTGCACCCAGTGTCCGAGGATGTTCCGCCGGTAGAACAGCCCGGTGTAGGTGGTCTTCAGGAACGCCACGTACTCCGGGTCGAGGTACGGGTTGTCGTCGAGGGTGAAGTGCCACGAGCGGAGCCCAGTCTCGGCCGGCCGCTTCAGGTACTCCTTGCGGAACCAGTGCGCGGGGTTGTCCGGGTTGGTCGTCGTGAACAGCCGTGCGCCCTTGACCGAGCAGCGGGCTAGGAGCTGGTCGAAGAACGTCTTCGGCAGCGTCGTCGCCTCATCGACGTACGCGCCTGAGCAGGTCATGCCGCGGACCTTCGGCTCGGCCTTCGCGTCGTTGGCGCCGAGGACGTGGACGATGCGGCCCATGATGTAGGCGATCGGCGCGCCCGGGTTGTACTTGACCTGCTTCGCGAGCGGTCCGAAGATCTCCGGGTTGGTCAGCGGCTGGATGACGTTGCGGTACAGCGAGTCCCGGGTGCGGCCCACCATCACCAGCTCGCCGCCCGCCGGAGCGTTCGCTACGAAGGCGAGCCAGCAGATCAGCGACGCGATCGTCTTCCCGGAACGGACCGAGCCCTCCCACGCGTTGATCCGCGCGGTGGCTTCGACGACCGAGACGATCTGCTTACGGGACAGGGGCAGCGCGTCAAGGAGACTCACCTTCCGCCTCCTCGCCGGCGGTCTCCTCGCCTGCCGCGCCTGCCGCCTGGTCGTACGCGGCCTTCAGCCCGACCATGAGCTGACCGAGCATCGAGCGGGCGTCGTCGGCGCCGGAGTCGTCGGCCGGCGGGACGAGCTTGAGACTTTTCTCGAGGGCGATGCCCGCGGCGGCCATCAGGTTCTTCTTGTCGATGGCGGGCGGCTCGTCGACGTGCTCGGAGTTGTAGGAGTTGTCCTTGCCGCCGAAGTTGTAGATGGTGGCGGGCTCCCACATGGACTGGGTGAGCTTCAGCGCGTCGAGGTGGAGGTCGAGCGCGGTGTCTGCGCGGAGGGCGGCGAGTTGGGCGACGCGGTGCCGGGTGGCCTCTTCGGTCAGGGTGACGTCGAAGGTGAGGCCGAGTTCGGCGGCGATGACGGAGACGGTGCGCTGCCCACGGCCGATGCGGCGGGCGATCTCGTTGCGGCCGAGGCCCTGGCCGTGGAGGGCGGCCACCTGTCGGTAGTCGTCCTCGTCGACGGCTCGCTGGTTGCCGTGGAGGCCGCCGTGGTGGGTGGGCGGGTTGGGCATGCTGCCTCCTCCCGGGCGTGCGAAGGCCCGGCCGTGAGCGATGCGGCCGGGCCAGTCGGTGGGGTGCGGGTCAGGACTCGTTCGCGGTGGCCTTCTTCAGCGCCGCCACCAGCTGCGCACGCCGCTCGTCCGAGGTGAAGGTCTGGTCCCGGGCGGTCCAGGCGAGGGCAAACCTGCCGACCTGCCGCCAGTCGTTGCCGACCTTCTTCATCGAGTCGACCCAGTGCTTGGCGACGGGCGCGGTCTTGAATTCGTAGATCGACACGGTGTCGGTGGTGATGAGCTGGACGCAGTTGTATGTGGCGTCCTTGCCAGTGGCGTTGCTGCATCCACCAGTGTTGTCGGTCGGGTTGCCGAGGGTGGTGACGCCGGTTGCGTCGGCGAGCTTGGCGGCGGCCTGCTTCGCGGTGAGCCCGGCGGGCGTGCTCGCGGTGTGGCTGGCGGGCGACTTGTCCGGCTGGGTGGAGTTGCTGCTGGTGGAGCAGGCGGTGAGAGCGAGGAGCGCCGCGGTGCAGAGGCCGGCTGCGGTGTGTCTGGTGTTCATGTCCCCCCTAGGACGGTGGTGTCTGAGGGGTCATGATGCCGTGTCGGGTGGTGTCCGTTTCCGGGCATGCCAGATCTGCGGCCCATGGTGAGGCATGATCGACAGTTTTTCAACTGAGTGCACAACGGCCCCGCCCGGACGGGACCCGGAGCGGGGCCGCAGTGATCGGTTCTGCGACGTCTCACTCCCCCTGGGAGGAGACGTCGGTGATTTCCACGGACACCTTCGTGCCTGACGAAGCGGTACTGATCACGGACGGCGTGTAGTTCAGACTCGTCTGGTCCGTCAGCTCGGCCGTCTCGACAACGGGGCCGGACTCGTCGCCGTGGATCTCGTAGGTGATCTCGTACACCGCATCCGGGTCGATGCTCTCGCTGTCGCCCAGGAAGGTTAGGTCCGGCTCGACCGTCATGTTGCAGCCCGCCGACCCGAAGCACTGGCGCTTCGTAGTCTTCAGCTTGATCGTAAAGCTGCTGGCGTCGACCTCGCTGTATGTCGACGCAGGATCCGTCTCCGTAGCGGCTGTCGCGGCAGCATCCTCGTGGGTGGGCGTTGCCGCAGCGCTTGCGGCCGGCCTGCCGTCATCGCTTCTGGTATTCACGACCACGATGCCGGTGGCCACGACGGCGGCGATGACTGCGGCGGCAGCCCCGAGGATGACCAGGTTGGTGTGGGACTTCTTCGGTGCCGGCCCTGGTGGGGGTGGGGGCGGGAAGCTTGTTGGAGGTGGTGGCGTGGTGTTGCTCATGATCCCCCCTCGTGGCTGGTGCAGGCATGATGCGCGGCTGTAGGTGGCGTGAGGCTCCGCGGCTGGGATGTGCCCGGGAACCGGTCGGACCGGGCAGCGCGTGGGCGTTAGTCCCAGCCGCCGAGCAGGCCAGAGCTCAACTGCGCGTCGCAGATGTTGTAGCCGCCGGACGCGTGGCCCCTCTTCGTCTTGCCGTTGATGGTGACCGAGCAGTTGATGTCTCCGGAGCCCTGCAGCTGCGCGGTCAGGCTGTAGTACATGGCGTCCTTGTTGAGCGGCAGGGTGGCCTCGAACTTGCCGTTGACGAACTTGCCCTTGCGGTTGTCGGAGTCGGAGCCGTAGGTAATGTCGAGCGGGCCGAGCGCGCCGGCGGGGGCGGTGCCCCAGACCTTGAAGGTGACGACCTTTTTCTTTGGCGTGGCGGGCTTGCTGTCGGCCTTCTTGTCGTCGTCGGCTGCGCCCTTGGGCTTGTCGGCGGTGGACGCCTTGCCGTCCTTGGAGGCGGTGGCGGCGGGCTTGACGCCGCTGGAGCTGTCCGACTTCTTCGAGCTGCCGCCGCCGACGGCCGCGCTGATGATGCCGATCACGACGAAGAGCCCGATGATGCCGAGGCATCCGAAGCCGAGGATCTTTCCGATGGGGTTCTTCTTCGGGGGCTGGGGCGGCGCGCCCCATCCCTGCTGCGGGGCTCCCCATCCCGGCTGCTGCGGCTGCTGCTGGTACGGCTGGTTGGGCTGCTGCGGCGGGTATTGCTGGCTCATGTGTGTCCCCGAGGATCGTTGTGTGTTGCATGTGTGCGACTGGTAATCGTGCTGTGTGGTTGTGTTGGACCGGTGAAAGTCACCCGATCGTGACTATTCGGTGATCGGGTTGACGGCCTGGGCGGCCGGACTCGCCGTCAGACGAGCGGCCACTCAGGGGTAGATGAGCCCGTAGACGGGCGGTAGACCGCGGTAGATACGCCAGTAGACGTGCAGGTCAGGCGGCGGTAGACGGCGCGGTAGACGTCTCCTCGGCGACGACCGGGGAAGGACCGAGATCGGAGCGCCGGACACCCCGCGTGGGGCTCTTACTGCCGGGGGCCTTGACCTTCAGATGGACGGGGATACCGAGGGCCTCCAGACGGGCCCGCAGGTCGCCCACCGTCCAGCCCTTCCCGTGGCCCTGCTCCTGGAGGTGGGCGAGGACCGTCTTGAGGTGCACCGCGTCGGCGTCCCCCATGGCCTCCAGGAGCAGCGTTCGGACGGCCTCGACGTCGGGGCCGTCGGGCGCCTCGGCGGGGGTCTCGGCCGCGGTGGTCTTCCCGGCCCGCCAGGCGATGGCGAGCCAAGCCGCGGACAGCAGCCACATCAGGTCGGGGATCGCGCGGACGAGACGCCACAGCAGGTACAGGCCGAGGCAGAGGGCGGCGACGCGCAGCCAGCAGCCGAGGGCGGCCCGCCACCCGGCCAAGTCGGCGCGCCGTCCCCGCGCGACCCAGGCCGTGAGGCGTGCGGCGAGGCGACGGCCGGCCACCCGAGAACCGGTGGCGAGCCGTGCGGCGGGACGGGCGAGGCGGCTCACAGGACACCCGCCCCCTGGAACGCGCCGACCACCGCGTCCCCGGCCCCGTTCAGCGCGCCCGGCAGCCAGGACAGGACACCGGCCACCCCGGCGGTCAGCAGGAACACGCTGCCGACGAACGCGCCGCCGACGATGCGGCGCTTGTCCGCCTTGCCGGCCGCCTTGTAGGCGAGGACGACGAGGAGCACGCCCAGGACGACGATGATGGCGCCGGAGATGCCGAGCCCGGTGAGGCGTCCGCTGGTCAGGGTGCCGCTGGACGTGATGCCGGTGGTGCCTTTGCCGATGCTGCCGCCTGCTCCGTTGGCGATGCCGCCGGTGTGGGTGTGGGTCCAGCCGAGGATCCCGCCGGGGCAGGCTGCGGCGAGTGCTGCGCCGGTGAAGCCCTTGCCGAACGCGGCGAGCATCTTCATCTCGCGGCTACCCCTCCACCAGGGGTGCAGGTTGGCGACGAGGACGACGAGGGCGGCGAGGAGACCACCGAGGGTGGCCGTGGTGGTGCCGGTCATGAGGGGTGAACTCCGGTGAGGGCGAGGATCGGATCGGCCCAGGAGAGGACTCCGAGGGCGCCGAGCAGGGCGGTGACGAGGAGGAAGCGGGGCAGCGCGCGGCTGGGCTGGCCGGGCGGGCTGCTGTGGTGGTCGATTGCCCAGGCGGCGGTGATGGCCACCCCGGCCATGACGTAGGCGGCGAGGACGCCAGCCTCGGTGCGGGCCTGGTGCAGGGTGTGCGCCCAGATGCCGACGGGGCTGCGGCCGCCGGCCCACGGGGTAAGGGCGGCGAGGATCGCGGCGAGCATCCGCCACGTGACCAGCCGGTCCCATGCCTGCTGCCACCAGCGCGGGCCGGGCTCCGGTTCGGGGTCCGGGCTGGTCAGGAGGATCTCGTGGACGTGGCGGACGACCATCGGGCCCGGATCGCGCAGGACCGGGGCCGGGGCAACCGGCGGCGGAGCCGGCGGCGGTGGGGTGCGCCAGGGCGGCAGTTCGCCGGGCGCGGGTGCGCGCGCGGGCTGGGGCGCGCCCGCGGGGATGATCCGGGTCGGGGTGACAGGGCGCGGCTGGGGTTCGGGGAGGGACACGGTGGGCTCCTGGTGGCCGAAGGGGCGGATGCGGCCGGCTCGTAGGTAGTGGCGGATGCGCAGCTCGTCGCCGCTCGGCTGCGGCTGCGCACCCATCACGCCTCCTGCGCGGCGGATGCGGGCATGTCGGGGAGTTGTGCCTGGATGCGCTGCGCCCGCTTCTGCCCGATGCGCAGTTCGGACTGCAGCCGCCTGAGGGATGCGCGCTGCCCGGTCTCGTCGAGTGCGGATTCGTTGACCTTGAGTGCGGCCGCGAGGAGGGCTGCATCCGCATCCGGGCCGGGTAGTTCCCGGACTACGGGCGCGGGTGCGGCGGTTGCGGGCTGCGGATGCGCTGCGGGCGCATCCGGGGTGTGGCCTGCGGCGAGTGCGGGTGCGCACACGGCGGGATGCAGTTGCGGGTGCGGTTGGAAGTCGAGGACGAGCGCACTCGGTGCGTCCGGGTCGGCGACCTCGACGGCCTGCTCGGCTGCACGCTCGAAGTCGGCGGATGCATCCGGTTGCGCGGGCGCGGCAGGGGCTTGGATGCGGTGGAGTGCGTCGTGAACCTGCCGCATGAGTGCACCGAATGCGACGAGTGCAGCCGACGGCGGCACTGCAGCTACGACGTACTCCATCGGCTGCGCCCCGTCGCCGACGCCGAACACGTTGAGTGCGATCGAGCCGAGCGACCCGATTGCGGCGAGTGCGTACGCCCACCAGTCGACCGCACCGCGAAGGGATGCGCGGAGCACGAGGAGTTCCCCGGCAACGATGAACAGGTCGACGGTTGCGGGCCACGCCCAGGCGCGGGCGCCGTCGAGGCCGTTGCCTCCGGCGATGTCGTGGAGGTGTTCGTAGGAGAGCCAGAACGCGGCGGCGGTGAGCGCGATGGTGACGGCGGCGGCCCCGGCGGCGAGCGCGCTGGTGGGGTTCTTCACTGTGCTCCTCCGGGAGCGTGGGCCGGCCCCGCGCGGACGGGGGGATTGGAATACGCGCGGGGCCGGCGGTCGGTGGGTTATCTGGCGGGCCGGTACCAGCGGCCCTTGCGGTCTTGGGCGCGGTCGCGGTCCTCCCATGCCTGGCCGGCGCGGGCGGCGTCTCGGGCGCCGCTGCGCCGGTGGCTCGCGCGGCGTTGCCGTGCCGCCTGGTCGGAGGCGCTCTCACGCCCGGCGTACTTCGACGCGGCGAGGTGGCGGTCGCGTCCGGAGCTGAACCAGCCCATCAGGCGTGCCCCCCTCGCGGCGGGAACCAGCGGGTCCACTCGCTGCCGTGCCGGACCGTGATCGTGTCGCCGTCCTGCGAGATGACGCCGTCGCCGGAGGAGTCGCCAGCCGACCGGAGCGCGGACGCGATCTCGGACTGGACGTGCCCGCCGCAGACGGTGGACGCCTGCGGGTCGGGCCGCCAGGTCCGGCCGCCGTCGGTGCTGTACTCCATGGCGTAGCGGACCGTCTCGTCGATGCCGTTGAGGATCGGGTGGCTGTAGACGGCCGTCTCGAAGTCGGCGAGCTGCGGGCTGTAGATGCCGGGGTGACGCATCAGGCGTGCCCCCGTCCGCTACAGCCGGTGCAGCTGCGCCACACGGTGATCTGGCTGCCGTCGGGGTTGAGGGTCGTCTCGGGAAAGCCGCCTTGGCCGCCGCAGTCCTGGCAGGTGGGGCCCTGGTAGGTCATCGGCTTGCCTCCGGGCGGGGCATGGCGCGGCATTCGGAGGCGTGGTCTTGGGCCCACTCGCGGGCGTCCTGGCCGTAGTGGCTGCCGACGATGTCCTTCAGCGCGGACGGGTACAGGCCGAGGTAGGTGTCTTCATGACTGTCGAGGCAGCCGGAGCAGCGTGCGGTGATGGTCACGTCGATGACGGTCTCGGGTCGCCTCTGGACGCTTAGGCCGTTCCCCATGGGGACGGTGGCGTGTTCCCCGACCTGGCGTTCGGTGTGTGGGGTGGTGAGGTCGACGGTGGCCCCGCCGACGGTGAGGTAGCGGGCGAGGACGCCTTCGGGCCACGGCGTGGTGGGCTGCTGGTTCATCGCTGGCCGCCGTTCTGCCGCGGGAGCGGGTTGGCGGCGAGGTGCTTGGCGAGGGCGCGGCCCTGCTTGGCGAGCGCGGGGTGGCGGAGGCTGCTGCACAGGTTGCAGTCGCGGGCCGTGTGGGGGCTGTGCTCGTGGTTGGGCTGGTCGGTACGGTTGGCCATGAGGGCCTGCCTTTTCGTGATGGTTGAGGTGGGCCTGGCCCCGTCCCGGAGCGCCAACTCAGCGGGACGGGGCCGTTGTGCTTGGAGGGAACCCGGGTGCGGCTCCCCCTGGCTCAGCACGTTAGACCCTAGGGTCTAGCTCATGCAAGACCCTAGGGTCTAGAGTCGGGGTGTCGCGCTCCACGGCACGGAGGGAGCGTCAGTGGACGAGCAGGTCGAGGAGGTGCGTCGACTCTTGGAAGCCATCGAGCGCCTGGAGCAGATGCAGGACGACGAGGCGTGCGCCAAGGCGGTCACGCAGGTACTCGATACCTGGCCGGACCACCATGCGCGCCTGCGGGAGTTGCGTCAGGCCCGGGTCCAGCGGATGAAGGACTCGGGGATGACGTGGCAGCAGATCGGCGACGTGCTGGGGGTCCATCAGACGCGGGCGCAGCAGATCGCGAAGGGGCTGCGGGGGACGAAGCGGCCGGCGAAGAAGGAGGCGTCGGATGGATGACCTGGTGGTGTGGCTGCGCGCGCAGCTCGACGAGGACGAGCGGATCGCCACGGGCGGCTACGCCCGGCCCGTGGCGGCACAACCCAGGCAAGCAGTGGCTTGGGCCGGAAGCGTTCGAGAAGTACGACCTGCGCCTGCTCGCCCTGCCCTACGCGGCCCGGCCCGGCTACCGCGCCGAGTGGCGGCCGTAGCTGCACGTGCTGAGGGCCCTGCCGCCGCAAGACCGGCAGGGCCCTCGTGCTGTCCAGCAAGCTACGCCGCTACGCCCTGCTCGGTCCAGATCCGCCCGCACCCCGTGCAGTGCGCGAGCGGCTGACGGCCTTCCCCGCCGTGGACGTCGATCCGGCCGCCGCACGCGCACGGCTGCTCCAGCGTCCGCTGCTGCGCCGCGATGTCCAGGGCCCGCTCGACTCGGTCGGCGGCGCCGGCCGCGATGGTGCCGATCCGCTTCTCCTCCGCTTCGGTGATCCGCCGGCACGGCCCGGGTGCCCGCTCGACGCGGGCGAGGAGCCACAGCGCGGCGTGCGGCGCGGTGCGGCGGCCGGTGTACTTCCAGCGGCGCGGGTCCACCAGGTCGGCGTGCGCCAGCTGCGCGCGGCGGGCCCGGTCGGCGGCGGCGATGTCCGCGTCCCGCTGGGTGAGGTACGGGTGGGTGGCTGTACGGCGGGCGGTCGGGGCGGCGATTGGCGTGCGCTGTGCGGCGTGGGCGATGTCGTCGGCGCACTGGACGAGTGCGGCTTCGACGGCGCGCATGGTGTCGAGGATGTGTAGACGGACGGGGATCGGGCGTTCGCCGAGCTGGAGCGGGTCGCGGTCCTGGCTGTGCCGCCAGGCCCGGTGTGCGCGGAGGTATTCCTCGCGGTCGGCGTCCTCGAGGTGGGCGAGGTAGCCGCGGAGGCCGAGCCCGAAGGCGCCAATCTGGGCGGGTTGGCCGGCGGCTTCGTGGAGGTCGGTCCAGTGGAGAGCGATGGTGCGGAGGTGGGTGGCGGTGGTGGTCATCGTGACTCCCGTGGTGCGAGGTACGGTGAGGCCACCGAGGGGGCGCGCCTGGTCTTGGCGGAGTGGGCGCGCCCCTGCCGTGTGTTCAGGCGTCGCAGTCTTCGGCCGCGCCCATGACGAGGCGCTGAATCTCGGGGTCAGCGAATTCGAATCGCTTGGCCACAGCCTGAGCCGTTTCCTCGTCGAGATACTTCTGCCACTCGTCCCAATGGGCGACGATGAGCCGCTCGGTTGCGGTCTTCCGCGCACCAGCGGTCACTTCCCCCGGCGAGGCCAGGGTCGGGATGTGGTTCGCGCAGACGATCCGCCGATGACGGGACTTGGGCCGATGTGCACAGGCCCGGGTCCCACAGCCTGCCCTCCAGCAGGGGTCCAGGTCCTCGGTGATCGTCACAGCCACCGGCTTTCCGCAGGGCATCTCCCGGGGCGCCCTCTTAGCGTGAGCGCAGATGAGGCCGTCTCCCGGTTGCCAGGACCGGATGAGGATGCGGACCCGGTCGGTCTCTTGCAGGACCGTTTCGGTGTTCATGATCGCTGCTCCTTGTCGGTGGTGGGGCGGTACGGTGATCGCACCGGTTGGGGCGTGCCGTGGATCTGGGGAGGTCTGGGCGCGCCCCTTCGTCGTGCTCAAGAGTTCGGCCGGACGCTCCCGTCGCGGCGCTCGCGGTAGGACTGCCTTGTGCCCGTCTTGTTCTCCCAGCCAGTCAGGCACTCGGGGCAGACGTCCGAGTTTCGGTTGCTGAGGGGGCGCCCGGTCGCCTTGCTCAAGAGGGCAGGAAATCGCCAGCCCTTGCCGTAACCGACGCCTCGGGCATCCATGGCGCTGGCGAAGTGCTCGCCGTCGTTGAGCTGCTTGCCGCAGCCGTCGCACTGGAGCTTGACGGAGTAGATCGAGATCGTGGCCATATTCAGTTCCCCTCCGCCAGCTCATCAAGGTGCTGCGCGCGGACCAAGTTGTGCCGGGCGTCCACGCTGTGCTGGTTGGTCATCGGTTCCTCGCGATCTCGCAGCGTCCGGTCTCGGTGTGCATCTCGGCGCAGGCAGGCCCGCAGCGCTGCGCCAGCTCGGCCGTCCACGCGGCGATCCCGGCGTACTTGTCCTCGGTGGTGTGGCCGTCCCACTGCGCGCGCGGGTCGGTGACGTCGACGCGTTCGACGTGGGTGAAGAGGTCGGCGTCGCGCGGGCTGATGTGCCAGCTGGCCTGGTGGCCGCCGAGGTGGAGGTAGACGATCTGCCAACCGGGCTCGTCGACGTCCGGCGCCGGCGCGGTGACGGCCCCGTCGGTCATCGCGGCCAGGAGGGCGACGAGGTGGGCGCGCTCGCGGTAGGCACGGTCGCGCTCGGCCTCCACCGCCTTGATCTTCTTGGCGAGGTGTTCGCCGACGCGCGAGGCAGTCGCGTTCACGGCGCTCTGGGTGCGGCGGTTGGGGCGCTGAGGCATGGTCACTTCTCCGTGGTCTGGTCGGCGGGCTGGATGGCGTTGTGGAGTTCGGCGAGGTGCTCGTCCCACCAGCGGAGGTAGCGGGACATGGACGTGCCGAGCGGGGGCCCGCCTGCCTGCTTCCACCGCTCGTAGAGGTCGATGACGCGGGTCACGGTGTCCTCGGCGGACCGGTAGAGCGCGGCCGCCGCCCGGCTGTGCGGCAGCACGACCGACAGGGCGGCGTCGGCGGCTTCGTAGGCTGCGGCCTTGGGCCACATGGGCAGGTTGTTGCGGGCGATGGCGTCGGCGATCTGCTCGCGTAGGGCGGAGGGCTCGCCCTCGGTCGCTTCCGCGCTGAGCTCGCTGAGGGCAGCGACGACGTTCACGGCGAGTTCGTGGCGGCCGAGGTCGTAGTCGCTGATGCCGGCGGAGGTGGGGTGCGCGAGTCCCCTGACGAGGCCGAGCACGCGCATGATGGCGGCTTCGGCGCGGTGTCGGGCGTTGCCGACGGTCTTCAGCTCGCGCTCGCGCTGCTTGGCGATGGCCTGCCAGTCGACGGGTGCGCCCTGCTCGGGCTCGGTCGTCGGGTTCACGTCGACGAGTTCGAACCGGATCGGCCAGCCCAGGATGCGTAGTGCGCGCTGCACGGCGCTGAACGGCTGGTCGGCAATGTGTTGCGCGAGGGCTTCACCGAGGTCGGGCTTGGGCTTGCTCACTTGTTCCTCCGTGCTGCGCGCGCGAGGGCGCGCCGTGTGGCTCGGTTCGGTCGGGGGTCGGGTGCGTCGTCGTCCACCAGCTGCTCGACGCGGACGAGTTCGGTGTGCCAGGTGCGGCCCGGGGCGGGCGTGTGCTCGCCCCGGGGCGCCGACGACGGGCCGGTCACGCTGCCTCGTCGTAGTCGCGGCTCGCGCGGGCCAGGCGCCGCGCCTCACGCCTGCTGCGGGCCCACGACGGGCCGCTGGTGACTCGCCAGATGGTGCGTACGGCGTAGGCGCCGGTGGCGAGTGCGGTGAGGAGGCACATGGTGGCGACGACGGCGAGGACGACGAGCCAGGCGACCATCCAGCGGCCGAGGCTGATGAGGGTGTCGATGGCTTCGAAGATGATCACGGGCGGGCTCCGGGTTCGTTGACCAGGCGCAGCAGCACAGCGGCGTGGCAGTGGTCGGGCTGCCCGGGCTCGGGGTACGGGCACCAGCACGTGAGGTCGCGGCCCTGGAGGAGCGCGCGGAAGAGGAGCAGGGTGTCTGCCTGCTCGGGCTCGCAGATCCACCGGGCGTAGCGGTCGGTGGCGTCCACGCGCGCATCGGCGATGTCGTCCCAGCGCCCGAGCTTGCGGCCCTTGTACTCGACAGCCCACATGTCCAGGAGGCCGCCCCGCTGGGACGCGGCCGGGGCGAGCATGAACGGGTTGCCGAAGCGGGTGGGCCGTCCCACGTAGACGGCTTGCTCGGGGGCGCGCCAGCCCTTGGTGCGGCGGCGCTGGAGGCGGCGGGGCTCGGTGTCGAGGGCGGCGGCCAGGGCCGGGAGGTCGGCGGGCCGCTCGAGGACGGTGCTCGCCGCGTCAGGCTCCCGGCACTGCGCCATGCTGCACGTGACGTAGCCGCCGTGGCCGAGGAACAGGCTGGCGTGTCCGCAGGCGGGGCACTGGCCCTTGACGAGGGGCAGGCCGGCGGCGAGCGGAGCGGTGGAGGCGGGCTGTGGCTGCGCCTCGTCGGCGATGCGGCGCAGCTTCTGCAGGGCGGCCTGGTCCTCGTCGGTGAAGCCGTCACCGAGCGACATCTCCTCGGCGGCCTGGTCGAGGGCGAAGGTGAGGAACTTCCGGTCGGCGTCGGTCAGCACCGGGGCTGGGCCGGCGGGCTCGGGCAGTACGGCGTCAGCGCGAGCCACGGCGGCAGCGAACGCCGCGATGGTCCGCGGGTCGTCATACACCCGCTGCGGCATGGACGCGTCGTCACGGGCGCAGCGCTCCCAGAGGGTGAGCGCGAGGACCTCCATCAGCGGGTCGCCGTCCACCCAGGCCGCGTTGTCGAGGTGCGGCTTGACGGCGGCCCG
Source organism: Streptomyces sp. NPDC047028 (assembly GCF_040644095.1). Taxonomy (NCBI): domain Bacteria; kingdom Bacillati; phylum Actinomycetota; class Actinomycetes; order Kitasatosporales; family Streptomycetaceae; genus Streptomyces; species Streptomyces sp. NPDC047028. Next base: position 117,880 of record NZ_JBEYVS010000004.1, read on the forward strand.
GAGCGCCAGGCGCGCCTTGAAGTCTGCGACGGCCTTCCGGTCGCCGGCCGTGAGTCGGACGTTCGGGTTGTTGCCGCAGCGAGGGCTGACCGGCTGTTCGGGCATGGTGTGGCTCCTGTGGTGGATGTGGTGTGATGGGCCCGGCGGCCGCCCGCACTTCGACTGCGGGCGGCTGTTGCGTGTCGTCATCCGGCCTGCCGCTGCGAGGCGCGCCACGCCTCGAGGACCCGCTTGGGGATCTGACCGACCCGCGGGCAATCCACGCCGTTCGCGTCCGCCCACGCCCGCACGGTGCGGGTGTCGTAGTCGCGGACGTAGGCGCCGGGCCGCTTCTTCCGGGGCTTGGCCGGCGTCAGTTCGTCCTTGCGGGCCCGGATCTCCGCCAGCTGCTCCTCCTCGCTCGCGAGCGCTGTCAACTCGCGGTCGGAGGCGTACCGGGCGCGCAGGCCGACGAGAGCAGCACGGGCGCGCGCGGCCTGCGCCTGCACCTCCTGGTCGTCGTGCTGGTCACCCCAGGCGAGGAGCCGGCCGACGGGCAGTTTCTCCGGGTCGGCGTCGGCGGCCGGCGGGCGTAGGGAGACAGCGGCTGGCAGGGCCGGGGAGGTCGTGAGGATCGGGGCGGGTGCGGTGGTCATGGGTTCGGGTGTCCCTTCGAGGTCGGGGAGGTTGAGCCGCCACTGTCGGGCGGCTTCGGGGCCGCCCTGGTGGTCGATCTCGTCGAGGAGGTTGAGGAGGGCGGCGATGGTCATCGGCGGGGCTTCAATTCGCGTGGGGCCGGGTGGAACCGAGTTGGCGGTGAGGCGGCTGACTGCGGCTGCTCAGGTGTCGTTGGCTGCGGGGCGTGGCTTGCCGCAGCAGGCTTCTCGGTCGGCGTAGTTGTCGGTTCGGCAGGTGGGGCAGGTCCAGAGGAATCCGGCGCGGCGGCCGACGCGGAGCAGGGCGTTCATCTCTCCGCTGGTCTCGGCGGCTCCGAGGAGCAGGGTGATGGCTCGGGCGCGGGTCTCGGGGTCGGTGGTCACGCGCTGTGCCTTTCGGGGTTGGTGGTGTCGGTGGGGTGTTCGGGTCGGTCGGGGTGGCTGCCGGTTTCGGGGTCGCAGGCGAGGTGGGTGTCGTATCCGCGGTCGGCTCGGTAGCCGGTGATGGGGGTGTGGCAGACGGTGCAGAGCGGGCCGTCTGTGGCGGGCGGTCCGTCCCCCTGTCCCCCCTCTAGAGAGGGGGACAGTGGGACAGGTCGGGGCACTGCCTGACCCGAGCTGTCCTCAACCTGTCCGGGACAGGTCTGACCTGCGGTTTCGCCTGACCCTGTCCTGATCTTGGGGTCAGGTTTGATTTCTGGATCTGACCCAGGGGTGGGGTCAGGTTCTCCGGGGGTGTCCTGTCCCGTGTTGTCCGGGTTTGCCGCCTGGTGTGGTTGTCGGGATCCGGTGTCAACAAGAGGAGCCTGAGAAAATTGCAGGTCAGACCTGACCTCGGCCTGACCCCGGGTCTTCCTGATCCTGGCAACGTCAGCAAGGAGATCGGTTCGGGCGGCGATCCTCAGCCGCTGGCACTCCGTGCGCAGACGGTCCCGGCCGTGCCCCGAGGGGACGCCGGCCGCATCGAGCTGCGCGGCGATCCACTCGGCGGTGCCGACGACGGCGGCCGGGTCGACCTGATCGAGGGACTCCAGGACGACGGAGGTGACGGGCCGCCCGTCGGGCTTGTACTCGCCGTCGAGGGTGACGACCTTCAGCCCGAACTGGATGTCGCCGCCCTGCTCGTCGTCTTTCTGCTTGCCGACCTTGACGGTGACGATGGTGTTGCGGGCGTCGTCGCCCTTCTTCGACACGTGCAGCTCGGACTGCAGGGCACCCTTGGCGCTGGAGGCGCCGCGGCCGTGTTCGCCGACGTGCCCGGTGTGGTGGATGACGAGGACGCAGGCGCCGGTGGCGCGCCGCAGGTCTTCCATCCGTTCGATGACGACACCGACTTCGGTGTTGGAGTTCTCTTCGACGCCGACGGACACGCGGGCCTGCGTGTCGATGACGATCATGTCCGGGGCCAGGCGGCGCATCGCCTCGATGAGGGTTTCCCACTCGGGGCTCATGGCCTGGACGGGCCGGGGCAGGAACAGCACGTTGTCCATGCGCATGCCGTAGTGCTGCTCCCAGGCGCGGACGCGTTTGCGGATGCCGCGGGAGCCCTCGGCGACGAGGTAGACGACGGTGCCCTGGCGGACGTACTGGCCGTGCCAGCGGCGGCCGGTGCCGATGTGCGCGGCGATGTCGATGGTGACGAAGCTCTTCATGTGCCCGGACGGGCCGATGATCCGGGCGAGGGAGTCCAGGTGGAGGAGGTCGCCGAGGAGAGGCTCCAGGGCGGTCATGTCGTCGAGTGCGTTGGTGTCGAGGAGTTCAGCGAGGAGGGCATCGGCGGGGTCGCCGGAGCGGCCGGCGGCGCGTTCCTTCTGACGCTTGAGGTAGTCGTCGATGAAGGTGACGGCCGTGCCGGGCTGGGCGTCGGGTTCGGTGGCGCGCTGGACGATGCGCCGGCCGAGGTCTGCTTCTGCCCGGAGATCGGCGCGGCGGCGGACCTCGTCGGCGTAGTACTCGGGGTCGCCGCCATAGTCGCCGAGCTGTGCGATGTAGCTGATGCCGCCTGCCCGGCGGAGTTCCTGGCGCTTCTCCAGCTCGATCCGCAGTGTGATCGGGTTGACGGGCTGGCCTTCGTCGTGGAGGTAGTTGAGGACGTCCCAGACGAGTTCGTGTGCGGGGAGCGCGAAGTCGCTGCGGGTGATGATGTGGCGTACGGCGGGGATCTGCTTGGGCTGGTGCATGCAGCCGCTGAGGACGAACCGTTCGGCGTCGTGCTGGTCGGGGCCGTCATTGTCCGCCGTCTGGTGCGGGAGGGGGCGGACGTTGTCCACGGGGCGGTCTCCTCAGAAGATCGTGGCGGGCTCGGCGGGCGGGCACTGGTGGTCCAGCAGGTGCTGGTGCGGGCAGTCGGGCGGGTGGCCGCGGGCGGTCCAGCGGAGCCGGAGCGGCCGGTAGGACTGGCGGGGCAGGCACCAGACGAGCCGGTTCGGTTCGGCGTCGGCGGCCGTCGTGTCGTACGGCCTGGTCTCGCCCGGAGGCGGGAGGTCCACGCGGGCGCGGAGGGCGGCGGTGTGACCGACCCACTGGGCGAGGGTGTGGGCGCCGCAGGCGGGGCAGCGGGAGTCGTCGTTGCCCCGCCCGCGGGCCCGGCTCATCAGGCCGACGTCCCGTTCATGACCGGGGTGTCGATCTGCTCTCCGATCGCCTTGACCACGTCAGCGAACGCGGTCTTGCGGATCTCGTCGGGGCGCTCCAGCTTGTAGCCGAGGCGGAGACCGTTCTGCCCGATCCGGTAGCGGAGGCGGGCGGTGAGCTTGTAACCCTCGCTGCCCTCGAACGGGACCAGGCCGATCGTGAACGTCTCGGGGACGGTGAGCTGCCCCTTCTGCCCGGCCTTCGTGGTGGCGGTCTCGACGTACTGGAACTGTCGCTGGCCGCTGCTCAGCCGGGTGGCGGACTGGAAGTCGACCTTCTGCGCGGCCTGGAAGGACTGGGCGATCTCCAGCATGTCCGCGGCGGACGGCTCCAGGAGCTCGGGCAGGTGGTCCTGGAGGAACTCGGCGAACGTCTCCTGGTCGAGGAGTTGACCGTCGTTGCGGTTCCACTGCTGCCAGGCTGCGGTCTCGCGGAGGGCGAGGTGGAGCCGGTGGCCGGCCCAGCGGGCGCCGTCGGCGGTGTGCGCGTCGAGAACGGCGGTGACGGTGAGGCGTTCGGCGTCGGCGTACACCTCGGTGTCGTCGTCGGCGTGCTTGCTGTAGTAGGCGTGGAAGGAGACGGCGTCGCGGACGGTGGTGGTGCCGGCCTTCCGCGGGGGCACGCCGGTGTGCTCGGGTCCGGTGAGGTCGACCTTGTGGAGGCCGCCGCCGGGGGTGACGAAGGCGTAGTACTTGCCGAGCTGGAGTTCGGCCGGGTCGGCGCTGGCGAGGGCGGTGTCGACGATGGTCTGGGTGTTGTCGGTCATGGTGGTCAGGCGTCCTTGAAGGTGTTGGTGGCGGGGGCGGTGCGGAAGTCCAGGGCGATCTGCCTGGGGTCGTTCCGGGTGGGGTTGCCGTCGTCGTCGACGAAGTAGATGGCCGCTGGCGGGGTGCTCTTGGGGGCCTTGAGGTCGGACTCGACGGAGATCGCCAACGGGTCGCCTTCGACGTGGCCCTTGGACGGCTCGACGAGGACCTTGATGACCAGGGAGCCCTTCTTGCCGTGGGTGGAGACGGCCTGGAGCAGCTCGTGGAGTTCCTCGCTGAGCGCGGTATGGATGCGGCCGTTGAGGTGGCCGACGAGGAACGCGGCGAACTCGGCCGTCTGGACCTGCGGCTCGGTGTCCTGGGTGGTCATGTGTGGCTGGTGCCTTCCTGTGATGGCTGGTGGGTTAGGCCGCTTGCGCCTGGACGGCGGGACGGCAGGTGTGTGAACTGCGGATGGTGTTGATGAACCGGGCGATGTCGCCGGGCCCGTTGCCGTCGGGGACCTCGACGGTGTGGCAGCGCAGGCACTCGTAGCGGGCGCGCGGGAGCCGCTTCCATCGGTAGCCGCCGTGGCTGGTCTCGCGGCCGTCGCCGAGGTCGACGAACAGGGCTGCGGCGACCACCTGGCGGCTGGTCACGGGCGGGCCTGGCGGCTGCGCATCAGGGTGGTGCGCTCGGCCGGGGTGAGGCCGCCGTAGACGCCGTACCGGGAGCCGTCCTCGGACCGGAGGACTTCGTCGAGGCACTCCTGGCTGACCGGGCAGCGGGCGCAGACCTGCTTGGCCTTGCTGATGCCGGTCTTGGAGTCGGTGAAGAACTGGTCCAGTTGCTGCCCGCGGCAGGCGGCCTTGTTGGCCCAGGCGACGCGGTTGTCGAGGGTGTCGGGGGCGTGGCCGTTCATGCCGCCACCGCCTGCCGGGCCGCCAGCGTGCGGCCGTACTTGCAGGTCTGGCAGTACGCGTGGCCGTCGGCGCCGATCCGGCCGTGTTCGGCCATGCTGTGCCCGGCCTTGCACCGCTCCGGGACCGGGCCGCCGCCGAGGAGGTAGCGCAGCTGCTCCCGGTTGCGGCGGCGGCCGGGCTCGTCCTCGACGTGGTCGGGGGCGATGCAGTGCTTGTGGCCGCAGTCCGCCATGGCGTAGCCCTCGGGGTCGCGGCCGGTGCGGATCCGGAACGCGACGGCGGAGGCGCTGTGGTGCTTGTCCTTGTAGGAGAGGAGCGGGGTGCCGCTGGTCGTGCCGTGTTCGCCGGTCCACTCCATGTGGCCGTCGGCGTCGGCGGGTCCGGCGTACTCGCGCCACTTCTCCTCGAGGGTGCGGACCGTGGCCGGGCGAATGTAGACGGGCAGGTCGAGTTCGTCGCGGATCGCGCGGATCCGGGCGCGGTCGGCGCGGAGTTCGCGGCTGATGCGGTTCACGCTCCAGCCCTGCTGGAGGGCTTTGACGATCTGCTCGCGGGTGGCGTTGATGTTGCTCATCAGACGTTCACCGCCTTCGGGGTGTCTGCGCGCCAGCGGTGCACGGTGCGCTTAGTTACGTGGATGCGGTCGGCGATCTCGGTGGCGCTGGCGTGCTGGCGGGTGAGGACCCAGCAGGCGAGGCGGGCCTCGTCGCGGGTGAGTTCCGGGAAGGGCGGCTGGCCGAGGACGACCCGGCGTACGGCCTCCTCGTCGACGCCGGGGTGCCGGGGCCGGCGGGCGCGCGGCATGTAGTGCGGGCGGACGAGGCGCTCAAGACGACGGGCGGCACCGCGGTAGGTGCGGGCCTGGTTGGCGTGTTCCTCGTCGGCGGCGACCTGGCGGAGGGCGGCGGCGAGACGGCGGGCCGCGGTCTGGCTGGTGACGCGGATGGTGATCTCGATCATCGGGGGATCACCGCCGCGCGGTCGGGCCAGCGCACGGAGTCCAGCGCCCGCCGGTGGGTGTCCGGTACGACGGCCAGGGGCCAGCCGAGCCAGTGCAGGCCCATCGCGAGGAGGATGTAGGCGTCGGCCTCGTCGTACTTCGCCGGGCCCTCCGTGACGATGCCGTACGTGTCGGCGACGGCCTGCCGTACGACCGCCTTCAGCGGTTCGCCCTTCAGCCGCTGCCCGGTGTCCGGGTCCTTCGGGGCGGCGGTGCCGACGGCGTAGATGATCCGGTGGTCGGGGTTGACGACGACGTAGGGGATACGCCGCTTCCACAGGTCGTGGCGGACCATCCACCGCATCGCGGACAGGGCGTCGGCCCCATGGTTGTTCTTGGAGAACGCGGGGCCCTCGATGACGACGAACGCGGCGTGCCGGGTGTGGTCGGCGATCCCGGCGAGCTGCTGCTCGAACCGGGAGTGCTGGCCGCTGCCCTTGGCCTTGACGTAGTCGGTCCAGCCCTCTCCGGCGATGCCGGTGATGCCCATGGCGACGTCCAGGCCGATCACCTTGGGGAGGTTGGCGGGCCGGGGCCCGGCCGCCGCGGGGGCGGCCGGTGCCTCGGTGTCGAACAGGGTCGCGGTGCTCACCGGACGCCCCCCGCCTGCTGCCCGCCGGTGAGGGCGGTACGGCAGTCGAGGCACACGGTGCCGGTGGCGAGCTGCACATGGAGCGTGCGGCGGTGCTCGGCCAGGCACCATGCCTCGAACTGGTTGAGGGCCTCGACGGGCCGGACCATGCCCGCGCGGTGCTGGCCGACGGTGGGCGCCGGCCGGAAGTACCAGCGGGCGGCGCCGGTGGCGAGGATGAGCGCGGCCATGAGGACGGCGGCGCCGATCGTTACCTCGGGGATCACGCCAGGGCCTCCCATCGCTGGCAGGTGCACCGCTGGTTGGCGGCCGTGAGTTCGGCGAGCCGCTGCTCCAGGGCGCGCGCGCACGCCTGCGCCCGCGCCAGCTCCTCGGACGGCTTGCTGATGTGGACGCGGCCGCCCTCGATGAGCCGGGGGGCGTCCTCGGCGTCGATGACCTGCCGGGCCGCGGTCGTGGCGGCGGTCTTGTAGGCGTCGCGCTCGTATCGGGCCCGGCTGACGATGGGGTTCACAGGAGTCCCTCCCGCTCTGCCGCGTCGGCGAGTGCGTCGGCTGCGGCGTAGTCGTCCTTGAGGTCGATGCCGGCCTGCTGGAGTTCGAAGGCGAGGTCGGCGAGGGAGTAGTCGTCGCCGTGTTGGTTGGCGATGACGAGGCGGGCGATGGTGGTGCGCAGGGTGGTGCGCTCGGTCTCGGCGAGGAGGAGCCGCTTGACGACCGTGGGGACAACGAGCCGGAAGTAGCGGACCTCGTCGCGGGGTTCGGTCCGGCGGTGCCAGGTGAGCAGGTCGCGGACGGCGTCGGGGCTGGCCGGGTTGGCGGGGCCGAGTGTGGTGCGGAGCTCGGCGAGCTGGGCGCGGGTCATGGTGTTCACGTGTCACCCCCGGCGCGCTGGGCGGGGATCAGCGGCCACGAGCCGTCGATCACCTTGTTCGGGTCGCCGCCCTGCTCCGGCGTGGCCCGGGTGCGGAACCACTGCTGCAGGCTGGCCTGCTGCTCGGCCCGCCACGCCTGCTGAGCGGTGAACAGCTCGGCCGGGCCCATGCCGTTGAGCCTCGGGAACCGCTCGAACTGGGCCTCGGCGATCAGCAGTGCGGCCAGGGCGTCGGCCTCGGCGGTGTGCCAGTCGGTCAGCTCGACGCCGTACCGCTCCGCGGTGGGCTTCAGCTTGCGCTGCCCGGAGCCCTTCACGTACCGGTCGCACTGCTTGTCGATGACGATGGGGTCGATCAGCGTCAGGGGGTGCAGGCCTACGCGTTCCTCGACGGTCGGCAGGCCGTGGCGTACGAGGTCGTGGTGGAGGATCGACCAGTCGAAGCTGTGGTTGAACGCGATCAGCGGCATGCCCCACTGGATGGCGCGCACGAGGTTCGTGGCGATCTCGTCCAGCGCCGTCTCTGGGTCCTGGCCTTCGGCCTGGACCCGGGCGTCGTCGATGCCGTGGACCTCGGTCGCCTCGGCCGGGATCGGGACGCCGGGGTTGATCAGCCAGGAGAAGACGCGGTCCTCGCGGCCGCCGCCGCGCACGATGAACGCGGCGGTGACGATGCGGTCCTCGAGCGGGTTCGGGCCCGTGGTCTCGGTGTCCCAGGCGGCCTTGCGGACGTCGGCGAAGGTGCTCACTCGGCACCCCCGGCGGCGCGCTCCTTGCCGATGCGGACGACCATCGCGCCGATCTGCTCCTCGTCGCCGACCTCGTTCGTGACGAGCGCCCCCAACTGCCGGGTGGTGCCCAGCTCGTGGTGGATCTGCCGCAGCCGTCCCGCGCTCGTGCTCGGGTTGCAGATCTCGTCCAGGTAGCTCGCCGCCGGCCGGACCGGGGACTCGGCCCGCTCGAAGTGCACGGCGTCCGCGTCCCGGTCCTCGGTGGGCACGAGCCCGTTATTGATCAGGAGCGTTCGCAGCGCGATGCTCTGCGCCTTGGGCGTGGACCGGCCGCCGGAGTCCGAGGCCTCGCCCGCGGCCTGCGAGTCGAAGTACGAGCCGTCGGGGCCGTAGATCCGGAAGGTGACCAGCGCGGTGCACTCCCGCATCCGGCCACCCGAACTGGTGGAGATGTCGCGGTACTCGGTGGCGACCTTGTGCTGGATGACGAGCACGCCGTGCTTGCGGCAGGCGGGCCCGAAGGCGTTCAGCGCGGTCTCGATGCCCCGGAAGTTGAACCGGCCGGCCCGGCCGCCGTCGAACCGCTCGTTCTTGGCGATGGAGCGGACCTCGCCCATCACCCGGGACCAGGCGATGACCGCGCTGGCCGATTCGGCGTCCTTCGAGAGGTCGCCGAGGTCCGGCTCGGTCAGGTTCGGTGCCTCACGGACCTCGGTGGTCGGCTCGCTGTCGGACAGCGTCCGGCCGGCCGCAGCGGCCGCGTTCTCACGCAGACCCATGTCAGATGCCCCCCTTGAAGGCCTTGGAGATGTCGAGACGCTCGGTCGGATTGGCCTGCACGCAGGCCTCGTAGGCGTCGGGCCAGCGCTCGGCGAGCTGCTCCAGGTCGACGCGCGGGGCGGCGTTCGTGGGCTCCAGGGAGTAGGCGCGCTCGCCGCCGAGCCGGGCCTGCTGCGCGTCGCCGAGGGCGGCGATCATGCGGGCCTTCGCGGCGGCCTTCGCCTTCTTCGCGGCCGACTCCTCGCGCTGGTGCCGGTTGTAGGCGAGGAGCGCGTCCAGGGCGTCGGCGTGCATGTCGACGTCGACCGCGCCGGACCGGGTGGGGTGCAGGCGGCGGAACATCTTCGCGACTGCCTCACCGTCGCCGGTCGGCTCCGGCGGGACCTGCGCCTGGACGTGCTCGGTCCAGAACCGGTCCATGGCCGTGGTGATGTCGTCGATGACGTCCGCGTACTGGTCGGCGCGGACAGTGCCCTGGTGGTACTCGTTGCCGCCGATCAGGACGGCGAAGTGCATGTGCTCGTAGCCGTTGACGACGATCTGCCAGAGCATCTGGGCGAGGACGTCGTCCGGGGCGCCTGCATGCCACTGCGCGTTCTTGAAGGCGGAGCGGGTCTTGACCTCGAGGGCGCACGGTGTGCGGTCCTCGGTGATCGGGCATTCGGTGACGCGCCGGTCAAGGGTCGTCATCCAGTGCGGGTGGTCCTCGTGGGAGACGAGTCCGACGCGGCGGATGACGGACCGGTTGCGCATGGCCCAGTGGCGGGCGACGGGCTCTTCGTGGACGGTGCCCCAGAACGCGGCTTCGCCTGCGTCGTCGATGTCGTGGCCGGTCTTGTCGTAGTAGACGGCGAGGGGCGGCTTCTTGTCGACGAGGCCGAGGATGGCGGGGACGTCGGAGGAGCCGATGCCGCCTCGGCGGGCGGTGAGCCAGTCGGCGCGGTCGGCGTCGGCGGGGAGGATGAGTCGGCCGGTGGGTGTGACCCGGCGGCCGGCGGCCGGGGCCGCAGCCCCGGCGCGCGCGGTGGCGGTCGTCATCAGGCAGCCACCTCCGTCATGCAGTGGCGCTCCCACGGCCGCGCGAAGGTGTCGAGTGAGGCGTCCGGCGTCGTCATGCCGAGCCGCTTTCCGCACTGGCACGACGCGTGGAGCTCGCAGTCCCCGTACTCGATGACGAGGGCGTGGCCGCCGGCGAGGGTCTCGCGGAAGTCGGGGTCGGGGTTGGGGTCGCGGGGTTCCTTGTCGGCGCGGGCCAGCAGGTCGCGGGCTCCGGTCTCGTCGTATCCGGCGCGCTGGAGAGCGGCGAGGATCTCGGTGCGGGCGCTCACGGGCGGCCGTCCTTCCGGGAGTTCGGGGTGTCGGTGAGGCGGTGGATGGCGTAGCCGCCGGCGATGACGGCCGCGCTGGCGACGGCGGCCCAGACGGCCCACCGGGCGGTGCCGTCGAAGAATGCGGAGGCCGCGAAGGCGATGGCGGCGGCGAGGGCGCCGGACGTCACGAACAGGACGGGCAGCAGCAGGCAATGCAAGGGCCAGCGGCGGTCACCGGCGGCGGGAGTGGCGTCGGCCCCGGTGGGGCCGCTCTTCTCCTCGGCCTGGTCGCGGGCAGCCGCGTCGTCGTGGGCGTGTTCCCACAAGAGCCGGCGGACCTCGTCCATGTCGGCGGTGCCGGGGCCGGTGACGGTGTGCAGGGTGCGCACGAGGCCGCGGAGCATGGCCAGTTCGCCGTCGTACGTCTGGCCGTCCTCGGCGAGGATTTCGGCGCGGTGGGCGTCGAGCTTGGCGACGGCCATGCGGCGGTTGCCGTCCTCCTGGACCTTGCCGACCATCGCGTACAGGTACAGGTCGTCGCGGGCGCTCACTGGTCACCGCCCGACCGCTGCGAGGGCAGCCACACCGACTCCGACGCGCTGTGCGCCTCGTCCTCGACGAACAGCACCGCCCACGCGATCAACGCCACGGCCGAGGCGAACACGAGCGCCGTGAGAAGCCACATCACGAGACACCGCCCGTCGGCAGGACCCGGGAACCGTGGGGCAGAGGGTCCTCGCGCAGGGCCTGCGTCGGCGCCAGCATGCGGGTCAGCCGGTCGACGGCGGCCTCGGCCCCGGGCGTCAGCGCGAACGAGATCGGGTCCTCGTCGACGGGCCGCTCGTACTCGGCGAGCCGGGCCTCCAGCTCGGCGATCTGGTCCCGGTTCGCGCGCAGCTGCTTCGCCGCGTCGGACAGTGCCTCATTGGTGGTGTGCCGCTCCACCAGCAGCTCGGCAACCTGCTTGCGCAGCTGCTCCAGCTCGGCGGCGGTCTCCGGGGACTGCAGCAGCTGCGCCGACTCCAGCGCGAACGCGGCCTGCGACGCCAGGTCGTACGACGGACCGTTCTCCCACGCCGCGTCGATGACCTTCTTCGCCGTCATGGCGAGGGACGAGATGCTCACGCCGCCACCGCCGCAACGATGTAGCCCAGTACGACCTCACCGGCGGGGACCGGAGCGGAGACCCGGATGGGGACCGACGAACCGTCCGCGCGCTCTGGGGACGAGGTGAGCAGCGTCCACAACTCGACGCCGTCACCGGCGGGGTGGACGTGGACCCTGCCGCCACGGGCGGTGAGCCACGCGCCCAGGTCGTCGACGTCGGCGACGCTGACGTACACGGCGTCAGGCCGGGCGGTCACGGACGGGGCGGGCAGGGCGAGGTAGTCAAGCATCACCTCGACGGCGATGCGGTTGTCGCTGGTCTGCGCCAGCTCGCTGACCGGAGGGACGGTAGTCTCGGTGGTCACGGTGACCTCTGCTTTCTCTGGTGTGTTGAGGCGCCGAGTCGGGGGTCGTCGGGTCGCATCCGGCGGCCCTTCGGCGTGCTCAGGGGGGTGTCAGGCGGTGGCGGCGAGCTGCTCGTCCTGCGTGGCCATCCAGGTCTTGACCTCGTTGAGGTCGAAGCGGCGGCCGCGGGCGCCGAAGGGCTCGACGGGCATCCCGGCCTTGATCCACTGGAGGACCGTGAAGTCGGAGACGCCGTAGTACGTCTCCAGCTCCTTCTGGCTCAGCAGGGGGATGAGGCCGCCCGGGAGGGCGACGCGACGGTCACTCTTCGTCGGCATCGGGGGTTGACCTTTCGATAATCGAAGTCGAAGGTGTGGGCATGGCAAAGAGGTCCTGGAGGGGGGCGCTCGTCTCCTGGTGGAGCGCGTCGGCGACGAGCCAGGCCGTCTTCAGCTCGCACGTGGTGCGGGCCGTCTTGCCCTGCCCCGCGAGCCGGCCGACGGTCGCCGCCGAGACTCCCTTCCCGGCCGGGTCCACCTGCCGCGTCGCCTTGGCGAGTGCGGGGATGGAGAGGCCGGCGCGGGCCATGGCGTCTCTGAGCGGGCGTCCGTCGTCCTTGCGGTGCAGTTTGGGCATGAATGGACCTCTGCCGTTGTGGCTGGATCGCCTCGGCTGAGGCGTCTTCGATATTTCTACTTTCGAAATCGAAGTTCGTCAACCAGTCTCGCCGAGATTCGCCGTGTTCTGCCGAGGGTGTCGCGCGGGTCGAATGGATGTTCTACTTTGGCGGCATATGCCTTGCACAACGGCGCGTAATGGGGAGGTCGCGCGCCGCCAAGTTCTCGCCATGCCTTCTACTTTCGCTTGCGAAAAGTAGAAGGTCCGGGCACGCTTGCCTGCGTGGAGACACCCGACCGAACTGAGCCCAGCGAGACCTTCGCGCAGGTTCTCGCCGCGCTCAAGGACGAGTACCGCGGCATCAGCGACAGCGAGATCTCGCGACGCATCGGCTCCCACGTGTCCACGGTGAACAACTGGGCCAACGGCAAAGCCATCCCCAGGCGCGATGCCATCCGCCGGCTCGCAGAAGAGTTCCCCCGCTTCCCTGAGACGCGGCTCTTCGCGGCCACCGGGAAGAAGACGCCTCCCCCGCTCCAGGCCGGCGAGCGTGAAGCGCTCCTCGAGGTCTTCGACCGCCTCACCGAGGAGCAGCGGCAGATGCTGTACATCCAGGCCACGGCCGTCGCGGAGAGCAACGACCAGTAGGCTCCGGCGGCGCGTCGGGAAGTCGCGTGCAACCCTTCCGGGGTGCCGCGAGTCTCAGCTAAACGGACTTCATTACTCCCCGTCAGGTGCCGTTCACAAATGCTGCACAGAGTGGTCGCATATTCACCCAACAGGGGGTAGGTTCGACCGCACTGCCGATGTTCTCCCCCATCGGTGGCGCCAGTCACACGCGTCAACCACCGGGGGAGTGCGCCCATGTGTATCCGCGTCAAGTACGCACCGCGCCACACGATCAGCGACCCGTGGGACCACGAGCACAACCTGGTCATCATCCCCGACGAGCTGCGCGCGACCACGATGTACACGACGCGTGCCCTGCGGGCGGTCCTTCGCCAACTCGGCATCGCCCAGCCGCCCTTCGGTGCAGTCTGCTGGTGCGGGGAGAGCATCAGCCTGCTCCCCGCGATCCCGACTCAGCGAAGGAGCAACGAGGTGATCCACCTTGGCGCATGAAGTGAAGGCCCGAACGGAAGCGAGGCACCATGCCTCGTAGGGCAACGAACAACCCCCGGCAGCTGCGCTCCAAGTCCTGCGGCTGCAAGCTGTGCCTCGAGGCCTACCCGCCCGGCGAGCACGGCGAGCGCAAGGCACGCCGCGACTGCATCGGCTCCTGGCAGGCCCGCTACCGCGACACCGACGGCCGGCAGAAGGCGAAGAACTTCCCCAAGGCCAAGGACGCCAACGCGTTCCTCGACAAGGTCCGCGAGTCCGTGCGGTCCGGGACCTACCTGGACCCCAAGCGCGGCGAGATGACGGTCGCGGCCTGGTGGGACGAGTGGTGGCCCGGCCACGAACCGGTACGGCCCACCACCCGGAACCGCAAGCTCGGCCTATGGACGTGCCACCTCGAACCCAAGTGGGGTGGCCGGAAACTGGCGTCGATCCGGACCACCGAGGTCCAGGCGTGGATGAGGACAGAGGTGAAAGGACACGCCACCCAGATCAAGGTGAGGGAGCTGTTCCGGGCCCTGATGCGGGACGCGGTGGTCGACGAGCGGATCGCCAGGAACCCGGTCGACGGCGTCAGCGTCACCGCGACCGCGACGGCCAAGCACCCGGACGAACTGCGGCCGCCCACCGAGGAGCAGTACGCCGCCATCCGCGAGGCCATCCCCAACTGGTACAAGCCGCTCGTCGACTTCGCCCACGAGACCGGCATGCGGTGGGGCGAGCTCATCGGCCTGCGCGCCTGCTACCTCGATCTCGAGGAGCAGACGGCCGAGGTCCGGCACATCCTCGTCGACGACCGCGGCACCATTGTCCGGCAGCAGATGCCGAAGACGGTCGCCGGCTACCGCACGGTGCCGCTCACCACGCTGGCCGTGGAGGCCGCCCAGCTCATGCTGGAGCGCCTGCCGGCCTCCGGTGCCATGACAGCCGTGAAGGACGGACTCTGCCCGGAGGAGCTGGTGTTCCGCGGCCCGATGGCCGGGGAGGCCCGCCTCCTCAAGGGTGAGAAGGTGACCCTCGACGGGGTGTTGCGGGGCAACAACTTCCGGCGCCGGATCTGGATCCCCGCGATCAAGGAAGTGGGATTGGCGCGGCTCATCAAGGACCCGGAGACGGGCCGTGAGGAGTACTGGCCGCGGATGCACGACTACCGGCACGCGCTGGCGAGCCGCCTGCACGCCCGGGGTGTGAGCGAGAAAGATGTGCAGCTCATGCTGGGGCAGGAGCGTGGAGGCCGGGTGACGTGGCTGTACACGCACGGCAGTGAGGGTGCTGCCGACCGGGTGCGTGCGGCCCTCGAGGGCGGCGGCGAGGCCCGCCACCTGCGGGCTGTGTCGTGAGGCCGCGCCGGGCAGGAGTCCACAAGGATTCCACAAACCCCTCTCGGCGACGCTCGGCGAGTCTCGGCGAACGCCACGGCTGTTGACCCGCACCATGGTTGACCTGCACTCGGGGCCACTCGGCGGCACTCGGCCAGACTCGCAAATCAGTGCATGTGATTTTGCATGGCAGATGTCAGGGGTTCGACTCCCCTAGGCTCCACCCCGTAAAAACCCCTCTGACCTGCGGAAACGCGGTCAGAGGGGTTTTGTCCGTCAGGGGGCGGAGGCCCGGGTGGGACGGGTGAGGGCTCAGGGCTCCTGCAGGCGCCGTACGTCCTCCTCGTCCCACGCCCGGGTGTCGCGCGGCTCGGTGTACGGCTCCTTGTCCGGCGGCAGACCGCCGGTGATCGCCCGCTGCCGTACCGTCTCGGCGTCGAATTCCAGGCCCAGCAGGATGGCCAGGTTGCTGATCCAGAGCCAGACCAGGAAGACGATCACGCCGGCCATGGTGCCGTAGGTCTTGTTGTACGAGGCGAAGTTCGCGACATAGAACGCGAAACCGACGGAAGCCACCATCCAGATCAACAGGGCGAGGAAGCTGCCCGGGGTGATCCACCGGAAGCCCTTCACCCGCGCGTTCGGGCCGACCCAGTACAGCAGCGCGATCATGCAGGTGACCAGCAGCACCAGGACGGGCCACTTGGCGATCGACCAGGCGGTCAGCGCGGTGTCCCCCAGTCCGAGGGCGGTGCCGGCCTTGTGGGCCAGACTGCCGCTGAAGACCACGATCAGCGCACTGATGACGGCCAGCACCATCAGGGCGACCGTCAGTCCGAGCCGCACAGGAAGGATCTTCCAGGCCGGTCGGCCCTCGGGCATGTCGTACACCCGGTTCGCGGCTCGCATGAACGCCGCCACATATCCGGAAGCCGACCACACCGCCAGGACGATGCCCACCACGGCCATGATCGAGCCGGTACCGGCGTTGTTCTGCAGTTGGTGGACCGCCTGGGTGAGGATGTCGCGGGCCGAGCCGGGGGCGAGCTGCTTGAGGTTGTTCAGCAGTTTGTCGGTGGTCGACCTGCCCGTGAGGCCCAGTGCGGAGACCAGCACCAGCAGCGCCGGGAACAGCGACAGCACTCCGTAGTAGGTCAGTGCCGCGGCGCGGTCGCTCAGCTCGTCGTCCTTGAACTCGCGCAGCGAACCCCGTAGCACGGCCCGCCAGGCTCCCCGCGGGAGTTTCGTGGGTGAGTCCGGCGCCCGCCGCTCCACCTCGGGGCCTGGACCGGCCTCCTCGGGGGACGGGACCGGACGGGTGCCGTCTTCGTCCGAGTCGGCGCCGTGGTGATCTCTTCTGCCCGGGAGATGCAGCTTCGCCATGTCCACCGGGTATCCCCGGCACCCACGACTAAGCCATCAGACCCGCATGGCACTGGGCAAGGTGGGGCATAAGGGGATTGAACGGACGCAAGGCAGTCGAGGCGCCAGGCACTCGCGACAGCCGCGTGAGTGCTGGACGGGCGCAGTGGAGGCGGCGGTCCCGGTGGAGCCTGTGTTTTCGGATCAGAGCCACGAGGCACCCGATATCGATCTCCCGGAGCTGACGGTCGCGCTGGAGGGCGACGGCACGTGCATCGCCGAGGCCCGGCACCTGGCGGCCGGATTCCTCGGCCGTCTCCATGACGAGCAGGGGCTCCCCCTGCCGCCCCAGGTTCTGGACGCCACGCAACTCGTGGTCAGCGAGCTGGTGACCAACGCCCGCAAGTACGCTCCCGGCCCCGTCATGCTCGACCTGCACCTCGCCGGTGACCAGGTGGAGGTCGTGGTCTGGGACAGCGAGCCCGCTCTGCCCGTCGCCCGGACGGCCGACCCCGACCGGGTCGGACAGCACGGACTGGAGATCGTGCTGGCCATCACCCAGGACTTCGAGGCCCAGCGGGAGCCCGTCGGCAAGCGCGTCACCGCACGGATCGCACTCAGCGACGACCGGGGCGACGTGAGCGAGCGGTGTTTCACGTGAAACGTGATCCCAATGGCGGGGTTTCACGTGAACCACAGCGTGGGACGGACGACTCCACGTCGTCCGTCCCACGCGTCGACCGCCTTGACCGCCTCGACCGTCGCGGTTCGACCAGGTCGACCGGTACGACCGCGTCATGCCTGGTCGTCGCGGTGCGCTGCTTCCTCCTCGTCCTCCTTCGCCTGAACCTCCGGGTCCAGCACGGACGTGTCAGTGCCGTCCACCGAACTCAGCCGGCTCGACTCGGGCACCTCCGTCGGGGCCGGCGGCTCCACCAGCCAATCCGGGTTGGCCTGCTTGTCCCACCACTTCCAGGCCGCCACGGCACCGCCGGCGATCACGCCGACCAGCGCGAGCACCTTCATGGCGCGCCCGGCCCGGGACCGCCGCGCGTTGCGGCGTGCCATCTTCTGGATCTGCCGGGCCGAGACCTGGCCGCGCAGCGCGGCCAGGGCGGCGGCGCCGCGCGCGGTCGCCTCGTCGGCGACCGGTCCGGCCGCGGCCACGGCCTGCTCGATCCTCGGACGTGAGTACTCGGCGGCCTGCTTGGCGGCCTTGCGGGTGCGGGCCGCCGCCTCTTGGGCGGCCTGGTCCATCTTCGGCGGCACATGCGTGCGGGCCAGCTCCAGACGCGGCGCCAGATGGGCGTCGTACTGCACACGGGCCTGTTCAGCGGCTTGGGACACCACGGGCGCGAGCCGTACGCGTGCCTCCTGCGCGTAATACGCAGCACGGTCCTTGGCCGTGTCGGCGTAGGGCGCCACCACTTCCGCGGCGTGCAGCACGCTGTCCTTCGCCGAGCCGGTCGCGGCGCGCACGCTGTCGATGCGGGTCACGGGTTCCTCCTCCTCGGTGGCGTACGGTATTTCGACTTTCCACCCTTTTACGGATCATGCCTGTCGGCACGCCCTGCGGCATGCGAGGACGGGCATACGGGTGCTGAACGGAGAAATTCCGGTCAACAGGCGCTTGCGGTCGACACTGCCACGATTCGCCGCCGCCCGCTCCCTTCCCGGGTGAACTCGCGGAGGCCGGGGTCCACACGGCCCACACCGTGCGAGGATCGGAGGATCACGGAAAGACAACGGAAGGCAGACCGTGGCCGAGCAGCTCTACGCCACCCTGAAGACCAACCACGGCGACATCGAGGTCCGGCTCTTCCCGAACCACGCGCCCAGGACGGTCAGGAACTTCGTCGAGCTGGCGCAGGGCGACCGCGAGTGGACCCACCCGGCCACGGGCGAGGTGAGCAGCGCCAAGCTCTACGACGGCACGCTCTTCCACCGTGTCATGAGCGGCTTCATGATCCAGGGCGGCGACCCGCTCGGCACCGGCATCGGCGGACCCGGCTACGAGTTCGAGGACGAGTTCCACCCCGACCTGTCCTTCAACAAGCCCTACCTCCTCGCCATGGCCAACGCGGGCCCCCACACCAACGGCTCCCAGTTCTTCATCACGGTCTCCCCGACCACGTGGCTGAACCGCAAGCACACCATCTTCGGCGAGGTCACCGACGCGGCCGGCCAGAAGGTCGTGGACGCCATCGCCAACGTGCCGACCAGCCGTCCCAACAACCGGCCGCTGACAGATGTCGTCATCGAGACGGTCGTCATCGAGAAGCGCGAGCGCTGAGGTCGGCCGTCCGGCGGGAACCAGCGGACGGGAACCAGCGGGAACCAATCGCCCCGCTCGTCCGTAAGGATGAGCGGGGCAGGGTAGTGCCGGGGGTACCGCCACCGACGAGCAAGGGGACCGCATGGACCAGGCCGCAGGCAGCACGCCGGACGCCCGGAGCCTGCCCGTGTGCTACCGGCACCCGGACCGCGAGACCGGCATCCGCTGCACCCGCTGCGAACGCCCCATCTGCCCGGAGTGCATGGTCAGCGCCTCCGTCGGCTTCCAGTGCCCCGAGTGCGTGCGCGCAGGCTCCGGCACCGGGCACACTCCGGCCGCGACCCGGCCGCGCACGCTCGCGGGCGGCACCCTGACGGCGGACCCGCGGCTGGCCACCAAGATCCTTATCGGCGTCAACCTCGCCGCCTTCCTCGTACAGCAGTCCGTGGGCGACCGCTTCACCAACCGGTTCCTGCTGTTCGGCGGCCCGGCCCACGCCGCCTACCTCACCGGCCTCCAGGGCGTCGCGGACGGCCAGTACTACCGGCTGCTCACCGCGATGTTCCTGCACAGCGGCTACATCCACATCCTGTTCAACATGGTCAGCCTGTGGTGGATCGGCGGCCCGCTGGAAGCGGCCCTAGGCCGTGCCCGCTACCTCGCCCTGTACTTCGTCTCGGGCCTGGCCGGCAGCGCGCTCACCTATCTGCTCGCCGCCCCGAACCAGCCCTCGCTCGGCGCCTCCGGGGCGATCTACGGGCTCTTCGCCGCCACCGCCGTCCTGATGCGCCGGCTCAACTACGACCTGCGGCCCGTCGTCGCCCTGCTGGTGATCAACTTGATCATCACCTTCGGGGTGCCGCACATCGCCTGGCAGGCCCACGTCGGAGGGCTCGTCGCCGGCGCGGTCACCGGGTACGCCATGGTGCACGCCCCGCGCCGGAACCGGGCTCTCGTGCAGTACGGCACCTGTGCCGTCGTGCTGGCCGTCGTGGTCGTCCTGACGCTGGTGAGGACCGCTCAGCTCACCTGATGTCGAACCGTTGTCCACAGACGGTGGCCGATCCTGTGCACACCGTGCGGGAACAACGGTGCCCCCTGTCACCCGGATGAGTTTTCGCAGGTGAGGCAGGGGGCGATCGTGTGTTCGGGGAGCGGTAGGCCAGTCACACCGGCGTCAACCGCCGATGAGTTATCCACAGATCTTCTTCTTTTCCCCAGCTCTTGTGGACAACGCCGGTGGCCTGTGGATAACTCAGCGAACAGCCGTGGGCAGAGCTGCCCCGACCCGGCCGGCCGAGAGGTCGACCGCGGCTACTTCCACGTGGCTACTTCCACTGCGTGGAGACACCGAAGCCGGCGGCGATGAAGCCGAAGCCGACCACGATGTTCCAGTTGTCGAGGGCGTCGATCGGGAGCGAGCCGTCGGTCACGTAGAAGACCACGATCCAGGCCAGACCGATGATGAACATGGCCAGCATGACCGGCGCGACCCACGCGCGGTTGGTCAGCTTGATGGCCTGCCCCTGTTTCGCGGGGGGCGGCGTGTAATCGGCCTTCTTGCGGATACGTGACTTCGGCACGAGGGTCTCTCCTGTCGATGCGCTGCGTGGCCGCGCAGACAACTGGTCGGGCTCGGGGCAGCGTACAAGGGGACACTGATTGCTCCCCCGGGCGTCCGTTAGCGTAGTGCTTCCGCGGCGCCGAAGGAGATAAGGGTACGTTGAGCAATTCTGCCGACTCCCCCGGGACGGGATCAACGGGTGCCGGCCCCGCGCGTAGGCCGCGTGTCCGGCCGGTGCGGATCCTGACCCTGGGCGTCTTCGCCCTCGCCGGTCTCATCTTCTTCACCAGCTTCGACACGGCCAAGGGCACCGACATCCGCACCGACGCCTCCCTGCTGAAGCTGTCCGACCTGATCCAGGAGCGCAGCCTCAAGAACAAGGGGCTGGACGAGTCCAACGCCAAGCTGCGCGGCACGGTCGAGTCGCTCGCCGAGAGCGACGACGGCAGCACCAAGGCGCAGGACGAGCGGCTCACCGGCCTGGAGAAGAGCGCGGGGACCAAGAACCTCACGGGCAGGGCGGTCACCGTCACGCTGAACGACGCGCCCCCGAACGCGACCGCCAAGCTGCCCGGCTACCCGGAGCCGCAGCCCGACTACCTGGTGATCCACCAGCAGGACCTACAGGCCGTGGTGAACGCCCTGTGGCAGGGCGGGGCCAAGGGCATCAAGGTCATGGACCAGCGGCTGATCTCCACCAGTGCGGTGCGCTGCGTCGGCAACACGCTGATCCTCCAGGGCCGGGTGTACTCGCCGCCGTACAAGATCACCGCGGTCGGTGATCCGGCCAGGCTCCAGCAGGCGCTCGCGGCGAGCAAGGCGATCCAGACGTACATGGTGTACGTGAACGTCTACGGTCTCGGCTGGAAAGTGACCGACGACGGCACGGTGACTCTGCCGGGCTACTCGGGCACAGTGGACCTGCACTACGCGAAGCCCGTGAAGTAGCCGCCCTCGCAGGAGGCCGCCGGTGCGCGTGATCGTCAGGACCGTCAGCGAACTGTGCATCACCGTCGGCGCCGTGATCGTGCTCTTCGTCGTCTATGTGCTGTTCTGGACGGGCGTGCGGGCCGACGGCGCGATGAGCGACCAGATCGACCAGCTCCAGCAGCAGTGGTCGAAGGGGACCATGCGCCCCGCGGCGGGAGCCCAGGCTGCCGCCGGCCACGGGGCCGCCGCGAGTCCGCCGCGGCAGCCGTCGTACCACTACGGCCGGCCTTTCGCGATCATGTACATCCCGCGGCTCGGTTTCACGTGGAACAAGCCGGTGCTTCAGGGCACGGGCGCGGACGTGCTGCGCAAGGGGCTCGCGCACTACGCGGGGACGGCCCGGCTGGGCCAGGTCGGCAATTTCGCGGTCGCGGGGCACCGGCGGACGTACGGCGATCCGTTCAAGGACTTCCCCCGGCTCCGGCGGGGCGACGCGGTCGTACTGACGGACGGGACGACCTGGTTCACGTATCGGATCGACAAAGGGCCCTACAAAACCGTCCCGTCCGACGTTGAGGTGATCGACCCTGTGCCACGTAAGTCCGGGTATACGCGCCCGGGCCGCTACCTGACGCTGACCACCTGCGATCCGGAGTGGGGGCACAGTCACCGGCTGATCGTGTGGGCGCACCTGGACTCCACACAGCCTGTGGAGACAGGCGAACCGAAGGCCCTGCGCCGTTAGTCTGGTGCGGTACGGCGTGGGTTACCGGTGCCGTGGCGAGACGGAAGGGACGGCATGTACGGCTGGATCTGGCGGCATCTGCCGGGGAACGCGTGGGTCAGGGCCCTCATCTCTGTCGTCCTGGTCCTGGCCGTGGTCTACGCCCTCTTCCAGTACGTCTTCCCGTGGGCCGAGCCGCTGCTGCCCTTCAACGATGTGACGGTGGACAACCAGTGAGTGCGCGGATTCTCGTCGTCGACAACTACGACAGCTTCGTCTTCAACCTCGTGCAGTACCTGTACCAGCTGGGTGCCGAGTGCGAGGTGCTGCGCAACGACGAGGTGTCGACGGCGCACGCCCAGGACGGTTTCGACGGCGTGCTGTTGTCTCCGGGGCCGGGCACGCCCGAGCAGGCGGGCGTGTGCGTGGACATGGTCCGGCACTGCGCCGCGACCGGTGTGCCGGTGTTCGGCGTGTGCCTGGGCATGCAGTCGATGCAGGTGGCGTACGGCGGTGTGGTGGACCGCGCGCCGGAACTGCTGCACGGCAAGACGTCGTTGGTGGAGCACGCGGGAGCGGGTGTCTTCGCGGGGCTGCCGTCGCCCTTCACGGCGACGCGCTACCACTCCCTGGCCGCCGAACCGGCCACCGTGCCGGAAGAGCTGGAGGTCACGGCCCGGACGCGGGACGGGATCATCATGGGGCTGCGCCACCGCGAACTGCGGGTGGAGGGCGTGCAGTTCCACCCGGAGTCGGTGCTGACGGAGCACGGGCACCGGATGCTGGCCAACTGGCTGGTGGAGTGCGGCGACGAGGGTGCGGTGGCGAGGTCTGCGGGGCTTGCCCCGGTGGTGGGCAGGGCCACGGCGTGACCGCGTTGCGCCCTGAGCGCGAGACCGAAGCCTCGTACGGCGGTGCGTCGTACGGGGCTTTTGGTGCGCTGGGGGACTGGGGCGCGACGGAGCACGGGGCGGGATTCGACGGGGGCGCAGGTCCCTCTTCCGGCGCCGGGGACGCCTACCGGGCGCCGCTGGACGACGAGACGATGGCGCTGCGGGTGCCGGGGGCCGGGGATCCACTGGAGGCGTCGGGCGGGCCCACGTTCGCCTCTGCGGCCTCCTCGGTCACATCGGCCCCTGGGCCTCCGGGGGGCGGCCGCGCGGCCCGGAGGAAGGCCGCCAGACGGCGTGGCGGGCGTCATGGCGGTACGGCGGGCATGGCCGGCCCGGGGCGCGCCGGTGATCCGGGGTCGTCGGCGGGGCCGGAGCGGCCGCTGTCGCGGGTCGAGGCCCGGCGGCAGGCGCGGCTGCGCAAGCCGGGCCCGGCGGTGCTGGCGAGCCGGGCGATCGGCGAGATGTTCATCACCACCGGTGTGCTGATGCTGCTGTTCGTCACCTACCAGCTGTGGTGGACGAACGTGCGGGCGCACGCGCAGGCCGGACGGGAGACGAGCAGCCTGCAGCACGACTGGGAGAGCGGCAAGCGCAGCCCCGGGGTGTTCGAGCCGGGGCAGGGTTTCGCGATCCTGCACATTCCGAAGCTGGACGTGGTGGCGCCGATCGCCGAGGGCGTCAGCAAGACGAACGTGCTCGACAAGGGGATGGTCGGGCACTACGGCGAGGCCCCGCTGAAGACGGCGATGCCGGACGCGAAGACGGGGAACTTCGCGCTGGCGGCGCACCGGAACACGCACGGTGAGCCGTTCCGGTACATCAACAGGCTGAAGCCGGGCGACGCGGTCGTCGTGGAGACGCAGGACAAGTACTTCGTGTACAAGGTGACGTCGACGCTCCCGGTGACGTCGCCGGCCAACACCAGCGTGCTGGACCCGATCCCGCGCGGGTCGGGCTTCACCAAGCCCGGCCGCTACATCACGCTCACCACGTGCACACCGGAGTTCACCAGCAAATACCGGCTGATCGTCTGGGGCAAGATGGTCGAAGAACGCCCGCGCAGCAAGGGCAAGCCGGACGCGCTCGTCGAGTAGGGACCAGGGAACGAAGTGGCAGCGACCGCTGACGACACCGAAGAGCACACGGACCCGTCCGGCGCGCCGCCCGGCGCGCGCAGCCGGCGCCCCGGCCGGATCGCCATGGCGGTGAGTGTCTTCGGCGAGATCCTCATCACGGTGGGCCTGTTGCTCGCCCTGTTCGTCGTCTACTCGCTGTGGTGGACGAACGTCATAGCGGACCGCAAGGCGGACAGCCAGGCCCACAAGGTGCGCGACCACTGGGCCCACGCCAAGGACACCGGGCCGGGCGCGCTGGACACGAAGGACGGCATCGGCTTCCTGCACGTGCCGTCCATGCACAACGGCGAGGTGCTGGTCGAGAAGGGCACGGGGACGGACGTCCTCAACGACGGCGTGGCCGGCTACTACACGGACCCAGTCAAGGCCCGGCTCCCGATGACCGGCAAGAAGGGCAACTTCACCCTCGCCGCCCACCGCGACGGCCACGGCGCCAAGTTCCACAACATCGACAAGGTGAGGAAGGGCGACCCGATCGTCTTCGAGACCAAGGACGACTGGTACGTCTACAAGGTCTACGCGATCCTCCCCGAGACCTCGAAGTACAACGTCAAGGTCCTCTCCCAGATCCCGAGGGAGTCCGGGAAGACCGAGGCCGGCCACTACATCACCCTGACGACCTGCACCCCGGTCTACACCTCCCGCTACCGCTACGTGGTCTGGGGCGAGCTGGTACGGGTGCAGAAGGTGGACAGCGCACGAACGCCCCCGAAGGAACTGGGCTAGCAGCAGAGTCGAAGAGCACGTGGGCCCCTGCCGGGAGAACCGGCAGGGGCCCACGTCCGTGTGGTGGGGCTCGGTCAGCCCCCGGCGCCGCCGAAGATGTTCGTGCCGCCGTTGTTGCCGCCGCCCTGGTTGCCTCCGTTGCCGCCCTGGCCGAAGGTGACGAGGTCGACGCGGGAGCCCGACTGGACGGTGCTGCCCTGGGGCGGGTTGGACGAGACGACGATCGAGTTCGGGTCCTGCGAGCCCTGGATGTTGCCGACCTGCAGGCCGACCTGGGCCAGCTGCTGCTGGGCGTCCTTGAGCTTCTGGCCCTGGATGTTCGGGACCTGGACCTGGTTGTTCTGCACCTTGCCCACGTTGAGCGTGATGGGCGTGTTCTTGGAGAGCTGCTGGCCCGCCTGCGGGTTGGTGGAGAGGACCTTGCCGTCGTCGTCGGGGTTGGTCGTCGGTGTGTCGTTGCAGGTCGGGGTCAGGCCCAGGCCCTGCAGTTCGGTCTTGGCGTCGTCGCAGGACTTGCCGACGAGGTCGTCGGGGACGGTCACCTTCTCCTCGGCCTTGGCGACCGTGAGGGTGATCGTGGTGCCCTTCTCCTTCTTCACGCCGCCCGCCGGGTCCTGCTTGGTGACCACGCCGGGCGTCTGCGTCGACACCTCGGTCTTCTTCTCGACCTCGAAGCCCTTGTCCTTCAGCTGGGCCTCGGCCTGGTCGAACTGGACGCCGCGGACGTCCGGGACGATCACCTTGGGGGCGCCGGTGGAGATCACGAGGTTGACGGTGCTGCCCTTCGCGACCTTCACGCCCTGGTCCGGGTCCTGCGTGCACACGTTGTTCTTGGGCTGGTCGGCGCAGGGCTTCGAACTGAACGACAGCTTCAGTCCGACGTTGGTCGCCATCTTCTCGGCGGTTCCCTTGGAATTGCCGACGAAGGCGGGAGCGGGCACCTTCCCGTCCGCCGCGTTGTGCCCGCTGAACGCCCACTTGCCGATCAGGATCGCGCCGATCAGCACCAGGATGCCGGCGATCACCAGGAGGATCGTGGAGGTGTTGGACTTCTTGGGCTGCTGGCGGCGTCGGTCGGGGCGGTCGTCGTAGCCGTAGCCGCCGTCGTCCGGGTTCATCGGCGGGAGCATCGTCGTCGCTCCCGCGGCGCCGGGCTCCTGGCGCAGAGCGGTGGTCGGCTGGTCGTCGCCGTAGCCGCCGTACCCGACCGCGCCGAGGGCGGCGGTGGCCGCGACGGGCTGGCCGTCGAGGCAGGCCTCGATGTCGGCGCGCATCTCGTCGGCCGACTGGTACCGGTAGTTCGGGTCCTTGACCAGCGCCTTCAGGACGATGGCGTCCATCTCGGGGGTGATCTCGGGGTCGAAGACCGAGGGGGCCTGCGGTTCCTCGCGGACGTGCTGGTAGGCCACGGCCACCGGGGAATCGCCGACGAAGGGCGGCCGCACCGTCAGCAGCTCGTAGAGAAGGCAACCCGTCGAATACAGGTCCGAGCGGGCGTCGACCTGCTCGCCCTTGGCCTGCTCGGGGGAGAGGTACTGGGCGGTGCCGATGACGGCCGCGGTCTGGGTCATGGTCATGCCGGAGTCGCCCATCGCGCGGGCGATGCCGAAGTCCATGACCTTGACCTGGCCGTTGCGGGTCAACATCACGTTGGCCGGCTTGATGTCGCGGTGGACGATGCCGGCCCGGTGCGAGTACTCCAGGGCCTGGAGGATGCCGATGGTCATCTCCAGCGTCCGCTCCGGCAGCAGCTTGCGGCCGCTGTGAAGAAGCTCACGGAGGGTGGAGCCGTCGACGTACTCCATCACGATGTACGGGATCGAGACCCCGTCGATGTAGTCCTCGCCCGTGTCGTAGACCGCGACGATCGCGGGATGGTTGAGCGAGGCGGCCGACTGGGCCTCCCGGCGGAACCGGGCCTGGAAGGACGGGTCACGCGCGAGGTCCGCGCGCAGCGTCTTCACCGCCACGGTGCGGCCGAGCCGGGTGTCGTGCGCGAGGTAGACCTCCGCCATGCCACCACGGCCGAGCACCTGGCCCAGCTCGTACCGGCCGCCGAGGCGACGCGGCTCTTCCATGGTTACCTACCAGCCCTCTCCGTCGGTCCCGGCCACGGCGTCTGCGCGCGGCCTGAGGCTCCCGTCCGGGCCTACCGTACCCGGCTCGTTCTGTGTGACCTGGCCAAGCCCGCAACCTGATACGAGACCGGTACCGCAACGTGCGCCGATGTGAAGAGGGCGTGATGGGGGTCACTTCTTGGTGTCGAGGACCGCCTTCATGACGTTCTTCGCAATCGGGGCGGCGAGGCCGCCGCCGGAGATGTCGTCCCGGTTGGCGTGCTCGTCCTCGATGACGACGGCCACGGCGACCGGCGAGCTGCCGTCGGCCAGCTTGGCGTAGGAGAGGAACCACGCGTAGGGGTTCGCGCTGTTCGCCACGCCGTGCTGGGCGGTACCGGTCTTGCCGCCGACGGTGACGCCGGGGATCTTCGCGTTCGTGCCGGTGCCCTTCTCGACGACGGTCTCCATCATCGACTGCAGGATCTGCGCGTTCTCGGCCGACAGCGGCCGGCTCATCTCCTCGGGCTGGGTCTTGGCGACCGGGTCGACGTTGGAGGACTCCAGCTCGTCGACCATGTACGGCTTCATCAGCTTGCCGTCGTTGGCGACGGCCGAGGCGACCATGGCCATCTGCAGCGGGGTCGCGGCGGTGTTGAACTGGCCGATGGAGGACAGCGCGGTCTGCGACGGGTTCATGTCGTCGGAGAACACCGAGGCGTTGGAGCGGACCGGGATGAACTGCTCGGAGCCGAAGCCGAACTTCTTGGCCTCGTCGAGCATCTTCTCGTTGCCGAGGTCGGAGCCGATCTTGCCGAAGACGGTGTTGCAGGAGTACTGCAGCGCGACCCGCATCGTCGCGTTCTTGCAGGGGATGTTGCCCTCGTTCTTCAGCTGGGTGTGGGTGCCCGGCATGGTCCAGGGCAGCGGCGAGTCGGTCTTCTCGTCGGCGGAGGTGTACTTGCCGTTCTCCAGCGCGGCCGCCGCGGTGACGATCTTGAAAGTGGAGCCGGGCGGGTAGGTCTCGCGCAGCGCCCGGTTGAGCATCGGGTCGGCCGGGTTGTTCTTCTTCTGCAGGTCGTTCCAGGCCTTCGCGTCCTTGTTGCTGTTGCCGGCGAAGGCGGAGGGGTCGTACGACGGGTAGGAGGCCAGGGCGAGGATCTTGCCGGTGGCGGGGTCGAGGGCGACGACGGCGCCCTTGCCTCCCTGCGCCTTCAGACCGTCGTACGCCGCCTTCTGCGCGGACGCGTTGAGCGTGGTGACGACGTTGCCGCCCTGCTGCGGCTTGCCGGTGATCATGTCGAGGGTCTTGCGGAAGAACAGCCGGTCGTCGTCACCGGTGAGGATGCCGTCGTCGATGGACTCCAGCTGGGTGGCGCCGAAGGCCTGGGAGGCGTACCCGGTGACGGGCGACCACATGGGCCCGTTCTTGTAGGTGCGCTTGTACTTGAGGTCGTTCAGGCCGGTCTTGCTGGTCTCGGTGGACCCGGTGATGGGGTTGCCGTCGACGATGATGTCGCCGCGCGGGGTGGAGTAGCGGGCGATGGTGACGCGGCGGTTGTTGGGGTCGTCCTTGAGCTGGTCGGCCTTGACGTACTGGAGCCAGTTGTCGCGCAGCAGCAGGGTCAGGACGAGGAGGCCGCAGAAGAGCGCGATCCGGCGCAGGGGCTTGTTCATGTCGGTCGGACCACCTGGGTCATCTCGGCGTCGGGGTTGGCGGCGGGCGCGGGCGCCGGGCGGCGGGCGGTGTCGCTGATGCGGATCAGGATGCCGATGAGCGCCCAGTTGGCGATGACGGAGGAACCGCCGTAGGCCAGGAACGGCATGGTCATACCGGTCAGCGGGATGAGGCCCATGACACCGCCGGCGACGACGAACACCTGGAGGGCGAAGGCGCCGGACAGGCCGACGGCGAGCAGCTTGCCGAAGGGGTCGCGGGCGGCGAGGGCGGTGCGCACGCCGCGCTCCACGATCAGGCCGTAGATGAGCAGGATCGCCATGATGCCGGCCAGACCCAGTTCCTCGCCGAAGGTGGCGAGGATGAAGTCGGAGTTGGCGGCGAACTTGATCAACTCGGAGTGGCCCTGGCCCCAGCCGGTGCCGAGGGTGCCGCCGGAGCCGAAGGCCCACAGGGCCTGCTGGAGCTGGTCGGAGTGGGCGATGCCGTCGTGCGTGACCATGCGGCTGAGCTTGTACTCGTGCATCGGGTTGAGCCAGGCCTGTACACGGGTCTGGATGTGCGGTTCGAAGCTGGCGACGCCGACGGCGCCGGCCGCGGCCATCAGCAGGCCGAAGACGATCCAGCTGGTCCGCTCGGTGGCGACGTACAGCATGATCACGAAGATGCCGAAGAACAGCAGTGACGTGCCGAGGTCGGTCTCGAAGACCAGGATCAGGATCGACATCGCCCAGACGACGAGGATCGGGCCGAGGTCGCGGCCGCGGGGCAGGTACAGGCCCATGAAGCGGCGGCTGGCCAGGGCGAGCGCGTCCCGCTTGACCATCAGGTAGCCGGAGAAGAACACAGCCAGGACGATCTTGGCGAACTCGCCGGGCTGGATGGTGAAGCTGCCGACGTGGATCCAGATCTTGGCGCCGAACACCGGGTAGGACAGGCCCGGTACGAGCGGGAGCAGCAGCAGGACGAGCGCGCAGACCATGGAGATGTAGGTGTAGCGCTGCAGCACGCGGTGGTCCTTGAGGAACACCAGGACGGCCACGAACAGGGCGATGCCCATCGCCGTGTAGATCAGCTGGTTGGTCGCCTTGCCGCCGGCCACGTTGATGGACTGGAGCAGCTTGGACTGGTCCAGGCGCCAGATGCAGACCAGGCCGAGCCCGTTGAGGAGGGTGGCCAGGGGCAGCAGCAGCGGGTCGGCGTAGGGGGCGAACTTCCGTACGACGAGGTGGGCGACGCCGGCCAGCAGGCCGAGGCCGAGGCCGTAGCTCAGCAGACCGGCGGGGACCTTGTCGTCGATGGCGAGGCCCACGTTGGCGTAGGCGAACACGGGGATGGCGACGGCGAAGACGAGCAGGGCCAGCTCGGTGTTGCGGCGGCTCGGCGCGCCGATGGCGCCGATCGTGGACGTGTGGTGCGTCGACGCGTGCGTGTTGTGTGTACTGCTCATGGCTGGAGGGGGCCTCTCACGGCTCGCTTATTGCTTGCCGCACTGATCGACGACCTTCTGCTCATCCTCGGAGAGGCTCGGGCCGGGGTTGGCGGTGGCGGACGCGCTGGGGGTCGGGGACGTGGACGGGGACGTCTTGGAGCCCGACGACGGCTTCGTTGACGCCTTGGACGTGAGCGTCGACGGGGTGGTTCCCGTGGCGTCCTTGCCCTTGCCGTTCTTGGCGTTCCCCCGGCTCTTGTCCGCCGCGTCCCGTTCGGCCTGCTTCCGGCAGGCGGAGGCCTGCACGGCGAGCGCCTCGACCTTGGCGCGGGCCTGCCCGAGGTCACCGGCGGCGATCGTGTTCTTGACCTGCTTCTGCTGGTACGGCGGCAGGTACTTGAGTTCGATCTCGGGGTGGTCCTTCTCCACTCTGGACAGCGACACCCAGGCCAGGTCCTGGCTGATGCCGCGGTACAGGGCGACGTGCTGGTCGTTGACGCCGACGTAGTACTGCGTCTGCGTCCAGCGGTAGCCGCCGTACAGGCCGCCGGCGATGACGGCCAGCGCGAGCGCGGTGTATAGGGATCTCTTGAGCCACTTGCGGTTCTTGCGGTGGGACTTGGTGAAGTCCGCGTCGCCGTAGTCGCCGAAGCCGCCGGTGGGCACGAAGCCGGTGGTGTCGCCGGAGCCGGGCGGGCCGAACTCACCGCCGCCGTGGGCCTGCCGGCCCAGGTGGGAGGCGCGGCCGGCCGGGGTCTGCATGATGCCGTTGTCGTGCAGGTGGTGCTGGTTCTCGGCGACGGCGCCGACCACGATCGGGGTGTCGGACAGCTGTCCGGCGAGGGTGTCGCCGGTGTCCAGGTCGAGGACGTCGGCGATGATCACGGTGATGTTGTCGGGGCCGCCGCCGCGCAGCGCGAGCTGGATCAGCTCCTGCACGGTCTCCTGCGGGCCCTGGTAGCTGGCGAG
Source organism: Streptomyces sp. NPDC047028 (assembly GCF_040644095.1). Classification (NCBI taxonomy): domain Bacteria; kingdom Bacillati; phylum Actinomycetota; class Actinomycetes; order Kitasatosporales; family Streptomycetaceae; genus Streptomyces; species Streptomyces sp. NPDC047028. The sequence goes on from NZ_JBEYVS010000004.1 coordinate 148,358, forward strand.
GGTCTCCTCCATCGTCTGGTGGGAGACGACGCCGGACAGGCCGTCGGAGCAGATCAGGTAGCGGTCGCCGGCCCGGACCTCGCGGATCGACAGGTCGGGTTCGACGTGCTCGCCGCTGCCGAGGGCGCGCATCAGCAGGGAGCGCTGCGGGTGGGTGGTGGCCTCTTCCTCGGTGATGCGGCCCTCGTCGACGAGCCGCTGCACCCAGGTGTGGTCCTGGGTGATCTGGGTGAGGACGCCGTCGCGCAGCAGGTAGGCGCGGGAGTCGCCGACGTGCACGAGGCCGAGTCGCTGGCCGGTCCACAGCAGGGCGGTCAGGGTGGTGCCCATGCCCTCGAGCTGGGGGTCCTCCTCGACCATGGAGCGCAGCTGGTCGTTGGCGCGCTGCACGGCGGCGCCGAGGGAGGTGAGGATGTCGGAGCCGGGCACGTCGTCGTCGAGCGTGACCAGGGTGGAGATCACCTCGGAGGAGGCGACCTCGCCTGCGGCCTGGCCGCCCATGCCGTCGGCGATGGCGAGCAGGCGCGGGCCGGCGTAACCGGAGTCCTCGTTGCCCTCCCGGATCATGCCTTTGTGCGATCCGGCGGCGAAGCGCAGTGACAGACTCATGCGCACCTCGCCCGTCGGCTCCTGCAGCCGGTCGTGTCGAGCCACACTGCCCACCCTCCGGTCGGGAGCGCGCCGGGGACCTTGGTGCGGTCCTCCGCCGCGTGCTCGCTCCGCTCGCGCTCACTCATGATGTAGCACTACTTCCGCAGCTCGATGACGGTCTTGCCGATGCGGATCGGCGCGCCCAGCGGGATCGGTGTGGGGGTCGTCAGCCGGGACCGGTCCAGATAGGTGCCGTTGGTGGAGCCGAGGTCCTCGACGATCCACTGGCCGCCCTGGTCCGGGTAGATCCTGGCATGGCGGCTGGAGGCGTAGTCGTCGTCCAGCACGATCGTCGAGTCGTGCGCCCGGCCCAGGGTGATGGTCTGGCCCTGCAGCGCGACGGTGGTGCCGGTCAGGGTGCCCTCGGTGACGACCAGCTTGCTGGGGGCGTTGCGGCGCTGCCGGCCGCCGCCGCCCTGCTGGCCGCGCTGCTGCGGCGGCGCTGCGGCCTGCCGGGCGGCCGCCTGGGGCCGCTGCGCTTCCCTGCGGGCGCCGCGCTGGGTGACGCGCGTACCGAACAGGTCGCTGCGGATGACCTGCACGGCCACGATCACGAACAGCCACAGTACGGCCAGGAAACCCAGCCGCATGACCGTCAGGGTCAGCTCTGACATTGCCCCCGCTTCACCCTTCGGCTTGCCGGTAAATGATGGTGGTGCTGCCCACGACGATCCGCGAGCCGTCGCGGAGCGTAGCGCGGGTGGTGTGCTGCCCGTCCACCACGATGCCGTTGGTGGAGCCGAGATCCTGGATCGTCGAGGGCGTTCCGGTCCGGATCTCGCAGTGCCGGCGCGAGACGCCGGGGTCGTCGATCCGCACGTCGGCCTCGGTGCTGCGGCCCAGCACCAGGGTCGGGCGGGAGATCTGGTGGCGGGTGCCGTTGATCTCGATCCAGTAGCGGGTGCGTCCGCCGCTCATCGGGGCGGCGGCGGGGCGCTGGGTGGCGGGCTGCGGGTAGCCGTAGCCGCCGGGCCGGGCGCCGGACGGCGGCGCGGCCGGCATGGGGGGCGCTCCGGCGGGCGCGGCGGGCGGATAGCCGTAGCCGCCGCGGGCGCCGGGCGTGGGCCGGCCGGCGGGGGACGCCGAGGGGGCCTCGGGCGCCTGCTGGCTGCTGGAGGAGGCGAGGGTGCGGCTGCGCACCCGGTACAGACCCGTGTCGAGGTCCTCGGCCTTCTCCAGGTTGACCTTGATGGGGCCCATGAAGGTGTAGCGCTGCTGCTTGGCGTAGTCACGGACCATGCCGGCCAGCTCGTCGCCGAGCTGCCCGGAGTAGGGGCTGAGGCGCTCGAAGTCCGGCGCGCTCAGCTCCACGATGAAGTCGTTGGGTACGACCGTCCGGTCGCGGTTCCAGATCGTGGCGTTGTTGTCGCACTCGCGCTGGAGCGCACCGGCGATCTCCACGGGCTGGACCTCGGACTTGAAGACCTTCGCGAAGGTGCCGTTGACCAGGCCTTCGAGCCGCTGCTCGAACTTCTTCATGACTCCCACGGGGCACCTCCTCCGTCGCTGCCGTTGCTGCCGTGTCGTGCTCTGTGCCGCTGCCCTGCTTCTGCCTTGCTTCTGTCTTGCTCCCGCCGTGCTTCCGCTGTGCGGGGGTCTCGCTCACTGATCGTATCTACGTGCCCGGCAATCAGCCGGTTCCCCCAGCGGCTCCCCCTCGAACTCCTTCTCCTTGTGTGAAGGATCGTAGAGGCGGGCGAACTCCAGTGTCCCGCACCCGGCTGTGCACCCGGCCCGCCTCCTGGACAGATGCCCGGGACCGGTACGAGGTTGATACGTGAACCTCGTCTCCTTGGTACGAAGTGCCGGCGGAGGGGGCCCTGAGGTGCGGCGGGGGCGCCGGCCGGCCCGTGGGGCGGCCCGGAAACGGATGTGAATCCACCCCGTACGGCGTGCTAATGTTCTGGATGTCGGAAGGGGCGCCCCGCAAGGGAAAGGCCCGGAGGACACACCCAATGCGCGGGTGGCGGAATAGGCAGACGCGCTGGATTCAGGTTCCAGTGCCCGCAAGGGCGTGGGGGTTCAACTCCCCCCTCGCGCACACCGACGGCAACGGGCGGATCGTTACTACGATCCGCCCGTTCCGCTATGTCCGAAAGCACCGCGCTGTTCACGGGGCGGTGTGACGAGGTTCTCAGGCGGTCGTACCGGGCTGCGGTGCCGCGAGTCCGGGGCGAGGGTGGGCGTACCGCCGTCCACCGGCACCGGTGTGGGGGTGGGCGTACCGCCGTACATGGGGAGTGAGACGTGACCTCGTACCGTCACGCCGTGGAGCGGGCCGACAGCTCCGATCTGGCCTGCGGTGTCGTGCTGCACTCCGCGCCCGGTCACCCCGCCTTCCCGGTACGGCTGGCGACCGAGCTGTTCCTGCGGGCCAGGGCCCGGATCGCCGGCGAGGGGCCGGTGACGCTGTGGGACCCCTGCTGCGGCAGCGGCTACCTGCTGACCGTGCTGGGGCTGGTGCAGCGCCCTGCGCTACGGCGGGTGATCGGCTCCGATGCCGATCCCGCGCCCCTGGAACTCGCGGCCAAGAACCTCGCCCTGCTCACCCCGGAGGGGCTGAGCGCGCGCGAGCGGGAGCGCCGGGAACAGAGCGAGCGGTTCGCCAAGCCCGCGTACCTGGAGGCGGCCGACGCGGCGGGCCGGCTGCGGGAACGGCTGCTCGCGGACGGCGGGGCGCTGCCGGTCACCACCGGCACGGCCGACGTCTTCGACCCGCGCGCGCTGGGCGCCGCCCTTGCCGGGGCGGCGCCGGACGTGGTGCTGACGGACCTGCCCTACGGGGAGCGGACCCACTGGACGGGCAGCGTGCCCGAGCAGCCGGTGACCGGCCTGCTGGCCTCGCTGGCGTCGGTACTGCCCGAGCACGCGGTGATCGCCGTCACCGACCGCAGCCGCAAGATCCCGGTGGCTCCGGTACGGACGCTGGAACGGCTGAAGATCGGGACGCGGTCGGCGGTCCTGGTCCGGGCGGCGGACGTGCGGGAAGCGCTGGGCTGAGGCCGCGCTGCGGGGTGCGGGAAGCGCTGGGGCGAGGCCGCGCTGCGGGGTGCGGGAAGCGCTGGGGCGAGCCGGGCCCGCGGGGGGTGCGGAAGCGCTGGGGTGAGCCGGGCCGCGGGGGGTTCGTGAGGGTCCGGGGTGGTGATCACCCCGGTGGTATGTTGCCCCGGCCGGTGGGACAGCCGGTGTGCGTACGGCAGGCCGTATCGCAGTGGTGCCGGTGTTGTGTACGGCAGAGAGGACGCCCGTGGCTACCCCGCCCCCGACTCTTCGGGTGAGCACGCGCAACGCCCGTTTCCAGCAGTGGGAGGCGCTCCTCGGCAACCGGGCGAAGCGGCAGCGGGCGGGCGAGTTCGTCGTCCAGGGGGTCCGCCCCGTCACCCTCGCACTGGACAACGGCTGGCCGCTGCACGCCGTCGTGTACGCCGGTGACCGTGCCCTGTCGCAGTGGGCCGAGGACACCCTGAAGCGGGTCGACCGTGCGGTGCAGCGGGTCAAGATGGACTCCGCCCTGCTGCACGAGCTGGGCGGCAAGGACGAGTCCACCCCGGAACTCCTGGTCATCGCCGAGATCCCGCCGGACGACCTCGACCGCCTCGCGCCGCAGGAGGACTTCCTGGGCCTGGTGTTCGACCGTCCGACCACGCCCGGCAACATCGGCTCACTGCTGCGCTCGGCCGACGCCTTCGGTGCCTCGGGGCTGATCGTCTGCGGTCACGCTGCCGACGTCTACGACCCCAAGTCGGTGCGCGCCAGCACCGGTTCGCTGTTCGCCGTGCCCGCGGTCCGGGTGCCGGCCCCGCGCACGGTCCAGGACTGGGTGGCGGGTCTGCACGCGCGCGGGACCGCGCCGCGCATCCTCGGCACGGACGAGCACGGCAGCCGGGACATCACCGAGGTCGACCTGACGGGCCCGGTGCTCCTGGTGATCGGTAACGAGACGTCCGGGATGAGCGCGGCCTGGCGCGAGCTGTGCGACGAGACGGTGCGCATCCCCATCGGCGGCGCGGCCAGCTCCCTCAACGCCGCCAACGCCGGCACGGTCTCCCTCTACGAGGCAGCCCGGCAGCGGGGCTTCGCGCGCGTACGCAACCGGAACCGCTGAGGTTTTCCACAACCGCTGAGTTGTCCACAGGCGGCTGACGGGTCCGGGCCACCGGCTGTACGGTCGGCACGAGTTGATGTTCACGCCGGTGCGCGGGCCGGTGTTCGTGCTGGGGGAGGCGGTCGGGGTGACCGGGACCGGTGTGCGGATGACGGAAACGGCGGAGCGGGCGGAGTCGGCGGGCGGCCCGGAGGTCGGCCCTGAGCGCGGCGTGGTGGCCGCCAGGCTGCCCCGGGCGCGCGGCTTCGCCCAGTGGCCGGCGCCGGGTTCGCCGAAGCGGGAGGGCAAGGCGCTGCGGTCGAGCGTGCCGCGCAGCGCGCACGGCACGTTCGAGGCGGACGACTCCCGCCCGGACCCGGTGCGTGCCGTGGAGGAGTCCAACGCCGACCGCATCCCGGAGCTGACACCGATACGGGTGGGCCGGATGGCGGCCACCCCGTTCGCGTTCCTGCGCGGCTCGGCCGGCCTCATGGCGTACGACCTGGCGCGCACCCCCGTCACCGGTATCGGCGCCCAGATCTGCGGCGACGCGCACGCGGCCAACTTCGGCCTGTACGGCGACGCGCGCGGCGGTCTGGTCATCGACCTCAACGACTTCGACGAGACGGTGCACGGCCCTTGGGAGTGGGACCTGAAGCGGCTCGCCGCCTCCCTGGTGCTGGCCGGACGTGAGGCGGGTGCCGACGAGGACGTGTGCCGCGCGGCCGCCCACGACGCGGTCGGCGCCTACCGGCGCACCATGCGGCTGCTGGCCAGGCTGCCGGTCCTGGACGCCTGGAACGCCATCGCGGACGAGGAGCTCGTCTCCCACGCAGACGCCCACGATCTGCTCGGCACCCTGGAGCGGGTCTCCGAGAAGGCGCGGGCCAACACCAGCGGCCGGTTCGCGGCCAAGTCGACCGAGGCCGCGGAGGACGGCGGGCGCCGCTTCGTCGACGCGCCGCCGGTGCTGCGCCGGGTCCCGGACGCGGAGGCCGCCGCGGTGGCCGCGTCCCTGGAGTCGTACGTGACGACGCTGTCCGAGGACCGGCACCCGCTGCTCGCCCGGCACGCGGTGCACGACGTGGCCTTCCGGGTCGTCGGGACGGGCAGCGTCGGCGCCCGCTCGTACGTCGTGCTGCTGCTGGACCACCGCGGCGAACCCCTGGTCCTCCAGGTCAAGGAGGCCCGCGCCTCGGCGCTGGTCCCGCATCTGGTCCCGGCCGGGTTCGCGGCGCCGCCGGTGGAGCACGAGGGACGCCGGGTGGTCCTCGGCCAGAAGCGGATGCAGGTGGTCAGCGACATCCTGCTGGGCTGGACCACGGTCGAGGGCCGGCCCTTCCAGGTACGCCAGTTCCGCAACCGCAAGGGCAGCGTCGACCCGGCCGCGCTCGCCGCCGACCAGATCGACGACTACGGCCGCATGACCGGCGCCCTCCTGGCCCGCGCCCACAGCCACAGCGCCGACCCCCGCACCATCGCCGGCTACTGCGGCAAGAACGAGGAACTCGACGAGGCCATCTCCGCCTTCGCCCTCACCTACGCCGACATCACAGAACGCGACCACACCACCCTGACCACAGCCATCAGAACGGGCCGCATCGCAGCGGAACAGGGTGTCTGAACAGGTACGGGGCGCCGCGACCGGCCCGGGAGGGCCGGCTCCGCACCCCCCACCACGCACCGCACCCGGCCCGAGACCAGCACAGCGATACTCTGGGCCGCGTGACCTCCCCCGAACCTGATCAGTCCCCGCCGCCGCGACCCGAGGAACGGCTCGAGCGGGCCGTACGGGCCGCCGAGCAGGCCTTGATCGAGTACGAGATCGCCGTGGAGACCTTCCGCGTCGAGGTCGAGAACTTCTCCCGGCTGCACGAACAGCGCCTCGGCCCCCTCTACACCCGCCTGGAGGAGCTCGACGCCCGGATCGCCGAGGCGAAGGCCGCCCGCACCGGCGACCCCGAGGACATCCGCCGCGCCGAGGAGGCACGCGCCCAGGTCACACCCATCCCCGGCGTGGAGGAGCTGCTGCACGGCTGGATGGACGGCCACGGCCTGTTCCCGGAGGCCACCGCCATGCTCACCGACCAGGAGGTACGGCCCCCCGAGCGGGTGCGCCCCAGCGAGGAGGCCCGCAAGCTCTACCGCGAGCTGGCCCGCAAGGCGCACCCCGACCTCGCCCAGGAGGAGCCGGAGCGGGAGCGCCGCGAGGAGTTCATCACGCGGGTGAACGCCGCCTACGCCCGCGGCGACGAGACCCTGCTGAAGGAGCTGGCCGAGGAGTGGGCGGCGGGCCCGGTGCCGCCCGAGCGGCGCCCGAGTCCCAGCGAGGAGCTGTACGCCCGCCTCGAATGGCTCGCCCAGCGCAAGGAACTGCTCACCCTGGTCGCCCGCGAACTGGAGGAGGGCGCCATCGCCGGCATGCTGCGCCTCGCCCCGGACGACCCCGACGGCCTCCTGGAGGAGATCGCCGGCAAGCTCCGCCACGACATCGCCGCGCGCGAGACCGAGCTGGCCGCGCTGCTGGACGGGGAATGAGGCGCGGCGCTCTTCGGGTAGCGTCGGGGGCATGAGTTTCGGAGCTGGTGTGCCCACGGTCGAGGTCGGCGACCTCAAGGACGGCGACTTCCTGCTGGACGTCCGCGAGGACGACGAGTGGCGGGCGGGCCACGCCCAAGGGGCAGTGCACATCCCGATCAGCGAGTTCGTGGCCCGCTACGGCGAGCTGACCGAGGCCGCCCCGCAGGACGGCCGCGTCCATGTGATCTGCCGTTCCGGCGGCCGCTCGGCCCAGGTCACAATGTACCTGGTCCAGCAGGGCATCGACGCGGTGAACGTCGACGGCGGCATGCAGATCTGGCAGGCGGCGGGCCGGCAGGTCGTCACGGCCGACGGCAAGCCCGGCCACGTCCTGTAGCCCCCGTGGCCGCGGGGCCCCGCCGCCGGTCCGTCAGCTGAGCGGGTGTGCCGCCAGCAGGTCTCCTAGGGCCTCCTCGTACGCTGCCGCCGGGCCGAGCGACAGTTCCAGGTGCTTGGCCCAGGCGTGGTACCGGTGCAGCGCATAGTCGGTGTCCGCGCCGAACCCGCCGTGCAGGTGCTGTGCCGTCTGGACGACCCGGCGCACACCGTCCGCCGCCCAGATCTTCGCCACCGCCACGTCTCCGGACACGGGTAGCGCCCCCGGCGCCCCGGAGGCGATCCGCCAGGCCGCCTGCCAGAGGGTGGCCTCCATGGCGCGCAGGTCGATGTACCGGTCGGCGGCCTGCACCGCGACCGCCTGGAACGTCGCGAGCGGATACCCGAACTGCTCCCGCTTCCCGGTGTATTCGCTGGTCATGCGCAGCACCTGTTCACCCAGCCCGAGCGCCAGCGCGCAGGTGCCGGTGGCCAGCAGCGCGTGCAGCCACTCCCAGGCGCCGTCCGCCTCGATGACGTCGGCCGCGTCCAGCCGCACCGCCCGCAGCCGCAGTTCCGCCAGCCGCTCCCCGGTGGTGGAGATCTGCTCGGCGAGCACCACCCCGTCCCGCTCGCGCGGCACCAGCGCCAGCACGGTCCGGTCGCCGCCGGTGTGCGCCGGTACGACGACGAGGTCCGCGTCGTAGGCCCACGGCACCGCCGTCTGAACGCCCTCCAGCAGCCAGCCCGTCCCGTCGCGGCGCGCGGTCACGGCGAGCCCGGCCGGGTCGTGCCCGCTGCGGCCGCTGCCGGCCACGGTCAGCACGACCTCGCCGCGCCCGGCCCGGGACAGCAGCCGCTCCCTCAGCTCCTTCGTCCCGTGGGTCTGGACGAGCGCCGCTGCCGCGCTGTGCTCCAGCAGCGGGACCCGGGCCAGTACCCGCGCGGACTCGCGCAGCACCAGACACAGCGCTATGGCGTCCAGTCCGGCCCCGCCGTACCCCTCGTCGAGCAGCAGGCCGAGGAGGTCAGCTCCGCCGATCCGGCGCCACAGCTCCTGGTCGAAGCCCTCGGCCACGGCGCCGGTCGTGAGCGCCGGGCTCGGCACCGCGTCCGGCGCCACCCCGGCGAACACCCCCCGTGCCGCCTCGGCCGCCGCCCGCTGCTCCTCGGTGAAGGTGAAGTCCACGGCCTGTCCTCCCGGCGCTTCGGGTTACCTGACGGGGCGTCAAGATAGAACAGGTTCTAGGAGAAGGGAACGGCGGGGCACGGAAGGGAAGGAAGCGGGGGCGGCTCAGCGGTCGAAGTCCAGCTCCACCTTCTCCGTCACCGCGTGCGACTGGCAGGCCAGGACATACCCCGCCTCGGTCTCCTCCGCCTCCAGCGCGAAGTTGCGGTCCATGCGCACCTCGCCCGACACCAGGAAGGCCCGGCAGGTTCCGCACACGCCGCCCTTGCAGGCGTAGGGCGCGTCGGGGCGGTTGCGCAGCACCGTGTCCAGCAGCGATTCGCCGTCCCGTACCGGCCAGGTGCCGCCGCGCCCGTCGAGGCGGGCGGTGACAGTGCTGTCGGCCGGCGCCGAAGCGGCCTCGGCCGGGACCGCGCTGTCCACGTGGAAGATCTCCTGATGGATGCGGGACTTCTCCACACCGAGCCCGCGCAGCGCCTTCTCCGCGCCCTCCACCAGCCCGAACGGCCCGCACAGGAACCAGCCCGCCACCTGATCCACCGGCAGCAGCGCGGGCAGCAGCTCCGCGAGCCGCTCCCGGTCGAGCCGCCCGGACGGCAGGCCGGCCTGCTGCTCCTCGCGGGAGAGCACGGTCACCAGCTGCAACCGCTCGGGGTAGCGGTCCTTGAGGTCGGCGACCTCCTCCAGGAACATCGTCGAGGCCGCCGTACGGTCGCCGCGTATCAGGCAGAACCGGGCCCGCGGCTCGCGTGCCAGCAGGGTGGAGACGATCGACAGCACCGGCGTGATGCCGCTGCCGCCGACGACCGCCGCGAACAGACCCGGTGCCGGGTCGAGCGTGAAGCGGCCGGCCGGGGTCATCACCTCGATCTCGTCCCCGATGTTCACTTCCTTGAGCGCGTACGTCGAGAAGGCGCCGCCCTCGACCAGCCGCACCCCGACGCGCAGGGCGCTCGGCCCGTCGCCGTCGGGGGCCGGGGCGGGGGAGCAGATCGAGTAGGTGCGCCGGATCTCCGTGCCGTCCGTCCGGCGGCGCAGGGCGAGGTGCTGGCCGGGTGCATGCCGGAACTCCTCGCGCAGCTCCGGCGGGACGGTGAAGGTGAGGGCGACGGAGTCGTCGGTGAGCCGGTCGACCGCGGCCACCGGGAGCGGGTGGAAGCGCGCCATCACAACTCCTTGAAGTGGTCGAACGGTTCGCGGCACGCCAGGCAGCGGCGCAGCGCCTTGCACGCGGTGGAGGAGAACCGGCTGAGCAGCTCGGTTTCGGCGGACCCGCAGTGCGGACAGCGGACCGGATCGGGGGCAACCGGGTCGGTGTCCGCTTCCCGCGTCCGGGTGGGACCGAGGGCGAGCGCGACGGGCCCGGCATCCCGGTGGACGCGCGGCGGCGCTATGCCGAACTCCTGGAGTTTCCGGCGGCCTTCGGGGGAGATGTCGTCCGTGGACCAGGCGGGCGCGAGCACCGTGCGGACGGTGACCTCACGCATTCCGTGGGCACGCAGCACCCGCTCGATGTCCAGGCTCATCGCCTCGATGGCGGGGCAGCCGGTGTAGGTGGGGGTGAGATCGACCTCGACGGTGTCGGCACCGCTGACGTGCACCGCGCGCAGGACGCCCAGTTCGCGGAGCGTGAGCACGGGCAGTTCGGGGTCGGGCACCGAACCGGCCAGCTCCAGCAGCTCCGCCTCCAGGGCGGTGGCCGTCACCATGACGCGCCCGGGTGGCTGCGGTGCAGGTGCTGCATCTCGGCGAGCATCCGCCCGAAGGACTCGGTGTGCAGGCCCTGCCGTCCGGCGCCCGCGGACCAGGCCCCGGTGCGCGGGCCCTCGGGCACGGTCAGGGTGGACCGGCCGAGCACGTCGGTGACGGACTCCAGCCAGCGCTCCGCCATACCCGCCCAGTCGACGTCCAGGCCGTCCACCGGCTGGAACATCTCTCCGGTGAACCGCCACAGCGCGTCGCACGCCCGCTGCATGCGCTCGTGGCTCTCGTCGGTTCCGTCGCCGAGGCGCAGGGTCCACTGCTCGGCGTGGTCGCGGTGGTAGGCGACCTCCTTGACGGCCTTCGCGGCCAGCGGTGCGAACGGTCCGTCACCGGCGGCGAGTTCGGCGTACAGCAGGTGCTGGTAGGTGGAGAAGTACAGCTGGCGGGCGATGGTGTGGGCGAAGTCGCCGCCTGGCTGTTCGGCCAGCTGGAGGTTGCGGAAGTCCCGCTCCTCGCGCAGGTACGCCAGCTGGTCCTCGTCGCCTGCCATGGAGAGCAGCACCCGGGCCTGGCCGAGCAGGTCGAGCGCGATGTTGGCGAGGGCGACCTCCTCCTCCAGGACGGGGGCGTGACCGGCCCACTCCCCCAGGCGGTGGGAGAGCACCAGGGCGTCGTCACCGAGGGCCAGCGCGGCGGCGGTGGTGGTGGCGGGGACGGTGGCGGTCACAGGTGCTTCACCCCTTCCGGGATCTCGTAGAACGTCGGGTGCCGGTACGGCTTGTCGGCGGCCGGCTCGAAGAAGGGGTCCTTCTCGTCGGGCGAGGACGCGGTGATCGCGGCGGCGGGGACGACCCAGATCGAGACGCCCTCGCCACGCCGGGTGTACAGGTCACGGGCGTTGCGCAGGGCCAGCTCCGCGTCCGGCGCGTGCAGGCTGCCGGCGTGGGTGTGGGAAAGGCCGCGCCGGGAGCGCACGAAGACCTCCCACAGGGGCCAGTCGGTGTTGGTCATGCTCGTGTCGCTCCCGTCCCACCGGTGGTCCCGGCGTGCTTGGCCGCGTGTGCCGCGGCCGCTTCCCGTACCCACGCGCCCTCGTCGTGCGCGCGCCTGCGCTGAGTGATCCGCTGCTCGTTGCACGGGCCGTTGCCCTTGAGGACCTCCCAGAACTCCGTCCAGTCGATCGTCCCGAAGTCGTGCTGCCCGCGCTCCTCGTTCCACTTCAGGTCCGGGTCGGGGAGGGTGAGGCCAAGGGACTCGGCCTGCGGGACGCAGATGTCGACGAAGCGCTGGCGCAGCTCGTCGTTGGAGTGGCGCTTGATCTTCCATTCCATGGACTGCGCGGAGTGCTGCGACTCGTCGTCCGGCGGGCCGAACATCATCAGCGAGGGCCACCACCAGCGGTCCACCGCGTCCTGGGCCATCGCGTGCTGCTCGGGGGTGCCGTTGCTCAGGGCCAGCAGCAGCTCGTACCCCTGGCGCTGGTGGAAGGACTCCTCCTTGCAGATCCGCACCATCGCCCGGGCGTAGGGGCCGTAGGAACAGCGGCACAGCGGCACCTGGTTGGTGATCGCCGCGCCGTCCACCAGCCACCCGATCGCGCCGACGTCGGCCCAGGTCAGGGTGGGGTAGTTGAAGATGGAGGAGTACTTCTGGCGGCCGCTGTGCAGCTTGTCGAGCAGCTCCTCGCGGCCGGTGCCGAGGGTTTCGGCGGCGCTGTACAGGTACAGGCCGTGGCCGGCCTCGTCCTGCACCTTGGCCATCAGGATCGCCTTGCGCCTGAGGGAGGGCGCGCGGGTGATCCAGTTGGCCTCCGGCTGCATGCCGATGATCTCGGAGTGGGCGTGCTGGGCGATCTGCCGGACCAGGGTGGCGCGGTAGGCGTCGGGCATCCAGTCCCGTGGTTCGATGCGTTCGTCGGCGGCCACGGCCGCGTCGAAGGCGCGCTGGTACTCCGCCGTCCCGCCGGCGGTGTCCGGTGCGCCGCCCGCTTCCGTGCGGGCCGTGCGCTGCGCGGCTGCTGTGGCCATGCGATCCCCCTGACCTGGGCTCTCGTCGATCACTGTCCCGACCGATCGTTCGGTCCGTGCGATTCCATGGTGGGCCGGGCCGCCGCGAGGTGTCAACCGCTGTGGAAAACCCGCGGCAGGGGCTGTGGACAACCCTCTCGCCGCCGTCCCGGGTGCGGCCGGGCGCCGTACGGCGTTGTGAGGCTGTGGTGAAGGGTGTGGGTGGACGACGTGGCGTCGGACACGGTCGGGGATCGGGCGGGGTCCCGGGGCTGCGCTCGGTGGTCCCGGCTGAGTACCGTTCCGTGCGAGCGCCGCCGACTGGCGCTCGGGACCACGCGGCGCCCGGTTCGGGCGGCCGCGGCAGCAGCCGAGACGGGGGACAGGGCGGAATGGACGCGTACGACGAGGACTCGCGGGCCCCGGACGGGCCGGACGAGCCGGCCGAGGCGCCCTCCGTTTCCGGCTCCCCTCCCCCGGAGCCCGGTTCCGAGGGGTCCTCCGGTTCCCGCCCCGCGGAACCCGGATCCGAGGGGGCCTCGGCAGCGCCGCTCCCGGCCCCCGGCGTACCGGAGGCCAGGGTGCGTGAGCCCGGGGCGCCGGAGCCCGGGATGCCGGAGGCCGCCGCTCCCCGTACCGGTGTGGCCGCCCTCTCCCGTCGTTACCAGGTCGTCGCCGCGCTCGCCCTCGCGGTCGTGGCCGTCGCCGCCTGCGCGCATCTGGCGATGGTGTTCCTGAGCGTCGCGCCCGCGAACACCGTGTCGAAGGCGCACGGGAAGGCCATCGACGAATGGGTCTTCCCCGAGTTCGAGCAGAACTGGAAGCTGTTCGCGCCCAACCCGCTGCAGCAGAACGTCGACGTCCAGGTGCGCGCGCAGGTGCGGGCGAGGGACGGCGGGGTGAGCACCACGGGCTGGTACGACCTGTCCGCGCAGGACGGCGCGAAGATCGATGGCAATCCGCTCCCCAGCCACACCCAGCAGAACGAGCTGCGGCGGGCCTGGGACTTCCTGGTCAGCACGCACAGCACCGACAACAAGCCGGTCGGGCTGCGCGGCTCGCTCTCGGAGCAGTACGTGCGCCGGATCGTCGTCATGCGGCTGTGCGGGGTGGACGCGATCAAGAAGAAGGGCGTCATCGCGCGCGTCCAGGTCCGCTCCAGCACCACCAACGTGGCGCCGCCGGACTGGAGCGGTGAGCGGATCTCCACCAGCCCCGTCTACCGGGTGCTCTCCTGGTGGACGGTGCCCGCCGACGAGGCCGCCGGAGGTGTGCGGTGAACAGCGTCTCCCTGTCCTTGTCGCGCGGCATCGCCCGGGTCACCGGGTCGGCCCTCGGGCCGTACCAGACCGCCGTGGTCCGCATCGGGTTCGCCGCGACCTGGTTGCTGTTCCTGCTGCGGGAGTTCCCGCACCGGCAGGAGCTGTACGGACCCGACAGCCCGTGGAGCCCCGCGCTCGCCGGGCGGCTGACCGGCGACAACCACGCCTTCACGGCCCTGCTCTGGTACGACGGGCAGGCCTGGTTCCAGTGCTTCTACCTGCTGGCGATCCTCGCGAGCGTCCTGCTGCTGCTCGGCTGGCGCACCCGCACCGCCTCCGTGCTGTTCATGGTCGGTGTGCTCTCGCTGCAGAACCGCAGCGTCTTCGTCGGCGACGGCGGTGACAACGTCCTGCACATCATGTCCCTCTACCTGGTCTTCACGCGCTGCGGGCAGGTGTGGTCCCTCGACGCGCGCCGGGAGGCCCGTGCGCGGGCGGCACGCGCGCGTGGGGAACGGGTTCCCGCCGACCGGGTCGGATTGGTGCTGTGGGCGGTGCTCGGCCTGGCGCTCGGCGTGGTGACCCTGACCGGCCGGCTGGACCACGGCCGGCTGGTACCGGTGCTGATGTGGACGGTCTGGGTGGGACTCGCCCTGTGGTGGGCCGTGCGGCGCCGGCCGCGGGCGCGGGAGCCCCAGGTGCTGCTCGACGTGATCGCCGACGTCGTGCACAACGGCGCCCTGCTGGTAATCATGGCGGAGGCGTGCCTGATCTACGCCACCGCCGGCTGGTACAAGATCCAGGGCTCGCGCTGGCAGGACGGCACCGCCGTCTACTACCCGCTCCACCTGGACTACTTCTCCCCCTGGCCGGGTCTCGCGGACCTGATGTCCAGCAGCGGCGCCATGGTCATGCTGGTGACCTACGGGACGGTCCTGGTGCAGGTCGCCTTCCCGTTCACGCTGTTCAACCGCCGGGTCAAGAACGTCCTGCTGGTGCTGATGATGACCGAGCACGCCGTGATCGCGGTCGTCCTCGGGCTGCCCTTCTTCTCGCTGGCGATGATCGCGGCCGACTCCGTCTTCCTGCCGACGTCCTTCCTGAAGAAGGTGGGCGAGCGGGCGGTACGCGCGTGCGGGCGGTTCGGCAGGTCCGGGCCGCACTCGTCCGCGGTGCCGGCACCCCGCGTCTCGCAGGAGGACGAGCCCAGCCACGTAGGCTTCACCGCATGACCGACCCCGTGAGCCGCTGGCGCGAGCGCGCCGGCGGAGCCGTGCTGCTCGACGGCTTCCACGCCCTCAAGCACGCGCTGCGCTTCGGCGCCGAGATCCCGGTGGCGGTCACCACCGACCGGCGGGCCACACTCGCCCTCGCCGGTGAACTGGCGCCGGACCTCACGCGGGCGCTGGACGCGCTGCTCGCCGAGGTGCCGGAGACGACGTACGCCTCGCTCGTCCCGCGTCCGCACCCGACCGGCGTGGCCGCGCTCGCCGTACGGCCGTCCCGGGAGGGCCATCTGCGGATGCTGGCGCGCCTGCCGCGCACCGCGCCCGTCGTCGTCCTGGACGAGCCGCGCAACCTGGGCAACGCCGGGGCTGTCATCCGGCTGGCCGCCGGCTTCGGGGCGACCGGCGTGATCACCACCGGCACGATCGACCCCTGGCACTCCACCGTGGTGCGTGGCGGGGCCGGGCTGCACTTCGCCACCGCCGTGGAGCGGCTCGCCGTCGACGAGCTGCCGCCGGGACCGCTGTACGCGCTGGATCCCGAGGGCGAGGACATCCGGGGCGTGAAGCTGCCCGACGACGCTCTCCTCGCGTTCGGCTCCGAGCGCAGCGGCCTGTCGGCCGGGCTGCGCGCGCGTGCCGACCAGCTGCTGGCACTGCCCATGCGCCCCCAGGTCTCCAGCTACAACCTCGCCACCAGCGTGGCGATGACGCTGTACCACTGGAGCGCGGGGGCGCACGCCGCTCCGTGAGGGGCGCGCGCCCGCGCGCCCCTCGGAGGGCTCGCGCCCTCGGTGGCCTCACGCCTCCCGGCGGACCTCGACGACCCGGAAGCGGTTCGCCACGAACGCGCCGTCGCAGAGGGCCGCGTTCGCCGCCGGGTTGCCGCCCGAGCCGTGGAAGTCGGAGAAGGCGGCGGTCTGGTTCACGTACACCCCGCCGGTCAGGTTGAGCGAGAGCTGGGCGGCCTCCTCCAGGCACACCTCCTGGACGGCCTGCTCGACCTCGGCGTCGCTGGTGTACGCCCCGACCGTCATCGCGCCCTTTTCGCGGACCGTGCGGCGCAGCAGCTCGATCGCGTCACCGACCGAGTCGACGGCGACGGCGAAGGAGACCGGGCCGAAGCACTCGCTCATGTAGGCGGCCTCGTCGTCGGGCTTGGCCCCGTCCAGCTTGACCAGGACGGGTGTGCGCACGACGGCGTCCGGGAACTCCGGGTTGGCGATCTCGCGGGAGGCGAGGGCGACCTCGCCGAGCCCGGCCGCCGCCTCCAGGCGGGACTTCACGTCCGGGTTGACGATGGCGCCCAGCAGGGCGTTGGCGCGGGCGTCGTCGCCGAGCAGGCCGTCGACCGCGCGGGCGATGTCCGCGGTCACCTCGTCGAAGGTCTTGGGGCCCTCGTCGGTGCGGATGCCGTCGCGCGGGATGAGCAGGTTCTGCGGGGTGGTGCACATCTGGCCGCTGTACAGGGACAGCGAGAACGCCAGGTTGGAGAGCATCCCCTTGTAGGCGTTCGTGGACTCCACGATCACCGTGTTGACGCCGGCCTTCTCGGTGTAGACCTGCGCCTGGCGGGCGTTGGCCTCCAGCCAGTCGCCGAAGGACGTCGAACCGGTGTAGTCGATGATCCTGATCTCGGGGCGGGTGGCGAGCGTCTTGGCGATGCCCTCGCCGGGGCGCTCGGCGGCCAGCGCGACCAGGTTCGGGTCGAAGCCGGCCTCGGTCAGCACCTGCCGGGCGACCTGCACGGTGAGCGCGAGCGGCAGCACCGCGCGCGGGTGGGGCTTGACCAGGACCGCGTTGCCGGTGGCCAGGGAGGCGAACAGGCCCGGGTAGCCGTTCCAGGTCGGGAAGGTGTTGCAGCCGATGACCAGGCCGATGCCGCGCGGGACGGGCGTGAACTGCTTGGTCAGGGCCAGCGGGTCGCGCTTGCCCTGCGGCTTGGTCCACTCCGCCGCGTCGGGCGTGCGCACCTGCTCCACGTACGCGTACGCCACCGCTTCCAGGCCGCGGTCCTGGGCGTGCGGGCCGCCCGCCTGGAACGCCATCATGAAGGCCTGGCCGCTGGTGTGCATGACCGCGTGCGCGAACTCGTGCGTCCGGTCGCTGATCCGCTTGAGGATCTCCACGCAGACCACGGCGCGGGTCTCGGCGCCCGCGTCCCGCCAGGCGCGCTGTCCGGCCTTCATGGCGGGCAGCAGCACGTCCAGGTCGGCGTGCGGGTAGCTGACGTCCAGGTCGATGCCGTACGGGGAGCGCTCGCCGCCCACCCAGTCGTCAGTGCCGGGCTGGCCGAGGTCGAGGCGGGTGCCCAGCAGGGCGTCGAAGGCGGCCTTGCCGGCCGCCGCGTCCAGGCTGCCGTTCTCGCCGTACGCCTTGGGGTGCTCGGGGTGCGGGGACCAGTACGCGCGCGTGCGGATCGCTTCCAGGGCCTGGTCGAGTGTGGGCCGGTGCTTGGCGATCAGCTCGTGCGCGGTCAGTTCGGCGGCCATGCGGGACCAACTCCTCGTCTGAAGAACTCTTCGTCGAGTTCACGACCTGCGCGGAAACAGAGGCAGGAACAGGCGGACAGGGCTAGAGTAACCGAACGATCGGTCGGTACAAGGGGGTCCGCCGCATCTGTGGAAAACCCCGTGCGGGAGGATCGCGCACATGACAGCTCCTGACCTCAGCAGCCCCGTGGCCGTCGTCGGCACCGGCACCATGGGCCAGGGCATCGCCCAGGTCGCGCTGGTCGCCGGCCACCCGGTGCGGCTCTACGACGCCGTCCCCGGGCGGGCCCGCCAGGCGGCCGACGCCATCGGCGCCCGCCTGGACCGGCTCGTGGCCAAGGACCGGCTCACCGGCGCCGACCGGGACGCGGCCCGCGCCCGCCTCACGCCCGCGGACAGCCTCGTCGAGCTGGCGGACTGCACGCTGGTCGTCGAGGCCGTCCTGGAGCGCCTGGACGTCAAGCAGCAGCTCTTCCGCGAGCTGGAGGAGATCGTCTCCGACGACTGCCTGCTCGCCACCAACACCTCCTCGCTGTCGGTGACGGCGATCGGCGGCGCCCTGCGCAACCCCGGCCGCTTCGTCGGCCTGCACTTCTTCAACCCGGCCCCGCTGCTGCCGCTGGTCGAGGTCGTCTCCGGGTTCGCCACCGACGTCACGTCGGCCACGCGCGCGTACGAGATGGCCCGTACCTGGGGCAAGACACCGGTGGCCTGCGCGGACACCCCCGGCTTCATCGTCAACCGGATCGCCCGGCCCTTCTACGCCGAGGCGTTCGCCGTGTACGAGGCCCAGGGCGCCGACCCGGCCACCATCGACGCCGTCCTGCGCGAGTGCGGCGGCTTCAGGATGGGCGCGTTCGAGCTGACGGACCTCATCGGGCAGGACGTCAACGAGTCCGTCACCCACTCGGTGTGGCAGTCCTTCTTCCAGGACGTCCGCTTCACGCCCTCCCTCGCCCAGCGCCGGCTCGTCGAGTCCGGCCGGCTCGGCCGCAAGTCCGGGCACGGCTGGTACGACCACGCGGACGGCGCCGAGCGGCCCGAACCGCACACCGCCGACAAGGAGCAGCCGCCCGCCTACGTGATCGCCGAGGGCACCCTGGAGCCCGCCGGCCAGCTGCTCACGCTGATCCGGGAGGCCGGCATCCAGGTCCGTGAGGACGACGAGGACCACGGCACCCGTCTGGTGCTGCCCAGCGGCGGCCAGCTGGTCCTCGCCGACGGCCAGACCTCCGTGGAGTTCCGGGACGTCGTCTACTTCGACCTCGCCCTCGACTACCGCAAGGCCACCCGTGTCGCCCTGTCCGCCTCCCAGGACACCTCCCCGCAGACCCTCGCCGAGGCCGTCGGGCTCTTCCAGGCGCTCGGCAAGGACGTCAGCGTGATCGGGGACGTCCCCGGCATGATCGTCGCCCGTACGGTCGCCCGGATCATCGACCTCGCGCACGACGCCGTCGCCAAGGGCGTCGCCACCGAGGAGGACATCGACACCGCTATGCGGCTCGGCGTCAACTACCCGCTCGGCCCCTTCGAGTGGAGTCGCTCGCTCGGCCGCGGCTGGGCCTGCGGGGTGCTGGACGAGCTGCACGAGCGCGACCCCTCCGGCCGCTACGCGCCCTCCCTGGCGCTGTACCGGCACGCCTACGCCTCCGAGAAGCGGGAGGGCACCTCATGACCACGGCCCGGCGGGACACCTACACCCCGGAGACGCTGCTCACGGTCGCCGTCCGGGTCTTCAACGAGCGTGGCTACGACGGTACCTCCATGGAGCACCTGTCCAAGGCGGCCGGCATCTCCAAGTCGTCGATCTACCACCACGTCAGCGGCAAGGAGGAGCTGCTGCGCCGCGCCGTCAGCCGGGCGCTGGACGGCCTCTTCGGCATCCTCGGCGAGGAACACGCGCGCGTGGGGCGCCCCGCGGACCGGCTGGAGTACGTCGTCCGCCGCATGGTCGAGGTGCTCATGACCGAGCTGCCCTATGTGACGCTGCTGCTGCGCGTGCGGGGCAACACCGACACCGAGCGGTGGGCGCTGGAGCGGCGCCGCGACTTCGACCACCGGGTCGCCGAGCTGCTGAGCGCGGCGGCCGCCGAGGGTGACGTGCGCGCCGACGTGGAGGTGCGGCTGGCCACCCGGCTGGTCTTCGGAATGGTCAACTCCATTGTGGAGTGGTACCGCCCGGACACGCGGGGCGCCGGTGAGCGCGAGGTGGCCGACGCGGTCGTACGGCTGGTGTTCTCCGGTCTGCGGCGGGACTGAGCCGCACCACACCCCGGGAGGCGCACCGCACCCCGCGCGGCACTCCCGGCTCAGTCCTCCGGCTCCAGGTCCTCCTCCTCGAACACCAGCAGCGTGCGCGTGCTCAGCACCTCGGGGAGCGCCTGGAGCCGGGTCAGCACCACCTCGCGCAGCGCCCGGTTGTCGGGCGTGTGCACCAGGAGCAGCACGTCGAAGTCGCCGCCCACCAGGGCGATGTGGGAGGCGCCGGGCAGCTGGCGCAGCTGCTCGCGGACCGTGCGCCAGGTGTTCTGGACGATCTTCAGGGTGATGTACGCCGACGTGCCGTGGCCGGCCCGCTCGTGGTCGACGCGGGCGCCGAAGCCCCGGATCACCCCGTCCTCGACGAGCCGGTTGATGCGCGCGTACGCGTTCGCGCGCGAGACGTGCACCCGTTCGGCCACGGACCGTATCGAGGCGCGGCCGTCCGACTGCAGGATCTTCAGGATGTCCTGGTCGATGGAATCCAGCGGGCGCGGCGCCGGCAGCAGGGCGTCGTCGTCCGGTCCTCCGGCCATTTGTTCAGGTGCCATGTCCCCCCGCTTCACCGCCGTGGACGTCCTGCGTTCATTCCAGGCTGTGGAGAACCGTTTGTCCACAGCCTGGCGGTGCCTGTAGCCAAAATGTGCCGACGACCGAACAATCGGTAGGTGAGGCGCCTCACAGTCGACGCGCCTCCCGTAGCCACTCCCCCGAGGAGGTGCCGTCATGACGGTCATGGAGCAGCGAGGCGGATACCGGCCCGCGCCGCCGCCCGCCTGGCAGCCCCGCATGGACCCCGCGCCGCTGCTGCCCGACGCCGAGCCCTACCGCGTCCTCGGCACCGAGGCGGCCGGCAAGGCCGACCCGGACCTGCTGCGCAGGCTCTACGCCCAGCTGGTGCGCGGCCGCCGCTACAACGCGCAGGCCACCGCGCTGACCAAGCAGGGCCGGCTTGCCGTCTACCCCTCCACCACCGGCCAGGAGGCCTGCGAGGTCGCCGCCGCGATGGCCCTGGAGGAGCGCGACTGGCTGTTCCCCAGCTACCGCGACACCCTCGCGGTCGTCGCCCGCGGCGTGGACCCGGTCGAGGCCCTCACGCTGCTGCGCGGCGACTGGCACACCGGCTACGACCCGCACGAGCACCGGGTGGCGCCGCTCAGCACCCCGCTGGCCACGCAGCTCCCGCACGCCGTCGGTCTCGCGCACGCCGCCCGCCTCAAGGGCGACGACGTCGTCGCGCTCGCCATGATCGGCGACGGCGGCACCAGCGAGGGCGACTTCCACGAGGCGCTGAACTTCGCCGCCGTGTGGCAGGCGCCGGTCGTCTTCCTCGTGCAGAACAACGGCTTCGCCATCTCCGTCCCGCTGGCCAAGCAGACCGCCGCCCCCTCCCTCGCCCACAAGGCCGTCGGCTACGGCATGCCGGGCCGGCTGGTCGACGGCAACGACGCCGCCGCCATGTACGAGGTCATCGGCGACGCCGTGCGCCACGCGCGCGCGGGCGGCGGCCCGACCCTGATCGAGGCCGTGACGTACCGCATCGACGCCCACACCAACGCCGACGACGCAACCCGCTATCGGGGCGACGGCGAGGTCGACGCCTGGCGCGACCACGACCCGGTCCAGCTGCTGGAACGCGAACTGACCGAGCGCGGGCTGCTCGACGAGAGCGGCATCGCGGCCGCCCGCGAGGACGCCGAGGCGATGGCGGCCGACCTGCGCGCGCGCATGAACCGGGACGCCGAACTGAACCCGATGGACCTCTTCGACCACGTGTACGCCGAGACCACCGCGCAACTGCGCGAGCAGCGCGCCCTGCTGCGCGCCGAGCTGGAGGCCGAGCACGACGACCAGGGCGACCTGGACGACCAGGAAGGCGACCTGCGATGACCACCGTCGCCGTCAAGCCCGCCACCATGGCGCAGGCCCTCACGCGCGCGCTGCGCGACGCGATGGCCGCCGACCCCACCGTGCACGTCATGGGCGAGGACGTCGGCACGCTCGGCGGCGTCTTCCGGGTCACCGACGGACTCGCCAAGGAGTTCGGCGAGGACCGCTGCACCGATACCCCGCTGGCCGAGGCCGGCATCCTCGGCGCCGCCGTCGGCATGGCCATGTACGGCCTGCGCCCGGTCGTCGAGATGCAGTTCGACGCCTTCGCCTACCCGGCGTTCGAGCAGCTAGTCAGCCACGTGTCCCGGATGCGCAACCGCACCCGCGGCAAGATGCCCCTGCCGATCACCGTCCGCATCCCCTACGGCGGCGGAATCGGCGGCGTCGAGCATCACAGCGACTCCTCCGAGGCCTACTACATGGCCACCCCGGGCCTGCACGTGGTCACGCCCGCGACCATCGCCGACGCCTACGGGATGCTGCGCGAGGCCATCGCCTCCGACGACCCGGTGGTCTTCCTGGAGCCCAAGCGGCTGTACTGGTCGAAGGACTCCTGGAACCCCGAGCACCCCACCGAGGTCGAGCCCATCGGGCGGGCAGTGGTCCGGCGGACCGGCCGCAGCGCCACGCTGATCACCTACGGCCCGTCCGTCCCCGTCTGCCTGGAGGCCGCCGAGGCCGCGCAGGCGGAGGGCTGGGACCTGGAGGTCGTCGACCTGCGCTCCCTGGTGCCGTTCGACGACGAGACGGTCTGCGCCTCCGTACGGCGTACCGGCCGGGCCGTCGTCGTCCACGAGTCGACCGGGTTCGGCGGGCCGGGCGGCGAGATCACGGCCCGTGTCACCGAGCGCTGCTTCCACCACCTGGAGGCACCCGTGCTGCGCGTGGCCGGATTCGACATCCCCTATCCGCCGCCGATGCTGGAGCGGCACCACCTGCCCGGCGTCGACCGCATCCTGGACGCCGTCGCGCGTCTGCAGTGGGAGGCCGAGAGCTGATGGCACAGGTGCTGGAGTTCAAGCTCCCCGACCTCGGGGAGGGCCTGACCGAGGCGGAGATCGTCCGCTGGCTGGTGCAGGTCGGTGACGTGGTCGTCGTCGACCAGCCGGTCGTCGAGGTCGAGACGGCCAAGGCGATGGTCGAGGTCCCCTGCCCGTACGGCGGCGTGGTCACCGCCCGCTTCGGCGAGGAGGGCACCGAACTGCCCGTCGGAGCCCCGCTGCTGACGGTCGCGGTCGGCGAGTCAGCCACCGTGGCGGACGGCGACTCGGAGGGGTCCGGCAACGTGCTCGTCGGCTACGGCACCCAGGCCCCCGCGGCCCGGCGCCGCCGGGTCCGGACCACGACGGCGGGCCCGACCCGCCGCGACGACGCGCCCGACCGGGACGCCACCGTTCCGCGGAACGGCACGTCCGGCCCGAGGACGGGCCCCTCGCATCGGCCCGAACCCGCCGCTCCCGCGCCACACGCGCGCGTGACCGCGCCCGCCCCGGCTCCCGCGCCCGCTTCGGCGTTCGCCGACGGCCCGGTGCCGGTGATCTCCCCGCTGGTACGGCGGCTCGCCCGCGAGGGCGGCCTGGACCTGCGCCGGCTGTCCGGATCCGGCCCCGACGGGCTGATCCTGCGGGCCGACGTCGAGGGCGCCCTGCGCGCCAAGGACGCCACGCCCACCCCCGTGGCCCTCGCACCGGCCCCGGCCGTCCGCGGCGGCGGCGCGGACCGCGGCGGACTGCGCGTCCCCCTCAAGGGCGTGCGCGGTGCCGTGGCCGACAAACTCTCCCGCAGCCGCCGGGAGATCCCGGACGCCACCTGCTGGGTCGACGCCGACGCCACGGAACTCATGCGCGCGCGGACCGCCATGAACGCCGCCGGAGCGCCGAAGATCTCCCTCCTCGCGCTGCTCGCCCGCGTCTGCACCGCCGCCCTGGCCCGCTTCCCCGAGCTGAACTCCTACGTCGACACCGAGGCCCGCGAGGTCGTCCAACTCGACCACGTACACCTCGGGTTCGCCGCGCAGACCGAGCGCGGGCTCGTGGTCCCGGTGGTCCGGGACGCCCACGCGCGTGACGCCGAGTCGCTGACCGCGGAGTTCGCCCGGCTCACCGAGGCCGCCCGCACCGGAACCCTGACCCCCGGGGAACTCACCGGCGGCACCTTCACGTTGAACAACTACGGCGTGTTCGGCGTCGACGGCTCCACGCCGATCATCAACCACCCCGAGGCCGCGATGCTCGGCGTCGGCCGCATCATTCCCAAGCCGTGGGTGCACGAGGGCGAGCTGGCCGTCCGGCAGGGCGTCCAGCTCTCCCTCACCTTCGACCACCGGGTGTGCGACGGCGGCACGGCCGGCGGCTTCCTGAGGTACGTGGCGGACTGCGTGGAACAGCCGGCGGTGCTGCTGCGCACTCTGTGACCCATTCAAATAACACCGGCCGAGAGGACATACTCGGGGGGTGACCGACACCGCCCCCACCGCCCTGGACGGCCCGGCCGCCACGGCAGCCCCGGCCGCCCTCGTGGGCTCCGGGCCCGCCGCGCCGTACGACGCCGTCGTGCTGGCCGGCGGTGCCGCCCGGCGGCTCGGTGGCGCCGACAAACCGGCCGTGCGGGTCGGCGGCCGCCCGCTGCTCGACCGCGTGCTCGCGGCCTGCGCCGACGCGGCCACGACCGTCGTCGTGGCCGGCCCCCGGCCCACCGCCCGCCCGGTGCGCTGGGCGCGCGAGGAGCCGCCCGGCGCCGGACCCGTCGCCGCGCTGGACGCCGGACTGCGGCACACCACCGCCGAGCACGCCGTCGTACTCTCCGCCGACCTGCCGTTCCTCGAAGCCGCCACCCTGCGACGGCTGTTGACGGCCCTGGGGGACACCGGCGCCGACGGCGCGCTGCTCACCGACGCCGACGGACGCGACCAGCCGCTCGTCGCCGCCTACCGCACCGCCGCGCTGCGCCGCGAGCTGACGGCACTCGCCGCCGCGCCGGGCGGCCTGACCGGCCTCCCCCTGCGCAGGCTGACCGGCGCCCTCCACCTCACCCGCGTCCCGGACCCCCTCGCGTCCTTCGACTGCGACACCTGGGACGACATCGCCGACGCCAGGGCACGCATCAGGGAGCATGGGCACGTGTTGGATGAATGGATCTCCGCAGTCAAGGACGAACTGGGCATCGACCTGGACGTCGACACAGGCGTCCTCCTCGACCTGGCCCGCGACGCGGCGCACGGCGTCGCCCGCCCCGCCGCCCCACTGACCACCTTCCTCGTCGGCTACGCCGCCGCCCGGGGCCAGGGAGGCCCCGAGGCGGTCACCGAGGCCGCCCGCAAGGCCGCCGCGCTGGCCCTGCGCTGGGAGGAAGAGAACGAAGGGGGCCCCAGCGGCCCGGACGCCGGATGACCGCCCCCGGAACCCGGGCCGGAGCGTCCGCGGACACCGACGACCTCGATGTCGAGGAGGCCCTCGCCCTCGTGCGGGAACGCAAGGACGACAGCGCCGCCGGGCACCCCCCCGCCCCGCGTGGCGACCACGGGAGCGAGCACCAGGGCGATCACAGGGGCGGCCACCGGGGCGACCGCCATCAGGCCACCGCCTGGCCCCGGGCCCGGGACGTCGCCGCCCGCGCGGCCCGCTCAGGACCGCGCCGGCCACCCGTCTCCGTCGCGCTCGCCGACGCACTCGGCCTCGTCCTGGCCGCCCCCCTCGACGCGCTCACCGACCTGCCCTCGTTCGACACCTCCGCGATGGACGGCTGGGCGGTCTCCGGACCGGCCCCCTGGCGGGTCCGGGACGAGGGCATCCTCGCCGGGCACGCGCAGCCCGACCCGCTCACCGACGGCGAGGCCGTGCGCATCGCCACCGGCGCCCGCGTCCCGGCCGAGACCACCGCCGTCCTGCGCAGCGAGCACGGCCGCCTCGACGCCAAGGGCCGTCTGCACCCCACCAGGGACGCCGGCCACGGTCAGGACATCCGCCCGCGCGGCCAGGAGTGCCGCACCGGCGACCAACTGCTGCCCGTCGGCACCCTCGTCACCCCCGCCGTCCTCGGCCTGGCCGCGGCTGCCGGATACGACACGCTCACCGCCGTACCCCGCCCCCGCGTCGAGGTCCTGGTCCTGGGCGACGAACTGTTGACCGAGGGACAGCCGCACGACGGGCTGATCCGGGACGCGCTCGGCCCGATGCTGCCGCCCTGGCTGCGTGCGATGGGCGCCGAGGTGACCGCCGTACGCCGGCTGGGAGATGACGCCAAGGCCCTCCAGACGGCCGTCACCGGCTCCACGGCCGATCTCGTCATCACCACCGGCGGAACCGCCGCCGGACCCGTCGACCACGTGCACCCCACCCTGGAACGCATCGGCGCCGAGCTGCTCGTCGACGGTGTGAAGGTGCGCCCCGGCCACCCCATGCTGCTGGCCCGCACCAAGGAGGACCAGCACCTGGTCGGCCTGCCCGGCAACCCGCTCGCGGCCGTCTCCGGCCTGCTCACGCTCGCCGAGCCCCTGCTTCGGACCCTTGCCGCCCACCCCGCCCCGGAGCCGTACACGCTGCCGCTCAAGGAGGCCGTGCACGGACACCCGTACGACACCCGGCTCGTCCCCGTGGTGCTGCGCGGCGACGACGCCGTTCCGCTGCACTACAACGGCCCGGCCATGCTGCGCGGAATCGCCGCCGCCGACGCGCTGGCCGTCGTACCCCCGGGCGGCGCCCGGCAGGGTGAGGAGACGGAGCTGCTGGACCTGCCGTGGGCGGCCGCCGGAATCGGGGTGTGTTTCACGTGAAACTTCCGGGCCATGACGCCATCGCCCGCCAGGCGGACGAACATCTGGTGACCCATCGGGTGAAACTCCCGAGGAAAGTGGTGGAGCGTCCCGTCCGCCAGGTCGTCAAACGGCTCCTTATGGCCCTGCTGGTGCTGCTGGCCACCGCGTTCGTCGTCTACGCCGACCACGACGGCTACCGCGACAGCTCCGACGGGCCCGTCGACCTCCTCGACGCGTTCTACTACGCCACCGTCACCCTCTCCACCACCGGATACGGCGACATCACCCCGGTCAGCGACGGCGCCCGGCTGACCAACATCCTCGTCATCACCCCCCTGCGCGTGCTGTTCCTGATCATCCTGGTCGGCACCACGCTGGAGGTCCTCACCGAACGCACCCGGGAGGAATGGCGCGTGACCCGCTGGAGGTCCACCTTGCGCGACCACACCGTCGTCATCGGCTTCGGCACCAAGGGCCGGTCCGCCATCCAGACCGTCTGCGCGACCGGCCTGCGCAAGGAGCAGGTCGTCGTGGTCGACCCCAGTTCCAAGGCCATCGACGCGGCGACGAATGAGGGCTACGCGGGCGTCATAGGCGACGGCACCCGGAGCGAGGTCCTCAAACGAGCCGAGGTGCACCGGGCACGGCAGATCATCGTCGCCACGCAGCGCGACGACACCGCCGTCCTCGTCAGCCTGACGGCCCGGCAGCTCAACCGCAGCGCCAAGATCGTCGCCACCGTCCGCGAGGAGGAAAACGCGCCGCTGCTCCGGCAGTCCGGCGCCGACGCCGTCATCACCAGCGCCAGCGCCGCGGGCCGGCTGCTCGGCCTGTCCGTCCTCAGCCCCGCCGCCGGCATGGTGATGGAGGACCTCATCCAGCAGGGCAGCGGCCTGGACATCGTCGAACGCCCCGTCGTCCGCGCCGAGGCGGGCAAGGCGCCGCGCGAGACCGACGACCTGGTGGTGAGCGTCGTCCGCGGGCACCGCGTGCTCGGTTACGACGATCCGGCCGTCGGCACCCTCCAGTTGACGGACCGGCTGATCACCATCGTCCGCATGACCCCCGGTACCCCCGTCACCCCCGACACCCGCCCCCTGCCGCGGGACTGAGCGGGCCTGCCGACCGGCCGCCACCGGCGCGGAGTAGCGTCGCCGGCATGTATGCGATCACGATTCCCGAACCTGGTGGTCCCGAGGCGCTGGTGTGGGACGAGGTTCCCGATCCGGTACCCGGCGAGGGCGAGGTGCTGGTCGAGGTGGTGGCCAGCGCCGTCAACCGTGCCGACATCCTGCAGCGCCAGGGCTTCTACAACCCGCCGCCCGGCGCGTCCCCCTACCCCGGCCTGGAGTGCTCCGGCCGGATCGCCGCGCTCGGCCCCGGCGTCTCCGGCTGGGCCGTCGGCGACGAGGTGTGCGGCCTGCTCTCGGGCGGCGGATACGCCCAGAAGGTCGCCGTTCCGGCAGGTCAGCTGCTGCCCGTGCCCGACGGCGTCGACCTCCGGCACGCCGCGGCGCTGCCCGAAGTGGTGAGCACCGTCTGGTCCAACGTCTTCATGATCGCCCACCTGCGCCCGGGGGAGACGCTGCTCGTGCACGGCGGGTCCAGCGGGATCGGCACCATGGCGATCCAGCTCGCCAAGGCCGTCGGCGCCAAGGTCGCGGTGACGGCGGGGACGAAGGAGAAGCTGGAGTACTGCGCCCAGCTCGGCGCGGACGTGCTCGTCAACTACCGCGAGCAGGACTTCGTCGCCGAGATCGAGCAGGCCACGGACGGAGCCGGCGCCGACGTCATCCTCGACAACATGGGCGCCAAGTACCTCGACCGCAACATCCAGACGCTCGCCGTCAGCGGCCGGCTCGCGATCATCGGCATGCAGGGCGGCGCCAAGGGTGAGCTGAACATCGGTGCGCTGCTCACCAAGCGGGCCGCCATCAGCGCGACCTCGCTGCGGGCACGCCCGCTGGGTGAGAAGGCGTCGATCGTGGCGGCCGTACGCGAACACGTGTGGCCGCTGCTGGCCGCCGGGCACGTCCGTCCCGTCGTCGACCGCGAGCTGCCGATGCCGGACGCCGCCGAGGCGCACCGGCTGGTGGAGGCGAGCGGGCACATCGGCAAGGTGCTGCTGGTCGCGCCGTAGCGCCCGGCGGGTGGGCCTGTCGTGACCAGGGGTCTGCCGGCGGCGCTCAGCCCCGGCGGGCCCGCAGGCCCAGGAACGCCAGGGCCAGGCCGAGGCCGATGAGGACGAGGCCGCTGCCCAGGGGCAGGATCCGCAGGGTCGGTGCCGCCCCGCCGCCCTGCCCCTGCTGGACGGCGTGCGGTGCGGCGGGCAGCAGGGGAGTCGCGGGGGCCAGCCCGGCTTCCTCGGGCGGCAGGGAGGCCGCCGCTGTCCCGTCCGGGGTGTCGGCGGTGTCCGGGTCCTCGGGGACGGTGGCCTCCGCGTCACCGGTGTCGTCCGGGTCGTCGCCTTCGACCTCGTCGGCGGGCCCGTCGGGCCGCCCCGGCCGCTCGCGCCCCACCCCGGCCAGGCTGCCGGCCTGGGACGGTTCGGCCGGGGCCGACGGAGAGGCCGGGTCGGAGGCCGACAGGGGCGCGACGCGGGCCGACCGGTCGGACGCGGAGTCGGTGGCCTCCGGGTGTGCGGTGCGGGCCGGCCGCTCGGTGGGGTGCCGGGCCGACCGGTCCCGGCCCGCCGGCCGGCTACGGCCGACTGCATGCTCGTCCGAGGAGTGCCCGTCCGAGGAGCGCGCGGCGGACGCGGTCGAGCCGGTGGTGCCGGGTTCGGCGCCGTACGCCGTGGCCGTGCCGTACACCGGCAGGAGTACCGCGAGGACCGCCCCGAGTGCGAGCAGCGGCCGTACGTGGCGGAGCACGAGTCGTCGCCATGGAGTCACGTCGGTGACCTCCCGGAACCCAGTCGGCGATGGCCGACGGAGAAATCGAAGAAATCCAGCGTCACATGTGAGGACGAACAGGGCATTTTGAATTACGCCGTCGGGTTCGCACGGTGGATCACTCCCACGAGGGGGCACCACGGTGGTGAGGTATACGGGTGCGAGAGAATGGCGGCATGGAGATGCCGAGGAACGATAGATCGCCGGAGAACCCGCAGATCCTCGTCGTGGGCCAGGACGGCATGGCGCTCGGCGGCGGGGACGAGGACTCCCGCGAGACCCCGGTGACGGAACAGGTGGAACAGCCGGCGAAGGTCATGCGGATCGGCAGCATGATCAAGCAGCTTCTGGAGGAGGTGCGGGCGGCGCCTCTGGACGAGGCCAGCCGGGTCCGGCTGAAGGAGATCCACGCCAGCTCCGTGAAGGAGCTGGAGGACGGCCTGGCGCCGGAGCTGGTCGAGGAACTGGAGCGGCTCTCCCTGCCGTTCACCGACGAGGGCACCCCGAGCGACGCGGAACTGCGGATCGCCCAGGCCCAGTTGGTGGGCTGGCTGGAAGGGTTGTTCCACGGCATCCAGACCACGCTGTTCGCGCAGCAGATGGCGGCGCGGGCGCAGCTGGAGCAGATGCGCCGGGCGCTGCCGCCGGGCGCGGTCCACGAGGACGACGGCGACCCGCGCGCGGGCGGCCGTTCCGGTGGGCCCTACCTGTAGTTTCCGTTCACCACCAGCGCGAAGGGCCCGGCGGTCTCCCGCCGGGCCCTCCTTCATACGCTCCTCACGCGCCGGCCGTTCAGCCGGCCGACGGCCTCGCGCCGGCCGACGGCCTCGCGCCGGTCAATGGGCCGCCCGGTCACGCGTTCAGCCGGTCATCGCGTTCAGCCGGTCGCCGGGTTGCCCGTCGACACCTTGAGCTGGATGGTCGGCATCTTCTGCGGGTCGAGATCCGTCTCCGCGGCGGGGAACTGCTCCATGACCGTCCCCTCGCCGTACGTGTTCTCGTCGACGTGGATCTCCTTCATCTCCCAGCCCGCCGCCTGGAAGCACGCCTTGACCGACTTGATGTTCTTGAACTGGAAGTCCGGCAGCTGGATCTTCTTCGGGTCGTCGTACGACTCCTCCGGCTCCGTGCAGTCGGACTTCTCGATCGTCTTGGACTCGTCCGGCCCGCGGTAGCCCGGCTTGTGAGCCGGGGACGCCGAGGTGCTCGGGCCACCCTTGTCCGCCTTGTCGTCGCTGCCGCCGCCGTTCAGCGTCAGCGCGGCGATCAGGCCGACGACCGCGACGACGGACACCACGATCGAGCCGATGATCACCGGCTTGTTGCTCTTGCCGCCACCCGAGCCGGACGACGGCGGGGGCGTCTGGGGCGTGATGTTGTACGGCGGCGGGGTCGAGGCCCCCTGCTGCCCGTACCCCCCGGCCGGCGTCTGGTAGCCGCCCTGCTGGGGGTAGCCGTAGGCCGGCGCCGGCGTGCCGTACGGGTTCGGTGCGGGTGTGCCGTACGGGTTCGGCGCGGGCGTCGGCTGGTACGGCGTCTGGACCGGGCCGGTCGGGGCCGGGGTCGCCTGGTCGACCGGCGGGAACACCGCGGAACCCACGCCGGAACCGCTCTGCGTCTGCGGGGCGCCCGGCACGATGCTCGGCGGGGCCGCCTGGAAGGACGCCGCGACGCGCAGGCACTCGTCGCGCATGGACTCGGCGGTCGGGAAACGCTCGTTCGGGTTCTTCTTGAGCGCGCGGGCGACCAGCGCGTCCACCGCCGGAGGCAGCGCGCGGTTGATCGAGGAGGGCGCGACCGGCTCCTCCTGCACGTGCGCGTACGCGATCGCCAGCGGGGAGTCCGCCTCGAACGGCAGCCGCCCGGTGACCAGCTGGAACAGCATGATGCCGACCGAGTACAGGTCGGAGCGGGCGTCCACGCCCCGGCCGAGGGCCTGCTCGGGCGACAGGTACTGCGGGGTGCCGACGACCATGCCGGTCTGGGTCATCGAGGTGACGCCGGACTGCATGGCACGCGCGATGCCGAAGTCCATCACCTTGACCACGCCGCGCTTGGTCATCATCACGTTGCCGGGCTTGATGTCGCGGTGGACCAGCCCCATCTCGTGGCTGATCTCCAGCGCGGCCAGCACGTCGGCGGTGACCTTGAGCGCCTGGTCGGCGGGCATGGCGCCGTGCTGCCGGATGTCCTCGTCGAGAACGGAGCCCAGCGGGCGGCCCTCGATGTACTCCATGACGATGTACGGCGTCGTCATGCCGTCCAGATCGTCCTCGCCGGTGTCGAAGACGGAGACGATGTTGGTGTGCGTGAGCTTGGCCACGGCCTGCGCCTCGCGGCGGAAGCGCTCACGGAAGGCCTGTTCCCGGCCGAGTTCCGTGTGCAGTGTCTTGACCGCGACCTGACGGTCGAGCACGGCGTCGTACGCCAGGTGCACCGATGCCATGCCGCCCTCGCCGAGCAAGTCGCGCAGCTGGTAGCGGCCGCCGGCCAGCGCCCGCCCCGCGTACCGGCCCTGTGCGCCGTCCTGGCTCATGTCTCCGCATCCCCCATTGGCCGTCCGGCGCTCGGCTGTTCAGGCCGCGCCGCCCCTGCGGCGCCGGCTGAACGGCGTGATCGAAAGTGTCATTCCCGGCCAAGTCTGCCCCAGGGCACTGACACGTCAAGCTCGGTGCCCGTTCCGTGACCGTACGCGAAAGAAGCGTCGCGGAAGCGTTACAGCGGACGTACGCCCGGTACACAGAATTTGCACGACAGCGCGTGCTGGAGGTTTCATGGCCGGTCCGGTTCCGGGCCGTTTCCCGCAGCCGGTTCCGGACCGGAGGCTTGCGCGGAGGCTGTAGCGTGGCCGACGGAGACCCGTACAACACCGCGCGTACCGCGGGCAGAAACGACGGCGAGGACCGATGGCACAGACGCACAGCGCCCAGGGCCCGTCCGACCCCGAGGCGACTGGCGGCGGCATGTCAGAGACACCGGAGATGTGGGGCAACGGCGGGCTCGTCGGCGACGGCCGGTACCGGCTGACCCACCGGCTGGGCCGCGGCGGCATGGCCGAGGTGTTCGCCGCCGAGGACGTGCGCCTGGGCCGTACGGTCGCCGTCAAGCTGCTCCGCGCCGACCTGGCCGAGGACCCGGTCTCCAAGGCCCGCTTCACGCGCGAGGCCCAGTCCGTCGCCGGGCTCAACCACCACGCGATCGTCGCCGTGTACGACTCCGGTGAGGACGTCGTGGGCGGCCAGTCGGTGCCGTACATCGTGATGGAGCTGGTCGAGGGCCGCACCATCCGCGACCTGCTGCTGAACGCCGAGGCGCCGGGTCCCGAGCAGGCCCTGATCATCGTCTCCGGTGTGCTGGAGGCGCTCGCCTACTCGCACCAGCACGGCATCGTGCACCGCGACATCAAGCCCGCCAACGTCATCATCACGCACAACGGCGCGGTGAAGGTGATGGACTTCGGCATCGCCCGCGCCCTGCACGGCGCTTCGACGACGATGACGCAGACCGGCATGGTCATGGGCACGCCCCAGTACCTGTCCCCGGAACAGGCCCTCGGCAAGGCCGTCGACCACCGTTCCGACCTGTACGCGACCGGCTGCCTGCTCTACGAACTCCTCGCCCTGCGGCCCCCCTTCACCGGCGAGACCCCGCTCTCGGTGGTCTACCAGCACGTCCAGGACCCGCCGGTGCCGCCGTCCCAGACCTCGGACGGCGCCTGCCCGCCGGAACTCGACGGCCTGGTCATGCGTTCTCTCGCCAAGGAGCCCGACGACCGCTTCCAGACCGCGGAGGAGATGCGCGGCCTGGTCCAGTACGGCCTGCAGATGCTGTACGAGGCCGGCGGCCACACCGGAACCTGGAACACCGGCCCGGTGGCCGTGCACGACGGCCGGCACACCCCGGCGGCCGGTTTCGCCGGGACCACCGTCATGCCCCACCCGATGGACGCGTCGGGCACCACACAGATCCCGCAGCCGATGCTGCCGCACGGCTACGGGGGCGGCGACGACGGCGGCTTCGAGGGGCAGGGCAACAAGGGCAGCGGCCGGGGCAAGCTGTGGATCCTCGCGGTGCTCGCGGTGGTCGCCATCGCGGCCGGAGTCGCGTTCGCCTTCCAGAACACCGGCGGCCACGGCACCGGCACGGACACGAAGCCGACGCAGACCCACTCCAAGGCCGCCAAGCACGAGACGGACGACTCCACGCCGTCCGACCAGAACACCGACCAGCCCACCGACACAAACACGGACGACCCGACGGACCCGGGCACCGGCCAGCAGCAGCCGCCGTCCTACCAGCCGTCCTACACCCCGTCCCAGCCGGAGAGCACGGAGCCGAGCGACGAGCCGTCGGACACGCCGAGCACGGGGGGCGGCGAGTCGAGCCCGGAGACCACTCCCTCGGAGCCGTCGTCACCGGCCACGGGCAGCGCGCCCGATGACGGGGGCGACGGGGACACCACGGGCGACAGCGCGGGTCCGTGAGCCCTTCGGGACCGCGGGTCCGTGAGCCCTTCGGGTCCGCGCTTGACCGACTGAGTCCCCACCCGGACCCCCTCACTCCGTGAACGCCTCGCACACCGCCTCGTACGCGCGCGTCCACCACGCGACGAGTGCGGACGCGGCCGGGAACTGGCAGTCCGCGCGCGTGTCGCCGCGCTCGTAGTGCCAGCGCAGCATCCAGAAGTCGTTCAGGCGTTCCCACCACACCCGGTGCACGGCCGCCGCCAGCTCTGACGGCGTGGCGCGGCTGGCGCGCCGGTACGCGCGCGCGTACGCCCGCACCTTGGGTAGGTCCAGTGCCCCCGCCGCCCGCAGGAAGAAGATCGCGGCCGCGCGTACGGCCTCTTCCGCGCGCGGCTGCACGCCGAGCCGGTCCCAGTCGACGATGGCGGCGGGGGCGTTCTCCTTGTAGAGCAGGTTGAAGGGGTGGAAGTCGCCGTGCACCCAGCCCACCGCTCCGCCCCGCGGGGGTCGCCGGCCCAGGTGTTGCTCCAGGAGGGCGCGCCGTTCCAGGAGCCGCTGCCGGGCGAGTGTGTCGAAGATGTCGCCGGGCCGGTGGCGGCCGATCCGGGCGAGCAGGTCGTCGATCAGGGCGAACGTGTCCGCGGGGTCCGCGCTCTCCACGGGATGGGGGCTCGTGGCGGGCCGTGTGCGCCCCTTGGGCGGCATCACGCGCTCCAGGCAGGCGTGCACGGCGCCCAGCAGCGCCCCCAGGCGTGCGCTCTCGCTGCGGGTGAGCTGTCCGCCGTGCCGGTGTCCGCCGTCGATCCAGGGGTGCAGCGCGTAGGCGTGGCCCCCGACGACGGCCACGGTACGGCCGTCACGCTGGGCCAGCGGGAGCGCGACCGGGACGCCGAGGCCGGCCAGCCGCTCGGTCGCCCGGTGCCGGCGCTCGATGGACTCGGGGTCGGCGGTGTCCGGATCGGAGTGGTGCTTGAGGAAATAGTGGCCGCGGGTCGTGCACAGCCGGTATGCACGGTTCAGCAGGCCCTGGTCGACGGGCTCGCACGAGACGGCCGTACCGGCGGAGTAGAGGCGCAGGAGGGCGCTCACAGGGGGCGCGTGCGGTGCAGGCGGTGGTACACAGGGGCGCGGCACGCGGCAGATGCTAGGGCACGGGGGACGGCCCTGAGCTGCGGGGTGTCACAGACAGCCACCACTGATCGCTTTTGGTCACGAGGTGACTCTTCATGGGTGAGTGCCGGGAGATTTCGTTCCGGTGCGGACCGGTGGCCGGAATCCGCACCTGCGCGTTCGGGGCCGTAGAGCGGTAATACCCGGACATTTCACCCTTCGCCCCCGAGGTCGATGTCACAAGTCGGCTCTTCCCGTGCCCGGGGTGGCCGGGATAACGTGCCGTAGCTCCGGCCTCCTGCAAGGCTGTGACCAGGGCCCTTCCGGCGCCGGCCGATTTACTTGGAAATCCAAGCAAAATGGCAGGTCAGGAGGGGTTTCACAGAAATGTGGCGCACTGGGTAACGTAAAAGTCGCAGGGCGCTCGCCGGGGCACCTGTCACGCCTGTTCCCGGCCGAGTGGCACCCACCCCGTGCCCGGTGGTCGGAAACAGGTGAGCCGCACTGGCCCACCGGCAACCCCGGGGGCCGGACCGACGGAGGAGCACACGTGACCGTGGAGAGCAGTGCCGCGCGTAAGCCGCGACGCAGCGCCGCAGGCAAGGCCGGCACCACCGGCACCAAGCGCACCACCCGCAGCACCGCGAAGAAGAGCACCGACCCCGAGCTCGTGCAGCTTCTGACGCCCGAGGGCAAGCGGATCGCCAACGCCGAGTACGACGGCTACGTCGACGGCATCACCCCCGAAGACCTGCGCGGCCTGTACCGCGACATGGTGCTCACCCGCCGCTTCGACGCCGAGGCCACCGCCCTGCAGCGCCAGGGCGAGCTGGGCCTGTGGGCGTCCCTGCTCGGCCAGGAGGCCGCCCAGATCGGCTCCGGGCGGGCGCTGCGCGACGACGACTACGTCTTCCCGACCTACCGCGAGCACGGCGTCGCCTGGTGCCGCGGGGTGGACCCGACCAACCTGCTCGGCATGTTCCGCGGTGTGAACAACGGCGGCTGGGACCCCAACAGCAACAACTTCCACCTGTACACGATCGTCATCGGCTCCCAGACCCTGCACGCCACCGGCTACGCCATGGGCGTGACCAAGGACGGCGCGGACTCGGCGGTCATCGCCTACTTCGGCGACGGCGCCTCCAGCCAGGGCGACGTGGCCGAGGCGTTCACCTTCTCCGCGGTCTACAACGCGCCGGTCGTGTTCTTCTGCCAGAACAACCAGTGGGCGATCTCCGAGCCCACCGAGAAGCAGAGCCGCGTCCCGCTGTACCAGCGCGCGCAGGGCTTCGGCTTCCCGGGCGTCCGGGTGGACGGCAACGACGTCCTGGCCTGCCTCGCGGTCACCAAGTGGGCACTGGAGCGGGCGCGCGCCGGCGAGGGCCCCACCCTGGTCGAGGCGTACACGTACCGCATGGGCGCGCACACCACCTCCGACGACCCCACCCGCTACCGCCACGACGACGAGCGCGCCGCCTGGGAGGCGAAGGACCCGATCTTGCGCCTTCGCCGGTTCCTGGAGGCGTCAAACCACGCGGACGAGGGATTCTTCGCGGAACTCGAGGCCGAGTCCGAGGCGTTGGGCAAACGAGTGCGCGAAGCGGTCCGTGCCATGCCCGACCCGGACCACTTCGCCATCTTCGAGAACGTGTACGCGGACGGGCACGCGCTCGTCGACGAGGAGCGAGCGCAGTTCGCCGCCTACCAGGCGTCGTTCGCGGATGAAGGGGGTCACTGATGGCCGAGAAGATGGCGATGGCCAAGGCCATCAACGAATCGCTCCGCCGCGCCCTGGAGACGGACCCCAAGGTCGTCGTCATGGGCGAGGACGTCGGCAAGCTC
The DNA here is from genome assembly GCF_040644095.1 of Streptomyces sp. NPDC047028. NCBI lineage: Bacteria > Bacillati > Actinomycetota > Actinomycetes > Kitasatosporales > Streptomycetaceae > Streptomyces > Streptomyces sp. NPDC047028. The sequence goes on from NZ_JBEYVS010000004.1 coordinate 185,084, forward strand.
GGCGGCGTGTTCCGCGTGACGGACGGCCTCCAGAAGGACTTCGGCGACAGCCGTGTCATCGACACCCCGCTGGCGGAGTCCGGCATCGTCGGCACCGCGATCGGCCTGGCCCTGCGCGGCTACCGCCCGGTGGTGGAGATCCAGTTCGACGGCTTCGTCTTCCCGGCGTACGACCAGATCGTCACCCAGCTCGCCAAGATGCACGCCCGCTCGCTGGGCAAGGTCAAGCTGCCGGTCGTCGTCCGCATCCCCTACGGCGGCGGCATCGGCGCGGTCGAGCACCACTCCGAGTCCCCGGAGGCGCTGTTCGCCCACGTGTCCGGCCTCAAGATCGTCAGCCCCTCCAACGCGTCGGACGCGTACTGGATGATGCAGCAGGCCATCCAGAGCGACGACCCGGTGATCTACTTCGAGCCCAAGCGGCGCTACTGGGACAAGGCCGAGGTGGACCGGGAGGCGATCCCGGCCCCGCTGCACAAGGCGCAGGTGGTCCGCGAGGGCACCGACCTCACCCTGGCGGCGTACGGCCCGATGGTGAAGCTGTGCCAGGAGGTCGCGAACGCGGCGGCCGAGGAGGGCAAGTCCCTGGAGGTCCTCGACCTGCGCTCGGTCTCGCCGCTCGACTTCGACTCCATCCAGGCCTCGGTCGAGAAGACCCGCCGCCTGGTAGTGGTCCACGAGGCGCCGGTCTTCTTCGGCTCCGGTGCGGAGATCGCCGCGAGGATCACCGAGCGCTGCTTCTACCACCTGGAGGCGCCGGTGCTCCGGGTCGGCGGCTATCACGCGCCGTACCCGCCGGCGCGCCTGGAGGAGGAGTACCTGCCAGGGCTGGACCGGGTGCTCGACGCCGTCGACCGTGCCCTGGCGTACTGAGGAGAGGGTTCGTGACGACGATGACGGAAGCTTCCGTACGCGAGTTCAAGATGCCCGACGTGGGCGAGGGACTCACCGAGGCCGAGATCCTCAAGTGGTACGTCCAGCCGGGTGACACGGTCACCGACGGCCAGGTGGTGTGCGAGGTCGAGACCGCCAAGGCGGCCGTCGAACTGCCCATCCCCTACGACGGCGTGGTCCGCGAGCTGCACTTCCCCGAGGGCACCACGGTCGACGTGGGCACGTCCATCATCGCGGTGGACGTGGCGGGCGGCGCGGCCGCCCCGGCGGCCGATCAGCCCGTGGCCGCTCAGCCGCAGGCCGAGCCGCAGCAGCCCGCCGCGCCGGTGGCGCCGGAGGGCTCGGAGGACGAGCCCAAGCCGGCGGGCCGCCAGCCGGTCCTCGTCGGCTACGGCGTGGCGACCACCTCCACCAAGCGCCGCCCCCGCAAGGGCCCCGGGGTCACCGTCCCCGCGGCCTCCCCTGCGGCCCAGGCGGTCCAGGCCGAGCTGAACGGTCACGGCGCCGCTGCCGCGCCCGCGGCTCCCGCCGCTCCTGCCGCTCCCGGGCAGGACCGTCCGCTGGCCAAGCCGCCGGTGCGCAAGCTGGCCAAGGACCTCGGCGTCGACCTGGCCGCGGTCACCCCGTCCGGGCCGGACGGCGTCATCACGCGCGAGGACGTCCACGCCGCGGTCACCCCGAAGGCCGCCGAGCCGGCGGCCGTGACCCCGGCCGCGGCCCCCGCCGCGCCCGTGGCACCGGCGCCGGTGGCGACGTACGACGGCGCGCGCGAGACCCGTGTCCCGGTCAAGGGCGTCCGCAAGGCGACGGCGGCGGCGATGGTCGGCTCGGCCTTCACCGCGCCGCACGTCACGGAGTTCGTGACGGTCGACGTCACGCGCACCATGAAGCTCGTCGAGGAGCTGAAGCAGGGCAAGGACATGCAGGGCCTGCGGGTCAACCCGCTGCTGCTGATCGCCAAGGCCCTGCTGGTCGCCATCAAGCGCAACCCGGAGATCAACGCGTCCTGGGACGAGGCCAACCAGGAGATCGTCCAGAAGCACTACGTCAACCTGGGCATCGCCGCGGCCACCCCGCGCGGGCTGATCGTGCCGAACATCAAGGACGCGCACGCCAAGACGCTCCCGCAGCTCGCGGAGGCCCTGGGCGAACTGGTGGCGACGGCCCGCGAGGGAAAGACGTCCCCCGCCGCCATGCAGGGCGGCACGGTGACGATCACCAACGTCGGCGTCTTCGGTGTCGACACCGGTACGCCGATCCTCAACCCCGGCGAGTCGGCGATCCTCGCGGTCGGCGCGATCAAGCTCCAGCCGTGGGTCCACAAGGGCAAGATCAAGCCCCGCCAGGTCACCACGCTGGCCCTGAGCTTCGACCACCGCCTGGTCGACGGCGAACTGGGCTCCAAGGTGCTGGCGGACGTTGCGGCGGTCCTTGAGCAGCCGAAAAGGTTGATCACCTGGGCGTGAGGGCCGTGGACCGGTAATCTCTGACACCTGAAAGGGCGGCCGCAAATTCGTCTTGCGACCGCCCTTTCTCCTTGTCTCAGCCCAGGTTGAGCACGTACACCGGAGCCCCGTCCTCCGCCCCGCCCCGTGAGCGGATGCAGGCGTGCTTGTGCAGCAGCCGGAGACATTCGTTGACGCGGTGCACCGTGAGACCGGTCCGGTCCGCGATCGACTCCAGCGGCTCGCGCAGCTCACCCCGCTCGACCAGCACCGGGGCGATCACCACGGCCACCGTCCACACGTCCTCGGTCACGGACAACCGTCGCCGCCAGTCGGCCAGCACCGACTCGGTGGTGGGCTGGCCTTCGTGGCACCGCTCGGGCTGCCTCGCCGCAACCGGTCGCGCGAGCACGAACGAGTCCAGTCGGTCGGCGATCCGAGCCATGGCCCGGGCCATGGCCTCCTGAGCAACGAGCGCGGGCTGTTGGACGACGAGTGCGGCCTGTTGGACGGCGAGGGTCTGCTGCTGCGTGGACAGCATCTCCTTGTGCAGCGCCAGCGATTCACGCTGTGCGACCGCAAGGTCCTCGTCTACCTGAAGGTTGTGCGCCTCCAGCCGGACGATGGCCTCGGCGACCTGCTCCGGCATGGCATACGCGATGGGCGCGGTCGGGTCGGAGGACTGCACCTCGGCCTCGTCCAGCGAGTAGGAACCCTCGCGCTGCACGGTCTCGATGACTTCGGCGACCCACTGTTTGAAGGGCGCGCACGCGGGTTTGGTACATGCGTTGACGAGCAGGATGAGACCTTGAAGAGAGATGACATTCAGGTCTCGGCGCCACTCTCTACCTGCGGGAATGCTGAGACCGTAAGCTCCAGTTACGGTCTCGAGAATCTCTCGGTGCGGCCCGGGAACATGATCCGCGAGAGCCTGCCGAGAGTTTGTGTGCCCAAGTTCCTTGCACACATCCACCGCCGGAAACCAATGCGCCCCGTCCGGCATGGTCAGCCTCCGGACCCGGGCCCCGGTGGCCGCGTACACGAAGTCGCTGACGTCGATCGCCTCGTACCGCTCGGCCGAATTGGGTTGCTTGCTGGGTTCGTTCATGTGAACCACCTCCGCTGCGGAACGTAGAGCGGAGAAAATCGAATATGCCAGCTGCAAAGATGATATTCACGCATGCGAGTGAAGATGTCCTGATTCACCCGGCATCGCCGCCATAGGCCCCAACTCCCCTGCGCGAGAGCCATGCCGGCCGCGTCAGGGCCAGGACCCTGACGGTACGTCAGGGTGGTCTCGGGGGTGAGCGGGGGGAGTCACCGATGTGGCCGGTGGTGCCCGGGCGGCACGCTGGCGACATGTCGAAATCCACTGCCGCTCGTAACCGTTCCTACCTTGGCCGGCGTGCCGTCGTCGCTATGGCGGGCGCCGCCCTCGCGGTGGGTGCCACCGGGGTATGGGCGTCGGGTACCGCGTCCGCCGCGCCTGCCGTCACCGCCCGGCCGGCCACCGGATCCGCGTCCCAGTTCGGTGACTGCCCACCACTGCCCGAGGGGGTGGATCCGGCTCGCTGGAGATGCGAGGTGCACACGGCCGCGCCCGAGCTGACCATGGGCAAGATCACGGTGACGCTCGCCCCGCTCACCATGACGCACGCCGAGGGGCCCATGCCGGACGGCAGCAACGGCCAGGTGTGGGGCGGGATGCACAGCGCGCCGACGACCGTGCCGGGAGGACTGACCGGAACACCCGCGGGAGACAGTGTCCCGGCTCTCCGGCTGGCGATACAGCTGGAGTACGGCGGACGGTCCGACTTCTACACCGGGCAGCTCAGCCTGCGCTTTCGGCTCCTCAGCCCCCTGCTGCCGCAGAGCTGCCTGATCGGAGGAGGCCGCCCGGTCGACTTCCAGGCGAAGCGATCCGGACCCTCGAAGTGGGTGTCCCAGAATCCTCCGGTCATCGAGTTCTCGGCGTACGACGACACCTTCGCCGCCCCCGCACCGGAACACTGCGGCCCCCTGACCCGACCGCTGGCCAGACGGCTCGGCCTGCCGGCGGCCACCGGGAACCTGCTGTCCTACGACGCGTCCTACACCTTCAAGACCTACGACCAACTCCCCTAGGAGGGAAGCGAGGCGGAGGGCGAGGAGGAGGAGAGAAACGAAGTGGGGGAAATGAAGGGAACCTTTCGCACGGAGCCCCGCTCCTGACCCGGCGACGCGGACCCGACGGGGGACCGCGGCGGACCGAGAGGGGTCTACCCATGGCATCGCGCACTGTGCCGCCGTCCGAGCGGCTCCTGCCCGGGGACACGGGCGTCAGGCACGAATGGAAGGAGATACGGGGCGCTCGTCTGCACATCGCGGAGTACGGCACCGGCACCCCGCTGCTGATGCTGCACGGCTTCCCCCAGCACTGGTACGCCTGGCACCGGGCCGCCCAACTGGTGGCAGGGGAGTACCGGCTCGTCTGCCCGGACCTCAGGGGGTTCGGCTGGTCGGAGGGGACGGCGCGGGGCTACGACATGGACGCGCTGGCCGACGACGCCCTCGCGCTGCTGGACGCGCTCGGGCTGGAGCGGGTCGGGCTCGTCGGGCACGACTGGGGCGGACACCTGGGCTTCCGGCTGTGTCTGCGGGCGCCGGAGCGGTTCACCGGATACCTCGCGCTGAACATGTCCCACCCCTGGCCCCGGCACCGGGTGGTGCTGCCGAACCTGTGGCGCATGTGGTACACGGCGTTCGTCGAGTATCCGGTGCTGGGGCGGGCCGTGCTGAGGCACTGGCCGGCGTTCACCCGGTTCCTGCTGCGGCACCAGGTCGCCGACCCGGCGGTGTGGGAGGAGGCGGAACTCGCGGAGTACGCCGCCGCGACCCGGGAGAGTGCCGCTGCCGGACAGGCCATGTTCTGGCAGTACGTGCTCCGCGACATCCCGGCGCTCCTGCGGGGCACCCACCGGCGGCAGCGGCTGACCGTGCCGACCCTGCTGCTCGGCGGGGAACGGGACAACGTCATAGCGCCGGCCCTGCTGGCGGGCGGTGAGGCGTATGCCGACGACCTGACCGTGCGGGTGGTGCCCGGCGCCGGGCACTTCCTGCCGCAGGAGCGGCCGGGGGAGGTCGCCGACGCACTGAGGGAACTCTTCGGCTCCCCGGGGTCCCGGCCTATCGGATCAGCGTGACGCCGCCCGCTCGGTGACCCGGTGGACGAACGCCCGGCCGCGCCGTTCGCCGAGCACACGGCCGTAGAGCCACTGGGCCGGGCGCAGCGGGGCGGGGCGGGTGGCGCCGAGGACGGCGAAGCGGGTGCCGTCGCCCTCGGGGACCGCCGCCATGCCGCCCACGATCAGCCGGGACTGCATCAGGCACCAGCCGGGGGCGAGCCGTACCTCGAAGGGGGCACGCACACCGGAAGGGCCCACGGCGAGGGCCGGCACGCGGTCGGCGTCGCCGGGCGGGACGCGGAACTCGCGGAGGAAGGGGATCAGATGGGGTAGTTCGCCGGACAGGTCGGAGGCCACGGCCCAGACGCGCTCGTACGGCAGGGCGATGTGCTCCTCGGCGTACAGCGCGGCGTGCAGGCCGGCGGCCAGCACCCGCAGGCGCACCAGGGGATCGGCATTCATCGTGACCACGCCTTACGGAAGGAGGAACGGGCCCGGTGCAGCCGGGACTTGACGGTTCCGGTGGGCACGCCGAGCAGGTCGGCGACGGCGGCCTCGTCGAGGCCTTCCAGCTCGCGCAGGACCAGGACCGCGCGGTGCCGGACGGGCAGCCGGGCGAGGACGTCGCGTACGTCGGCGGGGAGTTCGGTGCCGGCGTCCGTGTGCAGGCCGGTGAGGCGGGCCAGGTCGGCGGGGTCGGCCGGTTCCTCGGTGGCCGTGCGCCGGGCGACGCGTACGGCCTCCCGGACGGTGACGGTGCGGACCCAGCCGTAGAAGGCCAGGGGGTCGCGCAGGCCGCGCAGGCCCTTGAAGACCGCCACGAGGGACTCCTGGACGGCGTCGGCGGCCTCGTGTGGGGCGATGGGCCGGCAGAGCCGGGTCACGTACGGCGTCACCAGGGCGAGCAGTTCGTCCATGGCGAGGGCGTCGCCGGCCTGTGCGGCCCGGACGAGTGGGGCGGCGGTCTCCCACGGCGGCTCGGCACCGCTGCCGCCCTGAGTGTCGTCCATGTCGGGGACAGCCTAGGGTGCGCGCGGCGCCTGCCGTGCACGGCCCTTGCTCCGGGACGGCCGGGTGGCGTGCCGAGGACCCGCCGCTGGAGTGCGGCGGGCCCCGGGAGGGATCTGTGGTGGTGTCAGCCGAGCTGGGCGAAGCCGTAGTTCATCAGCTTCTTCGCGTCCGACTCGCGCTGGGCGATGGAGGAGGAGGCGAGGACGGTGCCGATGACGGTCTTGCCGTGCCGGGTCGCGGCGAAGACCAGGCAGTATTTCGCCTCGGGGCCGGAGCCGGTCTTGACGCCGATGGTGCCGCTGTAGCTGCTGAGCAGACCGTTGGTGTTGGTCCACGGCGACATGACGCGGGTGCCGCCGGTCTTGGTGATCGTCCTGGCCGTGTACTTCTTGGTCTTGACGATCGAGCGGAACGTGGCGCTCTTCATCGCGCTGCTGGCGATCTTCGTCAGGTCCTTCGGCGTCGAGTAGTTGGAGCCGTTGCCGATGCCGTCGAAGGAGTCGAAGTGGGTGTTCTTCAGGCCGAGGCTCTTGGCGGCGGCGTTCATCTTGCCGATGAAGCTCGCGACGCGCTTGGCGCGGGTGGTGCCGGTGCCGTACTTGTCGGCGAGCGCGTAGGCGGCGTCGCAGCCGGACGGCAGCATCAGGCCGTACAGGAGCTGGCGGACGGTGACCTTGTCGCCGACGATCAGGTGGGCCTGCGAGGCGTTGTTCTTGACGACGTAGTCGCTGTAGGCCTTCTGGATCGTGACCTTGGAGTCGAGGTTCAGGTGGGGCTGCGCGAGCACCACCTTGGCCGTCATGATCTTGGTGGTGGAGCCGGTCGAACGCTTGGTGTCGGCCGCCTTGCTGAAGATTGACTTGGCGTTCGCGTTGTTCATGATGTAGCCGCCCTTGGCCACGAGCGAGGGCGCCGCGACGGCCTGTGCGGGCGCCGCGGTGAGGGCTCCCGTGGCGACCAGCGCGCCGGACGTGACGGCGACGGCGGCGGCTCTGCGGAGGCGGGTGCCCTTAATGCCGGTAATCAACGTGATGTACCCCGATTGTCTTGAATGCCCCTGGCGTGCGGCCGAGTTGAGGTCCTAAGAGAGTGGGGCCGCACTTGTGTGACACGTAAGTAGCACAGAAGGTTGTGCGCTCGCTGAGGGGGGTTCCGTACGGGTCCTGTGCGGGTCCCCTCGTCGAGCCGGTCGCGGACCCGGGGGGATCGCCGCATGTCCGCATGGTGGACTGGGGCACCATATGAGTACGTGTTGTATCTATCCTGTCGGCATGAATACGGCCGTCAAGCAGCCCCCCGCGGCAGACCGCGTCTACAGCCACGTCAAGCAGGGCGTTCTCGACCGCCGATACGAGGGCGGGACGCTCCTGACCGAGGGCGAGCTGGCGGAGGCCGTCGGTGTGTCCCGCACGCCGGTGCGCGAGGCGCTGCTCCGCTTGGAGGTCGAGGGGCTGATCAAGCTCTACCCGAAGAAGGGAGCGCTGGTCCTGCCCGTCTCCGCGCAGGAGATCGCCGACGTGGTGGAGACCCGGCTGCTGGTCGAGGCGCATGCCGCGCGGAAGGCCGTACCCGCCCCGCCGGGGCTCGTCGAGCGGCTCACGGAGCTGTTGGAGAAGCAGAAGGCCCAGGCCGCGGCCGGTGACTTCGCCGCCGCCGCGGTCACCGACCGGTGCTTCCACGCCGAGATCGTCCGCAGCGGCGGCAACGAGATTCTCTCCCGCCTCTACGACCAGCTGCGTGACCGCCAGCTCAGGATGGGCGTCGCCGTCATGCACTCCCACCCCGACCGGATCGCCAAGACGCTCGCCGAGCACGGGGAGATCCTGGACGCGCTGCGTTCCGGCGACGCCGAGGCGGCCGTCGGGGTCGTGCACCGGCACGTGAGCTGGTTCTCGCACCTCGCGCGGGGTGAGGTCCGGTGAACGGCACCACTCTGCCGGGTGATCCCCCGGGCGGCCGCCGCGCCGTCGTGATGTGGACCTTCGGTGTCGCCGTCTACTTCGTCGCCGTCATCTTCCGTACGTCCCTCGGGGTGGCCGGCCTGGACGCGGCGGACCGCTTCCATGTCAACGCCTCCGCGCTGTCGACGTTCTCCATCCTCCAGCTGCTGGTGTACGCGGGCATGCAGATACCCGTGGGCCTGCTGGTCGACCGGCTCGGCACGAAGCGGGTGCTCAGCATCGGCGCCGTGCTGTTCACGGCCGGGCAGCTGGGCTTCGCCTTCTCCCCCTCCTACGGCACGGCTCTCGCCTCGCGGGCGCTGCTCGGCTGCGGCGACGCGATGACCTTCATCAGCGTGCTGCGGCTCGGCACGCGCTGGTTCCCGGCCAGGCGCGGGCCGCTGGTCGCGCAGCTGGCGGGACTGATCGGCATGGCGGGCAACCTGGTCTCCACCCTCGTCCTGGCCCGGCTGCTGCACGGGCTCGGCTGGACGGCGGCGTTCGCCGGCAGTGCACTCGCCGGGATCGTCGTCTTCGTTCTCGTCGTGCTGTTCCTGAAGGACCACCCCGAGGGCCATGAGCCCGAGCCGTTCCCGCACCAGGGCGCGGCCTACGTCCGCCGGCAGATCGCGGCGTCCTGGCGGGAGCCGGGGACCCGGCTGGGTCTGTGGGTGCACTTCACCACGCAGTTCCCGGCGATGGTGTTCCTGCTGCTGTGGGGCATGCCGTTCCTGGTCGAGGCGCAGGGGCTGAGCCGGGCCACGGCCGGTGAGCTGCTCACGCTGGTGGTGCTGTCCAACATGGTGGTCGGACTGGTGTACGGGCAGGTCGTCGCCCGGCACCAGGCGGCGCGGCTGCCGCTGGCGCTGGGGACGGTGGCGGCGACGGCGGGGGTGTGGGCCGGGACGCTGGCCTATCCCGGGGCGCATGCTCCGATGTGGCTGCTGCTGGTGCTGTGCACGGTTCTCGGGGCGTGTGGGCCGGCGTCGATGATCGGGTTCGACTTCGCTCGGCCCGCGAATCCGGCGGAGCGTCAGGGGACGGCGTCGGGGATCACCAATATGGGCGGGTTCGTCGCCTCGATGACGACGTTGTTCGCGATCGGTGTGCTGTTGGATGCGACCGGGGACGACTACCGGGTGGCGTTCTCGGCGGTGTTCGTGCTGCAGGCGCTGGGGGTGAGCCAGATTCTGCGGCTGCGGAGGCGGGCGGCTCGGCGGGAGCGGGAGCGGTGGGTGGCCAGCCGGGTGGAGACGGTGCACGTGCCTGCTTGAACCGGGTGGGTCTCCCACCCGCGCACCACCCGTCTCCAGTCGGCAGACAGGCTCAGCAACACGCGGGCGGCCCGCGCCGTCGGCGGCTTTTCCCGGGGGGGCCGAAACCCTCGCCGTCCCGCTGCGCCGGCAGCCGGGTCTCCGCGCCGCCATCCGGAACTCCGGGTCGCGCCGCGCCGGCTCCCGGGTCTGCGTCCAACTGCCGCGTGGCAGCCGGACCTCCGTCTCACCGTCGCGCCGGTCGGACCTTCGCCCCCCGCCGCGTAACAGCCGGGCATCCGCCCCGCCGCCCCGACCGGGCCATGCTCCCCGCCTCCGCCGGATCGGGTGCCCCGTGCCGACGAGGCAGCGCGACCCCGCGGCATCGCGTCCCGGGCCGGGCCGGTGAGACGTTACGGAGTGACCGTGAAGTTGTTCAGGATGGCTGTGGCGAGGGCGGGGTCGCCCTCTGCCTTGATGCGGTCGGTGACCGCGTCCGGGGTGACGCGGCCGCAGGCGAGGCGGACGTAGGTCTCCCAGTCGAGGGTGAGGGTGGCGGCCGGGCCGAGGGCGGGGGCGGCTTCCAGGGTGCCGCGGCCCTGGATGTCGACGCGGATGGTGCGCAGGAACTCGATCGGCCCGTGCACGTCGAACACGACGGCCGAACTGCGCGGGGCGTCCGCGCCCTTGGCGACGACCTTCGGCAGCCCCTCCAGCAGCAGGTCCCGGGCGACGTGCGCGCCCGGCGAGTCCAGGTTGCCGGGGCGGCCGAGAGCGGTGCGCAGGTCCTGCTCGTGCACCCACACGTCGAACGCGCGCATCCGCATGGCGTGTTCCAGGGTGACCTCCGCGCCCAGCGCGCCGCGCACCTTGGTGCCGGGCTCGCGGGACTCGTTCCGCAGCTGACGGTTGCGCCGGATGATGGTGTACTCCAGCTCGGACGTCATCTCCGGCGCCGTGTGGTGGCGGCGGACGTCGACCTGCATCTCCATGTACCGCTGGTGCTCGTTGGTGACGTGGAACAGGTCACGGGGCAGGGTGTGGATGGGCCGCGGGTCGCCGAGCATCTCGCAGTCCAGGCCGATGACGTGCGAGACCACGTCCCGAACGGACCAGCCGGGGCAGGGGGTCCGCCGGTTCCACTCGCCCTCGACGAGTGACTGCACCATCTCGGATATCGCTTCGATGGAGTGTGTCCAGGCATCGGCGTAGGGCTGGACGGTGGGATGCAGACTCACGGAACGGGACCCCTCGGCGGTCGGTACACGGGCAGGTTGCGGCGGCAGTGCCGGCGGGCGGTGACCGCACGCGGAGGGTGTCCTGGAACTCCCCCACGCCCGGCTCTCCCACGCTCGGCTCCGCCTGCGCGGGAGAACCCCCAAGTTACGCTGCTCCGAGGCACCCCGGCAGTGCTTTCGTGTGACGATCGTAGGCCGGTATGGACTACTCGAATGCCAGGACGGTGGTAGTGTGCGCGCCTCGCTGATCCAGATCGCCGTGGACGAGGGCGAATCGGTGGCCTCTCGACGTCAGCGGGCGGCCGCGCTGGTGCGGGAGCAGGTCGGCTCCGACCTCGTCGTGCTGCCCGAGCTGTGGACGACCGGCGCCTTCGCCTACGAGGACTTCGGCCGGGAGGCCGAGCCGCTGGAGGGGCCGACGCACGAGGCGATGGCCAAGGCGGCGGCCGACGCGGGCGTCTGGCTGCACGCCGGGTCCCTGCCCGAGCTGGCCCCGGACGGCACCGTCTACAACACCTCGCTCGTCTTCACCCCCTCCGGCGAGCGGGCCGCGGCCTACCGCAAGATCCACCGCTTCGGCTTCGACAAGGGCGAGGCCGTGCTCATGGGCGCCGGGCAGGAGCTGGTGACGGTGCGTCTGCCGGACACCACCCTCGGACTGGCGACCTGTTACGACCTCCGTTTCCCCGAGCTCTTCCGCTCCCTCGTCGACGCAGGCGCCGAGATGCTCGTCGTCCCCGCGGGCTGGCCGGAACGGCGGCGCACGCACTGGACGCTGCTGGCCCGGGCGCGGGCCGTGGAGAACCAGGCGTTCGTGCTCGCCTGTGGAACGGCCGGGACACACGCCGGAGTTCCCCAGGCGGGTCACTCGATCGTGGTGGACCCGTGGGGCGAGGTCCTCGCCGAGGCGGGCCCGGACGAGGAGGTCCTCACGGTCGACGTCGACCCGGCGAAGGTGGCCGCCACCCGTGAACAGTTCCCGGCCCTGAAGGACCGCGTGCTGGGCCTGGCCCCGCCGCCCCACCGGGCGTGACACCCGGGCGAGGACGGCTCAGTCGTCCTCGTCCTCCTCCCCTTCCTTCTCCGCCAGGTGGATCACGCACACCGCCACAGCGATCAGCAGCGCCGGGTCCGCGTCGTCCTGGACGATGTCGACGCCGTAGGTGTCCCGGATCGTCAGCCAGCGGCGGGAGATCACCGCGAGGAGTTCGCCGTCGTACTCGACGGCGAACTCACGGTCGAGGATCTTGCCGCTGACGTCCAGCTCGGTGCCGTCGACCAGGGACACCCGGTAGTGGTTGCGCAGCAGCGACAGGCGCTTGCGCTTGATCTTGGCCAGGGCCTCGCCGCCCCGTTCGATCACCATCGTGTCCCGCAGGGCGAGCATCTTCTGGTGGATGTCGATCAGGACCTGCCCGTGGGCGTCCTTGAGCTCGAAGGTGTCGCGCAGGCGCATGGCCTTGCCGTCGACGAGGTACACCTTCCGCCCGTGCTCGTCCTCGATCCACCAGTCGTCACCGATGCCGAGGATCCGATCGCGTACGAGGAATCTCATGCGGTTACCGCTTCCCCGGCGGGACCCGTCCGACGCGATCAGTAGGCCGACGGACTGAGCGCGGTCGGTGGCCCGACGGACCGAGCGCGGTGGCCGCGGCCCCCGCCAAACGTCATGGACGACCTCGACACGAAGAACGACAGCGCCCGCGTCACCATCGCGATGCCGGCGGAACTGGCGCGCAACGAGTCCCGCGACCTCGGGATGCGCGTCGGCAACGCCAAGCGGTACCTACGGCAGCGGGGCCAGTGGATCGGCGGACAACCGCCTTACGGGCTGCTGGTGGACCCGGAGGTGAAGAAGCTCGTCCACGACCCCGAGACCGCCACTGCTGCCGGTCGTTCACGCGAACCTCAAGCCGGGGGGGCGTGTTCGCCTTCTCCCAGCGGCCCTCGGTTGAAGGGTGCTACGGCTGCCAGGCGTCATACATCCCTCGCGGGCCCGAAGAAGACCCCGCTGTCGTCAGGAGGTGGGATTACGAACCCGATGTGTGGGCGCTGATTCTCAAGGAACACGGCTTCGTGGACGTGTCAGCGTCCGTGCTTGCCCCGCCCCCAGGAAGTCGCCGCACAGGCACCCTGTTCGTCCGGGGTATCCAAGGAGGCTAGGCAGGGGTACTGGTCTGAGCCGACGAAAGCCCCCGACAGCCATCCGTCAGGACATCCGCTGGGGGCAGTGGCCAGAAGTCCTCCGGCCAGTCACTGGCCGGACCGGGCATATGACCTGGCTCTGAGAATTCTCGGAGGTCGCCGTGGTGGAGCGGATCCCGTAGCTGTGCAGGGCGACGGCGTCGTACGGCCGTGATCCGGTGTTCATGGGCCAATGGCAAGCTTGAAACATGAACGATGCCGCCTCGGTGCCCGCCCCCGCGCCCCGCCGTGCCCGTGTCCGTGCCCCCGAGCTGATCGGCAAGGGCGGCTGGATCAACACCGGCGGGAAGGATCTGAAGCTCGCCGACTTCCGAGGTCGAGCATTGATCATCGATTTTTGGACCTTCTGCTGCATCAACTGCCTGCACGTCCTCGACGAACTGCGAGAGCTGGAGGAGCGGCACCGGGACACCGTGGTCGTCGTCGGGGTGCACTCGCCGAAGTTCGTGCACGAGGCGGAGCATCAGGCGGTGCTGGACGCGGTGGAGCGGTACGGGGTGGAGCACCCGGTGCTGGACGACCCCGAGCTGGCGACCTGGAAGCAGTACGCGGTGCGGGCCTGGCCGACGCTGGTCGTGATCGACCCGGAGGGGTACGTGGTCGCGCAGCACGCCGGCGAGGGGCATGTGCACGCCATCGAGCGGCTGGTCACCGAGCTGGAGGCCGAGCACGCCGCCAAGGGCACCCTGCGCCGCGGCGACGGGCCGTACGTTCCGCCGGAGCCCCGGCCGACGAGCCTGCGCTTCCCCGGCAAGGCGCTGCTACTGCCCGGCGGGACGTTCCTGGTCAGCGACACGACCCGGCACCAGCTGGTGGAGGTGGCCGAGGACGGCGAGACGGTCGTACGGCGGATCGGCACCGGGGCGCGCGGGTTCACCGACGGCGGTCCGGAGCGGGCGGAGTTCAACGAGCCGCAGGGACTCGCGCTGCTCGACGACGGCACGGTGGTCGTCGCCGACACCGTCAACCACGCCCTGCGCCTCCTCGACCCCGCCACCGGCGAGGTGACGACCCTCGCGGGCACGGGGCAGCAGTGGATGCAGGGTGAGGCGACCACAGGTCCCGGCCGCGCGGTGAAGCTGTCCTCGCCGTGGGACGTGGCCTGGTGGCGGGGGCGGGTGTGGATCGCCATGGCGGGCGTGCACCAGCTGTGGGCGTACGACCCGGCGGACGGCACCGTGGCGGTGGCGGCAGGGACGACGAACGAGGGGCTGGTGGACGGGCCCGGCGCCGAGGCCTGGTTCGCGCAGCCCTCGGGGCTCGCCGCCACCCCCGAGCGGCTGTGGCTCGCCGACTCCGAGACCTCCGCCCTGCGCTGGGTCGACGTCGACGGGCACGTCCACACGGCCGTAGGCACCGGACTGTTCGACTTCGGTCACCAGGACGGCGCCGCCGGACAGGCCCTGCTCCAGCACCCGTTGGGCGTCACCGCGCTGGCCGACGGATCGGTCGCGGTCAGCGACACCTACAACCACGCCCTGCGCCGCTACGACCCCGCGACCGGCGAGGTCACCACGCTGGCCACCGATCTGCGCGAGCCGAGCGACGCGGTGCTGGCCGGCGAGGACATCGTGGTCGTGGAGTCGGCCCGGCACCGGCTGACCCGGCTGCGGCTGCCCGAGGAGGCCGTACGGGTGGAGGCGGTGGCCCACCGCACCCAGCGCGCGGCGACCGAGGTCGCGCCGGGGCGCCTCCGCCTCGACGTCGTCTTCCAGGCGCCGGCCGGGCAGAAGCTCGACACGCGCTACGGCCCCTCGACGCGTCTGCTGGTCTCCTCCACCCCGCCCGAGCTGATCCTCAAGGGCGAGGGGGCCGAGGCGGACCTCTCACGCGAGCTGGAGCTCAACCCGGCCGTCACGGAGGGCGTCCTGCACGTCTCCGCGATGGCCGCCTCCTGCGACGACGACCCGGCGAACCAGTACCCCGCGTGCCATGTCCACCAGCAGGACTGGGGAGTCCCGGTCCGCCTCACCGACGGCGGGGCGGACCGGCTGCCGCTCGTCCTGGCGGGCCTGGACGAACAGTGACCAGCGGCGCGCCGGCCTCCGGCGTGACTCACACGCGGTAACCGTCGGCCGGGCTCACCCGCCGGAGCCCACAGCCCGCCCGACCCGCCGGAACCGCCGGCCGGACTCATCCGCGCCGGCCGTCGACGTGGTGCGCCCGCCGTGGCCTGTCGGCCCGCCCCACCCGCCGACCGGACTCATCCGCGCCGGCCGTCGGCCCGCTCACCCGCCGTAGCCCGTCGGCTCGGCCCACTCGCCGAAACCGCCGGCCCGGCGCGAAGAACGTGGCCCTCGGCCCGGTTCACACGCCGTAGCCGTCGGTGTAGCTGTCGCCGTAGCCGTCGGCGCGGTGATGGTGGTGGTGCGGTTCCTCCTCGACGACCGGGGCCGGTGGCATGACCACCCGCCGGCGTCGCGCGATGCCGCTGAACGTTGCCGTGCCGATCAGTCCAACGGCCATGAGGATCACGCCGACCAGATCGAGGTTGACCCCGTTCATGTGCCAGTCGGTCGCGAACGTGAGGATTGCTCCCACGGCGATGAGGATGATGCATCCGCCGAGGCCCATGAGACGTCGCCTCCCCTTTCGGTTCCGGAATTTCCGGTGCCGAGCGGGTACCCGCCGCCGCCCCGAGTAGCCCTGCCGAAGGACGGCCGGCTCCGGCCGCCGGGCGGGAACTAGCCCTCCAGGAACGCCACCAGCGCGTTGGCCAGCAGGAACGGGTCGTCGGCGCCGCAGAGTTCGCGGGCGCTGTGCATCGAGAGGATCGCCACGCCGATGTCGACGGTCTTGATGCCGTGCCGGGCCGCGGTGATCGGGCCGATGGTGGTGCCGCAGGGCATGGAGTTGTTCGAGACGAAGGACTGGAAGGGGACGCCGGCCCGCTCGCAGGCGGCGGCGAAGACCGCGCGGCCGGAACCGTCCGTGGCGTAGCGGTTGTTGACGTTGACCTTGAGGATGGGGCCGCCGTTGACGCGGGGGTGGTGGGTCGGGTCGTGCCGTTCCGCGTAGTTGGGGTGGACGGCGTGGCCGGTGTCGGAGGACAGGCAGACCGTGCCGGCGAGGGCACGGGCGCGGTCCTCGTAGCTGCCGCCGCGCGCGAACACCGAGCGCTCCAGGACGGTGCCGAGCAGCGGGCCGTCGGCGCCGGTGTCGGACTGGGAGCCGTTCTCCTCGTGGTCGAAGGCGGCGAGCACGGGGATGCGGGTGAGCGGGGCGCCGGAGGTGGCCGCGGCGGCCAGGGCGGCGGCCCCCGCGTGCACCGAGAGCAGGTTGTCCATGCGCGGGCCGGCGAGGAGTTCGCGGTCCCGGCCGAGGTAGGCCGGTGCCTCCACGGGATGCAGCATGAGGTCCCAGCCGGCCACCGAGCCGGACGGCAGCCCGGTCTCCTCCTCCAGGAAGGCGATCAGGTCGCCGTGGCCGAAGTCGTCCGTGAGGCCCCACACAGGTTGCAGGTGGCGCTGCTTGTCCAGCTTGAGGCCGTCCGTGGACACCGTGCGGTCCAGGTGGATGGCGAGCTGCGGCACGCGCAGCAGCGGGCGGTCCACGTTGACCAGGCGGGTGGAGCCGTCGCGCAGGGTGAGCCGGCCGGCCAGGCCCAGGTCGCGGTCGAGCCAGGAGTTCATCAGCGGGCCGCCGTAGATCTCCACGGCGACCTGCCGAAAGCCGTGCGCCTGGCTGTCCGGCTGCGGCTTGACGCGCAGGCTGGGCGAGTCGGTGTGGGCGCCGATGATGTGGAACGGCGTGTGCGGCCGGGCGCCCTCGGGGACGTACCAGGCGATGATCGCGCCGCCGCGCAGCACGTACTTGCCGCCGCTCCCCGCCGCCGAACCCGCCGGTGTCCCCGTGTCCCAGGCGTCCGTCTCCTCGACCTGGCGGAAGCCGGCCTTCTCCAGCCGCGCGGCGGTGGCCGCCACGGCGTGGTACGGCGACGGGGCGGCCGCGAGGAAGGACATCAGGTCGTCGGTGTGGCCGCGGTCGAAGCGCTGGCTTGTACTCATGGGTTCACCTTAACGACGGACGAGGGTCCGCTCCCGGTGCGGGAGCGGACCCTCGGACGGATCGGACGGCGGGCCGGACGAGGCCGCCGGGACCTAGAAGGCCGCCTCGTCCAGCTCCATCAGGTCCAGGTCGACGTTCTCCGAGACCTTGCGGGCCAGGGTGACGCCGGGCAGGACGTTGGCCGCGTAGAACTTCGCCGCGGCGATCTTGCCGGTGTAGAAGGCCTTGTCCTTCGCGGACGCGGTCGGCAGCTTCTCGGCGGCGACCGCGGCCCCCTTGAGCAGCAGGTAGCCGACGATGACGTCACCGGAGGCGAGCAGCAGGCGGCTGGTGTTCAGGCCGACCTTGTAGATGTTCTTGACGTCGTCCTCGGTGGCGGCGAGGTCGGTCAGCATCAGGCCGACGATGGCCTCCAGCTCGACGGCCGCCTTGGCGAGGTGCTCGCGGGCGCCGGCCAGCTCCTCGCCGCCGTTGCCGAGCGCCAGGAACTTCTTGATGTCCTCGGCGATGGAGTTCAGGGCCGCGCCCTGGTTGCGGACGATCTTGCGGAAGAAGTAGTCCTGGCCCTGGATCGCGGTGGTGCCCTCGTAGAGGGTGTCGATCTTGGAGTCCCGGATGTACTGCTCGATCGGGTACTCCTGGAGGAAGCCGGAGCCGCCGAAGGTCTGGAGGGACTGGGCGAGCTGCTCGTAGCCCTTCTCGGAGCCGTAGCCCTTGACGATGGGCAGGAGCAGGTCGTTCAGCGCGTGCTCGGTCTTGGCGTCCTCGCCGGCGGCCTCCTTGACGGCGATGGCGTCCTGGACCGAGGCGGTGTAGAGGACGAGGGCGCGCATGCCCTCGGCGTACGCCTTCTGCGTCATCAGGGAGCGGCGCACGTCGGGGTGGTGGGTGATGGTGACCTTGGGCGCGGCCTTGTCCATGAAGTCGGCCAGGTCGGTGCCCTGGACGCGCTCCTTGGCGTACTCCAGGGCGTTGAGGTAGCCGGTGGAGAGGGTGGAGATCGCCTTCGTGCCGACCATCATGCGGGCGAACTCGATGATGCGGAACATCTGGCGGATGCCCTCGTGCTTGTCACCGATCAGCCAGCCCTTGGCCGGGTGGCGGTCGCCGAAGGTCATCTCGCAGGTGTTGGAGGCCTTGAGGCCCATCTTGTGCTCGACGTTCGTGGCGTACACGCCGTTGCGCTCGCCCAGCTCGCCGGTCTCGAAGTCGAACTCGTACTTCGGGACGAGGAAGAGGGACAGGCCCTTGGTGCCGGGGCCGGCGCCCTCGGGGCGGGCGAGGACGTAGTGGAGGATGTTCTCCGACATGTCGTGCTCACCGGAGGTGATGAAGCGCTTCACGCCCTCGATGTGCCAGGAGCCGTCCTCCTGCTGGACCGCCTTGGTGCGGCCGGCGCCGACGTCGGAGCCGGCGTCCGGCTCGGTGAGGACCATGGTGGAGCCCCACTGCTTGTCGACGGCTATCTGCGCGATCTTCTTCTGGACCTCGTTGCCCTCGTCGAAGAGGATGCCGGCGAACGCCGGGCCGGAGGAGTACATCCACACGGCCGGGTTGGCGCCGAGGACCAGCTCCGCGTACGCCCAGATCAGGGACGGGGGAGCCGTCGTGCCGCCGATGGCCTCGGGCAGGCCGAGGCGCCAGTACTCGGAGTCCATGAAGGCCTGGTAGCTCTTCTTGAAGGACGCGGGGACCGGGGCCGTGTTCGTCTCGGGGTCGAACACCGGGGGGTTGCGGTCGGCGTCGGTGAAGGACTCCGCCAGCTCGTTCTCGGCCAGGCGGGTCAGCTCGTCCAGGACGCTCTTCGCGGTGTCCGTGTCCATCTCCGCGAACGGGCCCGTGCCGTACAGCTGGTCGCGGCCGAGCACCTCGAAGAGGTTGAACTCGATGTCGCGGAGGTTGGACTTGTAGTGCCCCATGGTGACGGCTCCGTTGAGAGAGTTTCTGTTCGATGACGCGTCTTGGTTCGCGTACCAACAAGTAGCTACGATGATGCTACCCGTCGGTAATAAGACGCAACCCCGAACCGGTCATCTGTGACTGAGTACTCTTTCGTGCATGTACGGATACGGCCCGACGATGGATGCTGGTGCCGCCCAGCAGCAGTACGCCGCCCCCCAGCAGCCTATGGCCGGCGGATACGGGCAGCAGCAGGCCCCGCTGTACCCGGAGCCGTCCCCGCCGTCCCTCGCCGACGCGGTCCGGGCCTTCACCACCGGACAGATGGCCGCCGAGGACTTCCAGCAGATCTTCGCCACCTCGAAGGTGTACTGCCCGCGCGGCGACACCCCCGGCTTCCTCGCCCTGCACAACACGCAGCAGCCGGTGATCCCCATGTTCACCTCGCTCAAGGAACTGCGCCGCTACGCGGGCAAGGAGTCCAAGTACTTCGTCATCACCGGCGCCGAGGTGATCGACCTGCTGCCGACGGGCTACGGCTTCGTCCTGGACATGGAGGGCGAGCACCGGATGGTGTTCGACGCGAAGGCGGTGGAGCAGATGGTCGAGTTCGCGATGCGCCGGATGTACGGCTGAGGGGTGCGGCGCTCACGGCGGGTACCGCCGGTGGGTGAGCCGCTCGGACCCGGGCCCGGAGGGAATGCCCTCCGGGCTCTTTGCGTTCCGGGTGGCAAGAAGTTCAATGCTCAACTAAAGTGGGCGCACAAGGAGGTACGACCATGCCTGCAGTGACCGTCGAGAACCCGTTGACGCTGCCCCGCGTGACCGCGTCGGCCGAGGCGGTGGCACGCCCCGTGCTGGCCGTGACGACCGCACCGAGCGGCTTCGAGGGCGAGGGATTCCCGGTCCGCCGGGCGTTCGCCGGCATCGACTACCGCCATCTCGACCCGTTCATCATGATGGACCAGATGGGCGAGGTGGAGTACCGGCCGGGAGAGCCGAAAGGCACCCCTTGGCACCCCCACCGCGGCTTCGAGACCGTCACCTACATCATCGACGGCATCTTCGACCACCAGGACTCCAACGGCGGGGGCGGCACCATCACCAACGGTGACACCCAGTGGATGACCGCCGGCGCCGGCCTCCTGCACATCGAGGCCCCGCCGGAGCACCTGGTGACCTCGGGCGGCCTCTTCCACGGGCTCCAGCTGTGGGTGAACCTGCCGGCCAGGGACAAGATGATGGCCCCGCGCTACCAGGACATCCGCGGCGGCACGGTCCAGCTGCTGACCAGCCCCGACGGCGGCGCGCTGCTCCGCGTCATCGCCGGCGAGCTGGACGGCCACGCCGGCCCCGGCATCACCCACACCCCGATCACCATGGTCCACGCGACCCTCGCCCCGGGCGCCGAGGTCACCCTGCCCTGGCGTGAGGACTTCAACGGGCTCGCCTACGTCCTCGCCGGCCGCGGCACGGTGGGCGCCGAGCGCCGCCCCGTCCACCTGGGCCAGACCGCCGTCTTCGGCGCCGGCTCCGCCCTGACGGTCCGCGCGGACGAGAAGCAGGACTCCCACACCCCCGACCTGGAGGTCGTCCTCCTCGGCGGCCGCCCCATCCGCGAGCCCATGGCCCACTACGGCCCGTTCGTCATGAACACCAAGGCCGAGCTGATGCAGGCCTTCGAGGACTTCCAGAAGGGCCGCCTGGGCACGATCCCGGCGGTCCACGGGATGACGGAAGGCGGGCTGTAGTCACCTGCCCCGGTAGAGCCCCCTGCCCCGGCCCTCCGGCCCGCGCACCGACAAGCCCCGTCCGCTCCGGACGGGGCTCGTTTCCGCGTGCTCGGCCGCGAGGGAACGCCCGCCTGTGACGGGCGTCACAGGCGGGCGCCCGGATTTTGTGTTGTGCTGCGGGGCCGTGCGGGTCTCCGAATCGGGGCGACCGTGTGTTCCGGGACCGGAGGGGAGCTGGTGCGGGTGAGCGGGGCCGGCGCTGACGAGATATCGCTGATCGCCGCTGCCCGGCGGGGGGACCCCGTGGCCCGGGAGCGGCTCGTGGCCGCGTACCTGCCGTTGGTCTACAACGTCGTGGGGCGGGCGCTGAAAGGGCACGCGGACGTCGACGACGTCGTGCAGGACACCATGCTGCGGGCCCTGAGCGGGCTGGACGGGCTCCGGGACCCGGAGCGGTTCCGGCCCTGGCTGGTGGCCATCGCCATGAACCAGGTCCGTCGGCGCTGGTCGGGCTCGCGGCAGCCGGCCCTGCCGCTCGAAACGGCGGCCGACGGCGCGGTGGAGGGCGACTTCGCCGAGCTGACGATCCTGCGCCTCGGCCTGTCCGGGCAGCGCCGTGAGGTCGCCGAGGCGACGCGGTGGCTGGACGACGGCGAGCGCTCCGCGCTGTCCCTGTGGTGGCTGGAGGCCGCCGGGGAACTCACCCGCGGCGAGGTCGCTGCGGCCCTCGGACTCAACCGCGCGCACGCCGCGGTGCGCGTGCAGCGGGTCAAGGGGCAGCTGGACGTGTGCCGTCAGGTCGTCCGGGCGCTCGGGGCGCGCGAGCGGTGCGCGGAACTGGACGCGCTGACCGGGACCTGGGACGGCGTGCCGAGCCCGCTTTGGCGCAAGCGCATCGCCCGGCACACCCGGGGCTGCGAGAGGTGTGCGCGCAGCGCCGACGACCTGCTGCCGGTGGACGGCCTGCTCGCCGGGGTAGGTCTGGTGGCCGTCCCCTTCTCCCTGCACTCCGGCGCGGTCGCGGGACACGGGACGGCGGCGGCCCTGGGAGCCGGCCACGGCGTCGTCTCCCACGCGGCGACCGCCCACCGGGTGCTCGGCACCGGGCGCCGCGCCCTCGGCCACGGCACGGCGGCGAAGGTCACGGGGGCGTGCGCCGCGGTCGCCGTGGCCGTCCTGGTGGTCGTGATCCCCCAGGGCCCGGACAAGGGCGACCGCGCGGCCCCGCCGGTCCGTCCGACGGTCTCCGCGCAGGCTCCCTCGCACCGTCCGGCGTCCCCGCACGCCTCACCGCGCCCGAGCGCCACGAAGGCCACGCCGAAGCCTTCCCCGGCCCGTACCCGTACGCCCGCCTCCGTCTCCCCGGCGGCTGCGGAGGCGGCGAGCCGGCTCGACCTGCTCGGCCGGACCAACGCCCTGCGCGCGCGGAACGGGTGCGCGCCCCTGAAGACCGACGCTCGGCTGACCCGCGTGGCCCAGAGCGACGCCCGCGTCATCGCGGCCGACCGCAGCATCGATCTGACGGGCGGCCAGAACGGCAGCACGGGCGACCGGGTGACGGCGGCCGGGTACACCTGGTCGTCCGTCGGGGAGGCCGCCGCCTACGGCGACAAGAACGCGGCGGCCGTGGCGCAGGAGTGGGCCAACAACCAGATGCGTCAGTTCCTGCTGGACTGCCGGTTCACCGACGTGGGTGTCGGGCTGGTCGTCTCGGGTTCACATCGCGCGTGGACCGAGGTGCTGGCCGCCTCGCGCTGACGGGCCCAGAACGCCGACGCGCTGCGGGGCGGTCCGACCGCGGCCGCCACGGCGAGGGACTCACCCAGCCGCCGCACGATCCCGCTGTCCGCCCGCCCGGCCAACCGCTCCAGCAGCGGCCGCAGTACGGCGTCGTCCGCCCGGGCCACCGCCGTGGTGATGGCCGCCACCAGCGCCGCGTCGTCGTCCCCGACGGCCGCCCGTGCGGCCCGCTCCGAGGGCGGCTGTGACCTGGCGGCAAGGGGAAGGGGGACGGGGACGAGGGCGGCCTCGGGCATGGCGTCGAAGACGGCGACGGGCACGGGAGTATGCCCCGCCGGGTGCGGCCGGGGCGTGGCCGCCACCCTCGGCCCCGGCGCGCGCCCGGCCGACGGCGCCGGGCGCCGGTCCGTCCGCAGGCGGGGGCCGCCCGGGGCGGTGCAGTCCGCGGCCACCTGGGCGGAGCCGAACGCGCGCAGGGCGCGGCGGCGGGCGGTGCCGTCGAGTTCGGCGAGGACGGCCTCGCGGATCCGCGGCCAGCTCTCCGCCTGGGCCCAGCGGCGCATCCGGCGCCAGGCGGTGACCCCCGAGCAGCCCAGCTCGGCGGCGGGCGCGGTGTGCCAGGCGATGTCCTCCCGGAACACGTACAGCACCACGGACAGCACCGTCCGGTCGGGCACGGGCCGCCGGCCCGGATGCCGCAGCCTGCGCTGCGGCGGGGGCGGCAGCAGGGGTGCGATCTGTGCCCACACCCTAGCCAGGACCGGTCCGCCCGGCATGATCTCCCGCGCGGCCGGCTCCGGCTCCGGCGCCGGGGTCGTACGCGGCACGCCGGGCCGTATCCCGGGCGCCCGGCCGGTGACGTCGTCGATTGCGGTCATACCCCTGGAGACCCCGGCGCCGCCCGCCCGCAACAGAAACTTCTCCGGTTTTTCGAGCCTCGTGCCGCTCCCGTTTCACAATGAGCCGCGCAAATAAAGGGTTTGGCAATGGCCCTTTCCGGTCCTTCACGTGCGCATGTCAATCATGTCAGGGTCCTCTCGGACGAGCGCACCGCGGCCTCCCCATCCCCCCACAGGCCCTCGGTGCGCTCCGACTCCCCACACCTCCCCACGCACGAGGACCACGCATGCGTTCTGCGCGAATATCCCGAACGGCTCTCGCCCTCGCCGCCGTCACCGCCCTGGCCGGAACCGCCGGCACCGCGGTGGCCGCACCGGCCGAAAGCGCCCACCGCACCACGGTGACCGCCTCCGCCGCATCGGCCGCAGCGTCCGTCAAGGCCGCCCGGTCGGCCGCCCTCCACCACGCCGCCGTCACCGGAGTCGGCGCGCACACCTCCCTCACCGCCACCGACGTCCTCGTCGACAAGGACGGCAAGCGGCACGTGCGGTTCACGCAGTCCTACCGGGGCGTGCCGGTCGTCGGTGGCGACCTCGTCGTCCACCTGAGCGCGGCGGGCACGTACCTCGGCGTCACCAGAGCCGCCCGGCAGGCCGTCTCCCTCCACTCCGTCACCGCCGAACTCACCGGCCGGCAGGCGCAGCGGCACGCCGCCGCCCAGGTGCCCGGCGGGACGGCCGGCGCCGCCCGGCTCGTGGTGGACCACACCGACGGAAAGAGCACCCTCGCCTACGAGGTCGACGTCGCCGGCCCCGACGACGCGCCCGACGCCGGCCGCTCCGTCCTGGTCGACGCGGCCTCCGGCGCCGTACTGCGCAGCACGCCCACCGCCGAGGGATTCCTGTCGCCGCGCGTCGTCGAGAAGCTCCGGCAGCGGGGCGAGACCCTGCACCCGAGCACCGCCGGCCACAAGAGCCTGGACGCGAAGTCCCGGCTGCGCGCCACCTACCCGGCCCCCGCCACCGGCAAGGGACGCTCCCTCTTCTCCGGGACGGTCACCCTCAACACCACGCAGACGGGCGCCCGTTCGTACCAGCTGAAGGACACCACCCGCGGCAGCGCCGAGATCCGCGACGCCAAGCACACCGCACGCGAGGACGCGCGGATCTTCACCGCCGCCTCCGCGATGACCGACGCGGACGACACCTGGGGCGACGGCACCACCCGGGACAACGCCACCGCCGCGGTGGACGCCTCCCACGGGCTCACCTCCACCTTCGACTTCTACAAGTCGACGTTCGGCCGCAACGGCATCGACGACGACGGCGTCGGCCCGCACGGCGTGGTCCACTGGGGCACCGCCTACGGCAACGCCGCCTGGTACGACACCTGCCACTGCATGATCTACGGCGACGGCGACGGCCAGACCTTCACCAAGCCGCTCGTCCAGCTCGACGTCACCGGGCACGAGCTGACGCACGGCGTCGTCGCGGCGACGGCCGGCCTGGAGCCGACCCGGATCGACGCCGACGGCAACCAGTTCGGCGAGCCCGGTGCCCTCAACGAATCCCTCGCGGACATCTTCGGCAGCGCGACCGAGTTCGCCACCAACCCCACCACCGGCAACTACCTGATGGGCGAGCAACTCGGCCTGGACCAGGGCTTCCTGCGCCGCATGGACAAGCCCTCGCGGGACAAGCTCGAAGGGACCGTCGACTACTGGGCCCCGGCCCTCTACGACACCGAGGTGCACGCCGGCTCCGGTGTCTCCTCCCACGCCTTCTACCTGCTCGCCGAGGGCAGCGGCGCCAAGACCGTCAACGGTGTCGCCTACAACTCGGCGACCTACGACGGCTCCTCCGTCACCGGCATCGGCCGCGCCAAGGCCCTGAAGATCTTCTACCAGGCCCTGACCCGCTACATGGTCTCCACGACCGACTTCCACGACGCCCGCACCGCCACCCTCCAGGCGGCGAAGGACCTCTACGGCGCGACGAGCACCGAGTACGCCACGGTCGACAAGGCGTGGGCCGCGGTCAACGTGACCGCCGCCAACCAGCCGTGAGACGCGCCACGACACGGCCGTAACCCCCGTACGCCCCGGCCCGCCGGCAGACCCCACGAATCGCCGGCGGGCCGGGGCTCCCCCACCGCACGCATACCTGAACGCCCGCCCCTTACCCAGAAGGAAGCAGCGCACATGCGTCGAACCCGTCTCGCGCTCCCCACCGTCGTCGCGGCCACCCTCACCGCCGGCGGCCTCCTCGCCGGCCCCACGTTCGCGGCCCCCGCGCCCCCGTCCCTGTCGTCGTCCTCGTCCGCCGCCACGGTCTCGGTGCGGACCGCCGCACCGGGCACCGCCGAGCGCACGGCGGCGGTGGCCAGAGCCAGAGCCAACGTCCGCGAGCACGCCAAGACCTTCGGCTTCGGTGCACACCAGAAGCTGACGGTGAAGGACGTCATCGTCGACAGCAACGGCACCGAGCACGTTCGTTTCGAGCGCACCTACCGCGGACTCCCGGTCGTGGGCGGCGACTTCGTCGTGCACCAGAGCCGGTCGGGCGCTCTGCGCGGTGCCTCCCATGCCCATGGCCGACAAGTGGCCGTGGCCTCGGTCAGCCCCAAGGTCTCGGTCAAGTCGGCCGAGGTGACCGGCCTGAAGAGCGTGAGCGGGATCCGCGCCGCCGCGCCCGACGCCCGGCTGGTCGTCTGGGCCGCGTCCGGCACACCCCGGCTGGCCTGGAGCACCACCGTCCAGGGCACCGGCGCGCACGGCGAGCCCGTCGGCAAGGTCGTCGTCACCGACGCCTCGACCGGGGCGCACATCGAGACCCACGACGCCGAGCAGCACGAGGCCGGCACCGGGCACACCATGTACACCGGGGACGTCACCCTCGACACCACCGCTCTGGCGAACGGCACGTACGAGCTGATCGACCCGGTCCGCGGCACCGTGACCAAGGACGCGCACAACGTCTCCGCGTCCAGCGTGAAGGCGAGCTCGGGCACCCTGTTCACCGACGCCGACAACGTGTGGGGCGACGGCCGGACGTTTTCCTCCGACCGGGCCACCGCCGCCGCCGACGCGCACGCCAACACGGCCGAGACCTGGGACTACTACCTGAACACGTTCGGCCGCAAGGGCATCAAGAACGACGGCAAGGGCGCCACCGTCTTCGTGCACGTCGGCACCGACTGGGACAACGCCCAGTGGTCGGACGCCTGCTTCTGCATGATGACCGGTGACGGCGACGGCTCCACCGACCCCGAGCAGGTCGACCTGGACACCATGGGCCACGAGATGACCCACGGTGTCACCAGCGCCACCGCGAACCTGCGCTACAGCGGCGAGTCCGGCGGCCTCAACGAGGCGACCAGCGACATCCTCGGCACCATGGTCGAGTGGTACGCGAACAACCCGGTCGACACCCCCGACTACCTGTTCAGCGACCAGTCGACGCCGCCGTGGCTGCGCCGCTTCGACCACCCCTCGCTGGACGGCTCCTCCGCCGACTACTGGTCCAAGCGCGTCGGCCGGCTCGACGTCCACCAGTCCTCCGGCGTCGGCAACCACTGGTTCTACCTGGCCAGCGAGGGCAGCGGCGCCAAGACCATCAACGGCGTCGACTACGACAGCCCCACCTACGACGGCTCGACCGTGACCGGCATCGGCAACAAGAAGGCCTCGGCCATCTGGTACCGCGCGCTCACCGTCTACATGACGTCCACCACCGACTACCACGGCGCCCGCACCGCCACCCTGAACGCGGCCGCGGACCTCTACGGCTCCACCAGCGCCGAGTACAGGACGGTCGCCGCCGCCTGGACCGCGGTCAACGTGACGGCAGCCACGACCAAGCACTAGCGGGGCGGGCCTCACCCGCCCGGAGCCCAGGCCAGGACAGGCGTACCCTCCCGTGATCCGCTGGGGGTGTGCGTCTGCTCCCCGACCCCGTCCGCCGGCTGGCCGCCTGGTGCGCGGTGCTGCTGCTGGTGGCCGGGGTCGGCTGGGTCGGGGTGCAACTGTGCTCACAGTTCCGTACGGCCGTCACCCCGGTGCTGCTCGCCCTGCTGGGCACCGCCCTGCTCGGGCCGCTGTACCGCAGGCTCGTCCGGGTCGGGGTGAACCCGTCGGTGGCGGCCGGGCTCACCTGTGTCGCCGTGGTGGCCGTGGTCGGCGGCGCCCTCTACATCGTCGTCGCCGCCCTCATCGACACCGGCGACCAGATCGTCGCCTCGCTGAAGGACGCCGCCAAGGCCGTCTCCCGGCACTTCGGGGCCGCCGGGACCGGGCTGGACGACCTGGCCGAGAACTCCCGCGCGCTGCTGGGCAAGTTCGGCGGGACCGCCGCAGCCAACGTGATCAGCGGGGTCAGCGTGGTCGGCGAGGGCATCGCCATGGCTGTTCTCGCGCTGCTGCTCGTCTTCTTCTTCCTGCGCGACTCCGGGCGGGCCGTCACGGCCCTGCGCTCCCTCGCCCCCGGCGGCACCGCCGACACCGTGGAGGCCATGGCCCGCCGCGCCTTCGAGGCCGTCGAGGGGTTCATGCGCGGCACCACTCTCATCGCGCTCATCGACGCCTTCTGCATCACTCTCGGCCTGCTGATCCTCCAGGTGCCCGGCGCGATCGGGCTGGGCGCGCTGGTGTTCGTCGGCGCGTACATCCCCTACCTGGGCGCGTTCATCTCCGGGGCGGTGGCCGTCCTGGTCGCGCTCGCCGACCGAGGCTTCGTCATCGCGCTGTGGGCCCTCGGCGTCGTCCTCGCCGTACAGGTGCTGGAAGGGCATGTGCTGCAGCCGGTGATCCAGAGCCGGACCGTGCAGATGCACCCCGCGGTGGTGCTGCTGGCGATCACCGCCGGGGCGTCCGTCGCCGGCGTCCTCGGCATGCTCCTCGCGGTCCCGCTGACCGCCGCCGCGTTCGGCGTCGCGCACGAACTGCGCGGGCGTCAGGTCCTGGACGGCGCCGCGGAGGCACCCCCGTCCGGTGAGCCGCCCGGCTCGTAGAGCTCGAACCAGATGCTCTTGCCCTCGCCGCGCGGGTCGACCCCCCACGCGTCGGCCAGCAGCTCGATCAGCATCAGACCGCGCCCGGAGGACGCCAGCTCGCCCGGTCGCCGCTTGTGCGGCAGGTCGTCGCCCGCGTCGGCGACCTCCACCCGGAGCCTGCGTCCGCCCCTGCGCTCCCCGATGACCTCGGCGAGCAGCAGCGCGTCGGCGTCGGTGTGCACCAGCACGTTGGTGACCATCTCGGAGACCAGCAGCACCGCCGAGTCCACCTGTTCGGCCGACGCCCAGTCGTGCAGCAGCTCCCGCAGGTGCCGGCGGGCCTCGGCGATCCGCTCGGGCTCGTCCTGCGCCACCGACAGCAGCGTGCGCCGCACCCGGGGCCGTACCGCCACCGTGTCGCCGCAGCCACAGCCGTCGCCGGGCCGGCACAGCAGCAGGAGCGCTATGTCGTCCTCGCGGCGGTCGGCGAGGGGGCCGGTGGTGTGGTGCGAGGACGGCCCGTGCACGCCCTGCACCAGGGCGTCCGCGAGGGACTCCAGGCCGTCCTCGTGGTCCGCGTCGTAGTCCTCCAGGATCGCCCGGATGCGCCGCCAGCCGCTCTCCATGTCGTGCCCGCCGGTCTCGATCAGGCCGTCGGTGCACATCGTCATCGTCTCGCCGGGCTCCAGTGCGAACCGGGTCGTCGGATAGTCCGCGTCCGGGTCGATGCCGAGCGGCAGGCCGCCCGCCGTCGGCCGCATCATCACCGTGCCGTCGGCCATCCGGATCGCCGGGTCCGGGTGCCCGGCGCGGGCGATCTCCAGCATCCCGGTCGCCGGGTCGGCCTCCACGTACAGGCAGGTCGCGAACCGGAGGTCGGTCAGCTCCTCGTCGTGGGTGATGCCGTGCAGGAACCGGGAGGCGCGGGTGAGGACCGCGTCCGGGCGGTGGCCCTCGGCGGCGTAGGCGCGCAGCGCGATCCGCAGCTGGCCCATCAGCCCGGCCGCCCGTACGTCGTGCCCCTGCACGTCCCCGATGACCAGCGCGAACCGGCCGGAGGGCAGCGGGATCATGTCGTACCAGTCGCCGCCGACCTGCAGTCCGCCGCCGGTCGGGATGTAGCGGGCGGCCACGTCCAGGCCGGGGATCTCCCGGATGAGGGTGGGCAGCATGGAGCGCTGCAGGCCCTCGGTCAGCTCCCGCTCGGACTCGGCCGCGCCGGCCCGGGACAGCGCCTGGGCGAACATCCGGGCGACCGTCGTCAGCACGGCGCGCTCGTCGGGCGTGAACGCCACCGGATAGCTGAACGCGGCCAGCCAGGCACCCATCGTGTGCCCGCCCACGATCAGCGGCAGGAACGCCCACGAGTGGCGGCCGAGCTGCCGGGCGAGCGGCCAGGTCACCGGGTAGCGGGCCCTGTAGTGCTCCGGCGAGGACAGGTACACGGCGCGGCCGGTGCGCACCACCTCGGCGGCCGGGTAGTCCGTGGACAGCGGCATGTAGGAGAAGGGGCCGCCGTCGCCGGTCGGGTAGCCGTGGTGGCCGATCACGGTGAGCCGGTCGCCCTCCACCCCGAAGACCGCGAGCCCGTCCGGGGAGAAGCCCGGCATCGACAGCCCGGACGCGACCCGCAGCACCTCCTCGGTGGAGCGCGCCTCGGCCAGCGCCCGGCCGGCGTCCAGCAGGAACGCCTCCCGGGAGCGCCGCCAGTCCCCGGTGACCGCGCTGCGGGCCGCCGCGCTGCCCGGGACCGGCTCGGTGACCTCCTGGAGGGTGCCGATCAGCTCGTACGCCTGCCGTTCCGGGTCGAAGGACGGCTTCGAGCGGCTGCGGACGATCCGAACGACGTCCCCCTGCTCGTCCATGATCCGGATCCGGACCTCGGCGAGGGTGCCCTCGGACACGGCCATCGGGACCACGCCGGTGATCTCGTTCCAGTCGGCGGGGTGCAGCCGGGTGCGGGTCTGGTCCTCGGTGAGGGTGACGGGCTCGGCGGGCAGCCCGAGCAGCCGCGCCGCCTCCGCGTCCACGGTGACCAGACCGGCAGCGGTGTCCCAGTGCCAGAGGCCGGTGGCGAGGGCGGCGAGGACGTCCCCGACGGACGGCAGGGGCTCGCCAGTACGCATTGCCCCACCTTAGGGAGGTCTGTTTGATATGTGCCACCTGTTGCACCCGCCATGTTTCACCTGTGGCACCCGCCTTCGTGCGGCCGTTCCCCCCGGCACCGCCCCCGGCGGGAAATGTGGGGGAGGCGATCTTGGGGCGGCCGGTACCCTTGACGGGTCCGGGCCCCGTGCCCGTTCCCGCCGGTCCGCAGCGCCGGCAGGCGAGAACCCCACCACGAAGGACGATGAACCACGATGCATCGGTACAGGTCCCACACCTGCGGCCAGCTCCGCGCCTCTGACGTCGGCACCGACGTCCGGCTGAGTGGCTGGCTGCACAATCGGCGCGACCTGGGCGGCATCCTCTTCATCGATCTGCGCGACCACTACGGCATCACGCAGCTGGTCGCCCGTCCCGGCACGCCCGCCTACGAGGCCCTGGACAAGCTCTCCAAGGAGTCCACGGTCCGCGTCGACGGCCGCGTTGTTTCACGTGGAACCGAGAACATCAACCCCGACCTGCCCACCGGCGAGGTCGAGGTCGAGGTGGCCGAGGTCGAACTGCTGGGCGCCGCCGCCCCGCTGCCCTTCACCATCAACGCCGAGGACGGGGTCAACGAGGAGCGGCGCCTGGAGTACCGCTTCCTGGACCTGCGCCGCGAGCGCATGCACCGCAACATCATGCTGCGCACGCAGGTCATCTCGGCGATCCGGCAGAAGATGAACGGCCTCGGCTTCAACGAGCTGGCCACGCCGATCCTGACGGCGACCTCCCCCGAGGGCGCGCGCGACTTCGTCGTCCCCTCCCGGCTGCACGCGGGCAAGTTCTACGCCCTGCCGCAGGCGCCGCAGCAGTTCAAGCAGCTGCTGATGATCTCCGGCTTCGACCGCTACTTCCAGATCGCGCCCTGCTTCCGCGACGAGGACGCCCGCGCGGACCGCTCGCCGGGCGAGTTCTACCAGCTCGACGTCGAGATGAGCTTCGTCGAGCAGGAGGACGTCTTCCAGCCGATCGAGCGGCTGATGACGGAACTCTTCGAGGAGTTCGGCGGTGGACGCCACGTCACCTCCCCCTTCCCCCGCATCCCGTTCCGCGAGGCGATGCTCAAGTACGGCTCCGACAAGCCGGACCTGCGTGCCAAGCTGGAGCTGGTGGACATCACCGACGTCTTCGAAGGCTCGGCGTTCAAGGCGTTCGCCGGCAAGCACGTCCGCGCCCTGCCGGTGCCGGACGTCGCCGGCCAGCCCCGCAAGTTCTTCGACCAGCTCGGCGAGTTCGCGGTCTCGCTCGGCGCGCAGGGCCTGGCCTGGGTCCGCGTCACCGAGGACGGCTCGCTGACCGGCCCGATCGCCAAGTTCCTCACCGAGGAGAACGTGGCCGAGCTGACCAAGCGGCTGTCGCTGGCCGCCGGGCACGCGGTGTTCTTCGGCGCCGGCGAGTTCGACGAGGTCTCCAAGATCATGGGCGCGGTCCGCGTCGAGGCCGCCCGCCGGGCCGGCCACTTCGAGGAGAACGTCTTCCGGTTCTGCTGGATCGTCGACTTCCCGATGTTCGAGAAGGACGAGGAGACCGGGAAGATCGACTTCTCGCACAACCCGTTCTCCATGCCCCAGGGCGGCATGGACGCCCTGGAGAACCAGGACCCGCTGGACATCCTCGCCTGGCAGTACGACATCGTCTGCAACGGCGTCGAGCTGTCCTCCGGCGCGATCCGGAACCACGAGCCGGACATCATGCTCAAGGCGTTCGAGATCGCCGGCTACGACCGGGAGACCACCGAGCGCGAGTTCGCCGGCATGCTCCGCGCGCTCCGCTTCGGCGCCCCGCCGCACGGTGGCATCGCCCCCGGCGTCGACCGGATCGTCATGCTCCTCGCCGACGAGCCCAACATCCGCGAGACGATCGCCTTCCCGCTCAACGGCAACGCCCAGGACCTGATGATGGGCGCCCCCACCGAGCTGGACGAGTCCCGCCTGCGCGAGCTGCACCTCACCATCCGCAAGCCGCAGCCGAGGTAGTCCACCCGGCGGTCAGTCCCCCGCACCGGTACCGGAGACCGTGTCGTCCTCCGGCTCGGTGTCGGGGGACGCGCCGTCCTCCATCAGCCGCTCGGCGATGTCGTCGGACCAGGCCCACGCCCACGCCCGCAGCGCGTCGGTGTCCGGCCCGGTCAGGCCCAGGGCCGTGAACTGGGCGTCGGCGTAGAAGTCGGTGCCGGTGAGCCGGGACTGCAGGGTGGGCAGGTCGAAGGGGTCGTGCGCGTGCCGCCGGCCCAGCTCCTCCAGTTCCGGCAGGCTGAACCGGCTCGCGGCGGCCCGCGCGTCCACCAGGTCCACCGCCGCGCCCCGGTCGTACAGCGCCCGGATCTTCGTCCCCACGGCGTCCTCCAGCGACAGGGCCGGCCCGTGTCCGGTCAGCTCCGGCGGCTGCCAGCAGACCTCCTTGTGCAGGGTGAGCCCGCACGCCTCACCGGTCGGCGGATCGGTGACGGTCAGCTGTGCGGTGAGCGCGGTGACGGCGTCCACGCGCACCTGGCGGCCCCGCGCCTCCAGAGCCACCCGGACGGCCTCACCGATCTGCGCCACGGCCTCCGCGCTCTCGGTGGCGAAGTCGACGTTCGCGTGCGGCCGCCGCACCAGCCCGTACGCCCGCAGGGCACAGCCCCCGGCCAGCACCAGCCCGTACGGGCCGCCCAGGGTGACGACATCGGCGATGAGCCGCGACTGGGGCTCGGAAAGGTCCACGGCACCCGTACTCTGCCAGACCCCGCACCGGCACGCCCGGTACGGCGGCGGCGGGTTCGCTCACTCGGCTCCGGAAGGGCGCGTGCGTGCGGTGAGCCGCAGCATGACCGCGTGGACGGCGGCCAGGACCAGCACCGCCGCAGCGACGACGAGCAGCGCCGGGCCGGTACCCCAGGGGGAGAGCAGGGCGCCGAGGACGCCGCCGAGGAAGATCGCCGTGATCGAGGCCGTCAGCCTGATCCGGGTCAGCAACTCGGACGCGGACAGTGGGCCGGGCCCGTGTCCCGGCGGGTTGGTGACGATCTGACCGATCATCCGCAGGAGGGGCGTCTGGATCACCAGGGTCGACATCCCGGGCACCGCCGCGCGCAGCGCCATCGCCCCGCGCAGTCCCATGGCGACGCCGACGAACGTGATGACCCCGGCGTCGGGCCTGCCCGCCAGACTGAACCCGTGGTGCCACACCGCCAGCCCGCCCCCGGCACCCAGCAGCAGTGCCTCGACGAGCAGGGACGCGGAGAACCAGGATGTGGCCGCGCCCAGCCAGCCGATCAGCAGGGACCCCACCACCGCCCCCGCGACGAAGGCGGCCACGGCGATCGCCGGGCCGAGCGCGGGCACCCCGGGGCCGCCCGCGAGCGCGAAGGCGAGGAAGAGCAGGTTGCCGGTGACGAGGGCGGTGAAGACATGCCCCAGAGTCAGGAAGGTGATGGCGTCGATCGCACCCGCGACCACGGTGAGCAGCGTCATGTCGACGATGACCCGCAGGTCGGGCCGGAAGGCGGCCGGTTCGGCCGGGGCGGGGCTGTGCTGCATGGTCGTAGTGTCGGCGCCGCGCGGCCCGCGCCCGCTCAGCCTCCCCCGGATGCCCCGCCCGCGTGTCCCGGCCGGCTCACCGGCGGGTCATCCGCAGCGTGACCACGTGCCAGTGCGTCTCGGCCGCCCTCGGGTCGGCGGCCAGCCGTGCCGCCAGCCGGGTGCGGAACGCCGCCGTCAGGGCGTCGGTGGTGTGCGGGTCGCGGTCCGGGGCCAGCGCGCTGAACAGGGACGGACCGAAGGCCGCCGCGAAGAACGTGGTCAGCCGGTCGGCGAAGGCCCCGGCGTCACCGGAGCGGTCGTACGCGTCGAGGATGACGTCCGGGAGGGCTACCAGGTCGTGTTCGTCGAGGCGCAGGGTCTCGGCGAGCGGCTCCGACTCCAGCGGTTCGAGGAACTCGGTGAGGGTCCGGTTCCAGGTCGGGATCGTCATGCGCGCGTACTCCGCGGGCCGCAGCAGCCCCTGCTCCACCAGCTCCACGAGCACGGCGTCGGCGGCGTCCAGCAGGTTCTCGGCGCCGCTGGACCCGTCGTCGGCCGCCGCCCCGCCGACGACCACGAGCTGTCCGCCGGGCCGCAGCTCACGGGCCCGGTGGGTGAGGAACGCCGTCCAGTCCGCCCGGGACTGCTCCTTCAGCGCGCGGCGGGCGTCGCCGGTGGCTCGCGCAGAGTAGATGTGGCCGCGGACGGGCTCGGGCACCCGGGACAGCCACTGCACGGCGATCGCGCTCCACGCCAGGTGCAGCTCGGCCGCCGGGAAGAGCCGGCCGTAGAAGGAGCGCGGCTCGGCGTGGACGTAGACGTCCGGCTCCCGC
Source organism: Streptomyces sp. NPDC047028 (assembly GCF_040644095.1). NCBI lineage: Bacteria > Bacillati > Actinomycetota > Actinomycetes > Kitasatosporales > Streptomycetaceae > Streptomyces > Streptomyces sp. NPDC047028. The sequence goes on from NZ_JBEYVS010000004.1 coordinate 219,924, forward strand.
GCGTACGACCCCGGCGCGTCCAGGACCGTGGCGAACAGGGCGTTGAAGTCGTTGGCGGGGATGTCGGTGTGGACCACGGTCACGGGGGTGTCCCGGCCCGTGCGGCCCCGCACCCGCTCGACCACGGCCCGCATCGGCGTCAGCGAGTTGGAGCCCGCCGCCGCCCCCAGGTCGGCCACCCGGAACGGCGCGTCGCCCTCGGGCAGCACCACCGCGTCCAGCGCCCGGTGCAGCAGCGGCATCCCGTGATCACCGGCCGAGCCCTGCACCCGGGAGTGCCGGGCGTAGTCCTCACCCATGGCCCCTGAGGCGTAGGAGGCGTACGAGGCGGGAGGGAGCGGTCCGCTCATGAATTCACGATACCGAGACAGACGCCACGCAGCCCGGTGACGCCCTACGACGTCACCGGGCTCCGGTGTCCTTCAGCGGGTCCGCCTACGCGGCCGGCTTCTCCTCCAGGCGCGGGAAGAGCACCGCGCCCTTGGTGACCGTGGAGCCGGCCGGGAGGCGGCCCCACTCACCCGCGTCCTGGACCCGCTGCTCGGCGAGGGCGCCCAGGGACGCCTCCGCGCCGAGGGAGTCCCACAGCTTCCGCGAGGTGTCCGGCATGACCGGGTTCAGGAGCACGGCGACCGCGCGGAGCGACTCGGCGGCGGTGTAGAGGATGGTCGCGAGGCGGGCCTGGCCCTCCGCGGACTCGTCCTTGGCCACCTTCCACGGCTCCTGCTCCGTGATGTAGCCGTTGACCTGCTTCACGAAGTCGAAGACCGCCAGGATGCCGCCCTGGAAGTCCAGCTCCTCGCCGATCTTCCGGTCGGCCGTCGCGACGGCCTTCGCCAGCCCGTCGTGGACCGCCGTCTCGGCGTCGCCGTCGGCCGTGGCCGCGGGCAACTCGCCACCGAAGTACTTGCCGACCATGGCGGCCACGCGGGAGGCGAGGTTGCCGTAGTCGTTGGCCAGCTCGGAGGTGTAGCGGGCGGAGAAGTCCTCCCAGGAGAACGAGCCGTCCTGGCCGAAGGCGATGGCCCGCAGGAAGTACCAGCGGTACGCGTCCACGCCGAAGTGCGAGGTCAGGTCCTGCGGCTTGATGCCGGTCAGGTTCGACTTCGACATCTTCTCGCCGCCGACCATCAGCCAGCCGTTCGCGGCGATCTTCCCGGGCAGCGGCAGGCCCTGCGCCATCAGCATCGCCGGCCAGATCACCGCGTGGAAGCGGAGGATGTCCTTGCCGACGAGGTGTACGTCGGCGGGGAAGGTCTCCTCGAACTTCTGCTGGTTCTCGTTGTAGCCGACGGCCGTCGCGTAGTTCAGCAGGGCGTCGACCCACACGTAGATCACGTGCTTCTCGTCCCAGGGGACCGGCACGCCCCAGTCGAAGGTCGACCGGGAGATGGAGAGGTCCTGCAGGCCCTGGCGGACGAAGTTCACGACCTCGTTGCGCGCGGACTCCGGCTGGATGAAGTCGGGGTTCGCCTCGTAGAGGGCGAGGAGCTTGTCGGTGTACTCGCCCAGGCGGAAGAAGTAGTTCTCCTCGCTGAGGATCTCCACCGGCTTCTTGTGGATCGGGCACAGCTTCTGGCCCGCGTACTCGCCCTCGCCGTCGAGCAGTTCACCGGGGAGCTTGTACTCCTCGCAGCCCACGCAGTACGGGCCCTCGTAGCCGCCCTTGTAGATCTCGCCCTTGTCGTACAGGTCCTGCACGAACTCCTGGACGCGGTCGGTGTGCCGCTTCTGCGTGGTGCGGATGAAATCGTCGTTCGCGATCTCCAGGTGCTCCCACAGCGGCCGCCAGGCCTCCGTGACGAGCTTGTCGGCCCAGGCCTGCGGGGTGACCCCGTTCGCCTCGGCCGTGCGCATGATCTTCTGACCGTGCTCGTCCGTGCCGGTGAGGTACCACACCTTCTCGCCGCGCTGACGGTGCCAGCGGGTGAGCACGTCGCCTGCGACGGTCGTATAGGCGTGGCCCAGGTGAGGAGCGTCGTTGACGTAGTAGATGGGCGTCGAGACGTAGTACGCCTTCGACCCCTGCTTCTCGGATCCAGTGGCCGCCATAAGCCGCAATCCTACTGGGCCGCCGGAGATCGACTCACATGCGTTTCGGGGGGTGGACCTCGTGCGGTGCCGGTCCACCCCCGGGCGCGGCGGTGCGCTGGTGTGCGTGCTGGTGTGCGGGGGCTACGGGCGCCAGGCCGCCAGGATGCCCTCGTACAGCTCCTTGTCGGTGAGCTCACGGGGGGTGGGGCCCGCGTGGAAGAAGGCGGTGTTCTCCGTCTTCAGCTTGCGGAGGTAGTCGAACGCCTTGTTGTCGTGCTCGCCGAAGGCGACGAAGGAGAAGAAGACGTCGGGGTGCTGCGCCGCGGCTTCCGTGAGGGACTGGGTGGCCGGGGTCTTGGCGTCCGGGGCGCCGTCCGTCTGGAAGACCACCAGGGCGGGGGTGCCGGGTGCCTCCTTCGCGTGCCGGGTGAGGACGGCCTCCACGGCGGCGTGGTAGCTGGTACGGCCCATACGGCCGAGGCCCGCGTGCAGCTCGTCGATCTTGTTCTCGTGCTCGTCGAGGGTCAGCTCGCCGGTGCCGTCCAGTTCCGTGGAGAAGAAGGTCACGTGGACCGTGGCCTCGGGGTCGAGGTGGGCGGCGAGGGCGAGGGTCTGCTCGCCGAGGGCCTGGGCGGAGCCGTCCTTGTAGTACGGGCGCATGCTCGCGGAGCGGTCCAGTACGAGGTAGAGCTTCGCTCGGGTGCCGGTGAGGTCGGCCTTCTTGAGGGCGGCGCCGGCGGCCTTGTAGGCGGCGGTGAGGGCGGGGGCGCGGGTCTTGAGACGGGGGAGGGGGGTGGCGGGCTTGGCTTGCGGCTCCGCCGGGCCTGCCTCGGCCTCCGGACCGGGGTCGGCCTGCGGCTCCTCTGCCTGCGGCGCGGGCTGCGGTTCCGCCGCCTCGGCTTCGCCTTCGGCGGATTCGTTCCCACCCGCACCACCCGTGACGGTCTCGTCGTCGGGTGCGGGTGGCCCCTGTGGGGCGTCCCCGCCGTCGGCGGCTTGCGGTCCGTCCACGTCACCACTCGCCCCGGCCTCCGGCCCGGACTCGGGCTCCGGAAGGGCCTTGGGCTCAGCCTCTGCCTCGACGTCTGGCTCGGGCTCGGGTGCGGGCTCAGCCTTGGCCCCGGGCCCGGCCTCTGCCTCGACCTCAGACTTGGCCGCGGCCTCAGGTTCCGGAACGGCCTTGGCCTCAGGGGCGGGCTCGGGCTCCGGAACGGCCTCAGGTTCGGCCTTCGCCTCGGCCTCCGGGACGGCCTCAGGCTCGGGCGCGGCCTTGGCTTCGGGCTCGGGCTCTGCCTCGACGTCAGACTGTGCCTCGACCTCGGGCGCGGGGTCTGCCTCGACCTTGGCCGGTTTGGGGGCGGTCGGTTCTGCTGGGTGGGGGACCGTGACGTTGTCGAAGGCCGCTGTGACCAGGTCGTGTTCCTGGTCGTCCGAGTGGCGGGGCTCGGGGATTTCAGGGGCGGCGGACTCGGTCGGGGGCTGCGACGGGAGTCGGTCCGCACCCTCTGCTTCGGCCGGGCTGCCCTTGCGGGAGCGGCCGAACGCGTTCCGCAGGAGAGTGAGAATGCCCATGTGCGCAACCCTTCGGGTGAGTTGTGGCCCGTCGATCCCTGGCCAGGACGGACACGTAAGGTTAGCGGCCCAATATCTCAGTGCGGTGACGCGTTCGTCCGCGAGTGCAGCGTGAGGTCGACCAGTACCGCCCGGTGGTCCGTGTTCGTGAGGGTGGGGAAGCCGGCGCGGGTCGCCGAGAAGTCCGGGGTCACCAGGACGTGGTCGATCTGGGCGCCGATGACGGAGGCCGTGCGGGACGGCCAGGTGGGGGTGCGGTCGTGGCCGGCCAGGCGGGCCGCGTCGGACAGACCGGTGTCGAGAATGTGACGGAAGCCCGCGTGGTCCTGGGAGGCGTTGAAGTCGCCCGCGAGGACGGTCGGGGTCCGGGGGGAGGACGCGGCGAACGACCGCAGGCGGTTCAGTTCGCGGTGCCAGAGGGCCACCTGGCCCGGCAGCGGGGGCATGGGGTGGGCGAGCTGGAGGCGGACGGAGTGCCCGCGGATGTCGGCCACCGCGCCCGGCATGCCCATGGTGCCGCGGACCCCGGCGGTGCCCCGGAGCGGGAAGCGGCTGAGGATGAGCGAGCCGTGTGAGCCGGCCGCCGCCACCGCCTGCCGGTAGGGGTAGCCGGCCCCGAACTCCCGTCGCAGCGTGGCCTGGCAACCGTACTCGCACTCCTCGACGAACACGATGTCCGGCTTGTCGGCACGGATCAGGGGGACCAGGGCCGGGGTGCCGTGTCCGAACTCGACGTTCGAGGTCAGGACGCGGAAGGAGGCCAGCGGGGGGCCGTCCGGTTCGTGCAGCTTGCCGTAGGGGTCGCTGAACCACGCGAGCAGACCGAGGACGGCGACGGACCAGACCAGGCCCGGCCACCAGCGGGCCAGCAGTGAGAACAGGAGAGCGACGCCGGCCGGCACGAGCAGCCACGGCAGGAAGGCGAGCAGTTGCGGTACCGGCGTGATGCCGTCGGTGTCGGCGACGCGGCAGCCGGCCACCACGCTCACCCCGGCCAGCAGCAGCCCGGCGCACCAGGCACCGAACCGGCGTCCGGGGCGATCTGTCACGCGCCGAGCCTACGAGCGCCCGTCGACTCGCGCCAGGAAGCCGGCCAACACCGCGTTGAACTCCGCCGGCCGCTCCAGGTTCGGCATGTGCGCCGCGCCCTCGACGACGTGCAGCATGGAGTCGGGCAGGGCCGCGTGCATCGCCTCGGCGTCGGAGACCGGCGTGTACGTGTCGTCGGAGCCGACCACCACCAGGGCGGGGACGGAGACGGTGGTGAGCAGGCCCCGGTAGTCGGGGCGTTCGGCGCGGCCGCGCAGGGCCGCCGCCGCGCCCTCGGGGTCCGTCGCCGTCATCATGCGGTGCACATGGGACTTGACCTCGGCGTCGGCGTACGGGGCGACCATCTTCTCCAGCACCTCGTCGGCGTAGCCACGCATGCCCTCGCGCAGCAGCCGTTCCGCCATGGCGGCCCGGGACCGCCTGCCCTCGGGTGTCTCCGGGGCGGGGAAGGTGTCCGCGAGGACCAGGCCCCGGATCCGGTCCGGGAACCGCCGGTAGCACTCCATGACGATCTGGCCGCCCATCGACAGCCCGCCCAGCACGAAGTCGCCGACGCCCAGGTCGTCCAGCAGTGCCCCGATGTCCTCGGCGTGGAGCGGGAGCGGAGTGGTGCCCGGGGTGACGGGGGAGGCGCCGTAGCCGCGCAGGTCGGGAACGATCACCCGGCGTTCGGGCGAGAACGCCGACAGCTGCGGCTCCCACATCGAGCGGTCGAAGGGGTGGCCGTGGACGAGGATCAGGGGGAGGCGTGAGGTATGGGCGCCTTTGTCGTCGTATGCGAGGAAGGGGGGCATGTGGGGAGCCTAGGCCGGGCCAACTCCTCGGTGCAATAAAATCTTTGCCCTCGGTGCAATGTGCGGATCGGGGCAAGGGGGCGGGCAGAGTGCAGGACCATCGCGACTACCGGCGGATCGCCGACCGGATCGCCGCCGACATCGTGGGCGGGCGGCTCAGTCCCGGGCAACGGCTGCCGCCGCAGCGCGCGTTCGCCCGCCGGTACGGCCTCGCACCGTCCACGGCGGGCCGGGTATACGGCGAACTCGTGCGCCGCGGGTTGGTGGTGGGCGAGGTGGGGCGGGGGACCTTCGTCCGCGCCACACCAGCGGGGGCGGCGGCCGGACGCGCCCTCACCGAGGCCGGCACCACGGTCCCGGACGCCTCGGACGCTCCGCACGCGGCCCCCGCCCCCGTCGTCAACCTGGAGCTGAACTACCCCTCCGCACCGGGCCAGTCCGAGCTGCTGGCCCCCGCCCTCACCCCCCTGCTGCGGCCCGACGTGCTGACCGAGGCCCTGCGCCCAGCCGCCGTCACCGGCACCGGGGCCGCCCGGTCGGCCGTCGCCGACCTGCTCGCCACCGGTGGCCGGCGGCCCGACCCGGCCGGGATCCTGTTCACCGGCAACGCCCGCCAGGCCATCGCCGCGACCCTCGCCTCCCTGGTCCGGCCGGGCGGCCGGGTCGGGGTGGAGCCGCTGACGTATCCGCTGGTCAAGGAGATCGCCGGGCGGCTGGCCCTCACCCTGGTGCCGCTCGCGACGGACGAGCACGGCGTGCTGCCGGAGTCGCTCGCGGGCGCCCGCCTCGGTGCCCTCTACCTCCAGCCGACCCTGCACAACCCGACCTCGCTGACCATGAGCGCGGGGCGGCGCCGGGAACTCGCCGATGCCGTCACGGACTTGGGCCTGCCCGTCGTCGAGGATCGCATCTGGTCGTTCCTGCACACCGGCCCCGAGCCCCCGCTCGCCGCGCTCGCGCCGGGGCTCACCCACGTCGTCGACGGGCTGTCCAAGCGGGTCGCGCCCGGTCTGACGGTCGGCTTCGCCGTCGTACCGCCCGAGCGGGCCGGGGCGGTGGCGGCCGCCGTACGGTCGGGCGGGTCGAGTCCGGGGTCCTTCGCGCTGGAGGCGGCCGTGCGGTGGATCGGGGACGGGACCGTGGCTCGGCTGGTGGCCGCGAAGCGGCGGGACGCGGGGCGGCGCCAGCGGCTGGTGGCCAGGGAACTGGCCGGCTTCGCCGTGCGGTCCGACCCGGCCGCCTACTTCGCCTGGTGGGAACTGCCCGCGCCGTGGCGGGCGGACACGTTCACGGCCGCCGCGCGGGCGCACGGCGTCGCCGTCACCCCGGGCAGCGCGTTCTGCGTCGACCCGAGCCGGACCCCGAACGCGGTCAGGCTCGGACTCGCGTCGGCGCCTGAGCAGGAGCTGGCGCGGGCGCTGCGGACTCTGGCAGGGCTCGCCCGGTCCCGCTCCGGCGCAGGTACCGGCTGACCCAGGCAACCGCGGCCACGGTGAGGCCGAGCGCGAGGAGGAGCCAGGACGCCGTGCGCAGGGTGGCGGTGAGGGCGTCGTAGACGGCGCCGACGGCCGGGTGGGGGACGTCGGCGGGCAGGTCGGCGAGGGTCAGGCTGCGGCCCAGGGTCAGGGCCAGGCCGAGCAGGGCACCGCCGAGGGCGGTGCCGAGCGCGGTCGCCGCGATGGCGCGGCGGCGGTGGACGGCGACGGCGATCCCGGTGGCGGCGAAGGCGACGGCCGCCACGGGAAGCCAGAAGCCGGCGACTTCCAGCACGTGGAATCCCTTCCGGAACCGGGCCAGTTCGCCCGCCGGGAGCACCGCGACAGCGGTGTGCTCCACGGGGATGTGGGCGGCGAGCGGCACATGGTCCTCGGTGAGTTGCTGTTTGACCCGGGCCGTGACGGGCGCCAGGTCGACGGTGACCGGCCCGGCGGGTCCGCCCCGCCCGCGCAGGGCGCGCAGGACGGCGTCGTGCGTGACCCGGTTGCCGGTGTTCCAGGCCACGCGGAACGCGCGGGTCTGGGTGAAGGAGCGCACGGCGTCCTGGACGAACGGGCGTACGGTGCCCGGCATCGCGTGGCCGGTGTCCACCTGGCGCAGGATGCCGTCGCCGACCGTCTCCGCGACGGCTTCCCGCACGGCCGGGTCGGCGGCGAGCGGTGCCATCGTGGTGACGTAACGGCCCGTGTCGGCGAGCCCGTACGACGCCCAGGCCGCCAACGCGCCGAAGGGCACGAGCAGACAGGCCAGGGCGATCAGTACGGCCGACAGGGCGGTCCTGAGTCGTGGGGGCACGTATCCAGGCAACGGCCGGTGGGCCGGGGGCGCGAGCGGTACGACGCCATTCGGGCGACGCGTCACGCCGTACGGCCGTCCACGCCGGCGGAAGGCCGGCGGAAGTCTGGCGGAAAGCCGGCGGAATTGTAGATTCCGCTCTCCGGTGGAGCGTTCACCCGAACGGGTGTTTCCTGGTGCTGGGGAGAAGGAGGCGAACGTATGCGCACCAGTGTGACCCTGCGAACCCTGTCCGCGGCCCTGCTCACCGGCGGCACCCTCGCCGCGGTGGCGTCGGCGACCCCGGCGTCGGCCGCGCCGGAGACGACACCAGCCACCACACCGGCTTCCGCGCCGGCCTCGTCGTACGCGTCCGGCAACAGCGGTGACGGACGCCCGGTCTGGGGCACCGTGACCTCCGCGACCGCACTCAACGTGCGGGCGGCGCCCACCACCCACTCCACCGTGGTCGACCGGCTCGCGCCGGGCAGCCGGGAGCGGGTGCAGTGCGCGGTGACCGGACAGAGCGTCAACGGCACCGCCACCTGGTACTGGTTGCCCGGCTCCAAGGGCTGGGCGAGCGCCGCGTTCGTCGGCACGGGCCGTCACCAGGTGCCCGACTGTGCGGACCCGTGCCCGGTCTGGAAGGACGGCTCGGGCTGGACCAACGGCGGCTGGACCCCGGACGGGAACGGCTCCGGCTGGACGTGGAGCAGCACGGACTCCGGATCCGACTCCGGTTCCTTCCACCTCGACATCTCCGTCTCCGGTTCGTGGAGCTGACGAAGGTTCGGAGAGCTGACGGAGACTGACGAGGACAGGGAGTGCGTGGGCCACGGCCTCGGCAGGAGGCCGTGGCCCACGCGCGGCTCAGCGGACCCGGTGGCCGGCCTCGTCCTCGCGCGTGTAGAAGCGGTAGAAGAACGCGCCGTACGTCACCACCGAGACCAGCAGCGAATAGCCGATACCCCGCAGATACGTGCCGCCGGCCTGCGTGTACATGAACCCGAACGCGGTGCCGACGAACGCCGTCCACAGCAGGGCGTGCACCTCCCGCCGCACATGCGGGGCGATGGCCAGGACGGCCATGTACACCAGCGCGAACACCAGCGCGCTGAGGAACCCCAGCAGCAGGTTCGAGCCCGTGATGGGGCCGCCGTCGCGGTCGTTGGACGCGACCCAGTAGCCGTAGATCAGCCCCAGCCCCACCGGCCAGCCGATCCGGCCGATCGCGTGGGTGCGGGGCTCGAAGACGTCGACGGGCGCGTGGCCGCCCGGACCGTGCCCGGCCGTCACCTCGGGGGTACCGCCGCGTCGGGGCATGCCACCGGGTGCGGGTGCCGCATGAGCCATGAGAGCACTCCTCTCTCCTCGCCCCCGTCTTCCAGGGCACACCGGGGGACGTACCCTGGCAAATCGGCCACATCGGACCCCGGGTACCCCGGTGCGGGGCGGTGGCCCGGATGCGGGCCGTCGGCGCCCGTGTTTCGCTGAGGGACATGGAGGGCCTGGCCGGCGCGACCGAGGACGAGGCCCTGCGGCGCCGGACGCTGCGAATCGGCGGGCGCAGCGTGGCCTGGGTGGCACCGCTGCTGGTGCTCGCCGCGGTCACGGTGCTCGACGTCGTGACCGGCGAGCGGTACCGGTTCGTCTCCTGGATCGTCCTGGTACCCGGTACGGCCGCGGCCCTGTGCGGTATCTGGACCACCGCCGCCATAGCGGTGCTGTCCCTCGCGACCTACCTGGCGCTGGACAGCGCGTGGCCCGGCCAGTACGAGGCCGGACTGCCCGACTTCCTCCTCGTCGGCCTCGGCGGGGTGCTGGCCGTGCTGGCCTGCGCGGTCCGGCTGCGCCGCGAGCGCGGCATGCTGCACATGCGGGACGTCGCCGAGACCACGCGCCGTACCGTGCTGCGCCCGCTGCCGCCGCTGTGGGCGGGCCTGGAGCACGCGGCCCTCTACCTCTCCGCCGACGCCGAGGCGCGGGTCGGCGGCGACTTCTACGACATGCAGCCCGGCCCGCACGGCGTCCGGCTACTTCTCGGCGACGTGCAGGGCAAGGGGCTGGGCGCGGTCGAGACGGCGGCCACGCTGCTCGGCACGTTCCGGGAGGCCGGCTACCACGAGAGTGACCTCGCGGCCGTCGCCGAGCGGCTGGAGTCACGGATCGTCCGGTACCGCGAGTACACCGCCGCGCTCGGCCGCCCCGACGGCGACCGTTTCGCGACCGCCGTGCTCATCGGCTTCCCGGCGGCCGGATCCGGCGTCGTCGAGGTCGTCAACTTCGGTCACCTGCCGCCCCTCGCCGTCGGCCCGCACGGCATACGCCCGCTGCCCGCCGGGAACGGCGTTCCGCTCGGCCTCTGCGACCTCGTGGGTGGACTGCCGCCCCTGAGGCGGGTGCCGCTCGCGGCCGACGAGACGCTGCTGCTGGTCAGCGACGGGGTCACGGAGGCGCGCGATGTCTCCGGCGAGTTCTACCCCCTGCGGGCCGAGTTGGCGCGGGCGATCGCCGCGGACCCCGGGCGGGCCGAACCCCGGCGCCTGGTACGGCGGGTACGGGAGGGGGTGCTTCGCCACACCGGCGGGCAACTGGCCGACGACACGACGGCGTTCGCGGTACGGCGGGCGCGGGCGCCTCGGGCGCCGTCATAGGTGGTGTCTCGTCCGACGGCGCGTCGTGGCTGAGCGCGCAGTTCCCCGCGCCCCTTTGGGGGCGCGGCCACTGGCCCGGAGTCTCATGTGCAGCGGATACGGTGCTGGTTGCAGGAACCGACTGGCGCGACGACAGGGGAGGGGACCATGCCCGGAACCGTGCTGCTGCTGGCGGCTTCGCCGCTGGGGCGGTCGTGTGTGGTGGACGCGGCCGGTGTGCTCCCCGTCCTCGCGGCCGTGGCCCCTTCGGTGCTGGCCGGTACCGAGACGGCCAACGTCGTCGAACTCGCCGACCCGCTCGACCCGCAGGCCGTTCTCACCCGGCTGCGCGCGGCGGCCGCCGCTCCCGGACCCCTCACGCTGTACGTCACCGGGCAGCTGCATCTCGACCGCCGGCAGCGCCTGCCGCATCTGGCGCTCGCCCGCACCACCCCGGCGACCGTCCGCTACACCGCGCTGCCCTGGCACTGGATCCGTGAGGAACTGCGGCTGCGGCCGGCCGGGGCCACGGCACTCTTCGTCGACCTGCACACCGACGCCGACACCTGGCAGTACCTGGCGGGCCGCCCGCTCGACTCGGGCCGCGACAACGCCGTCTACGGCCGGATCGCCCCGCCGCCCGGCCGGCGGGGGCTGGCGGAGCCGACGTACATGAAGGCCGTGGCGACGCTGCTGCGCAGCGGGCACCGGCCGCCCTCGGAGCAGTTGCACCAGCAGGCCGTGGCCAGGCTCGGGGACGAGGCGGCGACGAACATCCTGCTCGGCGCGCGGGCCGCGCACAGCGGTGACCCGCACGCCGCCATCAGCGCGGCGGTCCGGGCCGGCCGGTACGCCGAGGCCGACGCGCTCGCCGGGCGCTGGGAGCAGACCGCCGCACGCGCGCACGGTCCCGCCTCCGAGGACGCCCTGCACTGGGCCGAAGTCCGCGCCGACCTGGCGATGTTCGCGGGGGACGCGGCGGGCAGCTGCCGGGCCTGGCTGACCGTCGCCGGGACGCGGCTGGGCGCCGGGCAGCCGGTGGACGCGGCCGCCGTGGAGGCGGCCGTGGACCGCGCCCACCACCAGTGGGGCCGCATCGAGGACCCGGCCCGGGCCCGTGAACTCGGGCCTGCCCTGGCCCAGTTGCGCCTGCGGGTCCCGGGCCGCCGCGAGGGTGCCCTGGAGAACGTCCAGCAGCACCTGCGGCAGCTCCAGACCCAGTGACGGCGGCGTCGTCGCGGGCCGCCGGACGGGCTCAGCGCCGCTCGACGGTCTCCAGGTACAGGCCGACGTAGCGGTCCACGTCCACCTCCAGGCCCACGTCCACCAGGGTCTGCATGCGGGCGCCCTCGTGGATCTCGGCCTCGCCGGGTCGCGGGCGGCGGTCCACGACCGTCTGGCCCCGGGTGGGTCCGGGGGCCAGGGACACCTCGACCGGGAGGCGGCGGGTGGTCAGGCCCGCGGGGTCGGCCACGGCGCAGACCGCGCCCGCGTCGCCGAGGCCGCCCGCCTCCTCGGCCTCCGTGGGGCCGCCCTGGGAAGTCGGCCGGTGGGCGAGGAGGTCGCCGGCCAGCCGGGTGCCGGGGTCGGTGCTCGCGCGCAGGCGGTGCACGTCCGTACCGGGGACGACGACCCGCATGAACACGTCCAGGCCGTACATGGTGATCGGTACCCCGGCGGTGAGGAGGATCGCCGCCGCCTCCGGGTCGTGCCACACGTTGAACTCGGCGACCGGGGTCGCGTTGCCCGTCGCGACGGCGCCGCCCATGAAGACGATCCGCTCGATGTTGCGGGTCACCTCCGGGTGGGTGCGCAGCAGCAGGGCGATGTTGGTGAGGGGCGCGGTCGGGATCAGGGTGACCGGGCGGGGGCTGGCCAGGATCTCCCGGTGCAGGAGCGTCACCGCGTCCACTGCGGCCGGGGCACGGGTCGGCGCGGGCAGGCCCAGGTCGCCCATGCCGTCGTGGCCGTGCACATGCCGGGCCGAGCGGGCCGGCTCGATCAGCGGCCGCTCGGCACCCCGGGCCACCGGGATGTCCGGGGCACCGGCCCGCTCCAGCACGGTCAGCGTGTTGCGGACCACCCCGTCGACGTCCGTGTTCCCGGCGACACAGGTCACCGCGCGCAGGTCCAGCCCCGGGTGGCGTACGGCGAACAGCAGGGCCAGGGCGTCGTCGACCCCGGTGTCGCAGTCGATGATCACGGGGATGGCGGGCCGGTCGCTCACAGCGGACTCCTTCCGTCGGGACCGACCTTAGAGCCCGCACCGAGAGACCGCGCGTCTCACGGCCACGGTCGTCTCACGGGCCGGCCTTCTTACGGCCCCGGCCGTCTTACGGGCCCGGTCCGCTCTCAGCCCCAGTCCTCTTACGGCCACGGTCGTCTCACGGCCCCGGCCCTCTCGCGGCCCCCGCCTTCTCGCGGCCCCCGCCTTCTCGCGGCCCCGGCCGTCGTCCTACGGCCACAGCCCGGACCCCCGGGCCGCCACCCTCTCGCCGATCCGTCGCAGCAGCTCCGGGGCGGGCATCGGGCCGGGGCGGCGGCCGTCCCGCAGGCGTACGGCGGCCAGGCCCGCCTCCGCCTCACGGGCGCCCAGCACCACCTGGTACGGCACCAGGCGGGCCGCCCGGATCCGGGCGCCCAGGGTGCCCCGGTCGGGGCCCGACAGCTCGGCCCGCAGCCCCAGGGACTCCGCCTCCCGCACCAGTGCCGCCGCCCGCTCCCGCTGCTCCTCGGCCACCGGCAGCACGGTCAGCTGCACGGGCGCCAGCCAGGCCGGGAAGGCGCCGCCGTGGGTCTCGATGAGGTGGGCGACGGCCCGCTCCACGCTGCCGATCACGCTGCGGTGCACCATGACCGGGCGGTGCCGGCCGCCGTCGGGGCCGATGTAGTGCAGGTCGAAGCGGGCGGGCTGGTGGAAGTCGATCTGCACGGTCGACAGGGTCGACTCGCGGCCGGCCGGGTCGGCGATCTGGACGTCGATCTTCGGGCCGTAGAACGCGGCCTCCCCCGCCTCCTCCTCGTACTCCACGCCCGCCGCGTCCAGCACCTCCCGCAGCAGTGCGGTGGCCCGGTGCCACAGCGCGGGGTCGGCGACGTACTTGCCGCCCTCGCCGGGCAGGGACAGGCGGTGCCGTACGGCCCGGATGCCGAGGTCGGCGTAGGCGCGGGCGATCAGTTCCAGGGCGGCGCGGGCCTCCTCGACGGCCTGGTCGAGGGTGCAGAAGATGTGGGCGTCGTTCAGCTGGATGGCCCGGACCCGGGTCAGCCCGCCGAGCACCCCGGACAGCTCGGCCCGGTACATGGTTCCCAACTCGGCGATGCGGAGGGGTAGTTCACGGTAGCTGTGGGAGCGGGAGCGGTAGATCAGGGCGTGGTGCGGGCAGAGGCTGGGCCGCAGGACCAGTTCCTCGGCCGCACTGACGTCCTCGGGCCCACCGGAGTCCTCGAAACCGCCCAGCCTCATCGGCGGGTACATGTCCTCGCTGTAGTGGTCCCAGTGCCCGGAGATCTCGTACAGCTCGCGTTTGCCGAGGACCGGCGAGTACACGTGCCGGTAGCCGGCCCGGCGCTCGGCGTCCCGGACGTACTCCTCCAGGGTGTGGCGTACGACGGCCCCGTCGGGCAGCCAGTAGGGCAGGCCGGCGCCCATCAGGGGGTCGGTGCCGAAGAGGCCGAGGTCGCGGCCGAGGCGGCGGTGGTCGGGCAGGGGGGCGTTCTCGTTCACGGGCGGAACCTCTCGCTGAGGGAGGCGGACACCCCGTGAGAGGACCGACACGACCGCTGGCACGGCCGAAGCCCCGGGGCGTTCGCCCCGGGGCTTCGGATGACTGGCTCAGGTGTCAGCGCGCCGGGACGGTCTCCGGCGTCGTCGTGCCCCTCGGGCACATCGCGGACTTCGCGGACTTCTGGGCGGCGCGCTGCATACGAGGACCGTAACAAGCCGCCGCGCCCGCCCTCAACGCAATTGCTCACTCGTACGGACCGGAGCGCTGGTGGGGTCGGCCCCGCGATGGTGCCGTGGGGGAAGGCGGCCTCTCCCCCCACCGGCCCGACCCCCGACCAGGAGGCACCCCGATGACCCCTGCCGCGATATCCCGCCGTGCCCTCCTCCTGGCCGTCGGTCTGGTCACCCTCTCCGGCTGCGCCACCCTCGGCCTCGAACACCCGGCGACCGCGCCGACGCCGACCCCGACGATCGACCGGCCGACGCCCACCGCGAAGGCGCCGAACCGGGCCGACGGCTCCACGCTCAGCGACGCGCAGGCCCGTGAGGCCCTCATCACGGAGACCGACCTGGGGCCGCCGTGGACCGCCACGCGCGGGGCGGCCACCTGGCGGGACGGTCTGCTGAAGGCGAGCACCTCGGCCGGGGACTGCCAGCGCCTGCTCGACGCCCTCTACGACGACGAACTCCTCGGTGGCCCGCCGCGCGTCGCCGTCGGCCTCGACGACACCGACACCGACGCCCAGATCCGCTTCCAGATCGGCGCACGCCGGCCGGCGGACGTCGACGGGGCGCTGGCCTGGCTCGGCGGCATGCCGTCGCAGTGCGCCCGGTTCACGGCCACCACGGAGGCCGGCACCCTCGAGGACATCCAGGTCACCGACGCCCCGCTGCCCGACGTCGGGGACGTACGCCAGGGTCTGCACATCACCGTGGCCGCCCTCACCCGCGACGGGGACCAGCTGCTCCTGACGATGGACGTGGCCGCCGTCCGGGTCGGCACGGACGCCTTCGCCCTCACCAACGGCGGTCTGGGCGACGTACCGAACGACGCCACGCAGGCAGCCGTGCAACTGGGCGCACTGCGCCTGGCCGACGTGCGCAAGCAGGGCCGGGCCCAGGTCTGAACACCCTTGCGCCCCTTGCCGATCCAGCCGTCCGTCCCTAGGTTGAACGGCACCCCGCCCCTGCCCGACCGACCCCCCACCGCTGTTGCTGCGAGGTCCCCGTGCCCGAACGCACAAGCGCGAGCCCCCACTCCCGGCTCCGCGCCCTGAGCGCGACCCCCACCGCCCGAAGCGTCGCCGCCGCCGTCCTCACCATCGCCGCCCTGATCACCGCGGGCAACGCGATCCCGGCCCACGCGGCGGAACCGGCACCCTCCCTCACCGCCCCGGCCGCCGGGCACTGAGGCAGCAGTTCCCTCACTCCGACGCCGCGGGTGCCTCCAGGGTCCAGCGGTCCTCCACGCGGGCGAGGCGCCAGTAGGAGAGGGCGAGGGCCCAGACGACGACGAAGAGACCGACGATGATGTAGCCGACGCTGTCCAGGTTGAGGCCGGCGATCCAGGTGGTGACGGCGTCGCTCAGGGCGAACTTGTCGTGCAGGACGCCGACCAGTTCGATCGTGCCGATGAAGAAGGCGACCGCGATGGACAGGCCGGTGATGGTGAGGTTGTAGAACACCTTGCGGACGGGGTTGGAGAACGCCCACTGGTAGGCGAAGTTCATGAACGTGCCGTCCAGCGTGTCGAACAGGCTCATGCCGGCCGCGAAGAGGAGCGGCAGGCACAGCACCGCGTACCACGGCAGTCCCGCCGCCGCGCCCGAGCCGGCCATCACCATCAGCGTGACCTCGGTGGCCGTGTCGAAGCCGAGGCCGAACAGGAAGCCCAGCGGGTACATCTGGCCCGGCCGGGACACGGACCTGGTGAGCCGGCCCAGCAGCCGGTTCATGAACCCCCGGGAGTCCAGGTGCTGTTCGAGTTCCTTCTCGTCGTACGTCCCCGCCCGCATCGCGCGGAACACGCGCAGGATGCCGACCAGGGCGATCAGGTTGAGCGCGGCGATGAGATAGAGGAACGTGCCCGAGATCGTCGTACCGAGGAACCCGAGCACCCGGTGGGTGGCCGAGTGCTCGTCTGTCACCTTTCCGGCCAGCGAGGTGCCGCCCGCGATCAGCAGGGCGAGCAGCACGACCACGCTGGAGTGGCCGAGCGCGAACCAGAAGCCGACGGACACCGGCCGCTTGCCGTCGGCCATCAGCTTGCGGGTGGTGTTGTCGATCGCGGCGATGTGGTCGGCGTCGAAGGCGTGCCGCATGCCGAGGGTGTAGGCGGTGACGCCGAGGCCGATGCCGAAGACCTCGTGGCCGACCTTGTAGTGCTGCGGGGCGACCAGCAGGAACAGCACGCCGAACGCGACGACGTGCAGGGCGGCGATCACGGCCAGCAGCCCCGCCGTGCGGTAGGTGTCCTCCCGCCGCCACTTGAAGGTGTTCGGCCCGGGGGCGTCCGGTCCGGTCGAGCTCGGCCTCACGGCCGTACTGCGGGCAGGGTCGGGCAAGGTCATCCGGTTCACGCTCCAGCACCTCGTGGATCACTTCGTGAGCTGCCGTGGCCGGTCTCCTGGCTGACGGGTCGCGCGTTCGCCGTCCCTGCCTTCCCGGTCGTACGACCAGTGGCCCGGCGGGTGCCGGACGGGACGAGAACTCCCCGATCACAGTGGCGAGGGCCGCGTCGGCATGGACCCCTGAGGGGCCGTCACCGACTTCCCGAACACCACGGCGTGCCTACGGTAGAGGTGCGGGCGGGTGCCTGCATAGCTGCATACCTGGGCAGGTATTCAAGATCACATCGCGGCCTGCGAAGATGTCGGCATGCATCTCGTGCCTGCCGACCGAGCGGACCGTCGCACCATCGACGGTCACCGGGTGTGCGAGGCGATCGCCGCCATCGGCGACGCGGGCCACGTACGCACCTGGGCCGACCGCTTCTCCCTGCTCGCAGACCCCAACCGGCTGGCCCTCCTGCTCGCCCTGCACCGCACGGGCCCGCTCGCCGTCTCCGACCTCGCCATCGCCACCGGCATGAACGACCCCGCCGTCTCCCAGGCCCTCCGCCTGCTGCGCGCCGCCGGCGCGGTAACGGGCGAGAAGGAGGGCCGCGTGGTCCGCTACCGCTTGGTCGACGAGGAGATCGCAGCGGTACTCCAACACTGCTGAACCCGCCTGCCCGCCGCCCACCAAGGCCCCCTCCCGCCCCACCGAGTCGTCCGCCGGGGGTTCCTTCCGTCCCGCCGGGTCGTCCGTCGGGGGTTCCTTCCGTCCCTGCGGGTCGTCCGCGGGGGGTTCCTTCCGTCCCACCGGGTCGACCACCAAGGGTCCCTCCCGCCCCTGCGGGTCGTCCGCGGGGGGTTCCTTCCGTCCCACCGGGTCGACCACCAAGGGTCCCTCCGCCCCACCGAGTCGGCCGTCCGGGGCCCCCTCCGGGCCACCGAGTCGGGCCTCGGCGGTTACTTCTCGATCCAGCGAGTCGGGTGGTGGGTGGGCGAGGCCGGGGGGTTCGGGGGCGGAGCCCCCTGAGGGGCCCAGCGCGGCGCCGCCGCACGAGCACCAACCCGGCCCAGTGTCACCGCGCCCCAACCCCAATGTTCCCTTTCCGGGCAATGTGGACAGAGTCCAGGTATGGCAGACCTCTCCCCCCGCAACCCCGACTGGTGGCGCCAGGCAGTCATCTACCAGATCTACCCCCGCAGCTTCGCCGACGCCGACGGCGACGGACTCGGCGACCTCAACGGCATCACCGCCCATCTCGACCACCTCGCCACCCTCGGCGTCGACGCCCTCTGGCTCAGCCCCTTCTACCCCTCCGAACTCGCCGACGGCGGCTACGACGTCGCCGACCACCGTGACGTCGACCCCCGCCTCGGCACCCTCGACGACTTCGACGCCCTCGCCGCCGAGGCCCACCGCCTCGGCCTGAAGGTCGTCGTCGACCTCGTCCCCAACCACACCTCGCACCAGCACGCCTGGTTCCAGGAGGCCCTGCGCTCCGCCCCCGGCTCCCCCGCCCGCGACCGCTACGTCTTCCGCCCCGGCCGCGGCCCGCACGGCGAACTCCCGCCCACCGACTGGCAGTCCGTGTTCGGCGGCACCGCCTGGCGCCGTGTCCCCGACGGCGAGTGGTACCTCCACCTCTTCGCCCCCGAGCAGCCCGACCTCAACTGGGCCAACGAGGAGGTGCGCGCCGACTTCCGCACCACGCTCCGCTTCTGGTCCGACCGCGGCGTGGACGGCTTCCGCGTCGACGTCGCCCACGGCCTCGCCAAGGACCTCACCGAGCCACTCCGCGACACCGGCGACATCGGCGCCACCGGCGAGGACGCCCTGCCCCGGGTCCCGCCCGGCACCCACCCCCACTGGGACCGGGACGAGGTCCACGAGATCTACCGCGACTGGCGCCGCGTCTTCGACTCCTACACCCCGCCCCGCACCGCCGTCGCCGAGGCCTGGGTACCGGACGCCCGCCGCGCCCTGTACGCCCGCCCCGACGAACTCGGCCAGGCCTTCAACTTCGAGTACCTGCAAGCCGGCTGGGACGCGGACGAACTGCGCGAGGTCATCGGCGGCTCCCTCGCCACCGCCCGCGCCGCCGGCGCCTCGGCGACCTGGGTGCTGTCCAACCACGACGTCGTCCGGCACGCCACCCGCCTGATGCTCCCGCCCGGCACCGACCCCGACGCCTGGCTGCTGTCCGGCGGTCACGCGCCGGCCGTCGACCAGGAGGCCGGCCTGCGCCGGGCCCGCGCGGCCACGCTGCTGATGCTGGCGCTGCCGGGATCGTCGTACGTCTACCAGGGCGAGGAACTCGGCCTGCCCGAGGTCGCCGACCTGCCCACCGAGGTCCTCCAGGACCCCATCTGGGAGCAGACCGGCCACGTCCGCAAGGGCCGCGACGGCTGCCGGGTGCCCCTGCCGTGGACGACGACCGGACCGTCGTACGGCTTCGGGACCGGGGCCTCCTGGCTGCCGCAGCCGGCGTCGTTCGCGTCGTACGCCGTCGAGGCACAGGCCGGTACCGAGGGCTCCACGCTGGAGCTGTACCGCACCGCCCTGCGCCTGCGCCGCAAGCTGCTCCAGGGCGAGTCGCTGACCTGGACGCCCGGGGCGCCGGCCGGGGTCCTGGACTTCGCCCGCACCGAGGCCTGGCGCTGCGTCACCAACCTCACCGCCGCGCCCGTGCCCCTGCCCCCGGGCGAGGTCCTGCTGGCCAGCACCCCGCTCCCGGAGGCGGGACTCCTCCCGCCGGACACCACCGTGTGGCTGGACTAACCCGCCGTCGGGGCCGGCCCCGGCGCGTTGCCCCGGTCCTTGCTGTCCCCGCTGTCGGTGATGCCGTTCAGGTCCAGCGGCGTGGACGTCGCGTTCGGCGGCGGGGTGAGGATCACCTCGGGCTGGCCGGCGGGCGGGGGCGGCGGCGTCAGGTCGGCCTGGGGCAGCTTCGGCGGGGTCGTCTGCTGGAAGAGGGTCTGGTCGAAGTCGATCAGGCCCGTCCTCTCCATCACCGTGATGTGGTCGAGCACGGTGTCGTTGGCCTGGTCGGCCAGCGCCCGCACCAGCGAGTTCTTGGTGGTGGAGCGGATCTTCGCGATCGTGTTGAAGATAGAGCCGTGCGTCATCCGCAGCGTGTTGGCGAAGTCGACGTCGAACTGTCTGCCCTGGTCGGACTTGAGCGTCTGCACGAAGCCCTCCTGCTGGGGGCTCGCCACGTTGGGCAGCGTGATGTTCAGCATCGGCGCGATCTTGCGGCAGGAGGCGTCCAGCGCCGCGTGCCCGTCGATCAGGTGCCGGCTCGCGGTGACCACCCCCTTGGTGGTGCCCTTCTGCAGCCCCAGCTGCCCCACCGGGTACTCCCACAGCCCCGCCGCCCGCACCTTCACCACGAAGTCCCGGTCGCCCTCGGTCAGCGGCCCCCACTGGGTGTTGGCGATGATCCGGGTGGACTGGCTGGTCACCTGGTTCAGGCCGAGCATGCCGGGATAGACGAGCGCGGCGAGGGTGAGGGCCATCGCACCCCCCACGAAAATGGTTCCCGTCGCGTTCCGCGAAAAGCGCACCGTGCCTCCTGCCCGGCCATGGATCCGCCCGGCGGGCGGTGAGGACACACAGCAGTACGGACGCGGGAGCCGTTCGTATCTGTCGCGCACCGAAAAATCCGGGAGCTTCCCGCGCCCCTCCGGCGACCTGGGCGGATCGCCCGTAACGCCTGCCTTGCCCGGCCCTCGGTTGGGCAAAGATTGACCATCCGCAGGGAGAGTTGACCATTCCCCGGCCGAACCCAGGACGAACCCCGCCCTAAGTTCGGCCGTATGCCCGCTCAACCCCCGCCCAGGATGCCCGCCGCGCTGCCCGTCCTGCCCTACCGCAAGCCCACCAAGGGCCGCGACTACTGGGTGCTGGACGACGTCCTGCCCGACGTGGACGCCGTACGGGAGCGGTGCCTGGCCAAGGACGACTGGGTCAAGGGGTACCCGTACACCTCGGAGACCTGGCCGGGCCTGCGCGCCATGCCCGGCCTGGAACCGGCGGAACTGGCCCGCATCGAGCGGCTGGTGAGGAAGGCGACCGGGGCGAAGGAGCTGTGGGTGCAGCAGGCGCCCGGCGGCGGCACCCTCAACCACAACTGCGTCCAGGTCGTCGGCGAGGGCGAGAGCGAGCCGCGCCCGCACACCGACTCGCGCGCGCTGTGCCGGTACGCGGCCGTGCTGTACCTGAACCCGGCCGTCCCCAAGGACTGCGGCACCAGCTTCTTCCGCCAGTCCCTGCCCGGCGGCCGGCTCGGCGGCAACGTCGTCCAGGCCCCGCACAACAACCTCGTCGAGGCCCTCGGCACCCGCTTCGTGGCGCCGAACGCTTTCGAGGAGGACGTCCGCGTCCCCCACAAGTACAACCGCCTCCTCCTCTACAACGCCAACCTCGTGCACAGCGCGACGGGCTACTCCGGTACGACGCTGGAGGAGAAGCGGATGACGGCGGTCTTCTTCTGGATGGCCTGACGGTGCGGTGACCTGGCCGGAGCCGCGGTGCTCTGGCAGGTTGCTCCCATGGACCACGACGGCACGGACCACGAGGACGCGGGCCACGAGGACGCGGATCACGAGGACGCGGACCACGACGGCACGGACCCGTACTTCTCCCACCGGCGGCTGCTGTTCGCGACCGCCTACCGCATGCTCGGGAGCGTGACGGACACCGAGGACGTCCTCCAGGACACCTGGCTCACCTGGCACGCCGCCGACCGCACCACCGTCCGCAGTCCCCGCGCCTACCTGGTCCGCACGGTCACCAACCTCTGCCTCAACCGCCTCACCTCCGCGCGCGCCACCCGCGAGCACTACGTCGGACCCTGGCTCCCCGAACCCCTCCTGGCCTCCCCCGACGCTGCCGAGGAGACGGAGCTGGCGGACAGCGTGTCGACGGCGATGCTGGTCGTCCTGGAGACGCTCGCCCCGGTCGAACGGGCGGTGTTCGTGCTCCGCGAGGTCTTCGGCTTCTCCCACGCGGAGATCGCCGGCTTCCTGGACCGCCCCGAGCCCGCCGTCCGGCAGATCGCCCACCGGGCCCGCTCCCACGTGCGCTCCCGCCGCCCCCGCTACGACACCGACCCCGGGCGGCGCGCCGCCGTCACCGACCGCTTCATCGAGGCGTGCGCCGGCGGCGACCTCAACGCGGTGCTGGAACTCCTCGCCCCCGACGTCACCGTCTGGGCCGACGGCGGCGGCAAGGTCAGCGCCGCCCGCCGGCCCGTCCACGGCCCCGACCACGTGGCGCGCTGGATCCTCGGCATCCTGACCAAGCCGCAGATGACCGGCGTCGCCTTCGAACCCGCCCGGATCAACGGCGAACCGTCCCTCCTCCTCACCGCCTCCGGCACCCCGGCAGGAGCCCTCACCTACGACCTCACGGAGGCGGGCATCACCAACATCCGCCTCCAGGTCAACCCGGACAAACTGCGCGGCCTGCGGCCGTCGGGGCTGTCGTAGCCGTACCTCTCGGCCGGGTCACGTGGCCCCGGCGCACCGCCGTACGCCAGGATGATCACGTGAATGACCAGATAGCGCAGTCCCTCTTCCGGCCCACCCGCTCGGCCGGGCGGATGGCCGTCGGCACCCTGCTGCTCGCCGGACTCGGCTACCTGCTGCGGGCGGTGTGGGAGATCAGGCTCGCCGCCGCCGGTGAACCGGCCTCCGGTCCGCCGGACCAGGGCGAGGGCGTGCACCGTCCGCTCACCGCGCTGGAGGACTCCTACCACTTCGTCGCCACGGTGACCGGAGTCCTGACCGCCGTCTGCGCGATCTGCTTCCTGGCCTGGCTCCGCCGCGTCCGCGAGAACGCCGCCGACCTCTCGGGCTGCCCCCCGAAGTACTCCGGTCTCTGGGTCTACCTCGGCTGGATCGTCCCCGTCGTCAACCTGTGGTTCCCGCGCGGCATCGTCGCCGACGCGTTCCGCACCACCGCCCCCGGCCGCCGCCTCCCCGCCTCCGTCAGCATCTGGTGGGCCCTCTGGCTGACCAGCCTCGTCACCGGCATCGGCCTCATCTACTCCGCCTCCACCGACGAGATCATCGCCCGCGCCTACTCCTCGATCTGGCCCCTCCTCGCCTCGGACGCGGCCACCATCGGCGCGGCAGCGGCAGGCGCACTGGCGGTACGGGCGGTGACGTCGGCGCAGCTGGCCTGCTTGGCTGGGGACGAGGCTGCGACACCGCCCGAGTGGGCCGGGGCATAGCTGGAGCTTGCCCCACCTCGCGGCCCCGGGAAGGGAGCACCGAGGTGCTCCCTCAGCCGCTCACAAGCGTCGAACGCCGGATAGGCTCGTCGGCGTGGCTGACTACGTGCAAGTGTCCACGGCGACCCCGACCCGTGAGCATGCTGTGGAGTTGGCGCGTTCCGTCGTCAGTGAGCGGTTGGCCGCAGGCGCCCAGATCGTCGGGCCGGTGATCTCCGCGTTCTGGCACGACGGAGAGTTCGGCACGGGCGAGGAATGGCGGTTGCTGCTGAAGACCAGCGCCGCTCGTTACCCGGATCTGGAGGCGCACATCCTCAGGCACCATCCATGGCAGAACCCGGAGCTTGCGGCTGTGCCCATTGTGTCCGGTTCCCAGGGCTGCCTGGAGTGGATCTCCGCCCACACCGAGCCGTCCGAGTAGGGCTCGGTGTGGGGCTCCCGTCACAGTGGGCGGTGGCCGGTGGCCAGCAAGTGGGAGCCGGCGGACAGTAGTTCGGGGTAGGGCTCGGCCATGCGGGCCGCGGTCAGGGCCGACTCGAACATGGGTGAGTCGATGAGGGACTTGCCGGTGTGGCGTTCCGCCGCGGCCAGGAGAGACCACGCGGGACCCTCGACGCCGTGCACCTCGCCCCCTTCGAACCCCGCTGCCGTCACCTCGCCGAGGAGTTGCTCCGCGCTGTGGAAGTACGCGGGCGTGAACGCCTTCTTCCCGTCGTGGGTCTGCGTGGCCAGGATGCCGCCGATGTTCTTCCGCATCGATTCCTTGTGGAGGTGCGCGTACGCGGTGTGTTCGAACAGCGAGGCGTACCGGTTGATGCCGGCCGCCGCGACGAGCCCTCCGGGCCGGAGCACGCGGTAGGCCTCGGCGAGGGCCCGGTCCCGGTCGGCGCGGTCGAGCAGGTGGTACAGCGGGCCGAGGACGAGGACGACGTCGTACGACCCGTTCGCCGCGGCCAACGCCCTGGCGTCGCCCAACTCGGCGGTGGCTCCGGTCTGGGCGGCCTGTTCGACGTGCCGGGGGACCGGGTCCACGAGGTGTACGGCGTACCCGTCGGCCACGAGCCATCGCGCGTGGGCGCCGGGCCCGCCTCCGACGTCGAGGACCTTCGCCGGCGGCTTCGGCAGTCGGCGGCGCAGCAACTCCTGGGTGCGTACCATCTCCAGGCGCCCGTCGGCGGTGGTGCTCAGCCGTTCCGCCTCGTCGATGGTCTCGCTGTAGAACCTGACGATCTCCGGCGCTACCTCGGGGCTTGTCATGTTGGGCATTCTGGAGGCTTACCGGTGGACCAGTCCAGTGATCGGAAGTGCTCACCATGACGCTGCTGAAGTACGAGCAGATCGCCGACGACCTGCGCACCCGCATGGCGAACGACGAGTTCGCGCCGGGGGACCTGCTGCCCTCGGGGCGTGACCTCGCCGAGCAGTGGGGAGTCTCGCGCGCCACGGTCGTCAAGGCGTACGACGTGCTGCGCAACGACGGTTTGGTCGTGGCACGCCAGGGCTCAGGCTTCGTCGTCGCGAAGACCCCGCTCGCCCGCCCGGCCGGTGGCCGGCGCGCAGGCGTCACCCGGCTGTCCGCCGGTGCTCCGTACCGGCGCCTCGGTGTCCCGGACCGTGCCGTGCCGCCCGCACGCGTGGGCGCGGCGCTCGAAATCGGCTCCGGGGAGCAGGCGTTGCGCCGCGTACGGCTGGTGCTGCTCGACGACGGTACGCCGCACAGCCTCGTGACGGCGTGGTTTCCCCCGCTCGTCGCGGACGCCGCGCCGCGTCTCTCGGCGAAGGGGCCTGTCGCCGAGGGCACCACGCACTACGTGCGACGGCAGACCGGCCGGTTCCCGGTGGAGGGAGTCGACATCACCACGGTGCGTCTGGCGACTCAGGAGGAGGCCCGGCTGCTGGAGGTGCGGTGTCCGTCGGCCGTGGCCGTCGTCCTGCACACGGCATTCGACCGGGACGGTACGCCGCTGGTGTGCGAGGAGGGGGTAACGGCACCCCACGTCTTCGAACAGATTGACAAGTACCCCATGTAACAAGGGAACTGACGTGCCATCGGTGATGGTGCGGGCTTGACTGGACCGGTCCACCGGTCCAGTCTCTGGGGTGGTTGGCCCGCACCGTGAAGGAGTGCCGCGCATGGAACCTGTCACCGAACCGCCGCCTCCGGCCCCGCGCCCGGCCAGTCCGGAGTGCCGCACGCTCCGGCATCCCGCAACGGACCGCAGGCGCGCGATCGAGGACTGGCTGCTCTCCACCCACCCAGCTCCTGGGCGCGCCCGCCGGGAATGGCAGGAGTACAAGGTGGCGCTGGTCCCCCTGGGAAAGCTGTTCGCCGCCGTGCGGATCCCGGGACAGGTGCTCCACGGTCTGGCCGGGTCGGCCGAGTGGGGCGAAGTGGACGCGTTCCTGGATGACGTGCTCGACGGTGGCGCGGCGATCTGTGACCCGCACGGGCCCCGGTACTACGTCCTGGTGCCGGCGGGCATGCCGGCCGCCTGGGGCCAGGCGGCGGAGGCGTGGCGGACCGTGCTCGGTGCGTGCGTTCTGGGGCGGGACACCTACCTGGGCGTGCCCCGCGTGACCGAAGTGGACTTCACTCCGCGGGCCTGCGTCAGCTACTGGGCCGTGCCCATGACCTCGCCCGCCGCACTCTGTGCCCCGCTGGGCGTCGCGCGGCTCCTCACGGACGCCTGGAAGGCGCGGGTGGACCCGGAGTTCTGATCCGGCATCAGGAAAGTACTTGCATTTAGGGAAAGTAGTCTCCATGATGAAAGTGACCACACGGGCGGCGCCGACCGAACCGCCCCAGCCGTAACGGAGGTTCACGCATGGGTGCCACGGGGGACGAGTCGATGGAGCTGCTTCGGGTGGCGCGCAAGGCGCGCGACGACGCCCGGGCGGCCGGTGCCGTGCGGTCACCGGTGTACGCCGTGGGGCAAGGCCTCGCCTGCGCCGCGGGGTTCAGCGCGCTGGGGCTGGCCGACGTGTGGCCGGGCTGGTCGGCGTGGCTGCTCGGCGCCGGTGTGCTCGCGCTGGCCGGGTTCCTCGTGCTCATCTGGGCCGGCGTGCATCATGGCGGGACGACTCCCTGGTTCGGGCGGCGCCGCAGCTGGGTGGCGTCCCTCGTGCCGATCGGTGTCGGCTTCCTCGCGTGGGTGCCGTACGGGCCGTCGGGGTGGCTCGTCGCCTTCGGGGTGGCCAGTGGGCTGGAGTACGTGATGCGGGGCGTCAGAACAGGAGCGGCGCAGTGAGTGACGGCGGCGGGAGACGCGCGACGGATCCGGCCCTGGACCGGGACCTGCACCACCCCACGCGGCTTGCCCTCGTGGCCTACCTCTCCGGTTGCGGCGAGGCCGAGTTCGGCGTCCTGCGGGACTACTGCCAGGTCTCCGACTCGACGATGAGCAAGACGCTCTCCGCCCTGGAGAAGACCGGGTACGTCAGTGTCCGCAAGGGGCACGTCGGCAAGCGGCCGCGCACCTGGGCCGCGCTGACGTTCACCGGCCGCAGGGCGCTCGCCGGCCACCTCGCGGCCCTGGAGGAGATCGCGGCGGCGGCCCGGCGGGCGGCGGCCGCGAACACCTCCGCCGACGGCAGCTGAACAACGACTGCCGTCGGCTTGCGAAGAGGGGGCCGGGGAGGAGGAGTTACTCCTCGTCGGAGGTCGTCGGGCGGGTGCGGCCGGGCTCCGGGAGCTCTGCGAGCTGGCCGCGCTCGTGGAGGACGTCACCGATGAACAGGTCGTACGCCAGGACGCCGACCACGCCGCCGATCAGCGGCCCCACGATGGGAATCCACCAGTACGCGCTGAACGAGCCCGCCAAACTCCCTGGGAAGGCCAGACTGTTCCAGCCCTCGGCCCAGGTGAAGAGGCGGGGTCCGAAGTCGCGGGCCGGGTTGATGGCGTAGCCCGCGTTCGCGCCGAAGGACATGCCGATCGCGGCGACCACGAAGCCGATGACCACCGGGCCGAGGTTGGCTTTCACGGCGGTGTTGCGCAGGTCGATCACCGCCACGATCAGCATCACCAGGAACGCCGTGCCGACGATCTGGTCGACCAGCGGGCCCCAGATGCCGCCGTGGAAGTACGGGGCTGGGAAGGTCGCGAAGATGGAGAACGTGGCGAGCGTGTGCCCGTTCGTCTTCGGCCCCCTCGTCGCGCCGTCGAAGGCGCTGATCGCATCGTGGTAGACGGCGTAGACCAGCGCCGCCCCGACGAAGGCGCCCGCCACCTGCGAGATGATGTACGGCACCACCTTGGCCCAGGAGAAGCCGCGGCGTACCGCGAATGCGAGGGTCACCGCGGGGTTGATGTGCGCGCCGCTGACGCCGCCCGCGACGTACACGCCGAACATGACGGCGAACGCCCAGCCCCAGGCGATCAGCAGCCAGTCACCGGCCGCGAGGAAGATCGTCGTGGGGGTGGCGGCACGGCCCGACCCGGGCAGTGCGGCGACCGCCATCGCGACCACACCGCAGCCGAACGCGATGAGCACGAATGTTCCGATGAACTCCGCCAGGCACTCACCCAGCAGACCCCCTCGCCTTCTGAGGTGGGAGGGCTTGATCAGCGGAGGGATCTCGACAGCCATGAAGGCCCCCTTTGAGAGGCGAGCGCGGCCACCCTGTCGCGTGTCATGTGACCGCCATCACCCATAGTGGCGCACAAACGCTCTTCACGCAGGATGCGCGTCAGCTGTCGAGGTCGTCGGCGTAGTGGCGGAAGCCCCGGCGCTCCCGGTGCATGCCCCACAGCGTCGCCGCGAGCACGTCCGGATCCTTGCGTACGTGCCCCGGCGTGATCGCCCCCGGGATGATCAGCTGGCCGACGTGGATCCCCTCGGCCGCGAGCCGCTCGTGCAGCAGATGCCCGTACGCGCTTTCCGCCGCGAACGCGATCGAGGTCCCCGCGCGCTCCGGATGCGGTACGGCCGCCGTGCCCCCGTTGACGAACAGGATCGTCCCGCGCCCCAGCGCCCGCATACCGGGCAGCACCTGCTGTACGGCGGCGACGGGACCGTACACCGAGAACTCGATCGGACCCAGCAGCTCCCGGGGCCCGGTCTCCAGCACCGGCCGCATGAAGTCCCGGTGCGGTACGGGGCTGTACTGCAGCACCTCGATGGGGCCCAGCGCGTCCGCTGCGGCGTGCAGGGCGCTCGCCAGCTCCTCGGGCCTGCGCACGTCGGCCCGGAAACCCCGCGCCGTGATCCCCTCGGCGGCCAGCTCGTTCACGAGGACCGCCAGCCGATCCGGATCGCGGGCGACGAGCGCGACCCCGTACCCCTCCCGTCCGAACCGCCGCGCGACGGCGGCCCCGAGCCCGGGGCCGGCACCCACGACGGCGACGGTGGTCGGCCCGGGACCGTGGGCATCGGCACTGGTGCTCATGCAGTCAGCCTTACCGCAGATGACGGCGGACCGCCCGTCCACAGCTGTGGACGACTGTGTCACCACCCCGTCGACAGCAGATGGTTGAGCAGCAGCGCCAGGGTCGCCTGGGCCGTCAGCCAGGCGCGGGGGTGGGGGAGGCGGGCGGTGGCGGGGAGGAGCCACAGGGCGAAGGGGAGCCAGATGCGTTCCGTCTCCGCCTTGCTCATGCCCGAGAGGTCGGCGATCAGGACGGCCAGCAGGGTGGCGGTGACGAGGACGGCCAGGCGGGCCGGGGGAGAGCCCCGGCGCAGCGGGCCACCGGTGAGCGTGCCGGCCGTGCGGGGGAGGGCGGCGGCTGTCGCCGGGCCCGTGATGAGGACCGTGCAGGCCAGGTTGGCCCAGACCCAGTAGCTGTAGGGGCGCGTGCCGCCGACCCCCTGGTTGTAGCGGGTGACCAGCAACTGGTACGCCGTCCACCAGTCGAAGCCCGCGAGGGTGAAGGCGAGGGGGACGACCGCGAGGCCCGCCAGGAGGGGCAGGACGAGGGCCGGGCGTACGGCGGCCCGGTGGCACAGCAGGAGCATGGCCGCGGCGATGACGGCGACGAGCGTGAGGCCGTAGGAGAGGTAGCAGGTCAGGCCGAGGAGGAGGCCGGAGCCGGCCGCCCACGCGGCTGAACCCACGGCTGGACCAGTGGCCGACCGGTGTGTGAGGGCCAGGGCCAGCAGGGCCAGGGCCCAGGCGGACACCGCCGTGAAGTAGGCGTCGGCCGAGGTGCCCAGCCAGACCGCCGCCGGGGCCAGGACCAGGAAGGGTGCCGCCCGGCGGGCCAGGGTCTCGTCCGCCAGCGCGCGGACCGCGACCAGTACGGCCGCGCACGCCGAGCCGCCGAGCACGACGCACCACGTCCCCGCCCAGCCGCCGCCCCCCAGCCCGATCCGGTCCAGGAGGACGAACGTGAGCGTGGCGGCGGGCGGGTGGCCGGCCACATGCGCGGGCCAGGGAGCGGGGGTGCCGGCGACGATGTGGTGGGTGAAGTCCCGCAGGGTGGCCGGGATGTCGTGGAAGCGGCCGATGACCGTCAGGTACTCGTTGTGGGTGGTGAGCCGGGTCGCGACCCCCCGGTGCCAGCCGTCGACCAGGGCCAGGGAGAAGATCCAGGCCGTCGACGCCGCCCAGGCCGTCACCAGCAGCGGGCGCCAGGACAGGCGGGCGGCCAGCGCCGGGCCGTAGGCGACCCCGGCCACCGCGAGGAGTACGGCCGCGGGGGTCCCCGGGCCGACGTGCGGGTCCCATTCCGCGAGCACCGGCGGCCAGTGCACGAACAACGTGTGGCGGGTGAACTGGATGTGCCGGCCGACCAGCACAGCCGCCGTCACCAGCAGGGCGGCGGCCCCGGCGGCCAACAGGTCGTACGGCACGCGGCGGGGGGAGCGGTCCGCGGCGGGGCGGCGGAACGTGCGGGAGGGGGAGGGGATCCGGGTCACACCGGCACGCTAGGACGAGCGGGGCGCGGCGAGCGGTCGTACGGCGCGGACGTCAGCGTTTCGTCATCGGTCGGACCCCCTTTTCCCGGCCTGACCAGGCCTACCGTCGGGACATGCGAGACGATCCGCGCCTTCCGTCCTCCCCCGGTTTCTGGCGCAGCCCCCTGCGCGGCCCCTGGTTCACCTCGGTGCTGGGCCTCGTCCTCCTCGTCGGCGTCACGGTGCTCTTCGTGACAGGGCTGGTGTCGTACGCCGCCTACAACCCGGGCCTGTCCCGCGTGAACGACACCACCCCGGACAAGGGCCTCCTCGGCTTCTACCTGTTCGCCTGGCCGACCGGACCCGTGTGGCTGTACCGGTTCACCCAGGGCCTCCACGTCACCCTCGGCATCACCCTGATCCCCGTCCTGCTGGCCAAGCTGTGGTCGGTGGTGCCGAGGCTCTTCGCCCTGCCGCCGGCCCGGTCCCTGGCGCACGCCCTGGAGCGGGTGTCGCTGCTGCTCCTCGTCGGCGGCGGCCTGTTCGAGTTCACCACCGGCGTCCTCAACGTCCAACTGGACTACGTCTTCCCGGGCTCCTTCTACCCGCTGCACTTCTACGGCGCCTGGGTGTTCTTCGCCGCCTTCCTCGCGCACGCCGCGCTGAAGGCGCCGAAGGCGGTCCGGACCGTACGGCGCCGGATGCGGGACGAGGGCGAGCGGTGCGAGGACGGGGGTGAGCCGGCCGGTGCGGGGCGCAGGGAGGACGGGAGCCTCGTCTCGCCGGACCCGGCTCCCCCCACCGTCTCCCGGCGCGGGGCGCTGTGGCTGGTCGGCGGCGGATCGCTCGCGCTGTTCGTGACGACCGTCGGGCAGAGCCTGGGCGGGCCGCTGCGCCGTACGGCCCTGCTGGCACCGCACGGCGGGTCCGACCCCGGCAGCGGTCCGAACGCGTTCCAGATCAACAAGACCGCCGCCTACGCGGGCGTTCGCGCGAAGGACACCGGCGAGGAGGCGTGGCGGCTGGTCGTCGTCGGGCCCGCCGGCACGCGTCGGCTCAGCCGAGCCGAACTGCTGCGCCTCCCGCAGTACAGCTCCTCGCTGCCCATCGCCTGCGTGGAGGGCTGGTCGACCGCCGACCAGTGGTGGCGCGGCGTACGGCTGCGGGACCTGGCCGCACTGGCCGGGTTCGACGGCGAGCCGCCCGACCTCTTCGTGGAGTCGCTCCAGCGGCACGGCGCCTTCCGGCGCGGGGCGCTGCGTGCCAACCAGGTGGCCGACCCGCGCTCCCTGCTCGCCCTGCGGGTCAACGGCGAGGACCTGTCCCCCGACCACGGCTACCCGGCCCGGATCATCGTGCCCGCCGCACCCGGCGTGCTCTGCACCAAGTGGGTGGCCAGGCTGACCTTCGGAGACCTGTGATGCGACCGCGTGTTCCGGTGGGGAGTCCCCTCCAACTGCTCCTGCTCATCTGCTCCTTCGCGCTCGCCGGTTATGCGGCGGTACGGCTCCTCGCCGGAGACTGGCGCGGCGTGACCCTGTGGATCGTGGGCGCCGCGCTGCTGCACGACCTCGTGCTCCTGCCGCTGTACTCGGTCGCCGACCGGGCGCTGGTGCGTGCGCTGGGCACGGCCGGGCGGCGGGCCTGGACGCCGTACGTGCGGGTGCCGGCCGTGCTGTCCGGACTGCTGCTGCTGGTGTGGTCCCCGCTCATCCTCGGTGTGACCGACCGGCGTTACCGGCTGCTCACCGGGCGCTCCGCCGATGGCTACCTCGGCCGCTGGCTGCTGATCACCGCCGTGCTCTTCGGCGGCTCGGCCCTGCTGCTCACGCTGCGCGCGCGGCGAGCGGCGCGCGTGCGCAGGGCCACGAAGCGGCGGTCGCCGGCCGCCCACTGAGCGGCGGGGCGCCATCCGGTCCGGGCCGCGTAGCGCAGCAGGGCCGGGGTGCCGATCCGGGCCCAGGGGAACGGGTCGCCTACGGCCGTACGGCCGTGAGGGGCGCCGACCATGTGCACGTGGGCGCGCTCGTCGATGTCGATGGGTGCTGTCTCGACGACCAACAGGCCGCCGGTGCGGAGGAGTTGGGCCGTGCGGCGCAGCAGGCCGGCGGGGTCGCCGCCGATGCCCACGTTGCCGTCCATCAGCAGGACCGTGCCCCAGCGGCCCTCGCCGGGGAGCGGGTCGAACACGGAGCGGTGCAGGGCCTGGCCGCCGAGGGCGAGGGTGCGGTGGACGGCCGCGTCGCTGACGTCGACGCCGAGGACGGTGCAGCCCCGGGTGGCGAGCTCCGCTACCAGGCGGCCGGGGCCGCAGCCGACGTCCAGGACGGCACCCTCGCAGCGGTCCAGTACAGCGCGGTCGACGGCGTCGGCGCGGGCGCACCAGCGCTCGACGTCGAGGGGGAGGAGCCGGCCGTCGGGGTGGCGGAGGAAGAGGGGGCCCCGGCCGGCGCGCAGGGCGGTGGCGTAGGGGCCGGTGGCCCAGTGCGCGGCGGTCCGCGACGCCGGCTGCAAGGCCGTCTCGGCTGCGCCTTCGGCGGATGTGTTCTCGCCCGCACCACCCGTGACGCTTTCGACGCCGGGTGCGGGTGGCCCCAGCCGGACCGACCCCCCGTCGGCGGCCGCGGGTGGCCGGTAGCGGGGGGCTGTCTGTGGCGGGGGTGAACTCAGCAGGCGCGGCACCGTGTTCATCGGGACCCCGCCGGGGCGCACTCGGACAGCAGGGCGGCGAACCGGCCGTGCGGGGCCAGGGCGGCGACGGCGTGGGCGTCGGCGGCGGTGTCGACGTCCCGGAGGCGGGGGAGGTCGCACACCCGGAGTCCGGCGGCGCGCAGCCGCTCCCGCTGGGCCTGCCCGGTCAGCGGCGACGACATCGGCACCCCGCGCAGCAGGGCGGGGTCGGGGCGGGCCAGGCCCAGCGCCCAGAAGCCGCCGTCCTCGGCCGGGCCGAAGCAGGCGTCGTAGCCGTCGAGGTCCACGGTGAGCAGCTCCGGGGTGACCTGTGGGGTGTCCATGCCGATCAGCAGGGCCGGCCCGGTGCAGCGGGCGAAGGCGTCGGCGAGCCGCGCGTCCAGTCCGCCCGCGCACTGAGGTACGACGTCGAAGCCGGGCGGCAGCCAGGGGCCGGGCCGGCCGTCGAGCACGAGGACGCGCCGGCCGGCCGGGGTGGCGGCCACCGCGTCCAGCGTGTCGGCGAGGGCGGCCTCGGCGAGCGCGGCGGCCTGGACGCCGGTGAACGGCGGACTGAGCCGCGTCTTGACCCGCCCCGGCCGGGGCTCCTTGGCGATGACGAGCAGGGTGGTGGGGCTGGTGCGTGCGGTCACCCGGGCCTCCCCGCCGCTGCTCGCTCCGGCCGCGCCGGGCCCTCGTTCAGGACGCGGCTCATGTCGCGTACCGCCTGCCAGGTGCCGCGCCAGGTGCCGGTGACCTTCGAGGCGCCGGCGCGGGGGCGGTACGGGACGTCGCGTTCCCGGACGCGCCAGCCGGCGTCGGCCGCGCGGACCACCATCTGCAGGGGGTAGCCGCTGCGCCGGTCGGTCAGGCCGAGGGAGAGGAGGGCCTCGCGGCGGGCGGCGCGCAGGGGGCCGAGGTCGTGCAGGCGCAGCCCGGTGCGGCGGCGCAGCAGCAGGGAGAGGGCCAGGTTGCCGGCGCGGGCGTGGGCGGGCCAGGCGCCCCGGCCCCGCGGGCGGCGCCTGCCCAGCACCAGGTCGGCCTCGCCGTCGCGGAGCGCGTCGACGAACGGCACGAGCAGCCCGGGGTCGAGGGAGGCGTCGCAGTCGCAGAAGCAGACGATGTCGGCGGTGGCGGCGGTCAGCCCGGCGTGGCAGGCGGCGCCGAAGCCCCGGCGCTCCTCGTGGACGACGGTCGCGCCGAGCGCGCCGGCGAGTCCGGCCGAGCCGTCGGTGGAGCCGTTGTCGACGACGAGGGCACGCCAGCCGGCCGGGATCCGGTCGAGCACCCAGGGCAGCGCCTCGGCCTCGTCCAGACAGGGCAGGACGACGTCCACGGAGGGACACGGGGGCAGGGGCAGCGGGGGCCGGAAAGGCTCCTCGGACGCCGGGGGCGCCGGGCGTCCCGGGGGTTCCATCGGTGAGGGTGAGGTGGTCACGAGGCTCACCCTACGAACGTGAACCGGGACAAACCGGGCCGCGGCACCTTACGAAACGCGGACGCCGAACGCCTGCTCACGCCTTCGCGCCCGCGCGGTGCGAGGGTGGAAACATGCAGCAGCCGCACGCCTCGCCGCCCCCCGAAGCGGCAACCCCGCAGGCGCCGACCCCCCACCCCGCCCCGGCCCCGGAAACGGCCTCCACACCGGTCGACGGAACCGCCTCCGCCCCGGCCCCCGGGACCACCTCCGCCCCCCAGCCCCGCCCCGGGGCCGCCCCCGGGCGGGTTCTCGTCGTCGATGACGATCCCACCGTCGCCGAGGTGGTCGCCGGGTATCTCGATCGGGCCGGGTACGTCGTGGACCGGGCCGCCGACGGGCCCGACGCTCTCGTCCGGGCGGCCGGGCACCGGCCGGACCTGGTGGTTCTGGACCTGATGCTGCCCGGCATGGACGGGCTGGAGGTGTGCCGGCGGCTGCGTGCGCGAGGCCCGGTGCCGGTCATCATGCTCACCGCGCGCGGCGACGAGGACGACCGCATCCTCGGCCTGGAGGTGGGCGCCGACGACTACGTCACCAAGCCGTTCAGCCCGCGCGAACTGGTGCTGCGCGTGGAGTCGGTACTGCGCCGCTCCCGCCCGGCCGGCCCCCGCGCCCCGCTCGGCGCGGCCGGTCTCGCCGTCGACCCCGCGGCCCGCCGTGCCACCAAGAACGGCGCCGAACTCGCCCTCACCCTGAGGGAGTTCGACCTCCTCGCCTTCCTCCTGCGGCATCCGGGGCGGGCGTTCGGCCGCGAGGAGCTGATGCGGGAGGTGTGGGGCTGGGACTTCGGCGACCTGTCGACCGTCACCGTCCACGTCCGCCGGCTGCGCGGCAAGGTCGAGGACGACCCGGCCCGCCCCCGCCTGATCCAGACGGTGTGGGGCGTCGGCTACCGCTTCGACCCCACCGGGGACCGGCGCGAGGGCGGGGACGGCCACCGGGACCGGACCGGGGAGGCGGACTGAGATGCGTGCCAACCTGCTCATCGCCCTCTACGCCTTCCTGGGTGCCGCCGCCACCGGCCTCGCCGGCGCGGTCGTCCTGCGGATGATCCGCCGCCGCTCCCTCACCGCGTCCCTCGGCGTGGTGTCCGGGGTCGGCGTGGTCGCGATGCTCGCCGGGACCATGGCCGTGGCCTGGGCGATGTTCCTGTCGCCGCACGACCTCAGGGTCGTCACCACCGTCGTCGCCATGGCCGCCGTCGTCTCCTTCGCCACGGCCCTGCTCCTCGGCCGCTGGGTGGTCGCGCGCAGCCGTGAACTCGCCGACGCGGCCCGGGACTTCGGTGAGGGCGGCGCCTTCGCGGTGCCTTCCGTCCCGGCCACCGCCGAACTCGACGCGCTCAGCCAGGAGTTGGCGGCCACCAGCGCCCGGCTCGCCGCGTCCCGGGAGCGCGAGCGCGCGCTGGAGACCTCCCGGCGGGAGCTGGTCGCCTGGATCTCGCACGACCTGCGCACGCCGCTCGCCGGTCTGCGGGCCATGTCGGAGGCGCTGGAGGACGGTGTCGCCGCCGACCCCGACCGCTACCTCAAGCAGATCCGCACCGAGGTGGAACGCCTCAACGACATGGTCGGCGACCTCTTCGAGCTCTCCCGCATACACGCCGGCACCCTCCCCCTCAGCCCCGCCCGCATCTCCCTCTACGACCTGGTCGGCGACGCCCTCGCCGGTGTCGGCCCCCTCGCGCGCGAGCACGGCGTACGGCTGGTCGGCGACCGGGTGGAACCGGTGCCGGTCGAGGTCGACGGCAAGGAGATGAGCCGCGTCCTGGCCAACCTCCTGGTCAACGCCATCCGCAGGACCCCGGCCGACGGTACGGTCGCCATCGCCGCCGAGCGCGCGCCGGACGGTGTCGTGCTCTCGGTCACCGACGGCTGCGGCGGCATCCCCGAGGAGGACCTGCCCCGCGTCTTCGACACCGGATGGCGCGGCACGGACGCGCGGACGCCGCCGGCGGGGGCGGGCCTGGGCCTGGCCATCGTCCGCGGCATCGTCGAGGCCCACCGCGGCCGTACGACCGTGCGCAACATCCCCGGCGGCTGCCGCTTCGAGGTCACCCTCCCGACGGGGGAGGCCACCGCCCAGGCCTGACTCGTCAGGGAGCCCCGGGTACGGTCGGCCGACCGCTCACCCCTCCGCCGCGAACTCCCGCATGCCCTCCGCGAAGGCGATCTCCGGTTTCCAGCCGAGGTCCGCCCGCAGGCGGCCGGAGTCGGCGGTGATGTGCCGTACGTCGCCGAGGCGGTACTCGCCGGTGGTCACGGGCGCGGGTCCGGCGCAGGCCGCGGCGAGGGCGTGCGCCAGGTCGCCGACGGTACGGGGCTCACCGCTGCCGGTGTTGTAGGCCGTCAGCGCTCCCGGCCGGCTCTCCGCCTCCAGGGCGGTGACGTTGGCCGCCGCGACGTCCCGGACATGGACGAAGTCCCGCCGCTGCCGCCCGTCCTCGAAGACGCGCGGTGCCTCACCGCGGCCGAGCGCCGAGCGGAAGAAGGAGGCGACGCCGGCGTACGGGGTGTCGCGGGGCATCCGGGGGCCGTACACGTTGTGGTAGCGCAGGGACACCGCCGTACCGCCCGTCGAGCGGGCCCAGGCGGCGGCCAGGTGCTCCTGGGCCAGTTTGGTCGTGGCGTACACGTTGCGCGGGTCGGCCGCCGCGTCCTCGCCGACCAGCCCCGGCGCCAACTCCGCTCCGCACAGCGGGCAGTGGGGCTCGAACCGGCCCGCGTCCAGGTCGGCCACGGCGCGCGGGCCGGGTCGTACGACGCCGTGCTCGGCACACTCGTAGCGGCCCTCGCCGTACACCACCATCGACCCGGCGAGCACCAGCCGCCGTACGTCCGCGTCGGCCATGGCGGCGAGCAGGACGGCGGTGCCGAGGTCGTTGCGGGAGATGTACTCGGCCGCGTCCGCGACGCCGTTGCCGAGGCCGACCATGGCCGCCTGGTGGGAGACGGCGTCCACCCCGGCCAGCGCCTCGGCCACGGCCACCGGGTTGCGCACGTCGGCGCCGGGTCCGGACCGGACGTCGTACACGACCGCCTCGTGACCGCGGGCCCGCAGGGCGTCGACGACATGGGACCCGATGAACCCGGCACCGCCGGTGACCAGTACGCGCATACTGTCACGCTAGGGCGGACGGGGGTGCCCGGCGGGGGTCGGCGCGGGGTACGTCACGGGTCCGTAAGACCCCTGGCGCGGGTGACCAGGTCATCAGACCGCTTCCTACCATGGCGGCATGTCCCTCTCGCCCCGCCCCGCAGCCCACCCTCCCGCGCAGACCGGCAGCTACTACGAGCGCATCGACGAGCACCGCTACAAGCCCACCGTCCACGCGAGCGGCGCCTGGGACCCCGACGAGCTGCACTTCAGCCCGCTCGGCGGCCTCGTCGTGCACGCGATCGACCACCACCTCGCCGGACGCCCCGGGCGGGGCGGCGGCCTGCTCCTCTCGCGGATCAGCTACGACATCCTGGGGCGGCTGGCCCTCGACGAGTGCGAGATCCGGGTGGAGACGGTCCGGCCCGGCCGCACCATCGAGTTGCTCGAAGCCGTCGTACGGGTGGCCGACCGTCCGGTGGTGCGGGCCCGCGCCTGGCTGCTGGCCGCCGGGGACACCGCGGCCGTCGCGGGCGGCGGTCCGCAGCAGCTCACCCGGCCCGGGGAACTGGACTCCTGGCCGATGGCGTCCCTGTGGCCCGGCGGGTACATCGCCTCCCTGGACGTACGGCCGCTCGCGCCGCCCCGGCCGGGCCGTACGACCGCGTGGATCTCCACCTCGCTCGACCTGGTCGCCGACGAGCCGATCAGCCCGCTCGCGTCGTACGTCGCCCTGGTCGACACCGCCAACGGCATCGCCGTACGCGAGGCGCCGACCGCGTGGATGTTCCCCAACGTCGACCTGACGCTCCATCTGCACCGGCAGCCCGAGGGCCGCTGGACCGGGCTGGACACCACCGTCACGTTCGGGCCGACGGGGCAGGGCGTCACCAGCACCGTGCTGCACGACGTCACCGGCCCGGTGGGCCACGCCCAGCAGATGCTCACGGTCCGCCCCCAACCTGAGTGACGCAGGTCACATCTGTGCCCTGTCACATCGCGTCCGGCCCGGTTGTCAGAGAGGCGTACACCGAACGACAACGGCACAGGAGCTGACGATGGACGCTCGTATGAACCTCTTCGGCAACGCGGTCGCAGGCAAGTTCCTCCGCTACCTCAACTCGGGCAGCAAGGCGGTCACGGACTCGGCGCTGCCGGCGGCGACCCAGGAGCTGGTGAAGATCCGCGCCAGCCAGATCAACGGCTGCGGGTTCTGCACCGACATGCACACCAAGGACGCCATGAAGGCGGGCGAGGACGTGCAGCGCCTCCTGCTGGTCGCGGCCTGGAGGGAGGCGACGGTGTTCACGCCCGCCGAGCGTGCCGCGCTGGAGCTGGCCGAGCAGGGCACCCGTATCGCCGACGCGGCCGGCGGCATCACCGACGAGGCCTGGGAGAACGCCGCCCAGCACTTCGACGAGGAGCAGCTCGGCGCGCTGGTCTCCCTCATCGCCCTGATCAACGCCTACAACCGCATGAACGTCATCGTCCAGCAGCCGGCCGGCGACTACCAGCCGGGCCAGTTCGGCTGAGCCCCACGCCGAGGAGCCGCGGCCGCGGCGGTCGCCGAAGGGCGCCACCGCGGCCGGCTGTGCCTCAGGCGGCGCCCAGACGGGCGCGCAGGGTGGCCGCGAAGTCCTCGGCCATCGCCAGGCGGGCGCGCAGGGATTCGCAGCGGGCGTCGGCCGTCTCCCGGTAGGCGTCGAGCCGGCCACGCAGCCGAGCCAGTTCCTCGCCGGTCGGCGGGCTGTCGGTGCGCCCCAGCCGGTCGGTGATCTCCAGCAGGTCCCGCATCTCCTCCAGGGAGAAGTCCAGCGGCTTCATGCGGCGGATCACCATCAGGCGCTCGACGTCCGAGTCCGTGTAGAGGCGGAAACCGCCCTTGCTGCGGGCGGAGGGGACGACGAGGCCGACTTCCTCGTAGTGGCGGATCGTGCGCAGCGACAGACCGGTCCGCTCGGCCACTTCACCGATCTGCATGTGCCGCTCTTCCGTCATCCCCCCATGATCCCCCTTCGTCGGGTGTCCTCGGCCCCACACCCTCCCCTCACGTCAGGGTAGAGTTGCCTCCTGTCGCCGCTGACGCCGGCTGGAACGCGGGTGCACCACGGCATCACCGCGCTGACGACGCGGGCGCGTACCGGATACGGGGACGCGTGCGCCTGAACGGAAACGGTCGCATGTCCCCAACGCTGCCCGCAGCGCCCAAGTCGCCCAGATCCCCCTGGTCTCGCCTGCCCAGGCCCGTGTGGCTGACCTCGCCGACGGTCCTGCGCACCGAGGTGCTGGCCGGTCTGGTCGTCGGTCTCGCGCTGATCCCGGAGGCGATCTCGTTCTCCGTCATCGCGGGCGTCGACCCCCGGGTCGGTCTGTACGCCGCCTGCACCATGGCCATGGTCATCGCGTTCGCCGGCGGACGCCCGGCCATGATCTCCGCCGCCACCGGCGCCGTCGCCCTGGTCGTGGCGCCGATAGCCCGCCAGTACGGGCTGGGCTACCTGGTCGCCACCGTCATGCTCGCCGGCGCCTTCCAGGTCGTCCTCGGTGCGCTGGGCGTCGCCAAGCTGATGCAGTTCGTGCCGCGCAGCGTCATGGTCGGCTTCGTCAACGCGCTGGGCATCCTGCTGTTCCTGGCCCAGATACCCAACCTGCACGACGTGCCGTGGGCGGTGTATCCGCTGGTCGTGGCCGGTCTGGTGCTCATGGTGCTGTTCCCGCGGCTGACCCGGGCGGTGCCGGCGCCGCTGGTGGCGATCGTGATCCTGACCGTGATCACCGTGGCCGCCGGGATCGCCGTACCGACGGTGGGGGACAAGGGCAAGCTGCCGTCCGCGCTACCGGTGCCGGGCCTGCCCGACGTGCCGTTCACCCCGCACACCCTGACAGTCATCGCCCCGTACGCCTTCGCCATGGCGCTGGTGGGGATCATGGAGTCGATGATGACCGCGAAGCTGGTCGACGACCTCACCGACACCCGGTCCGACAAGACCCGCGAAGCGGTCGGTCAGGGCATCGCCAACATCGTCACCGGGATCTTCGGCGGCATGGGCGGCTGCGGCATGATCGGCCAGACCATGATCAACGTCAAGAACGGCGCCCGTACCCGGCTGTCGACGTTCCTGGCCGGGTTCTTCCTGCTGATCCTGTGCATCGTGCTCGGCCCGGTCGTCTCCCGGATCCCCATGGCCGCCCTGGTCGCCGTCATGATCCTGGTCTCCGTCGGCACCTTCGACTGGCACTCGGTGAAGCCCGCCACGCTGCGACGGATGCCGGTCGGCGAGACGACGGTCATGGTCATCACCGTGATCGTCGTCGTCGCCACGTCCAATCTCTCCATCGGCGTGGTCGTCGGCTCCGTCACCGCGATGATCATCTTCGCCCGCCGGGTGGCCCACCTCACCCACGTCACCTCGGTCACCGACCCCGACGGCACCCAGGTCGTCTACTCCGTGACCGGCGAGCTGTTCTTCGCGTCCTCCAACGACCTGGTCACCCAGTTCGACTACAGGAACGACCCGGACGACGTCGTCATCGACCTCTCCGGCACCCACGTCTGGGACGCCTCCTCCGTGGCCGCCCTGGACGCCATCGAGACCAAGTACGCCCAGCGCGGCAAGAAGGTCACCATCGAGGGCCTCAACCAGCCGAGCGCCGCCATCCGTGAACGCCTCGCCGGCCGGCTGTGAGGCCCGTCCACACTTGGAGGCGCTCCCTGAGCGGTACGGTGCGCCACCGAGGCGTCCGGATCGAAACACGGAGTCACGCGCCGACCCGCCCGGCCCGGGAAACCCGGGCACCCGGTCCGTATGCGTCTGTTCAGCCGGAGCGGGGGGTGCCCGCCGAGTCGGCGGCCGCGCGGCGGTGCTCGGCGTTGATGCGCTGTGCCTCCTCGAGCTGGTCCTCGAGGATCACGATGCGGCACGCTGCCTCGATCGGCGTCCCCTTGTCGACGAGCTCGCGGGCGCGGGCGGCGATGCGCAGCTGGTAGCGGGAGTACCGGCGATGTCCTCCCTCCGAGCGGAGCGGAGTGATCAGACGAGCCTCCCCGATGGCCCGGAGGAAGGCCGGGGTGGTGCCGAGCATCTCGGCTGCCCGGCCCATCGTGTAAGCGGGGTAGTCGTCGTCGTCCAGACGATCATTCAGTGGGTTGTCCGATGTCATGTCACCTCGCTGTGTAACGCGTCGAGGGGCCCCGGTGCCGTACGGCACCAGGGCCCCGAAGGAAATTCAACACCATCCGTCGGCTCTGCTGCTCTGCCGACTTTCTGTTTCCGCTAACCGGCCCGGCGGGCCGGAGCGAGGGATCGCAGCTGCTTGACCGGGGACCACCATCCATTCCGGGGTCTTGCGGTACCCGGGCCGAGCGTTTCTCGGGCCCGGGCGATCCTGATGGCGTCTGCTCCTCCGTTCCTCTTGAAACCAACCGATGACTGAACCGGTACTGCCGTCGGCAGCTCCTCGACTGCGAGCCGCCCAGCGCGGCTCTCAGTCCCGTCGCCGCTACTGGGAAGTCCTTGGCTTCGAGGCTCGGGAGCCACACTGACCTGCGTACTTCGTGTCCATCCATCCGCCAGTTCGTGTCTGGCGGGTCTTCGTCGACCTTGGCTACACGAGGAACCATACCCATCTCGCTTCTGAATATCTACTCTGGTGAGAGAAGGTTTCATCCTTTTGGTGGAAGAAGAGGCCTGTGGTGATCGGTGCTCACCGGTTGGCCGGAAGCCGTCTCCCGGGGCCCGCGCGACCACTTCACAACGCCGCGGGCGGTTCCGGTACGGGCGAGGCCGCATAAGATCTGCCTCCATGTCGAACCCTGATGAGCTGCTCGTCGCCATCTCCGCCGCAGTGGAGTCCGAGCGAAGCAATCAGATGTCGTTGACCGTCGTCGTCGGCGGTGCCGTCATCACCGGGCGGCTGGCCCCGGAGGCGGTGTGGAGGGAGCGGGTGGCCGACGTCCTGAAGGACTCGGACCGTCTGGCCCCGTTCTCGGACGTCTTCGCCCGAGGTGGCCGGGAGAACCGGCCCGGTCGCGGCGAGGCGCCCACACATCTGCACTTCCACCTCGCCCGGATCCTGCAGGGCAGTCTCGGGATCCCGGAGACGGGCGGCATGTACCGGGTCGCGATCAAGGACATCAGCGCGTGGACCGTGGGCGATCTCGTCCACTTCGACCGGTGAGAGGGCAACCGCCCCCACCGGTGTGGTGAGGGCGCTTCACCGCCCGTTCCCCCGCCTCGGGATCGTGCCGCCGAGCCCTGCCCTGCCGAGCCGTTCCCTGCCGCGTCGAGGCCGCGTGGGATGCGGTACGCCCCGACGGCCGCCCATGCCACCGCGCGCGCCCCGGTGCGGTCGGGCGCGGGCGGTGGCAGGCGAAGCCGGGGCACGTCATGGTCCGCATGCCTTCGCGGCGGAGGAGGCAGGGCGGTCCCGGGGCCCGGCGGCCTTCCCGGCGAACGGACGGGTACCGGATGAGGACACGACGCCCGACGCCTGAAAGGGCGTAGTCGCGGGGGCGTGGCGGGATGCCACGGTCAGGCCGGGGGCAAGGACTACGCGCCGACCGGCCCAAGGCTGATCAGCGCGACGGGGTGAGTACGTCCGGAACCCGGCCGCCGCATTCACCGGCGCAGCCGGGGCGGTCACCGGGCGGCGACTGGGCGAGGACGTCCCGCAGCCGGATCCGGTCCGTGTACGCGGAACTGTCGCGGAGTACGGCGAGCCGGACCAGGGTGATCGAACCCGTGCTCTGGTCGTCCCCGTCGCAGACGGTCAGGTACTCGACCCGGGCGCCCGCCATGACGGCGAGGCCACCTCGACGGTCATGTCGTCGCACACCCGGGGCCCGTGGCCCGCGGCGTCCTCGATCACGACCTCGGGAGCGGGAGCGGGGCCCGGCATGACGTACTCGGTCCACGTCGGCGTCAAGGGTGTCTCCTTCGGCAGGGGCTGGTCGGCTCGGGGACGCTCGCGGCAGGGGAAGGCCACGGGGGCGTCGGGGGACGGCGCCGGACTAGGCGGCGGACTGTGCGGCGGAGTCGTTGCCCGGCCGCCGTGGGGTCCGTCGGCGCGCCCCGGCGCCGGCGGATCGGCCCTGACCGGTGCGGTCCCGGCGGCCCCGAGCCGGCGACGAGGCGCGGCGGGAGCGTTCGGGGGCGGGCGCGGCGATGACCACCGGGACGCCGGAGGGCGCCTGGGCGCCCGTGATGCGGCTCAGTTCCGCCTCGCCCGAGCGGACCGAAGTCACCTGCGGGCTGATGCCGGCCGAAGCCATCAGCCGGGTCATGCCCCGACGCTGGGCCGGGGTCACCAGGGTGACGACGCTGCCGGACTCCCCGGCGCGGGCCGTACGGCCGCCACGGTGCAGGTAGTCCTTGTGGTCAGTGGGCGGATCCACGTTGACGACCAGGTCGAGGTTGTCGACATGGATGCCGCGGGCCGCGACGTCGGTGGCCACCAGGACGGTGACCCGACCGTCCTTGAACTGCGCCAGCGTCCTGGTGCGCTGCGGCTGGGACCGGCCGCCGTGCAGGGCCCCGGCCCGGACACCGCTCTTCAGCAGATGCTCGGTCAGCCGGTCCACGGCGTGCTTGGTGTCGAGGAACATGATGACCCGGCCGTCCCGGGCCGCGATCTCCGTGGTCGTACGGTGCTTGTCCGCGTCGTGCACGTGGAGCACATGGTGCTCCATCGTGCTGACGGCACCGGCCGACGGGTCGACGGAGTGGACCACCGGGTCGGTCAGGTAGCGGCGGACCAGCAGGTCGACGTTGCGGTCCAGGGTGGCCGAGAACAACATCCGCTGACCGCCGGGGCGCACCTGGTCGAGCAGGGCGGTGACCTGGGGCATGAAGCCCATGTCGGTCATCTGGTCGGCCTCGTCGAGCACCGTGACGCCGACGTCGGTGAGCCGGCAGTCGCCGCGGTCGATGAGGTCCTTGAGCCGGCCGGGCGTGGCGACGACCACCTCCGCGCCGGCCCGCAGCGCACCGGCCTGCCTGCCGAGGGACACTCCGCCGACGACGGTGGCGAGCCGCAGCCGCACGGAGCGGGCGTAGGGAGCGAGCGCGTCGGTGACCTGCTGGGCCAGCTCACGGGTGGGCACGAGGATCAGGGCCAGTGGCCTGCGCGGCTCGGCACGGCGGCCCGCCGTACGGGCCAGTACGGGGAGGCCGAAGGCGGAGGGTCTTGCCCGACCCGGTGCGGCCGCGGCCGAGCACGTCACGGCCGGCCAGGGAATTGGGCAGGGTCGCCGCCTGGATCGGGAACGGTACGGTCACGCCTGCGTGGCCGAGTGTGGCCAGCAAGGGCGCCGGCATGGCGAGATCGGCGAACGCCTCGACAGCGGGCAACCCGGGGGTGATCGTCTTCGGAAGCGCGAACTCTCCCCCGGTGGGCCGCTGGTTCCGGTGTCCACCGGAGCGGCGAGGCACGCCGGATCGGCCCGGGGCGGAACGTCCCCCGGATCGTTCGTGGGCGCTATTCGTGCGGGTGCGAGCGGTACGTGTGCGGCTCATGCGGAACCTTCCTCGATGCGGGACGAGTATCAAGGGATTTCCGCAGCAGAATGAGCGGCGCAGAGAATCGCGAGAGAACGGCCCGATAAAACAGGGCCGAATCGCCCTGAAAACAAAGCGAGCTGGGGCCCGCACCCCAAGGTGCGGGCCCCAGCTGCGAAGTACGCGTATACGCCGGTGCGTCAGGCGGGAACGATGTTCTCGGCCGTCGGGCCCTTCTGGCCCTGGGCGATGTCGAACGACACCTTCTGGCCTTCCTGCAGCTCGCGGAAGCCCTGGGTGGCGATGTTCGAGTAGTGGGCGAAGACGT
Organism: Streptomyces sp. NPDC047028; assembly: GCF_040644095.1. Classification (NCBI taxonomy): domain Bacteria; kingdom Bacillati; phylum Actinomycetota; class Actinomycetes; order Kitasatosporales; family Streptomycetaceae; genus Streptomyces; species Streptomyces sp. NPDC047028. The sequence goes on from NZ_JBEYVS010000004.1 coordinate 264,699, forward strand.
CGGCGCCGCCGCCGTCCTGCTCGATGAAGCCGAAGCCCTTTTCCGCGTTGAACCACTTCACGGTGCCAGTAGTCATTTGTTTCTCCTTCGGAGACGGTGTTCAGTAATGCGCCCTGTGCGCATCCTGTTGTCGCCGTGTTGATCAGCCGTCGGAAAAACTTTCTGGCAACCACACCTGCAACTGATGACGACAGTAGCACGTCGATGTCGGCCCTGCGCGGTGAGTAATTCCGTGCAGTCCGTGGCCGCAGGAAATATTGGCCGCCCGCCGACTCGATTTCTTATCTCGCCACCACAGATATTGATTTCGCGAGGCCACAGTGTCGCGGTGTCGCGGTCTGGTGGCGCGCGGCCTCGGGCACCGCTTCAGCCGCCCGGAAAGGGTTCTCAGCGCACCGCGTACGCGTTGTGGACCGTGGCCGTCGAGCTGTCACCGTGGGTGTCGGTGACCGTGGAGCGCAGACCGACGCGGCCGGCGGAGGCGGGGCTGTGGACGTTGGCGGTCCACTTGCCGTGGGACAGCTTCGCGGTGGTGGCGTGCCAGTGGACGCCGTCGTCGGTCGTGTACCAGGCGTGCACGGACTTCACCCCCTCCGACAGCCGGCCGATCGTGCCGTCGTTCGTCCCGAGGCGCTGCATCCCCGGCTCGACGGTCGTGGTCGAACGGGCGGCGGCCTGGCTCCTGGAGTTCAGCCCCTCGGGCCAGAGCCGGGTGATGTAGTCCCGGATCTGCCGGTTCTTGCCGGCGTCGGCGTAGAAGTGCAGGGAGAGGCTTGAGGTCGTCGACAGCGAGCCGGACGGCAGGCCGCCCCGGTGGGCGGTCTGGGTGACCGTGTACCAGCCGGACCCCGGGATCCGCACCTGCGGGGCGATGTCCTGCGAGGGGCCGTAGCTGCGCGAGTAGAGCGTCTTGCTCCCGTGGGTCAGCTTCAAGGAGCCGGAGGCCGGCACCCCTCCCGCCGTGAGCCTGGGGTCGCTGGACGCGGGGGTGGGTGACCGGCACATGGAACCAGAACGGCACGGGGTGCCCTCTGCGTGTTGTAGTGCCTTTTGCAGTCTCTTTTGCAGTCCCTTTGAGACAAGGACGAGCCACCGAATGATCACGCTCACGAAGGAAGACGGCCCAGCGGACCTGGACGGGGTGACCCATCTGTCCATCGGAGTTTCCTGGGACCCCACCGCCGGCAGCAGCGGCGGAGTGCTGGGCAAGCTGCGCCGCAAGACCGGCACCGATCTCGACCTGATCGCCATCGCCCTGCAGGGCGGTGACCCGGTGCGCCTCGCGGGTCTGGACTCGCTCGACCCCATGGGCAACGGCTCGTTGGTGCACAGCGGCGACAACCAGACGGGGCACGGGGACGGTGACGACGAGACGGTCACCGTCGAGTTCGCCCGGATACCGTCCAACATCACGTCGATCGTGTTCGTCGCCGCCGCGTACAAGAAGGGCAGTTCGTTCCAGAAGGCACGCAACATCAGCTTCAAGGTCTACGACGCGACCGGGGGCAGCTCTCAGCAGGTCGCCGACATCTGGCCCAGCCTGCTCACCCGGGACAACGGCTGCGCCGTGGCCAAGGCCGTTCGGGTCGGCGGCAGTTGGAAGCTCGAAGTGATCAACACGACGGGCAACGTCAAGCAGGGTGACGAGCACGCCCTCATGCGTTTCGCCGTCAGCAAGTAGGACGCCCGGCACTTCGTCACCGAGGCCCCGCTGGAGCCGGCGGGGCGAGGGCCGTCCAGCCGACGACGCCCATGAGGAGGCCGCCAAGCGCCGGGGTCTGGGACGAGCCGCTGTTCTCGCGCACCTTCGAGGGGCCGGGGCGCACACTGCCCAAGTCGGAAGTCCGCGACACGGTCGCCGATGCGGTCTGGCGTGAGACCGGCTCGGGCTCCGGATCCGCCCGGTGATCATCGTCATCGCCGATACGTCTGGCCTTCAGGCAGCGCTGGGTTCGGCTCACCCGGAACATCGGGCGGCGAACGAGGCCATCATGGCGGCGGGCCTGCTGGTCATGTCTCCCCTCCTGCCGGCCGCACTGGATCACGTGGCGACGCGCGAGCTCGGCAGGGAGGCTGCCGTCAGCGCGGTCGACGACCTGCGGCGCTGGATGAGCCTGGGGCGTGTCGTCCTGCCTGGGATCACGGAGGACCACCTGGGCGCCGCACAGTCCGTTCGTGTCCGCCACCGCGCGCTGGACCTCGACCCCGCCGACGCGGTGAATGTGGCGCTTGCAGCCGACCACGACACGGACGCGATTCTCACCCTCGACCGACGAGACTTCCGGGCCGTACGCCCGCTGGGCCGTTACAAGGAGTTCCGGGTACTCCCCGACGACCCCGACGACCTCCCGCTCTGACGCTGTTCCCTGGCGGTCAAGTGCCCGCTCCCGCAAGGGGCTTGTGTCCCGCCCGGGCAGCAACGGCACTCCAATGGAAATAAGCCCCAGGCCACTGACCTGGGGCTTCAATAAGAGCGGGTGACGAGAATCGAACTCGCGCTCTCAGCTTGGGAAGCGACGGCGCCTAGGGAGTTGGATAGCTTCTGACCTGGTCATACGCGCCTTAGTGCGGCGCCCGGGAGTGCAGGATTGCGCCGCTGTTGACCGTGGTTTACCGGTCTTATGGGCACGCTATGGGCACGCCGTCGGGCTGGAGCTGTGCAGGCCGCCTCTTGGCCGCTGGCTAGCAGCCGAGCTCTGGAAGCGATCGTTTGCCAAGAGGCCACAGTTGCGGGAGCACATAGAAGACGGAGCTACGGCGACCGAACAACCTGGGGTGAAGGCCCCGGTCACAGAGGGTCGGGATCCTCGTTCGGCGGGTCAGCCGCGCCGGAGCATACGAGAGGTTCGAATCCGCGAGGGTTGCCTCAAATACGCTTTCCAAATGTTCGTACGCGGGTCCGGCGAGGATCGCACCCGTCCTGACCTGGTGCGGAGCGTTCGGGATGGCCCCGTCCGGACGGGGCCGGACGGCGGCGAATGAGACCAGAACTGAGACCACGAAGCTGGGTCGTCTGCCAGGTCGGCAGCCTGATTCTGTAGCTGGTCACGGGCCCGCGACGGTCAGATCGACGGTACTCGGCTCGCACAGGGTTTCGTACTGACAGTGAGGCGTTGGTGAACCCCCCCCAGGGCATAGGGGCTTGTGATGGGGCTGAGCCCCACGATGTTCCTGAGGGGGAGGACGTGTCGAAAGCCGAGTTTGGGGCGCTCATCTTCGCCGCTTGGACAATGTCGATATGGGCCCTGACCATGACGGCAACGTCGCAGCGCCGACGTAACAGAACGCTCCTGGAACGGATCTGCTGGGCTCACGCGCGGGCGCGCGCGAGACGGCGCCGCGCTCACCTGGTGCGCCAGGTCCGCGACAGCTCCTTGGCGACGCGTCCAGACCGTCCGACGCTGGACTACTTGCAGCGCGAAGACGTCTTGTATCAGGCGTCCCGGAAGGCACTCGCCCTCAAGATGGTCGTCCCCGTCGCGATGTCCGTCTCAGCGGGTGGCGCCCTTGCCGCAGCCATCCAACGCACAAGCTGGCACGTCTGGCGCGACGCCGTCGCCATAGGGGTCTTGGTGACGCCCATGTTGATCACTGCTGTGATCGCCTCGCTTGTCGCGAACCAAGGCATGCAACGGTGGACAACCGAGGCTATGACGGTCACGGTGCGTAGAGCCTATGAGGCACTTCTCCAGCCTCTGGAGGTAACGGGGAAGGAGCCTCCGACGGCATCGCCCTTCAACTCTCCGCACGTTGCGGCAGTGCAAGCGTTGGAAGACTTCGCCATCGCGCTGGAGAGGTATGCCGTGCAACGTGCGCTTCCTGACGGCCGTAACCCCATGCCCCAGGTCGTGGCTCGTTTCGCAGCAGCCGCTGCCCTCGTGCGTGAGCTTCGGGACGGGGTTGAGCTTGACCGGATCGACGGTCCGAAGCGTGCTCTGCTCGAAGTGGAGCGAATCCTGAAAGTGCTCGCCAGCGGCCGGCTGCAAGATCTCGCACCTGGGGACGTATCCGCCGACGGGCTGTTGCACAGTCACCGCGAGCGCAGAGCATGGCGGCAGCAGGTGCTGCGGGGATCTGCGTTCACCTTGTGTCTCGCCGGCATCGTCTTTGCCCTGGCTTCGTCAGCTGTGGGCGTCGCCCTGGCCACGGCCGCCGCGGCGGGGCTAGTGGTCACCTGGGACAAGATCCTTCGTCTCTCCACCAGCTCGGACGCGAATAGGCCAGTGAGCACCTGACCGCTGATGGTCGACTCGGATCGGGGAACGCCGGCCCGTGCGCCCGCTTCGCCTGTCACTCGGTGCGGTGAACGGCCTGGGGAAGGGCAATCAGCGGCATCGGGAGCGTTGGACGGAGACCTACGCATCCAGCGCACCATCACAGGCGTTCATAGAGTCGAGGTACTCGTTGTAGAGCTCGAACGTCTCGGGTTCGCCCTCAGGCCATTCGGCGTCGTCCCGTACGTCTCGGGCGAGGTCGCCGATGGCCGATTGTTCGTCGACGTGGCGCACCAACCAAGCTCGAAAATCGCTCGGTTCGTTGGACATACGTACCCCCAGGGATTCGTTATGCCGACCCGTGTGACCGGCAGCCCTTACTCAACGCCTACCACGCACCGAACTGTTCGGTGCGGCAACTGAAGTACCGACTGAAATATTTCGTGCGTGACCGAAGTCTTCCGCGCAGTCCGACATATGTAGTGGCGCACCGAAGGTCCCCACCGAACTGAGGCGGACGCTACGCGAGACTCACGACCTTGCCGACTGCGCGGCCGATGCGATCACGGATTTCGTTTGCTGACACGTACAAGAGGGCCTGATCCAAGCACTCGGCAGCGGCAGCGAACTGGACAGCCTGCTGGCGCAGGTGGGCGTCGAGGAGGGGTAGGACGGCACCCGTGGTGCTGCGCCGCGCCTCCCGTGCGTACTGCACGGTGAGGGAGAAGGCCCAGCACGCGTGGAGGAAGCCGAAGACGGAACGCCGAGTGCCTCGCCAGGGGGAGAAGAAGGTGACTTCAGCGGGGAGGCTGATGTCGTACGCGGCCAGTGCGTCGTTGAGCCAGTTGTGGGCGGCTTCGTGGACGAGGTCGCGGGCCAGGATCTCGGGGTGGGCGGTGTAGTCGGTGAAGACGGTGCCCGGGAGGCGAGTGAGGGCCCAGCTGTGGAGGGTCTCGTCGAGTCGGCGACGGTTGAGCAGGCAGATGACGGGGGCGTGCTGGGTGAGCAGGGTGCCGAAGCCGTGCTCGGTCGCGGAGGCGAGGGCCGCACGAACGAGGTCACGGGCCTCGGGCGGGGCAGGGCTGGTGTCGGGGCCGACGAGGTAGTACGCGGTTTCGGAGATCTCAGAGCGGAGCAGGTCCACGGGGCGCGGGCTGAGCACGATGTGCGGGTCGGCCGACAGGTGGGTCAGGTCTCGCACCGTCGCATTGCGGCACCAATTAAGGCGGTCCGCGTCCCGGGCACGTGCGGCGTGTTCGGCGCCTTCGAGTAGGTGGTGGGCCACGGTGTAGTCGAGGGCGGACGAGCCGAGGCGGTTGCCGAGTACGGAGGCGATACGGCGGGTCCGCAGGCGCTGGTGGTCGGTGATGCCGTCGAGGGTGACCAGGGCTTCCGGGGAGAGAGCGCTCATCTGGGGCTCCGGGGGTGGAACGGGGCCGGACCAGGACGGGCCCGGCCCCGTGACGGGTCAGGATTCGGTTGTGGTGGGCTCAGCGGCGTCGTGCTGCACTGTGATGGCCAGCCAGGTCTCGGTGGCCGCGTTGGAGGTGTGCGCGGTGGTGCGCACAGGGTCGCCGTCGCGCAGGGACGCGACTGCCTCCAGGAACTCGTCGAACGTCTTGTCTTCTGCCACTGCTCGCTCTCTCCTCTGGTCGGGGCGTGGGCTGGGGGAGGGGTGGCTGTGGGGCGGGCCGCGGGGGCCGGTCATGGCGGCGAAGCCTCCTACTCGGAGACGAAGAGCGTGAGGAACTTGCGAACGCGGTCGGCGCGGACTGGTTCGGTGCCATGGACGAGCTGGCTGCCGAAGACCACGAGAGTGCCGGGAGCGGGTGCGACACTCCATCGCGTGCGGGGCATGGTGCGGAACCAGCGGGAGGACATGTCCGTCCCGTCGTGCGCGAAACGCATCCCCTGGACGTAACCCGACCCGGTCGGCGCCTCGTCGGCGGTCCAGGCGGCGTCGCTGCCCGTGGTCTCTACGTAGAACGCGCCGCCGGTTTCCTGGATGTCCGTGAGCGTGACCGTCGCGGCGGCGATCTGCCGGGGACGGGCGAGGGGATCGGGGGCGATGCCGTCGGCATGCGGGGTGATGTACTGGCCGGCGCCGTACTCGAGGTAGATCCACGGCCGGTGGCCAGTGACCGACGGCAGGGTGCGCGTGATGGCGGCCATGTGCAGCTTCAGGGCCTGATCGAGCAGGGAGGTCGCCTCGTACGGGATCTTGGTTACCTCGATCCGGCCGGCCGGCTCGTAGACGTCCTGCGCCTCGGCGAAGGAGTGACCGGGGATCTCGTGGATGGTGGTGCGGCGGGCCGTGCCGTACCGGTCTCGCCCCAGGGAGCCCAGGGTGTCGTCCATGACGAGGTTGAGTCGCTCGATCTCGTCCGGCTTGAGGAAGCCCTCCACTGTACGGATGGACAGAGTCTCGGCGATGTGGATCACAGGTCGCCTCCACAGGCGCAGTGGGTGGAGGGCGGGGCGGAGGCGGTTTCGGCCAGGGTCTCCGTGAGTACGTGCATGGCCTGGGCGAGGTCCTTGAAGTACTCGGCAGGTGTGGTGCCGGCAGTGGGCACGAGATGGAGGTCGAGCGTCGGATACACACGGCCGGTGGTGCGGCAGGTGAGCTCGCTGCGACCGAGGACCAATGAACACGCCCTGGGCAGGGAGAACTCGGCTCGGCTGGCGACACGGCACAGGCGCGCGGCTGTACGCGCGTACTCGACGCGGTCACGCGGCAGGATGCCGACCGAGAGGAACCGGGGCTCAGCTCCGGGGAGGTCGGCGTAGGCGTGGCCCTGGCAGCTGTCGTAGGTGATGGTGTTCCAGTGTGAGGTGAGCGCGGCGACGACCGGGCGGATGCCGGGTTCGATGCCCTCGTGCCACTGGGGATGGTGGGGGTCGAGATCGTCTGCCTCGTGCACACCGGGGAGGCCGACCGTGTTGATGTTGCCGTGGGCGCTGACCTGGAGGTGCGCGGGCGGCCGGGGCGCCGCCGGGTCGTCCCACCGGGCCAGGAACGCCGCGACGTGGTGCATGTCGTTGGGGCGGACGGGACGCCAGCGCAGCCGGGAACAGAACGTGTTGGGCGGGAGGGCCGGTTGGGCGAGGAGGGCGGCGACGCCGTCGATCAGGCGCATGCGGTGGTCGCAGTACGCGTCTTCGTCGCCCGCGGCGGCGAAGCGGAGGCGGACCGCCGGGCAGCCCGCGCCGCAGGAGTCGCGGTAGTCGCAGGTCGTGCACTTCGTGACCAGGGAGCGTGCCTGCTGAAGCAAGAGAGAGCCGCCCTGAGCGCGGGCCACGTCCGCCTCAGCGTGTACGTCGCCGAGCGTGACCAGGCGGGCCTGTGGCCAGGGCAGTTCGTCGCAGCTTCCCAGGCGGTCATCGGGATAGAGGGTGAGGATGTGGTCGCACTTCAAGTCGGAGAAGTGACAGGAGCGGGTCCGCAGCCCCTTCAGACGGCGGATGACGGAGACGACGGGCTCCAGCTTGATGCGGCGGAACACGCCATCGGTGACCCAGTGGTGGGCGGCCTCCAACACGAAGTCGGTGTACTGACGAGGCGTGACGGCCCAGGCCGGGCCGGTGGGGCCGATGGCCCGTCGCTGGAGTGCCCGGCTGGTCGGCGCACGGGATCCGACCACCGTGGTCGACCGGGTCACCGCCGCGTCGAAGCAAGGCACAAGGCTGACCGTCGTCACGGCGGGAAAGGAGGCGAGGTGCTCCATGACCTCGGAGGCCCGGCCGAGGACGTACGGGGTGACGGCGCAGATGACGCCGGCGCGGCGTTCCCGGCGGCCGAGGAGTTCCAGGGCTTCGATCACTCGCGGGTATGTGGGGCGGCCGTCGTAACCGACGCGCCACGAGTTCCCGACCGCGTCCCCGTCGAGGGAGATGCCGATCTCCAGCTCCGGGCAGTGCCGCTCGAACAGGTCCAGCCACGCGTCGTCGATCTGGAGGCCGTTGGTCTGGAGGCTCACGCGGATGACGTTCGGCTGTGCGGCGAGCGCGTCCAGCACCTCCGCGACCCGCTCCCGCCCGGCGCTCAGGGGCTCCCCGCCATGCAGTTCGACGCTGAGCGGCCGCCCGGAGAAGATCGAACCGAGTCGGTGGACCTGGGCCGCGCTGATGCGGGCGCCGCCCGGTGACTCCTTGCGCTTCTCGAAGCAGTACAGGCAGTCGATGTCGCAGGTCTCCCCGCGGAGCTTGAGGATGACGGAGACGGCCGTGTCCGGCCCGGTGCTCGACAGCGGGGCGTAGAGACTATCCAGGTCGACGGGGGTGGTGCGGGTGACGGGCATCAAGAGGACTCCTGAGGAGGAGGGGCGCGGTCTACGCGCCATCGCTGGAGACCGTGGACAGCCACCCGAGAAGCTGCCCGCCGGTGATGGGGATGTGGACGTCGCCACGGCGAAGGAACCACCCGTCGGCGTACCGCTGAGGCAGCCAGCCGACGTCAGGGGCACCCACGTTGGGAGGCTTCTGCAGCGGCTCGTCGACGGGCCAGCAGTCCAGGAGTGCTCTGGTCACGTGTCGCTGAACCGGACGGAACCACTCCCACGTTTCCGTGCGGGCCGGGCCGATCGGCGTACGGAGCGGAGCGCCGGCAAGCAGCGGCAGCCACTTGTCACCCAGGACCGGGTGGCCGTCCGCCGCGCAGCCGAGCGCGGTGAGGCAGGTCTCCAGCTTCCGGCACACGACGCCAGCGGGTTCGGCCAGGCCGTCCTCGACGAGGCCGGTCAGGTCCTCGGCGAGACTCGCCGCAACCTCGGCCTGGTCGGCGACCGCCCAGCGTCGGTAGCCTTGGCGCTCCTCGGGACCGAGCACCGGATCCCAGCGCCCGGAGCCGTACGAGAGAGCAGTGCGCAGGCACATGAGGTCGTGCATCGAGGCGCGTACCCGGCGGAACGATCCGAGGTCGTCGCGGCGGACGTCGAAGAAGCGGAGCAGGTGACGGAGTTCCTCCGCCCGCTGCGGCGCCGCCGCCTGGAGGTCGACACGGACGCCGTCCACGATGCGGGACTCCCACGCCGGAAGGGTGCCGTCCACGATGCCACGCAGGTCGATGTCGCTCGCCGCGTGGGCGAAGCCGCAGGCGAGGGCTCCCTCCAGCCAGACCTCACGAGCCTCGCCGGACGCGAGCAGAGCCTGGGCGACTCTGTCGGCGATCTCCCGGCGCAGTCGTGCCGATGGGTTCACCGGTGCCCTCCTTCGATCAGGATTTTGTCGGCGGCGGTGATCTCCTTGAGGAGAGCGATGGCCCATCGGTCGAGTGCGCCGCGCACGTCCGTCCGTTGGGCGCCGATGTGGGGCGAGGCCAGGAGGTTGAGCGGCACGGTGGAGCCGGTGAGGAGCGGCAGGTGCTCCCGCTCGACCGGGTCGAGTGCGAGGCCCGAGAGCCCGCCGTCCGCCAACGCCCGCAGGCAGGCGGCGACATCGAGGGTCTCCAGTCGCCCGGCGCAGATCAGCAGGGGCTGCTGCGGAGCGACGCGTGCCAGGAATTCCTCGCCGATGAACTGCCGGTTCGTGGCCCGCAGTGGCAGAGCGATCACGTGCACCTGCGACTGCTCCATGAGCGCCGCCTGCGACACCTGCCGCAGAGCGGGGGCATTCGACGGCCATGCGGCGTAGGCCGTGCGCGCCACACATGGGGCGAGGGCCCGGCCTGCGGCCAGCCCGACCGGACCAGCGCCCCAGACGCCCGCGGCCAGGGCGCCCAGTGAGACACCCATGCACGCCTCCTTGTCGTGGCGGCCGAGCATGAGCGCGTGCTGACCCAGGGGGATCCGCCGAGCCAGGGCGAGAGCAGCGGCGAGGACCCATTCGCCTACTGCGGCCGCCCCGGCGTCGGCGTTGCGGTGCAGCGTGATCCCACGGCGTTGGAGGGCGCTCACGTCGATGTGGTCGATGCCGGAGCCGGTCCGTACGACGTGCCGCAGGCGAGGAAGTGCGTCGAGCTCCCGCTTTCCGAGTCGGACACCGGAGCGGAGGACGACCACGGCCGCGTCGGCTGGCAAAGGCCAGTTCAGGTCCAGCAAATCGTGCACGAGGACGCCGGGCAGCGCGCGGCGGATCGCACTCGCATCCGCCGCTCCGCGGACCACGAGGATTGCGCTCATCCGAGGGCCCCCGGCTTCTCGTACCGGCCGAAGGCGAGATCACCCTCGCCGAAGACGACGGTCACGGGCGACGGCGCGCCGAAGTACGCGTCGCAGGCGCGCTTCACCCCCGGGAGTCCGTCCCAGGCCCGTGGATTGGCCGCCGTGTCCGCGTAGTCGTCGACGAGCAGCACGCCCGTCGGCATCAGGCGGGTGACGCAGTGCGTGAGTCCTGTGAGGGTCGAGTCGTAGAAGTCGCCGTCCAGGTAGGCGAACGCGATCTCGTCGGGCAGCTCTTTGGGAAGGGCCTCGTCGAACCATCCCGGGTGGATGACCGGCGCTGGCCTGCCCCAGGCCGCGTGCGTCGCGCGCACGTCGTCCGGGGATGACCGGAGCTCGCCCGCTGCCAGGTGGTCCGAGTCCTCGGTGCCGGGCGCGGGCATGCCCCGGAAGGAGTCGTAGACGTGGATCTCGCGGTCGTGGTCGCCCAGCGAGTCGAGCACGCTGCGGATCCAGAGGGCCATCGCGCCCCTGTAGCAGCCGAGTTCCACCACGGGGCCCGGCAGACTGCGGGCGGTCATGTCGGCGAGCTCGTCGGCGATCACCCGGAGCCGGTCGGCACAGACCGTCCCGGAGTGCTCCCGGAGCAGCCACTCCCGCAGATCGTTCAGTGTCGGATCCATGCAGGTCACCACCTGTCCACGAAGGGGTCGGCGAGCTGCCCGCTCAACGCCGCCGACAGCGGGCGGTTGATCCGGGGCAGCAGGTACACGTCGCCCAGACGTTCCAGCGGAACCCACTCGAAGCCCACCTGGATGGGGTCCGGCGGTTCCGGCATGCGCGGCTCGGCGTCGTCCACCTGCTCCGCGAGGAAGTTGAACTGAACCTTCTGTACGTCCCCGAACTCGCCCTGCCACGACTCGGGGACGTACTCGACGACGCACAGCAGACGCCGGACCACGACCTGCAGGCCGGTCTCCTGCGCGACCTTGCGGTTCACGGCCTGGCGCAGGTCCTCGCCGACCTGCGCCTTGCCGCCGGGGAGGTTGTAGTGGAACCCGGCCTCGTCGTCGTACGACAGGAGCAGGACGGCACCGTCGCGCACGATGGCCGCCTTCACGGAGACGCTGATCCGAAGCAGTTCGGGCGTCAGAGGCACGACAGCGCCTCCGGTTCGCCGACGCGCATCAGGTCGCCGACCTCCGCGAGGGACCCCGCGACGGTGGAGCGGAAGCTCCCTCCGCGCTGGAACTGACGAGCGGCGGTGCGCATACCCGCGAGGGCGGCACGGCTGAGCTGGTTCGCGTAGATGCAGAGGTGGAAGCCGGCCTCGCCGAGCTCGGCGGCGCTCAGGTCAGGGAACGCCGTGGGCACGCTGACCAGCGGCACCCCGTGACTCCACGCGCGTCCGATGGCTCGCGCTTGATCACCGGTCGCGTCCTTGGAGTGGATGAGGATCGCATCCGCTCCGGCGTCGGCGTACGCCTCGGCACGGGCGATCGCCGTGGCCATGTCCTCGCCGGCTATCAGGGCTTCGGTGCGGGCCACAACCACGAGGCCGTCACCGACGGTCTTCCGTATACGCCCCACCTGCTCGCACAGCAGATCCTGGTCGGCAAGGTTCTGGGCACGGTGGGCCGCGAAGCTGTTGCACTTGGGGTACGCGCTGTCCTCGACACACACCGCAGCGGCTCCGGCGCGCACCAGGTCGTACGCGAACCGCTCCGCCGTGCGCCCCGAGCCGCCCGCGTTGTCGATGTCCACGATGACAGGCAGTTCGGTGACACGGCCGAGCGAGGCGACCACGTCGCACAGGTCCCGGGGGCCCAGGACGTTGGCGTCCGGTAGCCCGGAGGCCGCGGATACCTCCAGACCGCTGACCCACAGGGTGTCGAAGCCTGCCTCCGCCGCGACGTGTGCGGCGAGCGCGTTCACCGCACCGATCGCCAGGAGAGGGTGCTTCCGGTCGCTGTCGTTGAGGGCATCGCGCAGACGCCTGGCTTTCGTGCCGTCAGTCACGGGTCTCTCCTCCTTCCGTGTGGGCGGCGATGGGCGGTACCAGCTGGCGATCGCGCAGTACGTCCCAGGCGGCGAGCAGCACCTCGGACCGGGGGCGGCGGGCATCCAGGCGGACCACGTCGCCGAGGAGCGGGAACTGGTCGGGCTTCGTAGCCACGGCTTCATAGGTCTCCCGAACCCGGCTCTGGACGTCGTGCACGTCCCAGTCGGCTCGGACGGCGTCTCCCTGTCGGGCCTGCGCCCGGCTCATAGAGGCGTCGGTTTCCAGGTCCAGGACGAGTGTGAGATCGGGGGCCACGGTGAGGTGCGCGGCCAGCGTCTCGTACGTCTCCGACGCCCTCATGCCGTGCTTCACGGCGAAGAAAGCCAGCTCGCTGAGCAGCCAGCGATCTGCGATCACGGGCCGGGCCGGTCGCTGAGGGAGCACAAGGCGGTCCAGCGTGGCTCGCTTGTCCGCCGCGATCGCGGAAAGGTAGGCGTCACGGTTCCCGGCGTTCGGCTGGTACTTGCCGGTGACGATGGCGGCGGCCTGGCCGGCGGCGAGGAAGTTGGTGGTGAGCACGCACAGCGGGGTGACGCCGTAGAGCCCCTCCCAGAGCTGGAACAGGCCCTTGCGCAGCGTCGTCTTGCCGGTGCCGTCGAGCCCCTCGATGACGATGAACGGATAGCGGTGGTTCATTCGACCTGCCCCGCCCCCGTGCCACCGGCGTACTTGGTGAAGCGACCCCGCCAGCGGGCCGTGGTGGACACCAGGTCCACCAGCCGCAGCTCCGCCAACTCGTCGATGAGGCGGGGCAGCTCGGGCTCGGCGCAGATGCCGGCCTCGATGGCCCGGCAGTACGTGGCGCGGAGGGTCGGGTCGTCGACGGAGCCACGCAGCGCCGTCTCCAGCACCCGCGTGGCCATGCCGTGGGCCACGACGCTCACGGCGGTGCCCAGGGCCTGCTCATGGACCAGGTTCGGGTGCGGCTCCAGCGTGATGTGGTGCACCCCGCGGTGGCGGATGACCGCGAAGAAGCCCACCCACCACGCGGCGGCGCCGCTGACGGCGATCACAGCGTCGGACCAGGACGCCCCGGACTGGCCGGGGAGGAGATTCTGGGCAGCGGAGTCGGCGGCGCGGTGAAGTGCCCCGCGCTGGTTCTGCGACTCCGCTCCGTGCCGCTGGGGCAGCTCCCACCAGAAGCCGAGCCCGGCGTCCTCCAGAAGCGCCATCACGGACTCGTCGCTTGCCGGCAGCGGCGACGGGCGTCGGGCCAGCACGGAGGCATCGGCGCCCGGCACGTCTGGCAGCGCCTTCTCCTCGGCGACGGCAGCCCGCCATTCGTCGAGATGGAGATGGAGCCGCTGGGTCAGCAGCCCGTCCGCCAGCGTCTGCCAGGCATGGGCGAGCGGCGGCGAACCGGGGGGCCGGGGTGGCAGGGTCAAGGAGGTCACAGGTCGGATCCTCACGTCCGGGGAGTCGCGGCACGCGGCTCCGGTCGGCGGTGCTCCACCACGATGGCCGCCACGAAGACCCACGCCTATGAGTGTTTATGAGCCCCATCAGCGGAACGTGTCCGGGTGATTGCAGAGCGAGGGAGAATGCCGACCATGGTCGACAGCGGACAGCGGCGGTGTACGCGCTGCGGTGCCCTCCTCAGCCGCTTCAACGCCGGTACACGATGCGCCTCGTGCCAGAACGGGCTGGCCGCCCGACGGGCCGACCCGGCCTTCTGGCATGATCCGACGGTCCGGCGAGCCTTGGCCGCATGGGAACTCGGCACGGTTGTCAAGCTGTTCAGAAAGCACACGGGCCTCTCCCAGGCCGGCGTGGCGCGGATGGTCAGCATCGACCAAGCCGAGGTCAGCAGGCTGGAACGAGGGCTCAAACAGATCCGCGACCGACGGCAGTTCGTCCAGTGGACCGATGCGCTGGGAGTCCCGGAGGAGCTGCTCGGGCTCCTGCCCACGGCCGATCCGCACATCCCGGACTCCACGGGCCGACCGGGAACGGCGGGTACCGGAGCCCGTGGGTACGCGACGCTGCCCGAAGGGCCGGGCCAGCTTTTGTTACCCGCGGGCCGGTCCGTCCCGACGACGGCGCTTCCTGTGTTGACCCTTCCCGCGGCCTCCTTCCTCGGGGACAGCCTGAGGCTCGACTCCCGCCCGGAGCTGGATGCCTGGCGCACCATGCCGATGCGCGCGCTCGTCGTCGCGAACCGCACAGTGGACGGGGCGGTCCGGCAGTTCGTCACCGACGCCCGGTCGAGCGGCGTACGCGCCACCGCCTCCACCCCGGTCGACATCCCCGCCGCATACGAACTGGACGATCTGACCTACGGCATCCTCTGGGCCGTGTCTGGTTTCGAGGCGGCACTTCTCGGCGACGACCAAGCCCTGTACACATCGCTGGCGTCGCTCACCGTTTCCCCAGGCTCACCGGCCGCCTCCGACCAGGGCCTGACCGAAGTCTCCCGGATGCTGATCGGCTCGGAGACCGCTGCCCGGTACATCCTGGGCCACCGTGACCACCTGGGCGACGCGCCTCTCTTCTGGACCAGGGAGCAGCGCGGTGAAGAGGCTGCCACGTGGCTGTTCTTCCGGCATAAATACCGTTACCTCGAACGAATGGCACCCCGGCGTCCAGGCGGTACCAGCGGCCGGGGGTTCTGCGTCCCCGAGACTGCTGTCGCCTCCTCACCCGCGTACGAGCGCGTTCTGCTCTTCCTCGCCATAGCGCTCATGGAGTCCTTCGGCATCCGCACCTGGGTGACCGACGACGGAGGCTTCGCTCACACCGACGGCTTCGCGCTCTCCCGCGGGCGCCGGGCCGTTATCGCCTCATGGGTACGAACCGAGGGGGCGTCTCGCCTCGCGGTCACCGCGCGGCCGGGAGCCCTGCGGACGTTCGCCGATGTAACGGGGCACGTCAGCCAGCACTCGGCCACGGCGGCCGAGCAGGCAGGGCAGCGCCTGGCGGCAACGGCGGAGTACCTCGGCCTCGACGCCTCCTGGCTCGCTCGCCGGTGCGCACAGTTGTCGGCGGCCGGTACGGAGCGGCTTGCCCGACCGCGCAGCCGGTTGCTCGGTCTCGAAGGGTTGGAGGCCGCCTGCCGGTTCGTGGCTGAACAGCTGGTGATCGTTCCGCGTACCCCGACGGCGCCGACCCGATAGCCTGCGTGAACCACTCGTGAGGCCGCGCCCGGCGGTGTCCGGACAGGGGAGCAGGGGAATGACGGAGTCGGTCAGGAACGTGGCGGTCTTCTCCCTCGGCGGCACGATCGCCATGACCACCGATCCCACCACCGGAGGCGTCGTACCGGCGCTTTCGGCCCACGAACTCCTCGCCGCGGTACCCGCCCTGGCCAGGAGCGGCGTCGGCCTCAAGGTGCGGGACTTCCGACGTTTGCCCGGCGCCTCCCTGACCTTTGAGGACCTCACCGCACTGTCGGCCGCGATCGCGGCGGAGCTGGAGACCGGAGACGTCGACGGCGTCGTCATCACCCAGGGCACCGACACCATCGAGGAGACCGCCTTCCTCCTCGACCTCTACCACGACCACGAACAGCCGGTCGTCGTCACCGGTGCGATGCGCAACCCCACCCTGCCCGGCGCCGACGGTCCGGCCAACCTCCACGCCGCCGTCCTGGTCGCCGCTGACCCCGGGCTCAGCGGCGCCGGCTGCCTCGTTGTACTCGGCGACGAGATCCACACGGCCCGGACCGTCCGCAAGTCCCACACCACCAGCCCCGCCGCCTTCACCTCACCAGCAAGCGGCCCGATCGCTCGGATCGTGGAGAACCGGGTGCGTATGGTGGGCGGCTTGCCGTCCCGCGGACCGCTGGTCGGCGCCCCCGACCGTGAGGCGCGCGTCGGGCTCTACACCGTCACCCTCGGCGACGACGGCACCCTGCTCGACCTGTGGGACGGCAACTGCGACGGACTCGTGGTCGCGGCCTTCGGTGTCGGTCACGTCCCGGAGTGCCTTGTCGAAGGGCTCACCAAGCTCGCGTCCCGCATCCCGGTGGTCCTCGCCTCCCGCATCGGCAACGGGCCCGTCCTGTCCGACACGTACGGCTTCCCCGGCTCCGAGAAGGACCTCCTTGGACGTGGGCTCGTCGGCGCCGGAGACCTCGGCCCGTACCAGGCGCGGCTCCTCCTGCACGCTCTGCTCGCCCAGGGCGCTGACGGAGCGACGGTCCGCGAGACCCTCACCACCGCCTCCGCCCGCTGATCCCACCTCATGAGGAGACACCCGCACATGCGTGCTTCCGAGTTGACCGTCGGCCGTACCTTCGGCGTCACCTTCGACCACGAGGAGGACTTCTTCGAGGCCCTTTCCACCTTCTGCCGGGACAACGGCATACGGCAGGGCTACATCCCCTCGTTCATCGGAGCTTTCGCGGAGGCCGAGATCGTGGGCGCTTGCGAAAAACTCGTGGACCCGGACGCGCCGGTCTGGGCGAAGACGTACGTCACCAACGTCGAGGCGTTCGGCGCTGGCACCCTCGCCCATGACCCCGCCACCGGCGGGATACTCCCCCACATCCACGTCTCCGCCGGCCTGAAGGCCCAGTCCGCCGACGGCAGGACGAGCCACCTCCTCAGCGCCAAGGTCCAGTTCCTCAGCGAGCTGCTGATCGTGGAGGTCACGTCGCCCACGATGACCCGGCCCCGGAACCCCGACCTCTACGACGTCCCGCTGCTCACGTTCGGCTGACCGGCAGGAGTCGGCGAAGCCAGGGGTGGTCCGGCGCGATCACCTTGATCGCCTCCGCCAACCAGACGCGTTGTGCCTCCTCCAGCAGCGGCAGAACCGCCTCGAAGTCGGCCTCGTCCTTGTCCCGCGTCGCCTTCGCCTTGTAGAAGAGCTGCACCTCGGGTGCGAGATAGGGAATGCCGCTTGCGCTCGTCCGCCCCACCCGCTCGATCGGAAGCCGGATCTGCGGGGTGCGCCGCGAGACCCACTCGTGACCCTCAGACTCGTCCAGCATGAGCTGCACCGACCAGGGTGCCTCCGGTTTACGCCGACACCAGATGTCGTGGAGGGGTGGCTGAAGAATCTCCCCAGAATGCCACGGACGCAATCGCCCCAGACCAGGCGGATCAGCTACGAACAGATCCCAGCCAGCCAGAAGATCACGGAGAAGGGCTTGGTCGCGGCGGAGGATCAGGACGTCGAGGTCGCCGTGCGGGCGCAGCTCACGACCGACCGCGAGTTCGATCGCGTACCCGCCGGCGATCCACCATGGGAAGACCGCCTTGCCGAAAAGGTCAGCCATGTCTTCTGGACGCTCAGGTACCCAGCGCCCCAATTCGTCAGCATTCACCCGTCCATCCTCCCAGTGACGAGGTTCTGGAACCGGTAGCTGAAAGTGGGCCGACGGCGGCCAATAACCCCCCGGTCGCGCGTGCTCATAAACACGCATGAGCATCCGGGGAGTACACGGCGATGGTTGAGCTGTGGCTTGAGGCGGTCTATGCCCGGCGGCCTGAGCCACAGCTTCCCGGTCCGAGCACGCTTGAAATGAAGGCACGGCACTGAGCGCTCGTACCGCCCTTTGAACCGCCCCGGGTTCGTTAGAGATCTCAGTTGGTGGCTGTGAGCTGGGGTTTCGTGGTTGCTCGGTAGTAGTTGGCTTCGTATTCGACGGGCG
>NZ_JBEYVS010000005.1:0-251809 GCF_040644095.1 Streptomyces sp. NPDC047028
CCGGCGTGCTCTGGGCGTTGCTGCGTGACGGACGGATCTTCACCTCCGCCCCGCCGGTCACGCAAGCGGCTTGACTTCGTCATTGAGACTCCTTCGTGTGGTCGGGCGGGGGTGGTTCCGTCGGCGTTCTTCGTTCGGTGTCAGCGGTGGCAGGCGGCGGCGATGAGCAGCAGCAGGACGACGACCGCGAGGAGGTGGAGGCAGCCGGGGCCGCCGTCCGGGTTCCGGCGGGCGGACTCGACGTGGCCGCCGGGCGGCGTGCCGGGGTGCTTCCCGGCGTAGTGCTCGATCTGCTGCCGTTCGCCGTCCGCCTGGGTGAGCCAGGCCGTCCTGAATCCGCATTCGCCGCACCAGTAGCGGTATCGCACCTCGATTCCTCACGTGTCGCGGAGCACTGATCGTGGCGTGCGTCCTGTTCTTCGCACAGGTCAGGGGACCGGCCATCGGTGGCCGGTGCCGCCGGTACGCTCACCGAGGTTCTTACTGGTGAGTAGGGAGGCGTCTCGGTGACAGATCAGCTCGGCACGCTGTTACGCCGGCTGCGTGCGCAGGCGGGCCTGACGCAGGAGCAGGTGGCGGAACGCTCCGGGGTCAGCGTCCGCACGATCCGCCGGCTGGAGAACGGGGGCTCCACCGATCACCGGCTGGGCACGGTGAACTTGCTGGCCGACGCGCTCGACCTCGGCCGGGAGGACCGCGAGCGCCTGGTGGCATTGCTGGCGCGGTCGCGGGAGGGGGGTGGCGGGGGCGAGGTGGGCGACGGGGGTGACGGGGACGCTCCCCCGACGCCGCGTGTGCCCGGGGAGGTATCGGTGCCGGGGCCGACCCCGGAGCCGGGGCCGGCTCCAGGGACGGTGCCGTTACTGACGGGGACGCCCGCCCCGGTGGTGTCCGGCGGGCTGGCCGACGTGGCGCGGGAGTTGGCGACCGAGGTGCGGCGGCGCCTGCGGCGGGAGGAGGCGCACCGACGGGTCCACGACCCGTTCCCGCTGCCGGTGCGGTGGCGGTCGGCGCCCGCGGGGGTGACGGATCGTCCGGACAACATCCAGCGTCTCGGTCCCGGGGCGCTGCCGCGTGAGGTGGATCTGAGCGGTGATCTGCGGAGCGTGGCGGAGGTGTACCGGCGGATCTCGTCCGGGCGGTTGGTGGTTCTCGGCCGGGCCGGGTCGGGCAAGTCGATCCTGACCATCCGGTTCGTGCTGGACCACCTCGAGGCGTCGGGCGGTCAGGGCCGGGTGCCGGTGGTCTTCGGCCTGGGCTCCTGGGACCCGACGACCACCGCGCTGCGGGACTGGCTGATCGGCCGGCTGCTGCGCGACCACCCCCATCTGGCCCGGCGCGGCCCCCGCGGGGCGCCCCTGGCCGCGGCGCTGGTCGACGCCGACCTCGTCCTGCCGGTCCTCGACGGGTTCGACGAGATCGCCGAGGGCCTGCGGCGAGAGGCGCTGGAGTCGCTCAACGCGACGTCCCTGCCGCTGGTGCTCACCAGCCGTCCGGACGAGTTCGCCGAGGCCGTCCGCGCCGCGCACGCACCGCTGCTGTGGGCGGCCGGCGTCGAACTGACCGATCTCACCCACGAGGACCTCGTCGGCTACCTGCCGCGGACGGCCCGCCCGGTGCCGAG
The DNA here is from genome assembly GCF_040644095.1 of Streptomyces sp. NPDC047028. Lineage (NCBI taxonomy): Bacteria > Bacillati > Actinomycetota > Actinomycetes > Kitasatosporales > Streptomycetaceae > Streptomyces > Streptomyces sp. NPDC047028. The sequence goes on from NZ_JBEYVS010000005.1 coordinate 1,625, forward strand.
GACGGCCCGCCCGGTGCCGAAAGCCGGCCGCCCGGTGCCGAAAGCCGCCCGCGCAGTGCCGGGGACCGGCGCGGGCGGGGCCGGGGCCGACGCAGCCGGTGACGCGGGCGGCGCCGACACGACCGTACGGCCGGGGCCGGGGCCGGAACCGGGGCTGTGGGACGGTCTCCTGGAGGAGCTCGGTGCCCCGGCGGCACCCGCGGCCGAGCGCCTCGCCGCTGTGCTGACCACCCCGCTGATGGTCGTCCTCGCGCGCACCATGTACAGCGAGGTGCCCGACCGCGACCCCGTCGAACTGCTGGACGCCGCGCGGTTCCCCACGGTGAGGTCCCTGGAGGAGCACCTCCTGGCGGGCTTCGTGCCCGCCAGCTACCGGCGGCGCGCGCCCGAGCGGGACACCGCCGGCCACCGGCCCCGGCCGGCGGGCTGGGACGCGGGACGGGCGGAGCGCTGGCTGGGCTACCTCGCGCAGCAGTTGGTCGGGCGCGACCGTGACCGGCAGGACCTCGCCTGGTGGCGGATAGGCGACTCGCTGCCGCGCTCGACGCGCGTCCTCGCGGTGGTGGTGGCGACGGCGCTGAGCGTCGCGGTGGCCGACTGGCTCGTCGGTCTCCTCAACACCGGGACCGGGGCCGGTGAGACCTTCCTGCAAGGGTGCCTGATGGGCCCCGTGGCAGGGCTCGCGTTCGGATCGGCGTACGCCCTGGTGATCTCCGTCCGGGGCGGTACGGCGTTCGAGCCGGCCAGGGTGCGGTTGCGGCAGCCCGGCCTGCACGGTGGGCTCGGCCGCCGCCCGGTCCGTACCTTCGCGGCCCGGTTCCGGGACGGGCTGCTGGGCGGCTTCGTCATGGGCGTCGGCTACGCGTGCGCCCTCTCCCTCGAGCGCGCGGTGTTCCGGGGCACTCCGCTCGCCGACGCCGACACGGTCGAGAGCACGCTGATCAACATGGTGTGCTTCGGGCTGATCTTCGGCTCGGCCGCGGCGCTGGTGTTCGGGCTCGTCGCGGCGCTGGAGGCGCCGGTGGACGTGACCGCCGCGGCCACACCGGTGAGCCTGCTGGCCGCGAACCGTGCCACGGTGGCGCGTCAGTTCCTCGTCGTGGCACCGGCGCTCACCGTGGCGATCGCCGGGAGCGGGGGCCTGGTGGTCGCGCTGTTGCAGGGGGTGCTCGGCCCGCTGAACTGGCGACTGGCCGACGGCCTGCTCATCGGCGCGGTCGGCGGCATCGGCGGCGGGGTCTCCTACGTGCTCGCCTTCACCGCCTGGGGGCAGTGGGTCGTACTGACGCGAATCTGGCTGCCGCTGACCGGCCGGCTGCCCTGGGACACGGCCGCGTTCCTGGACGACGCCTACCACCGCGGGGTGCTGCGGCAGACCGGAGCGGTCTACCAGTTCCGCCACGCCCGGCTCCAGCACCACCTCGGCCGTACCTTCCGCGAGCGGCAGCGCCGCTACTCGGCGGCCACCTTCCCATCCGCTTCCGGGGCCGGAACGCCGTGAACGCGCAGGTCAGCCGGTCGGGCTGACAGCCGGTCACATGTGGCCGGTCGTTCGTCCTGTCCGTCCCGGCGCCGCGTCGGCAGCATCGCCTCCACCCGGTTCGCGGCGCCGGGCCCGATCACGAACGGGCGGACCCGGACCGCTGTCCTGCCGAGCCGCCTTTCGAAGGAGCCCGATTCCGATGAAGTCCCTCCGTCTGACCACCGTGGGCGCGATCGTCGCGTTCGCGGCCCTGACCGGCGCCGTCCCGGCGAGCGCCACGACCGCGACCGACAACGCGGCCGATACGGCGACCGCGGCCGCCTCCACGACCGATTCCGCCGCCGCCATCCTGCAGAGCGGTGCCCAGCAGGGCGTCACCGACGGCTACCCCGGGGTGATCGGCCTGGTGCGGCAGGGCGACACGGCCGCGTACGCGCACGCGGGCGTCGGCGACCTCTCCACCCGGGTGGCCGCCGATCCCAAGGCGCAGTTCCGGATAGGGAGCAACACCAAGGCGTTCACCTCCACCGTCCTGCTCCAGCTGGAGGCCGAGCACCGGCTGTCCCTGGACGACTCCGTCGAGCGGTGGCTGCCCGGCGCGGTCGACGCGAACGGCTACGACGGCTCGAAGATCACGATCCGCGAGCTGCTGAACCACACCTCGGGCCTGCCGGACTACGCCCAGGACACGTCGTTCTCCTTGAACTACGCGCTCAACACCCAGCCGGACCGGGCGTGGCCGCCGCAGTCGCTGGTGGACATCGGACTCGCGCAGCACAAGCCCACCGGCGCGCCCGGCGAGAAGTGGGCCTATTCCAACACCAATTACGTGCTCGCGGGGATGGTGATCAAGGCGGTCACCGGGAACGACGCGGCCACCGAGATCCAACGGCGGGTCATCGAGCCGCTCGGCCTGCACGACACGACGTTCCCCACCACCGACCCGGCCCTGCACGGCAACTACCTCCACGGGTACGAGTATCCGGTGGTCAGCATCGGCATCCGGGACGTGAGCACGTCCGACGTGCAGGCGTTCGGGCCGGCGGGCGCGATCGTGTCGACGCTGGACGACCTGGCCACCTTCTCCCGCGCGCTGCTGACCGGCCGGCTCCTGCCGCCCGCGCAGGAGGCGGAGCTGAAGACCACCGTCCCGGCGAACGCCGACGGCAGCGCCGCCTACGGGCTGGGCATCGCCCACCTCAAGTTGCCGTGCGGCCGATGGGCGTGGGGGCACAACGGGGCCGTCCTCGGCTACTACAGCGACTGGTACAGCAGCGAGGACGGCTCGCAGCAGGTCGTCCGCGTGAACAACGAGTTCCATCTGCTGGCCGGCACCCGGGGCCAGCAGGACACCGCCAAGGCGACGGCCGACGCGTACTGCGCGCTCTGAGGGACGCTTCCTATGACACCGCTCCTGATGCCCCAGCTACGGGCCGGCCTGGTCCGGCGCACCCGATCCGCCGTCGCCGCCGCGGCCATGGCCCTGACCATGGCCGTGACCGCGCTGTTCATGACCGCGCCCGCCCACGCGGAGGCGGACGACGGCCCCGCCCCCGTCCCCGTCTTCACCGACGGGTACGGCCTCACCCAGGTCGGCACGCCCGAGGTGCACTCGAGCACCGACTTCACGCTGACCGTGACCACTCCCGAGCTGTCCGGGCAGCACAAGATCCGGATCTTCCTGCCCCACGACTACGCCGCGCAGCCCGGCCGGCGCTGGCCGGTGCTGTACTTCCTGCACGGCGGGGGCGGAACCGTGGACGACGCCGCGGCCGCCCCGGCCCTGCACTCGGACTCCATGATCACCGTGGTGCCGGACGGCGGCCTGAAGGGCTGGTACGCCGACTGGGTCATGCAGCACACGGCCCTGGGCGCGGCGAACTGGCAGACGTTCCACCTCGCTCAGGTCGTGCCCTTCGTCGACGCCAACCTGCGGACGATCGGCGACCGGGCCCACCGGGCGGTCGCCGGCCTGTCGATGGGCGGCTTCGGCGCCGTGCACTACGGCGAACTCCGGCCCGACCTCTTCGGTCACGTCGCCAGCCTGTCCGGGGGCATCGACTTCGGCATGCCTGCGGTCCGCGGGGCGGTCCTCGCCACCGAGCTGAACGTGACCGGCGCGTGGTGCGCCGTGAGCACCTCCACGCCGTCCGGCACCGGACAGTGCACCGGGTACGGGCCATACGTCGACAGCGACGCGATCTTCGGCTCGCCGTACGCCGTCTTCGACGACCACGTCTGGAACCAGGTCGACCCGGCCTCCACCACCAACCTGGCCCGGCTGAGCGGCAGCGACATCACTCTCTACACCGGGAACCAGGGCCCGATCGACCACTTCACCGAGATCGCCTCCACCACGGTCGAGAACCGCTTGGACAAGCTGGGAATCCCCAGCCGGTACGTCGACTACGGCGACGGCTCCTCGCTCTCCCCCACCTGCGACGGCGGCCACGACTACGGCTGCTGGTCCGCCGCGTTCGCCGACTACGTCCCCCGTCTCGCCGCCTCGTTCGCGGCGGCCGGCTGATCCGTCACGCGGGCCCGACCGGTCGTGCCGTTCACAGCAGCGGCTCGACCAGGCGGGTCAGTTCGGTCCGGCTGACCGCGCCGATGCACGCCGCCGCGATCCGGCCCTTGCGGTCGACGACCAGGGTGTAGGGGTAGCCCTGCGGGTTCACCAGGCCCTTGGGGACGCGCAGGAGCTGAGTCGTCTTCGGGTCGTGCAGGCTGCGGTAGGCGATGTGATGCTCGCGGGCGAAGGAGGCACCCGTCGCCCGGGAGATATCGGTGTCGACGCCCATCACCCGTAGGCCCCGGGCGTGCAGTGCGGTGTGGACGGCGGAGAGGTCGGGCGCCTCGGCCCGGCAGGGACCGCACCAGGAGGCCCAGGCGTTGACGACGAGCACCTTGCCCCGGTAGTCGTGCACCGCGATCGGCCGGCCGTCGATCGCGGTGCCCGTCAGATCGGGCATGGCCTTGCGATCGGCGGGGGCGAACGTCTCCCGCGGGTCCGGCGCCCGGCCGTCGTCCAGGTGAACTGCCGTGCATCCCCCGGCCATTGAGAGGGCCAGGGCCACCAGGCATACGGCTCTGAAGAGTCTCATGGGCCGACCATGCCATCCGCCTTCCCGGGTTCGAGGGGCGGGGCGGTGTCGGGCGGGGCCGCCGGTGGCTGATGGCCGGCAGGGACGAGGCGCCGCTCCCTGCCGGCACCGCGTATAAGCGTGCGCATGATCCCGGCCCCCGTCAGCACGGCCGTGGCGTGCAGCGCCAAGGCGACCCAGACGCTCTCCGGGTAGGCGACGTCGCTCGGGTGCGCCAGGGCCACGTACACCGTGGCCGGCAGCCGCCAGCCGCTCCACGCGAACATCGAGCCCGAGCCCAGCCACGCCACCGCGAGCAGCAGCGGGTACGGCAGCCGGGCCGCCGGGCGCCGGACGAGAGCCAGTACGGCGGCGGAGGCGGCGAGGGCCCAGCAGGCGCTGACCCCGACCAGCACGTGCCAGTCGGCCGGGCGCTCGTCGCGGTGCGCGATGCCCAGGGTGCCGCCGACGGCCCAGTACGACCAGGCGAGGCCGGTCACCGCCGCTGCCACGGCGGGCCACGGGGGTGTCCCTGAGGTGCCGGTGCCGGATCGCACGGGTCGCCGCAGCGCAGGGGGCCGGCGCCGCCACAGGTAGGCGGGAAGCGCGAGGGCCAGCCCGATCCCGGTGCCCACGAAGCTGCACTCCAGCAGCACCGCTTCCCACCCCGGCAGCGCCGCGTCACCGCCCGAATCCCCGGAGCCCCCCGAACCCACCAGTGCGCTGACGACCACGAACGGCAGGATCGACACCAGGAACCCCGACCCGACCCAGGCGACGAATCCCACCAGCCGGCCGGGAATCCGCATCCCCCAGGGCCGCACCAGCGCCAGCCCCAGCGTGATCCCGGCCGCGGCCATGCCGATCGTGATGGTGTTGAGCACCAGCCACTCGCCCAGGCTGAACCCCCGCCCGACCGGCAGCAGGCCGAGCAACGAGCCGACCACCCACGACACCTTGATCACCAGGTACGGCACAAGGGCCGCCGCCGCCCCGTACGCCGCCGCCCGCCCGATCCGGTCCCAGCGCTCCATCACATCTCCCTCCGCCGGACCCCATCGTCCGGCGCCCGCCCGCCCTCCGCGTCAGCCCCCGGGCGCGCCCCGCTCCCCCGTTCGGCCGACCACCCCTCCGCCCCAGGGCCCACCCCGGCGTCTCGGTGGCCTACGCTGCCCGTGCAGATGCCTTGCTCACGGGGGAAGTCGGCATTCGTTCATGAAGCGTGCACACCGTCTCGCTGTCGTCGCCGTCTCCGGTGTCGTCGCCCTCACCGCGGGCGGCGCGGTGACGGCCCACCTTCTGGACGACCCCGCACGCGGGCTGACCGCCGCACGGGGCGCGGGGGACGAGCACTGCCGGCAGGTCACCCGGAAGGCACCCGAGCGGCTGGCGGGAAAGGAGCGCCGGTCCGTCGGGCTTGCGGGAGTGATCGTGTGGGGCGGCCAGGACGTGATCCTGCGCTGCGGTGTCACGGCGCTCACGGTGACGAAGGACCCGTGCTTCGAGGCGGACGGCGTGGACTGGGTGCTGGACACCCGGCAGTCGACTCCGGACCGCCAGGTCCTCGTGACGTTCGGCCGCGCACCGGCGACCCAGGTGGCGATCCGCTCGGGCGTCGCCACCGACGAGGCGCTCGTGGACCTCTCGCACCTGGTGGCGGCCGCCCCGAAGACCGACGAGTGCCGGGCCGCCCGGTGACCGGTACGGCCCCGGGGGTGGCCCGGATGGAGTCCCCGCCGCCGCGCGGGTGCGGGGCCTCGTCCGTGCCGGGTACGCGAAGGCCCGGAGCGTCAGGCCGAGATCCCGTCGATCCGGGCCAGGGCGTCGTCCGCGCCGTACGGTTGCAGATAGGGGAGCCAGCGGGGGTCGCGGTGGCCGGTTCCGATGATGCGCCAGGCCAGGCCGGTCGGCGGGGCGGGTTTGTGGCGCAGGCGCCAGCCGAGTTCCACGAGGTGGCGGTCGGCCTTGACGTGGTTGCATCGTCGGCACGAGGCCACCACGTTCTCCCACGCGTGCTGCCCCCCGCGGGAGCGCGGGATGACGTGGTCGACGCTGGTCGCGGCGGCGCCGCAGTACATGCACCGGCCGCCGTCACGGGCGAAGAGCGCGCGCCTGGTGAGAGGAACGGGCCCCCGGTAGGGAACCCGCACGAATCGCTTGAGCCGGACCACGCTGGGTGCGGGGACTGTGACGGTCGCGCTGTGCATATAGGCGCCGGATTCCTCGAGGGAGACGGCCTTGTTCTCCAGGACGAGGACGAGCGCGCGGCGGAGCGGTACGACGCCGAGGGGCTCGTACGACGCGTTGAGGACCAGGACATGCGGCACGGGTGCCTCCTTGGGCGTCGGCGGCGCGTGGCTCGCGCCGGGACGATCTGCAGTCAGTCTCCCCTCATGCCTGGTGGAAGCGCCACCATGTCCCGGTAACGGGCTGGGAGTGTTTTCGACCACACCTGATGCATCCCCAGGACCCCGCCCTGTTCACGCCCTGGTGAGCCCCGTCTCTCCTGCGCCCTCGGCGGCCGGAACGGCACGGGGCACACGCAATGCCCCGTTAGTGTGGTGCCTCTGTCCGTCCGGTGACCTTTTCGTGATCTCCGGTGAAGCCGAAGCCCGCTTCGGGAGACCGCTTCGCCCCGGAAGACCGCGAAGACCCCGACCGTCCGCCCCACCGGCACGGGCCGCGCAAGCACCATGGAGGTACCCGCCGTGTCCTTGCCCGCCGTCCTGCTCGCCGCAGGCGCGTCGCCGTCGCCGTCCCCGACCCCGTCCGGGTCGGTGACTCCGGCCGTGCCGTCGCTCCAGGACGCCCAGGAGAGCGCGAACAACGCGGCGAGCTGGGTCGAGCAGAACTGGTCGACGTGGCTCGCGATGGGCCTGCAGATCCTGCTGGTCGTCGTGGTCGCGTTCGCGCTCAGAGCGGTCGTACGACGGGCGATCACCAAGTTCATCGACCGGATGAACCGGTCCGCGCAGTCGGGCGACGGCGGCGGGCTGAGCGGGCTGCTGGTGAACGCCGAGCGGCGCCGGCAGAGGTCGGCGGCGATCGGCTCGGTGCTGCGTTCGGTGGCGAGCTTCCTGATCCTCGGCACGGCCGCGCTGATGGTGCTGTCCACCTTCAAGATCAACCTGGCCCCGCTGCTGGCCTCCGCCGGGGTGGCGGGCGTGGCGATCGGTTTCGGCGCCCGGAACCTGGTCACGGACTTCCTGTCCGGCGTGTTCATGATCCTGGAGGACCAGTACGGCGTCGGCGACACGATCGACGCGGGCGTGGCCTCCGGCGAGGTCATCGAGGTCGGCCTGCGGGTGACCAAGCTGCGCGGGGACGGCGGCGAGATCTGGTACGTCCGCAACGGCGAGGTCAAGCGGATCGGCAACCTCTCCCAGGGCTGGGCCACGGCCGGGGTCGACGTGACCGTGAAGGCGAGCGAGGACCTGGACCGGGTGAAGGCGACGCTCACCGAGGTCGCCGAGAAGATGAGCAAGGAAGAGCCGTGGAACGAGCTGCTGTGGGGCCAGGTGGAGGTCCTCGGCCTGGACAGCGTGCTGCTCGACTCCATGGTGGTGCGGGTCTCGGCCCGGACCATGCCGGGCAAGTCCACCACCGTCGAGCGGGAGCTGCGCTGGCGGATCAAGCGGGCGTTCGACGCGGCGAGCATCCGCATCGTGGGCGGTGCGACGGCCGTGGAGGACGAGGAGGACGCCCCGGACCCGACCGCGTTGGTCGCGCCGCCGTCGGCGTACGCCAGTGCCACGTCCCCGCAGTCGCGGGCGACGGCGCCGATCGCACCCCAGCCCGGACCCGGTAAGTAGCCGTTCCGCCACCCGACGGCCGCCCCCGAGGTAACGACTCCGTTGCCTCGGGGGCGCTGTCGTCCGTTGTCTATTGACTCCCCCTTCGTCCTGGGCTTACGTTCCTCCCATCCGAATAGGAAACTTTCCTAACAGTGATCACCGAAGGCACCCTCTCCGGGAAGCCTCCCCGGCACCCTCGGTGGACTTCCGGTGATCATGTTGAGAAGCTGAGCAGTTGAAGGGCAGGTGGCGACAGACATGGCAGGAACGGCCGGTACGCCGGGCACACCGCGCGTCCTGCGCGCCATGAACGACCGCGCCGCCCTGGACCTCCTCCTGGAGCACGGGCCGCTCTCCCGCACCCGGATCGGCAAGCTCACCGGCCTGTCCAAGCCGACCGCCTCCCAGCTGCTGGCCCGGCTGGAGGCGGCCGGGCTGGTCCGGGTCACCGGCACCAGCGAGGGCCGGCCGGGGCCCAACGCCCAGCTGTACGCGGTCAACCCCGCCGCCGCGTACGCCGCCGCGCTCGACGTCACCCCGCACCGCATCCGCGCCGCCGTCGCCGACATCACCGGCCGCACGGTCGGCGAGCACGAGCTGCCCACCCCCGGCCGACGCCCGGCCCAGCCCGTCCTCCAGCAGGTCAGCGAGGCCCTCGACGGCGCCGTCAAGGCCGCCGGGCTCGCCCGGACCGACGTGCACCGCCTGGTCATCGGCACACCCGGCGCCTTCGACCCCAACACCGGCCGGCTGCGCTACGCCTCCCACCTGCCCGGCTGGCACTCCCCCACGCTGCTCGACGAACTGGCGGCGGCGCTGCCGATGCCGGTCGAGTACGAGAACGACGTCAACCTCGTCGCCGTCGCCGAACTCCGGCTCGGCGCCGCCCGGGGCCACGCGGACTTCGTGCTGCTGTGGAACCAGGAGGGCCTCGGCGCCGCGCTGGTCCTCGGCGGGCGGCTGCACCGGGGCTGGACCGGCGGCGCCGGCGAGGTCGGTTTCCTGCCGGTGCCGGGCACGCCCCTGGTGCGCCAGGTCACCAAGGCCAACAGCGGCGGCTACCAGGAGCTGGCCGGCTCCCAGGCGGTGCCGAAGCTGGCCCGGGAACTCGGCATCGAGAACCTGCCGCCGGGGCCGTACACCGAGAGCGCGGCCGAGCTGGTGGCCCGTGCCGCAGACCACACCAGCGGCCCCTACCGGGAGCTGCTCCAGACCTACGCGACCCGGCTGGCCACCGGTCTCGCCTCGCTCGTCTCCGTCCTCGACCCCGAACTCGTCGTCCTCAGCGGCTCCGCGCTGACGGCCGGCGGCGAGGTACTGCGCGGCCTGGTCCAGGCCGAGCTGGAGGAGCTGGCGGCCGCCCGGCCCCGGCTCGTCGTCGGCGACGTCCGTGAACACCCGGTCCTGCGCGGCGCCCTCGAGCGCGCCCTCGCGGCCACCCGCGACGAGGTCTTCGACACGTCCCGCTGAGGCCCCCGCCTTCTCCTTGAGTCCTGAGTCCCTCAGTTCACCCACCCCGCCCCTGGGAGATCCCGCCATGCCCGAAGCCATACCCTCGACTGCCCGAAAGACGGCTTTCGCCCTGACTGTTCTCGCCTCGTCGCTCGCCCTGCTGACGACCGCCTGCACCGGCCAGTCGGACTCCGGTGCCAACGACGACGCCACCAAGGACACGACGATCAACTTCTGGCACGCCTGGAGCGCGCCGAACGAGGTCAAGGCCGTCACGTCCCTGGTCGACGGCTTCGAGAAGGCGCACCCCAACATCCACGTGAACGTCGTCGGCAACATGACCGACGACAAGATCAACCAGGCGCTGCGCAGCGGCGGCAGCAAGGCGCCCGACGTGATCTCGTCGTTCACCACGAACAACGTCGGCAAGTTCTGCTCCTCGGGGGCGCTGGTCGACCTGAACCCGTTCTTCGAGAAGTCGGGGATCGACCCGCAGACGACGTTCCCGAAGACGATGAACGAGTACACCCAGTTCGACGGCGACCGCTGCACGGTGCCGCTGCTGGGCGACGCGTACGGGCTGTACTACAACAAGACGGCGTTCCAGAAGGCGGGCATCGCGCATCCGCCGAAGACGTGGTCGGAGTTCGAGGCCGACGCCAAGAAGCTGACCATCGAGAAGGGCGACGGCTACCAGCAGCTGGGTTTCATGCCGGACTACCACGGCTGGGAGACCACCACCGAGCACTACTTCGCCCAGTTCGCGCCCACCTACTTCGACAAGGACGGCAAGTCGAACCTCGCCAAGGACCCGGCGTTCACGAAGGGATTCGAGCTGCAGAAGCGGCTCGTGGACGAACTCGGCGGGTTCAAGCGGCTGGAGAAGTACCGGTCCACCCTCGGTGACGAGTGGGGAGCCAAGCACCCCTTCCACACCGGGCAGGTCGCCATGCAGCTCGACGGCGAGTGGCGCCTGGGCATGGCCGAGGACGCCAAGCCGGCGTTCGACATCGGGGTGGCCCCGCTGCCCGTCCCGGACGACCAGGCCGACCAGTACGGCAAGGGTTACATCACCGGCACCATCGCGGGCATCGCGGCCAACAGCCACAAGCAGAACGCGGCCTGGGAGTTCGTCAAGTACATCACCACCGACACCGACGCGGTGGTCGGCTTCGCCAACGGCATCCACAACGTGCCCTCGACCCTGGCCGCGCTGAAGTCCCCCAAGCTGAAGTACGACCCGCGCTTCAAGACGTTCCTGGACATCGCCGCCGACCCGCAGTCCACCACCACTCCGGCGTCCATCAACGGCGGGGTGTACCTGGTGACGATCCAGCAGTTCGGGTACGACTACGAGAGCGGCAAGGTCACGGACCTGAAGGCCGGGCTGAGGAAGACGGCCGCGCAGATCGACACCGACATCGCACAGGCCGAGTAGCCATGAGTGCCATCCCGTCGGTGACGAGGCGCCCCGGCAGCCTCGCGTCGAGGCGCCGCAGGAAGGCGCTGCGCACGCTCGCCTTCATGTCGCCCTGGCTGATCGGCTTCGCGGTCTTCTTCGCGTACCCGCTGATCTCCACGGTCTACTTCTCGTTCATGCACTACGACGGCTTCAAGGCGCCGACGTGGAGCGGCGGGAAGAACTGGACGTACGTCTTCGAGCACTACCCGCTGTTCTGGCCCGCCCTGCGCAACACCCTGTGGCTGGTCGTGGTGATGGTGACGCTCCGGGTCGCCTTCGGCCTCGGCGTCGGCCTGCTCATCACCAAGATCAAAACGGCGACGGGTGTCTTCCGCACCCTGTTCTACCTGCCCTACCTGGCCCCGCCGGTCGCGGCCACCATGGCCTTCGCGTTCCTGCTCAACCCGGGGACCGGACCTGTGAACTCGATCCTGGAGAAGGTCGGCATCCCGGCGCCCGGCTGGTTCAACGACCCCACCTGGTCCAAGCCGGCCCTCACCCTGCTCGCGCTGTGGGGCATCGGCGACCTGATGGTCATCTTCATGGCCGCGCTGCTGGACGTGCCGACCGAGCAGTACGAGGCGGCCGAGCTGGACGGGGCCTCCCCGTGGCAGCGGTTCCGGTACGTCACCCTGCCGAACATCTCGCCGATCGTGATGTTCGCCGTCGTCACCGGCGTGATCCAGACCATGCAGTACTACACGCAGCCGCTGATCGCCGGGAAGGTCGCCTCCGGTGTCATCCAGGGCGCCGGCACCCAGTTCGAGCCCGGCTACCCGGACAAGTCCACGCTCACCCTCCCCCAGCTCGTCTACAACCTCGGCTTCCAGCGCTTCGACTACGGCTCCGCGTGTGTGGTGGCCCTGGTGCTGTTCGCCCTGTCGATGGCGTTCACCGCGCTGTTGATGCGGCGCCGGGGCGGTCTCATCCAGGCAGGTGACTGACCATGACCCAGGTACTGGACAAGCCGGTGCGGCCCGCGCCCCCGGTGTCGTACGCCGCCGAGCGGACCGCGAAGCGCCGGGCGCTGCTGGAGTGGGTCGCCGTCCACTCCCTCGGGGTCGCCGCCGCGCTGTTCTTCACCCTCCCCTTCGTGTTCGTGTTCCTCACCTCGCTGATGAGCGACAGCCAGGCCCTCAGCCGGGACCTCGTCCCGCACACGTGGGAGTGGGGCAACTACAAGGCCGTGCTCGACACCCCGGGCTTCCTCACCTGGTGGAAGAACACACTGATCTACGCCGGTCTCGGCACCGTGCTCACCGTCGTGTCGTCGATCCCGGTGGCGTACGCCCTCGCCAAGTTCCGCTTCCGGGGCCGCAACCTGGCCCTGATGCTGGTGATCTCGATGATGATGCTGCCCCCGCAGGTCGTCATCATCCCGATGTACCTCTTCTGGGCGAAGCAGCTGGACCTGTCGGGCACGCTGTGGCCGCTGATCATCCCGATGGCGTTCGGCGACGCGTTCTCCATCTTCCTGCTGCGGCAGTTCCTGATGACCATCCCGAACGAGTACCTGGACGCGGCCCGGGTGGACGGCTGCGGCGACCTGCGCACCCTGCTGAAGGTCGTCCTGCCGATGGCGAAGCCCGGCATCGCGGCCGTCGCCCTGTTCCAGTTCTTCTACGCCTGGAACGACTACTTCGGCCCGCAGATCTACGCGTCCGAGAATCCCGGCGCCTGGACCCTCAGCTACGGCCTGGAGTCCTTCAAGGGCGCCCACCACACCGACTGGAACCTCACCATGGCCGCGACGGTGCTCGTCATGGCCCCCGTGATCCTCGTGTTCTTCTTCGCCCAGAAGGCGTTCGTCGAGGGCGTCACGCTCACCGGAGTAAAGGGTTGATGTCTGTATGAAACTCACCGTGGTCGGCGGCGGCTCGACCTACACCCCCGAACTCATCGACGGCTTCGCCCGGCTCAGCGACACCCTGCCCATCGAGGAACTGGTCCTCGTCGACCCGGCCGCCGAGCGGCTGGAACTGGTGGGCGGACTGGCCCGCCGCATCTTCGCCAAGCAGGGCCACACCGGACGGATCGTCACCACCTCCGACCTGGACGCGGGCGTCGACGGCGCCGACGCGGTGCTGCTCCAGCTGCGCGTCGGCGGGCAGGCGGCCCGGCAGCAGGACGAGACCTGGCCGCTGGATTGCGGCTGCGTCGGCCAGGAGACCACCGGCGCCGGCGGCCTCGCCAAGGCGCTGCGCACCGTCCCGGTGGTCCTGGACATCGCCGAGCGGGTCCGGCGTGCCAACCCACGCGCGTGGATCATCGACTTCACCAACCCGGTCGGCATCGTCACCCGCGCCCTCCTCCAGGCCGGTCACCGGGCGGTCGGCCTGTGCAACGTGGCGATCGGGCTCCAGCGCAAGTTCGCCGCCATGCTCGGGGTGACCCCGGCCGACGTGCACCTGGACCACGTCGGCCTGAACCACCTCACCTGGGAGACGGGGGTGCGCCTCGGCGGCCCCGAGGGCGCGAACGTGCTGCCCAAGCTGCTCGCCGAGCACGGCGACACCGTCGCCGACGACCTGCGGCTGCCCCGTGCGCTGCTGGACCGGCTCGGCGTCGTCCCGTCGTACTACCTGCGCTACTACTACGCGCACGACCAGGTCGTCGACGAGCTGCGCACCAAGCCGTCCCGGGCGGCCGAGGTCGCCGCCATGGAGAAGGAACTGCTCACGATGTACGGCGATCCGGCCCTCGACGAGAAGCCGGCTCTGCTGGCCAAGCGGGGCGGCGCCTACTACTCGGAGGCGGCCGTGGACCTGGCGGCGGCCCTGCTCGGCGGCGCGGGCAGCCCCTACCAGGTGGTCAACACGCTCAACAAGGGGACGCTGCCGTTCCTGCCGGACGACGCGGTGATCGAGGTGCAGGCGGCCGTCGGCACGTCCGGCACCGCCCCGCTGCCCGTGCCGGAGCTGGACCCGCTGTACGCGGGCCTGGTGGCGAACGTGACGGCGTACGAGGACCTGGCCCTGGAGGCGGCCCTGCGCGGCGGCCGGGACCGCGTATTCCGCGCCTTGCTCGCCCACCCCCTGATCGGCCAGTACGCCTACGCCGACACCCTCACCGACCGACTGATCGCGCACAACCGGGAGCATCTCGCGTGGGCCTGACCGCAACCGACACCGCGAGGGTCCTCGCCATCGACGCGGGCAACAGCAAGACCGACGTGGCCGTGGTCGGCGCCGACGGGGAGGTGCTGGCCACCGCGCGCGGCGGCGGCTTCCGGCCGCCCACGGTGGGCGTGGCGGCCGCGCTGGACGCCCTCGCCGAACCGGTGGGACGGGCGTTCGGCGAGGCGGGCGTGACCGGGGTCGACGTCCTGTCCGCGTGTCTCGCCAACGCCGATCTGCCCGTGGAGGAGGAGCAGTTGGCGGCCGCGCTGCACGCGCGCGCGTGGGGCACGTCGGTGGAGGTCCGCAACGACACGTTCGCGATCCTGCGCGCGGGCGTCGCCGAGCCCCGGGGCGTGGCCGTGGTGTGCGGGGCCGGCATCAACTGCGTCGGCATGCGCCCCGACGGCCGCACCGCCCGCTTCCCGGCGCTGGGCCGCATCTCCGGGGACTGGGGCGGTGGCTGGGGGCTGGCCGAGGAGGCGCTGTGGCACGCCGCGCGCGCGGAGGACGGGCGGGGCGAGCCGACCGCGCTGGCCCGCACCCTGCCCGCGCACTTCGGGCTGCCGACGATGTACGCGCTGATCGAGGCCCTGCATCTGGAGAAGGTGGAACACGCGCGGCGGCACGAGTTGACGCCGGTGCTGTTCGAGACGGCCGCGCAGGGCGACCCGGTGGCCCGTTCGGTCGTGGGCCGGCTCGCCGAGGAGGTGGCCACCATGGCCACGGTGGCCCTGACCCGGCTGGACCTGCTGGACGAGGAGACCCCGGTGCTGCTGGGGGGCAGTGTCCTGACGGCGGGTCACGCCCAGCTGGACGACGGCATCCGGGAACGGCTGGCCGGCTGGGCCCCGAAGGCGGACGTCCGGGTCGTCACGGCCCGCCCGGTGCTGGGCGCCGCCCTGCTGGGCCTCGACCGGCTGGGGGCCGGGACGGGGGCCCAGCGGCGGGCGAGGGCTTATTGGGAGAACTGAGGTGACCGGGCTTCCGATCAGCCCGTCCGGCGTTCGAGGACGAGGCCGGAGGCCGAAGCGGGGGTCCGGGGGCGGCGGCCCCGGGGAACCAGGTGTGTCCCCACCGCGTTTCCATGGGCAGGGGTGCCGGAGAGAAAACGCCCCCTCCGCCGGAGGCTCGTGCAGCATGCCCGTCGGGGGGCGATACTGTGCGGCGACCGGATGACCAGGGGGAGGTCGAGTGACACACCCGCCGAAGCACAGCGCGGCGCCACCAGTGGCGGGTCCCGCCCTGCCCGCCGTGCCTCCCCAGCCCGCACCGCCCGCCTCCGCCGGGGCCCCCGGCCCCCTGTCCCTCGTGCCGCCCGCCCGCCGTACCGCCCTCGCCGAGGGCGCCGAGCGGCTGCGGGCGGCCGTGACGACCGAGCCGGGCCGGCTGCGCGTCATCGGTGCCGTACTCGCCCTGCTGGTCGTCGCGTTCGGGGCGGTCACCGCGTGGCAGACCTCGGAGCGGGCGGCCGCCGCCGACGACGTGCTGCACCGCAGCCAGCCGCTGAGCTCCGGCTCCGCCGCCATCTACCGCTCGCTGGCCGACGCCAACACGGCCGCGTCCAGCGGGTTCCTGGCGGGCGGGCAGGAGACGGCGGCCTCCCGCGACCGCTACGAGAAGGACATCCGTACGGCCGCCTCGGGACTGGTCACGGCCGCCGCCAACGCCGAACCGGGCTCGTCCTCCGAGGCGACCATCGCCCGGCTGAACAAGCTGCTGCCGGAGTACAAGGGCCTGGTCGAGCGGGCCCGGACGTACAACCGGCAGGGCTATCCGGTCGGCGGCGCCTATCTGCGGTACGCGAACGAGAAGATGCAGAAGGACATGCTCCCGGCCGCCGAGGACCTCTACACCAAGGAGAACCAGCGCCTGGACGCCGACTACGGGAACGCGACGCCGTACCCGTGGGCGGCGATCGCGCTCGGCTTGCTCGCCCTGGCCGCGCTCGGCTGGGCCCAGCACCGCACGTACCGGCGCACCAACCGCGTCCTCAACCACGGTCTGGTGGCCGCCTCCGGCGCCACCGCGGTGGCCCTGCTGTGGCTGGTGATCGGCCACGCGGTGGCGCGCGCCGAGCTGGACGGCTCCTACGACCACGGGATCCGCTCCCTGAACGTCCTGCACGACGCCCGCATCGCCTCCCTGAAGGCGCGCGGCAACGAGAACCTGAGCCTGGTCTCGCGCGGCGCCGAGACCGTCACGGTCGACGGCAGGACGTACGACGCCTACTACTACGACTTCGACCAGGACATGACCGTCCTCGGCAAGGGCCTCACCGCGGCCGGGAAGCTCGCCGACGACACGGCCGGCACCCGGCCGGTGCGGGCGGCCCAGGGCAACATGGCGGTGTGGAAGCAGCGGCACGCCGCCGCCCGCGCCGACGACGAGAACGGCAACTACCAGCAGGCGCTGGACAAGGTGATCGGCGGCAAGGACGCCACCGGCGCGTGCTTCGACAGCGTCGACAAGAACCTCGCCGGGGCCATCGACCACGAACAGGCCGAGTTCCAGCGGGCGGCCGGTGACGGCCGGGACGCGATGACGGGGCTGCCGATCGGCGCGGCCGTGCTGGGCGTGCTCGGTGCGGCGGGAGCGGTGGCCGGCATCGGGCGCAGGCTTTCGGAGTACCGGTGACAGGGGGCATGACGATGTACGCGGCACGTGCACGGGCCTCCCTGCGGGGCTGGGGCGGGGTCGGCGCCATGGCGGTGCTGTGCGCGCTGGCGCTGGCGTTCGTCCTGTTGCTCCCCCGCACCCAGTCCTCGCCCCCGGAGGCGGACGCCACGGCCGGGCCGGGCGTGGCGAGCGGCCGGCAGGCACGCGCCGGCGACTGCCGGGAGGACCAGGCGCAGAACCAGACGCTGGCGCCGTCCGGCGCGGACGGGCCCACGATCGACGCCATCAAGGCCCGTACCGGCGCCAAGCGCAAACTGGTCGTCGGCATCGACCAGAACAGCTACCGCTGGGGCTACCGCAACCCGAACACCGAGGGCGCGGAGCTGGAGGGCTTCGACATCGACCTCGTGCACCGGATCGCCGCGGACATACTCGGCGACCCGGACGCGGTGCAGTTCAAGGCGATACCGACCAGCCAGCGCATCCCCGCGATCCAGAACGGCCGGGTCGACATGGTGGTGCGCACGATGACCATCACGTGCGACCGGCTGAACCAGGTCGCGTTCTCCGCGCCCTACTTCAAGACCGGGCAGCAGGTGCTGGCGCCCAAGTCGTCGTCCATCACCGGGTACGACGACTCCCTCGCGCACAAGAAGGTCTGTACGGCGGCCGGTTCGACCGCGCTGGCCAAGCTCGACGCCGACCGCAGGTCGGGCCGGCTGCCCGCGTCCACGGACCTGTCCACCACCGTGCCCAACCAGCTGGACTGCCTGGTCCGGCTCCAGCTCGGCGAGGTCGACGCGGTCGTCACCGACGGCGCGCTCGCGGCGAGCCAGGCCGCCCAGGACCCGACGGTCGAACTGAAGGGCACGCCGTTCACCACCGAGTACTACGGCGTGGCGATGAAGAAGGACGCCTCCGATCTGGTACGCCGGGTCAACCGCGTCCTGGTGGACTACCGGGCGAACGGCTGGCAGAAGTCCTACGACACATGGCTGTCGGCGACACTGGGGAGTGACTCGGGACCGTCCGAGCCGCCCGCGCCGCGGTACCTGCGCACGAGCTGAACCCCGAGGCCGACCGACCGGGGCCGCACCAGGCCCGCCACACAGCAGCGAGAGGTGATCGATGGGCGTCACGGACCCCGCCGGGCCGGTGATGGACCGGGACGAGGTGGACCGTGCGCTGGCGCGGCTCGGCGCCGAGCACGAGGCGATCGAGACGTCGCTGCTCGCCCTCCAGGACCACGCGGGCCGCAGGCTCCTGGAGGGCGCCGCGCTGACCGGCGTCACTCAGGAGCGCTGGGCCGCCGCGGACGCGGCGATCACGCTGCTGTGGGCCTGCTTCGACGCGTACGCGGCCGCGCTGCGCTCCGCCCGGGAGATCCGCTCGCGGCGCCGCTGGTCCAGCCGGGACGACCTGGTGGAGCTGACGGGGCTGCTGCGCGGCGAGACCGTCGCCGTGCCCGGCGCCGGGCGGCTCAGCGAGAGCTACTCGCTGACCGCGCTGGTGGACCGGATGAACGAGCTGTACGCGTCCTCGCTGGACCTGGTCGTCGCCGCCGACGCGGTGTGGTCGGCGCTGCCCGCCCGGATCGATCTGCTCGCCGCCGAGCTCCAGCGCACCCGCCGGCTCGCGCACTCGGTGGGCGTGCGCCCCGGCGAGCACCCGGCGGGCGACGACCTGGAGCACATCACCCGGACGCTGACGGCGCTGCGCGAGGACGTGGTCTCCGACCCGCTCGCCTTCTGGGTGCCGGCCGAGGGCAGTTCGGCCCCTGGCGGCGGCCGCCCGGACACCACGGTGTACGACCGCGAGGCGCGCGCCCTGGAGGACGTGCGCCGCGAGATCGAGGCCGTGCTGACGGTCCGGCAGGACGCGGAGGCGCGGCTGATCCGGCTGCGGGACGTGCTGTCCCGCGCGGACCGCACCCTCGCGGAGGCCCGCACCGCGCGCGGCGAGGTGCTCGCGAAGATCGCGGCGACGGAGGTGCCGGTGGTCAGCGGGCCACCGACCGTGCTCCAGGAGCGGCTGGCGGCGGCCGCCGAGTACCGCAGGCAGGCCCAGTGGCACCGGCTCTCCCCGCTGCTGGAGGCCCTGGAGCAGCAGGCGGAGGACGAACTGCTGCGGGCCCGCGAGTCGTTGACGGCGGTCACCGCGCCGCTCGCGGTCCGGGCGGAGCTGCGCGGCCGGCTCGACGCGTACAAGGCGAAGGTGGCCCGCCTCGGGTACGCCGAGGACACGCTGCTCGTCGAGCGGTACGACACGGCCCGGCGCATGCTGTGGAGCGCGCCCTGCGACCTGCGCGTCGCCGAACAGGCCGTGCTGCGCTACCAGCGGGCGGCCCAGGAACTGCTCGGCACCCCGCGCGTGCCGGAGGACGACAGGGGGGAGCGGTCATGAGTCAGGCCGGGCAGAACTGCCAGCGGCCGGGCTGCGAGGGCTCGTACGAGGACGTGGGCGGCGGCGAGCTGTACTGCGACACGTGCGGGCTCGCCCCGGTCGTGTCCACGAGCGGCATGGTCGGCTCGCCGCCCACCGGCGTCACCAAGGGCTCCTCGCGGGGCAGTGGTTCGCACTCCAGCGCGCGCAGCTCCCGTACGTCGTCTCAGTCGTCGAAGTCGCGGCGCTCGGTGTCGGGGCGGCTGTCGCGGTCGCTGTCCGGCACGTCGACCGGCCGCTCGGTGTCGGTGCGCAGCTCCGGCTCGGCGTCCGGCACCTCCACACGGGGCCGGCTCGGCGCCGGACTGGTGAGCGTGCCGCAGGTGCCGCGGCCCGACCCGCGCGCGATGGTGCTGGACCACCCGGAGGTGCCCGAGCGCAAGCGGTTCTGCTCGCGTTCGGACTGCGGGGCGCCGGTGGGGCGGGCCCGCGGGGAGCGGCCGGGGCGCACGGAGGGGTTCTGCACCAAGTGCGGGCACCCGTACTCGTTCGTGCCGAAGCTGAAGACCGGGGACATCGTGCACGGCCAGTACGAGGTCGCGGGCTGCCTCGCGCACGGCGGGCTCGGCTGGATCTACCTGGCCGTGGACCGGGCCGTGTCCGACCGGTGGGTCGTGCTCAAGGGTCTGCTGGACACCGGCGACCAGGACGCGATGGCCGCCGCGATCTCCGAGCGGCGGTTCCTCGCGGAGATCGAGCACGCCAACATCGTGCGGATCTACAACTTCGTGGAGCACCTGGACCAGCGCACCGGCTCCCTCGACGGCTACATCGTCATGGAGTACGTGGGCGGCAAGTCCCTGAAGGAGATCGCCAACGCCCGCCGCACCCCGGACGGCCGCCGCGATCCGCTGCCGGTGGAGCAGGCCTGCGCGTACGGCATCGAGGCGCTGGAGGCGCTCGGCCACCTGCACAGCCGCAACGTGCTGTACTGCGACTTCAAGGTCGACAACGCCATCCAGACCGAGGACCAGCTGAAGCTGATCGACATGGGCGCGGTGCGCCGCATGGACGACGACGAGTCCGCGATCTACGGCACGGTCGGCTACCAGGGTCCGGAGGTCGCCGAGGTCGGCCCCTCGGTGGCCAGCGACCTGTACACGGTGGGCCGTACGCTCGCCGTGCTCACGTTCGACTTCCAGGGGTACACGAACGTCTACGTGGACTCCCTGCCCGACCCGGACACCATCGAGGTCTTCCGCCGGTACGAGTCGTTCTACCGGCTCCTGGTCCGCGCCACCGACCCCGACCCGGCCCGCCGGTTCGCCTCCGCGCAGGAGATGGCCGAGCAGCTGACCGGGGTGCTGCGGGAGGTCGTCTCGCTGCAGAGCGGGCAGGCGCGGCCCGCTCTGTCGACGCTGTTCGGGCCCGAGGTCCGGGTGCCCGACACCGTGTTGTTCCCGTCGGACGCCGGGGACGTGTCCCGGCTCGGCGCCCGGCAGACCACCGCGGGCGGTACCGCCCCCGCGCCGGCCGCGCTGCCGCCGGCATCGCTGGTCAGACCCGTCGACGTGCCCGCCGCCGCGCTCGCCCTGCCCGTCCCGCTGGTCGACCCGGGCGACCCCAACGCCGGTTTCCTGGCGGGCCTGATGGCGTCCGCGCCGGCCGAGCTGCTCGCCGCCCTGGACGCGGCGCCGGTGCGCACGGTCGAGACCCGGCTGCGCCAGGTCCGGGCCCGGCTGGAGAGCGGCGACCACCAGTCCGCGCTGATGTCCCTGGCCAAGCTGGAGGACGAACAGCCCGAGGACTGGCGGGTGGTGTGGTACCGGGGCGTGGCCGCCCTGGTGACCGGTGACTTCGAGGGCGCCGCGCTCTCCTTCGACGCGGTCTACGACGCCTTCCCCGGCGAGGCCGCGCCCAAGCTGGCCCTCGCCCTGTGCGCGGAGGTGCTGGGGCAGCTGGACAACGCCGCCGAGTACTACCACCTCGTGTGGGCGACCGACCCGAGCTTCGTGAGCGCGGCGTTCGGGCTGGCCCGGGTGCGGCTCGCGGGCGGCGACCGCACCGGGGCCGTGGGGACGCTGGAGTCGGTGCCGGAGTCGTCCATCCACTACACGGCGGCCCGGGTGGCGGCCGTCCGCGCCCGGCTGCGGGAGCGCACGGCCGCCGCGGGTGACGTACCGTTCCTGGACGACCTGACCGCCGCCGCCGGCCAGGTCGAGGCGCTCAAGGCGTACGGCCTGGACCCGGCCCGGCGCGAGCAGTTGTCGGCCGAGGTGCTCGGCTGCGCGCTGGACTGGATACTCTCCACGGGTGAGGGCGCAGGGCCGGCCACCGGTGGGCGGGTACTGCTCGGCAGCGGCCTGGACGAGCGGGGCCTCCGCTTCGGCCTGGAGCGCGCCTACCGCACGCTGGCCCGGCTGGCGCCCGGCGGCGAGGAGAGGATCGAACTGGTGGAACGGGCGAACCGTTACCGCCCCCGGACGTGGGTGTAGTCGATGTCGCAGATGCCCCAGCAGGCCGCACTGGCCAAGTGCCCGAGCTGCGCGGAACCGCTCGAACCGGGTGACCTGTTCTGCGGCGCGTGCGGGTACGACCTGTCCGTCGTACCCGAACCGCCGCGGGACCACCCGACGCTGACGATGACCGCGTCGGCGGTGGGGAGAACCACGGCCGCGGGCGCCGGCCCGGGCCCGCTGACCGGGGCGGCCACGGCCGTGGCCGACGGGCCCGGCACGGCCGGTGCCGATGTGGCCGGTGAGGGCGGGGAGGGTGGCGATGTGGACTGGCCAGCCGCCCGTCCGGCCGGCTCGGGTGCCCAGCCGCCCGTCCATCTGCCCACCGACCTGCCGGGCACGGACTCGGGGGGCTCCCCGCTGAGCGGACAGCCGCTGATGGCGGCCGGGGGCGGCGAGCCCTCGGGCACCCCGGAGGGGGCCGGTGCGCCGGGCGGACCGGGCACGCCGGGTGCGCCGGGTGCGCCGGGTGGGCCGGGTACGCCGGGTGCGCCGGGTGGGCCGGGTACGCCGGGTGCGCCGGGTGGGCCGGGTGGGCCGGGTACGTCCGAGTCCGGTCAGGAGCAAGTACCGGCCCCCGGTGTCCGCTTCGACCGTGCGCCGCAGCCCGACGACTACCCGCTCCAGGCGCCGGACCCCCGGGCGGCCGTCCCGGGCGCCGACGCGGATGCCGGCGGGGCCGACGCTGGTGCCGGTGAAGCCGGTTCGGCGGAGGCCGCCGTCGGCGATGGTTCGGCGCAGGTGTGTGTGGCCTGCCGGGCCGGGCGGGTGGACAGCGACGGGTACTGCGAGAACTGCGGGCACGCCCAGCCACGGGAACGCGACCACATGGAGCGGGAGTCGGGTCCGGTGGCCGCCGTCAGCGACCGCGGGCTGCGCCACCACCGCAACGAGGACGCCTTCGCCGTCGACATCGCCGCGCTGCCCGACGGCACCCCGGCCGTCCTAGCGATCGTCTGCGACGGCGTGTCCTCGGCGACCCGCCCCGACGAGGCCTCCCTGGCCGCGTCCCGGGCCGCCGGCGAGACCCTGCTGGCCGCCCTGCCGCGCGGCACGCACCCGCAGGCCGCGATGCACGAGGCGATCATCGCCGCCTCGCAGGCCGTGAACGCCCTCGCCGGGGAACCGGACCCGGCGCGGGAGCACGACCCGCACCAGAACGCCCCGGCGTGCACGATCGTCGGCGCGGTGGTCGCCGCCGGGCTCCTGGTGGTCGGCTGGGTCGGCGACAGCCGCGCCTACTGGGTGCCGGACGACCGCGGCACGCCCACGGCCCGGCTCACCGAGGACGACTCCTGGGCCGCCCAGATGGTCGCCGCGGGCCTGATGAGCGAGGCGGAGGCCTACGCCGACGAGCGCGCCCACGCGATCACCGGCTGGCTCGGCGCCGACGCCTACGAACTGGAGCCGCACACCGCGTCGTTCAAACCGGACCGGCCCGGAGTCGTCGTGGTCTGCACCGACGGTCTGTGGAACTACGCCGAGACGGCCGGGGAGATGGCCGACGTCGTGCCCCCGGACGCGGCCGAACGCCCGTTGCACAGCGCGCGGGTCCTGGTCGGACACGCGCTCGACGGCGGGGGCCACGACAACGTAACAGTGGCGATCCTGCCGTTCCCCGCGCCGCCGCACGGGGCAGGATCGGCCTGAGGCCGGACAGGGGAGAGAACCGACGGACCGGAGGGGACCGGACCGTCCACGTCACCGCCTCACACCGGCCAGGTGTCCGAGGGGGATTCGAGGGGGATTCGATCAGTCATGGCCAATTTCGCGAAGTCGAACGTGCCGCAGTTCTCGATGGACGTCTACCAGAACGAGTACCTGCCCGAGGGCGGCAGCGAGGTCAACGCGATCGTCACGGTGTCGGCGACCGGCGGCGGCACGATCGGCAGCGCCGTCACCGCCCCGCACCTGTACGGGCCGGGGCAGGGCCCGTCGGCGGCCGTGGCGGTCATGGTGGACTGCTCGGGCTCCATGGACTACCCGCCGGCCAAGATGCGCAACGCCCGTGACGCCACGGCCGCCGCGATCGACACCCTGCGCGACGGCGTCCACTTCGCGGTGATCGGCGGCACGCACGTCGCCACGGAGGTCTATCCGGGCGGCGGGCGCCTCGCGGTCGCCGACGCGCGCACCCGCGCCGAGGCCAGGGAGGCGCTGCGCCGGCTGAGCGCGGGCGGCGGTACGGCCATCGGCACCTGGCTGCGGCTCGCCGACCGCCTGCTCGCCTCGGCGGACGTCGCCATCCGGCACGGCATCCTGCTCACCGACGGCCGCAACGAGCACGAGGCGCCCGCGGACCTGAAGTCCGCGCTCGACGCCTGCGCCGGCCGGTTCACGTGTGACGCGCGGGGCGTGGGCACCGACTGGGAAGTGAAAGAAGTCACAGGGATCGCCTCCGCGTTGCTCGGCACCGCCGACATCGTGGCCGATCCGGCCGCGCTCGCCGCCGACTTCACGCGGATGATGGAGACGGCGATGGGCAAGGAGGTCGCCGACGTCGCCCTCAGGGTGTGGACGCCGGTCGGCACGAGCATCCGCTTCGTCAAGCAAGTCGCGCCCACAGTCGAGGAGTTGACCGGCCGTCGCACGCAGGCCGGGCCGCGCGCCGGGGACTATCCGACAGGTTCCTGGGGCGACGAGTCCCGCGACTACCACCTCTGCGTCGAGGTCCCGCCGGCCGGTATCGGCCGGGAGATGCTCGCCGCCAGGGTCTCGCTGGTCATCCCGGAAACAGACGGAACGGTACAGAACCTCGGGGCGCAGGGGCTCGTACGGGCCGTGTGGACCGACGACATGACCGCCTCGACCTCGATCAATCCCCAGGTCGCGCACTACACCGGCCAGGCCGAACTGGCACAGGTCATCCAGCAAGGGCTCGATCTGCGCAAAGCAGGCGATTTCGACGGAGCAACGGCCAAACTGGGGCGGGCGGTTCAGCTCGCCGGGGCGTCGGGGAACGCGGATACTGCGAAACTGCTTGCGAAGGTGGTGGACGTGGTCGACGCGGCGACAGGTACTGTGCGGTTGAAGGCGAAGGTCGCGGAAGCCGACGAGATGACTCTCGAAACCCGGTCCACCAAGACCGTTCGCGTGAAGAAGTGACCCTTGCAAGCGAGTACCACGGACCCTTAGGAGAAGGGGAAGCGCCGACATGCCGACCTGCCCGAACGGACACCAGTCGGGTTCCGACGACTGGTGCGAGGTCTGCGGTCACCGCATGGCCGGTGCCGTACCTCCGCCCCCTCCCCCGCCGCCGACCGCCGGTGGCGGCTACGGCTTCCCGCCGCCCGGCCCCGGAGGCCCGGGTCAGCCCGGTGGTGGCCGCCCGCATCTGTCGGCCGTGCCCGACCCGGAACCGGAACTGTGCCCGCAGTGCCGTACGCCCCGTGAGGGCGGCGCGCCGTTCTGCGAGGAGTGCCGGTGGAACTTCCTGACCAACACGGCCACGTCGTACACCCCGGCCGCGCCGCGCCCGGCCCAGCCCCGCTTCCAGCCGCCGAGCGCGACGTACGGCGGCGGTGACGGGTACGAGTACCAGGGCTCGCGGCCCTCGCAGGTGAACCGGCCCGCCGAGCCGATCCCGTCCTTCGGCAGCGAGCCTTCGGGCCCGACGCCGTTCGCCTCCGAGCGCCGCCCGTCCGGCCCGCCGCCGACCTCGGGCGGCCCGGCCGGCCAGCAGGGTCCCGGGGGCCCGGGCGGCCCCGCGGGCCCGTCCGGCTTCGGCGACGGCCGCCGTCCGGGCGGTCCGCCGCCGGGAGTCGGGGGCATCCCGGGTCAGGGACCTGGTGCGCCCGGCGGGCCTGGTGGCCCCGGCTTCGGTGGTGGCCCGGGCCAGGCGCCCGGTGGTCCTGGCGGCCCCAGTGGCCCTTCCGGCTTCGTTGCCGGGCCCGGCCAGGGACCCGGCAACCCGTCCGGCCCCTCCGCCTTCGGTGGCGGTCAGAGCGACCCCGCCGGCCCACCGCCGTTCGGTCGCGGCCAGGGAGACACGTCCGGCCAGCCGCCGTTCGGTCGCGGCCAGAGCGACCCCGCCGGCCAGCAGCCCTTCGGCCGTGGCCAGGGAGAGACGTCCGGCCCGCCGCCGTTCGGTGGCGGTCAGGGTGGTCCCGCCGGTCCGCCGCCGTTCGGGCGTGAGCCCGGGGGCCCCGGCGCCCCGACTCCCCCCGGCCCGCCCGGTGCTTCCGGCCCCTCGGTGTTCGGCGCCGACCCCTCGCGTCCGGTTCCGCCGCCGCCCGGTCCGACCCCGTCCGGCCCCGGCGCCGCGGCGGGCGGCCCCCCGCAGGCGTTCCAGCAGGCCGGGCCGCCCGCCCCGCCCGCGTTCCCGCAGGAGACCGGCCGGCCCCCGGCCGGCGGCCCGGCCTTCGGTGGCGGAGACGACGACTGGGTGATCTCCCCGCCGACCGGCCAGCCCGGCCCGTCGGGGTCCGCCGGTGGTCCGGGCGGCGGCTACGGCTACCCGCCCGCCGGTGCCCACCAGGCCCCGTCCGTTCCCGGTTTCCCGCAGGCTTCGCGGCCGTCGGCCGGCTGGACGGCGACGATCGGCCCGGACCGCGAGTACTTCATGGCGATGATGCACCGCTCCGGTCCGGAGGCGGCGGGCCTGAACCTGCCCGCCTACTCCCCCGAGCAGCAGCGCGCCCTCACCGGCAACCAGGTGACCATCGGACGGCGCCGGCACTCCACCGGAGACACCCCGGACATCGACCTGTCGGTGCCGCCTGAGGACCCGGGCGTCTCGCACCAGCACGCGGTGCTGGTGCAGCAGCCCGACGGCACCTGGGCGGTCGTCGACCAGAACTCGACGAACGGGACGACGGTCAACGGCGGCGACGAGCCGATCCAGCCCTTCGTGCCGGTGCCGCTACAGGACGGCGACCGCGTGCACGTGGGCGCCTGGACGACGATCACGGTCCGCCACGGCTGACCACGCACGCGGCGGCCCGGACCGTATGGGCCGCCGGCCGGGCGGTTACGGGAGGGGCCAGGTGTTCGGGCCCTCCGGGTCGTCCAGCCATGCCCGCGCGTGCCCGGCACCTGTGGTGCCGGGGGCGATCGTGACGCCGTAGCGTTCGCGGTCCGGCATGCCCGTGCGCTCCCACAGGGCGTAGGCGTCCACCGGGCTCAGCGCGGCCCCGGCGAGGCCGAGCAGGAAGTGGAACGACTCCTGCTCGCGCGCCCGGGCCGGCAGCCCGCTCAGCGACACCGGGCCGGCCTCGGCGCGGCCCTCGCCGCGCAGTGGGACGAAGTAGGCCGGCGTGGACAGGAAGCGGCCCTCGGCGTGCCCGGCGTCCCGCACGGTCAGCGCGAGCAGCCCGGTGGCCAGCGGCACCAGCACGCAGGCCCCGGGACGGCACTGGGTGAGCCAGGCGCGCGGCACGGTGGGCAGCGCGCAGGTGGCGATGATCCGGTCGAAGGGGGCGCGTTCCGGTACCCCGCGCGCCCCGTCGCCGGTGACGACCGCCGGGTGGTGACCGGCGGCGGCCAGGTGCGTCCGGGCCGACTCGGTGATCTCCGGTTCCAGGTCGACGGTGGTGACGAGGTCGTCGTCGCCGAGCCGGTGGGCGAGCAGCGCCGCGTTGTAGCCGGTGCCGGCGCCGACCTCCAGCACCCGGTGGCCGTCCTCGACCCGCAGGGCGACGAGCATCCGCGCCATCAGGGAGGGCTGGCTGCTGGAGGAGAGCAGTTCGCCGTCGCGCAGCCGGGTGGCCAGCGGGGCGTCGGCATAGGCACCGCGCACCCAGCGTTCCCGCGCGGCCCGGTCCGGGCTCTGGCCCCAGCGGCGCTCGTAGCCGCCCCGGACGCCCACGTAGTAGTACGGCACGAACACGTGCCGGGGCACGGCGGCGAAGGCCTGCCGCCACACGGGATCCTCCGCGAAGGCGCCGTCGGCGTCGATCTCGCGCACCAGCTCGGCCCGTGCCTCGGCGGCGAGCCGGCCGGTCTCCGCGTCGTAGGCGCCCATGGGTCCACAGTAGGGCGGCCGGGGCCGGGCGGTCTTACGTCCGGAGTCCTCGGTCACCCGGTCTGAGACCATGGACCACGTGAATGAGATTCGGCGCGGCACGCTTCAGGAGCAGACCTTCTACGAGCAGGTCGGCGGGGAGGAGACCTTCCGCCGGCTCGTCCACCGTTTCTACGAGGGTGTCGCCGAGGACCCGTCCCTGCGGGCGATGTACCCGGAGGAGGACCTGGGCCCGGCCGAGGACCGGCTGACCCTGTTCCTCATGCAGTACTGGGGCGGCCCCACGACGTACAGCGAGCAGCGCGGTCACCCCCGGCTGCGCATGCGGCACGTCCCGTTCACCGTCGACCGGGCCGCGCACGACGCCTGGCTGAAGCACATGCGGGTGGCCGTCGAGGAACTGGGGCTGTCCGAGGAGCACGAGCGGACGCTGTGGAACTACCTGACCTACGCGGCCGCGTCGATGATCAACACCCCGGGCTGACCGCACCCGGTCGCTGAACGTCGGATTCCGGCCGTACGGCACCGGATTCCGGTCACGATCCGGTATAGACCGCTCGACAACCGCTTACCCGGGGCCCGTTGTCTCTGCGAGCATCGCCGCGGAGGTCCGGATGATCCGGAGGGTCCACAAGGGACCCGCGACGACAAAGCGGGCGGGGGCGGGGCTGGGTGACGGGGTTCGTCGTCTCACGCGCGCGGGCCCACCGGCTGCTGCTCGGCGCGATGCTGCTCACGGTGCTGCTGACCACGACGGTGCTGGCGACGCTCACGGCCTACTCCGGCGCGATCGGCGACGCGGCGCTGCGGCACGTGCTCGACGACCCGCGCAACGCGGCCGACACCGCTCTGATCGTCAAGGCCGACGTGCCCGCCGGCCGGCGTACGGCCGCCGACCAGGCCGTACTGGCGGGGGCGCGGAAGACGTTCGACGGGCTTCCGGTGACCGTGCGGACGCTGCGCCGCTCGGGGCCGTACGCCCTGCCCGGCTCGCTCCGCCCGGCCGGCGAACGGTCCGGTGACCGGCCCGGCGATGGCTCCGGTGGGGGGTCCGGCGATCCCGACCTCACGTACTTCGCGGCGCTGGACCCCACCCAGGTGCGGATGACCGCCGGCCGCCTCCCCGGACCCGCGAAGGCCGGTTCCGAGGGTTCCGAGGTCCAGGTGGCGCTCCCCCGGTCCGTGTCCGCCCGGCTCCGGCTGGAGCCCGGCGACCGGATCACGTTGTCCGACCAGCTCGGCGGCCGGTCCGTGCGGGTCCGCGTGACCGGGCTGTACCGCCCGCTCTCGGTGACGGCGCCGTACTGGCAGCTGGACGACCTGCGCGGGCGCGGCGTGCAGACGTCCGGTTTCACGATGTACGGCCCCCTGCTCACGGACCCGTCGGTGCTCGCCGCCGGCCGGGTGAGCACCGGGTCGACCGCCTGGCTCGCCTCGGCCGACTTCGGCACGCTGACGACCGGGCGGACCGGCGCGCTGCGGGACGCCGCGCGCGCGGGCAGCGGCAGCCTGCGCAAGTCGGCGGTGCTGAGCGGGATGACCGCGTTGTCGACCTCGTTGCCCGACGTCCTCGACCGGATCGACCGCTCCCTGCTCGTCTCCCGCTCCAACCTGCTGATCGTCACGCTCCAGCTGATCCTGCTCGCCGGCTACGCGCTGCTGCTCGTGGCGCGGCTGCTCAGCACCGAACGGGCGGCCGAGACCCGGCTGCTGCGGGCCCGGGGCGCCTCCCGGACCCGGCTCGCGGTCCTGGCCGCCACGGAGTCGCTGCTCCTCGCGCTCCCCGCCGCCCTCTGCGCGCCCCTGCTCTCCACCCCGCTCACCACCCTGCTGGCCTCCCGGGGCCCGCTGAGCCGGCTCCACCTCCACCTGGACGTCCCCCGGGCCGGCCGCCTCTGGGTGTGGCTGGTGGCGGCGGCGGTGGCCCTGGCCTGCGCGACGGCCGCGACACTGCCCACCCTGGGTGCCGGACGGGAGCCGGGGCGCACGGGCGGCAAGCGGGGCGCGACAACGGTCCGCCGCCGGGCCACGGCACCGTGGCGGACGGCTCGGACGGTGCGGACGGGACGGACGGCGGGTGGCGGCCCGACGGCCCGTCCCGGCACCCGCTCCCCCATCCGCTCCGGTGCCGGTCGTACCCCTGGCGCCGGCCTGGTGCCCGGCCCCCTCCAGGCGGGCGCCGATCTCGCGCTGCTGGCCGTGGCCGGCGTCGCCTACTGGCAGTTGGGGCAGCAGACGTCGGGCGCCGTGGTGGCCGGACGGGGCGGGGTGCTCGGCATCGATCCGCTGCTCGTCGCCGCGCCGGCGCTGGCCCTGCTCGCCGGGACCGTGCTGACGCTGCGGCTGCTGCCGCCGGTCGCCAGGCTCGCGGAGCGGCGCGTGGCGGCCGGGCGGGGACTGACGCCGGCGCTGGTCGGCTGGCAGTTCAGCCGGCGCACCGCGCGCGGGGCCGGACCGGTGCTGCTGCTCGTGCTCGCGGTGGCGCTCGGCATGCTGGCCATCGGGCAGGCCTCCTCCTGGAGCCGCTCGCAGGACGACCAGGCCGACTTCCGTGCCGGGGCGCCGGTGCGGGTGCTGGCGGACGGGGACGGTGACCTCGGCCGCACCGACCTGTACGCGGGCCTGCCCCACGTCCGTGCGGCCGCCCCCGCCGTCCGCGCCCAGGACCTGCTCTCCGGGGACCGTACGGCGACCGTCCTCGCGCTGGACACCGCCCGGGCGGCGGACACGATGCTGATGCGCCGGGACCTGGCTGACGTACCGGCGCGGCGGCTGCTGTCGGGGCTGACCCCGAAGGACGCACCGGCCGGGGCCCAAGTCCCCTCCCACACATCCCGGTTGCGGCTGACGGCGAGCCTGCGCAGCTCCACCGGGCCCGGTACGACCGCCGACGTGACGGTGACGCTGGAGGACAGCTACGGGGTGCCGTACGACCTGCCGATCGGGCAGTTGCCCACCGACGGCCGCGCCCACGTCCTCACCCTGGACCTGCCTTCCGGGGCCGGCCCGCTGAGCCTCACCGGATTCCGGCTCACCATGGGCCAGCCGGCCGAACGCGCCGAGCGACACCGCTTCACCGTGCGGGAGTTGGCGGCGACGGGCACCGACGGCGAGACCCGCCGGCTTTCCCTGCCCACCCGCTGGACCACGGCCGCCGAGGCGGGCGGCGCTGCCGTGCCCAATGCCAGGACCAGCCCCACCCGGCCCGAGGTGCTGCCCGGCCGGCCGCTGACCGTTACCTACGGCACCGGGTACCTCCCGGACGCGGACATCTGGACCGTGGCCTCCCTGACGGTCGACCTGCGCGCCGCCCGCCCGGCGCCGCCCGAGGTGACCGCCGTGGCGACCGACCGGTTCCTCGCGTCGGCGGGCGCCCGCACCGGGCAGCGGGTGGACGTGACGATCGGCGGCCAGAGCCTGCCGGTGCGGATCGTACGGTCCGTGCGGGCGCTGCCGACGACGGCCGCCGACGCCGAGCACACGGGTGACGGCGACGGGGGTGCCGTACTGCTCGATCTGCGCGCCGCGGAGCGGGTGTTGGAGGCGCGCCACGGTGACGTCGTCACCCCGACCGAGTGGTGGCTGCGGACCGCGCCGGGCGACGCGGCCGGGGTCGCGGCGGCGGTGCGGGCGCTGCCCGACATGGATCCCGGGCAGGTCGTGGTGCGGGACGAGATCGCCGCCGAACTGCGCGACGACCCGTTCGGCGCGGGTCCGACGGCCGCGTTCACGGCGGCGGCCGTGGTGGCCGCGGCCCTCGCCGCGGTCGGTTTCGCCGTGGCCGCCGCCGGGGCGCTGCGGGCGCGGGACGCGGAGTCCGCGGTCCTGCGCGCGCTCGGTGTGCCGCGCCGGCGGCTGGCCCGCGCCGTCGCCGCCGAACAGACGGTCCTGGTCGGGCTGTCGCTCGCCGTGGGCGTGGCCCTGGGCGCCGTACTCGCCCGGGCGATCCTGCCGTTGATCGTCCTCACCACCCAGGCCACCCGGCCGGACCCGCCCCTTGTGGTCCAACTCCCTCTGGGCCGGGTCCTGTTGCTGCTGGGGGTCGTCGCGCTGGCCCCGCTGGCGGTCACGGCGGTCCTGTCGCTGCGCCGCGCGGACCCGGCGCGGGCGCTGCGGGACCAAGGGGGTGAGTGAGGTGCGGCGTGCTGTCACCGTGGTGGTCGCGCCCTGGGTACGGACGCGGCTGCGGTCCGCCCCCGGGGCGGCTCTCGCGCTCGCCCTGCTGGTCGCGGTGACCGCCTGCCTGGCCGGGGTCTTCCCGCGCGCGGTCGACCGGTACGAGGACGCCGGGCTGGCGCGTGCCCTGCGGGAGGCCGGCCCCGTCCACACCACGATCACGGTGTCCGCCCCGCAGCCCGACTTCGCCGCGGCGCCCGGCGAGCGTGCGGCGGCGCTGCGGCCGGACACGCTGGAACGGCAGTACGCGAAGCTGCTCGACGCGGCGGGTGCCCCGCTGTCCGTGGACCGGGACCAATCGGCGTACGGCGTAGGCACCCGGACCAAGCCGCCGGTGCCCGACCCGTGGATCCCGCGCCCGAGCGGTCTGCCCGCCCATGTCGCGCTGGTCGCGCAGAGCGGCCTCGCCGGGCACGCCCGGGTGCGGGAGGGACGGCTGCCGCGCACGTCCGGCCCGGTGACCGACAGCACCCCGGGCGTGGAGGCCGCCGTCACCGCCGCCACCGCCAGGAGCCTGCATATCAGGACCGGTTCGGTCATCCACGTGCCCGGGGTCGGCAGGCCCCCGCTCGCCGTGCGGATCACCGGCATCCTCACCCCGCGCGACCCGGCCGGCGCCTACTGGTCCACCCAGCCGCTGCTGCGCACCCCGAGCCTGGTGACCGTGCCCCCGCCGGCCCCGGACCCCGTCCAGTACTGGCTCGGCGCGCTGCTGCTCCCGCCGGACGCGGCGCCCGCCCTGCTCGGCACCGCGGGCGACCCCGCCCGGTACTTCAACCTCGCCCCCGACCTCGGCGGGCTGCGCGCCCACGACCTGGACCGGCTGAAGTCCGCCGTCGCCGCCCTGGAGTCGGGCCCCGGCCTGCAGCGGGCCCGGACCGTCACCGACCCGCGCGCCGACGTCGACACCGGCCTGGACGACGCCCTCGCCGGTTTCTCCGGCCTGCGCTCCGGGATCTCCTCGCTGGTCGCGGTGGCCGCCGCCGGGACCGGGACGGTCGCCGCCGTGGTCCTGCTGATGGCGGGCGGCCTGGCCGCCGACCGCCGCCGCACCGAACTCGCCCTGCTGCGCGCCCGGGGCGTCTCGCTGCGCGGCCTCGCCGGGCGCCTGCTGGCCGAGACGTCCGTCGTCGCCGTACCCGCGGGTGCGCTCGGCCTCGGCGCGGCACTGGCGCTGGTCCCGGAGGGCCGCACCGGGTACGCCGTGGCCGCCGCCCTCGCCGTCACCGCCGTCGCCTGCGCCGCCCTCCCGGTGCGGGCCGCGCTCGCGCACCGCGCGGTGCGGGTGGCCGGCGGCCCGCGCGAGGACGTGGCGACGGTACGGCCGTCCCGGCGCCGTACGGTCGCCGAGCTGACGCTGCTCGTCCTCGCGGCCGGTGCGGTGGAGGCGCTGCGCCGGCGCGGTGCGACGGGCGGCCAGCTGATCTCGGTGGCGCCGGTGCTGGTCGGGGTGATCGCGGCGCTCGTGCTGCTGCGCACCTACCCCTTCGTCCTGCGCCGGCTCGGCCGTCCGGCCCGCCGGCTGCGCGGAGCGGTGGCCCACCTGTCGCTGGCCCGCGCGAGCCGCACCTCCGTGTCGGCGGTCCTGCCGCTGCTGGCCCTGCTGACCGCGCTCACCACGGCCGCGTTCGGCGGCTCGGTCCTCTCCGGGGTGCACACGACCCGGGACCGCGCGGCCCTGCTCGCCGTCGGCGCGGACGCCCGCGTGGACTCCGACGCGCCCCTGCCCGCGGGGCTCGCCACGCGCGTACGGGACGTGCCCGGGGTGCGGGGGGTGGCCCCGGTGAGCATCGACTACCAGGCGAAGCCGCTGGACGGCCAGGACTCGGTGGCACTGGCGGCCGTCGACCCGGACAGCTACGGCCGGTTGGCGACGCACACGGGCCTGGGCGCCTTCGATGCCGGCGACTTGACGCGACGGCACGGCGAACTCCCCGCCCTGGCCTCCCCGTCCGTCGCCGAGGCGTACGGCACCCGCCGTCCCTTCCTGGTCCGGCTGGAGGACGGCAGCGCGGTCACCGTGCGGATCACCGCCGTACGCGAGCGCACACCGGCCGTCTCCGGTGACTTCCTGGTCGTCGACCGCGCCGGACTGACCCGGGCGGCGGCCCGTCCCACGGCTCTGCTGCTCACCGGCGGCCAGGTGGACGCGGGGGCGCTGCGCCGGGCCGTCCACGGTTCCGGCACGGTCCTGGTACGGGCCGAGGAGCAGGCCGGGTACGCCGACTCGCCGCTCCAGACCGGCGCGGAGCACGTGTACACGGCGGCGGTGGCGGCCGGCGCGGGCTACGCGCTGCTCGCCCTGCTGCTGTCCCTGCTGCGCGCGGCGCCGGAACGCACGGCCCTGCTGGCCCGGCTCCGCACGATGGGCCTGAGCCGCGCGGAGTCCCGACGCCTGCTGGTCCTGGAGTCCCTGCCGCTCGCCCTTCTGGCCGGCCTCGGCGGCGCGCTGACCGGCTGGGCGACGATCCGTCTCCTCTCCCCCGGCATCGACCTCACCACCATCGCGGTGGCCACGGCGGAGACGCCGGCCGGCGAGGCGACGCTCCGCCCGGACGCCTGGTCCCTGACCGTTCCGGCCGCCCTGGTCCTCACCCTGACGGTGGCCGTCGCCGCCACACAGGCGTGGTGGACGGCCCACCGGGGCTCCACACGGGAGCTGCGGGCGGGGGACGGCCGATGAGGTGGAACGACGGCGCCGTCGCCAACTGCGGGCCCGCAGCGGCTTGTCGCGCAGTTCCCTGCGCCCCTTACGGGGCACGCACGTACGTAGCTGCGGGCATGCGTGCCGCGAGGGGCGGCACGGGCCGCGCCGTCGCCGGGTACGGGCCCGCCGTGGCCGGGTACGGGCCCGCCGTCGCCGGGTACGGGTCCGCCGTCGCCGGGTGCGGGTCCACCGTGGCCGGGTGCGGGTCCGCCGTCGCCGGGTGCGGGTCCACCGTGGCCGGGTACGGGTCCGTCGTCGCCAAGTGCGGGTCCGTCGTGGCTGATCGCGCAGTTCCCCGCGCCCCTTACGGGGCACGTCCCCGCCCAGCTACGGGCACGGGCACCGGGGCGGCGCCCACCCGGCAGCGGCCGTACGACTGCGTAGCTGCGGGCATGCGTGCCGCTAGGGGCGGCACGGGTGGGCGCAGCGGCACCCGGGCAGCGCCGGGAAGCGTCACCGCCCCCGCCCGGCCGCAGTACCGCGCACCCACGCAGGAGACGTCATGACCAGCGAAGGCACCCTGATCAGCTGCGACCGCCTGGTCCGCATCTTCTCCGCCGACGGCATCGAGGTCCAGGCCCTCCAGGGCCTCGACCTCACCGTCCGGGAGGGCGAGCTGATGGCCCTGGTCGGCGCCTCCGGCAGCGGCAAGTCCACCCTGATGAACATCCTCGCCGGCCTCGACACCCCCACCGCCGGCGCAGCCCACGTCGCCGGCCGGGACCTCCTCACCCTGACCCCCCGCGACCGCCTCGCCTACCGCCGCGAGGTCGTCGGCTTCGTCTGGCAGCAGACCTCCCGCAACCTGCTCCCCTACCTCACCGCCGCCCAGAACGTCGCCCTCCCCCTCCAGCTGGCCGGCACCGGCACCCGCCCCCGCACGAGCCGCCGTACCCGTACCGAACGCGCCCTGGAACTACTGGAGTTGCTGCGGGTGGCCGACTGCCGTGACCGCCACCCGCACGAGATGTCCGGCGGCCAGCAGCAACGGACCGCCATCGCGGTGGCCCTCGCGAACGCACCCTCCGTCCTGCTCGCCGACGAACCCACCGGCGAACTCGACTCCCACACGGCCGCGGAGATCTTCGAGGCGTTCCGCGCGGCCAACGAGACCCTGGGCACCACCATCGTCATCGTCACCCACGACCAGGCGGTGGCAGGCGAGGTCCGCCGCACGGTCGCCATCCGTGACGGCCGTACCTCCACGGAGGTCCTGCGCCGCAGCGAGGTGGACGCGACCACCGGGCACGAGACGCTGGTCGCCCGCGAGTACGCGATGCTCGACCGGGCGGGCCGCCTCCAGTTGCCCGCCGAGTACACCGCCGCGCTGAACATGCGCGACCGCGTTGCGCTGGAGCTGGAGGACGACCACATCCAGATCTGGCCGGACGACCGGAACTGAATACGACTCGCCGAGCCGCGTCAGCGCACACTGACCCCGAGGTCGCCCAGTGAGCCGAGGGCGCCCGGCACCGACGTGCGGACGGCGACGGAGCCGTAGGGCGTGCGGAGCCTGAGCCAGGTTCCGCAGGAGAGGAGCGCGGTGTCGTCGGCGGCCGTGCCCGGGCGGAGGAAGCCGAGGGACTGGGCCGCGTGCAGGGCCCGTACCGGCAGCCGGGTGGGAGCGACCTCGCGGGACCAGATGGCGTGGCCGATGCGGTCGAGTTCCGGGCGGGTCCGCAGCTCCGGCGCCAGCTCGGCCGTACGGCTGCGGAACTCGGCGACGGCGGACGCTACCGCCGCCCGCAGCGCGTCCGGGCCGGGCAGGCCCGGCTCGGTACGCCAGCCGCCGCGCGGGGGCAGCAGCCCGGCCCACGGCGGCCCGGTGACCGCGCCCGGCACGGCGGCCGTGGCCGCGCGCTCGTCCACGGACTCCAGCAGCTCGCCGGCGGAGACGGTCACGTCGAGGGTGACGTCGAGCCCGTTCTCGTACGGCTTCGCCAGCCGGACCGCGCGGACGGCGAGCACCTCGAAGGACGGCGGGCGCCCGAACACGGCGAGCGCGGTGCCGGCGGCCTGGAGCCGTACGGCCGCGGAACGGTCGTAGTGGAGCAGCCGGGAGAGGAAGGCCGCGAGGTCGGCGGCCTCCGTCTCGTCGGTGAGGTGGAGCACCGTCATGCGGCGACGGCCTCTTCGCCGACACCGTCGGCGGTGTCCTCGCGGTCGTCGCGGTAGGTGCCGAGGAACTCGCGCTCCTCGGCGGTGATCCGGCGCGGCCGCTGCGCCTCGAAGTCGAACGGCACGATGACGGTCGAGGCGCGGACGTAGACCAGGTCGCCGTCCTTCACCTCGTAGGTGAGGGTGAAGGAGGCGGCCTTGATCTCGGTGACCCACAGCTCGATGTCCACCGGCTCGTGGCGGTGGACGAGCTGCCGCTTGTAGTCGATCTCGTGGCGCGCCACGACCGACCCCTGCTGGAAGTCCTTGTCCGGCCGGAACAGGAAGTCGATACGGGCTTCCTCCAGGTAGCGGAGGAAGACCACGTTGTTGACGTGGCCGTACGCGTCCATGTCCGCCCAGCGCAGCGGGCAGCGGTAGGTGTGGCGCATGTGCGAGATCAGCCCCGGGTCAGCTTCTTGTAGGTGGCGCGGTGCGGGCGGGCCGCGTCCGGGCCGAGCCGCTCGATCTTGTTCTTCTCGTACGACTCGAAGTTGCCCTCGAACCAGAACCACTTGGAGTCACCCTCGTAGGCGAGGATGTGCGTGGCGACCCGGTCCAGGAACCAGCGGTCGTGGGAGACGACGACGGCGCAGCCGGGGAACTCCAGCAGCGCGTTCTCCAGGCTGGAGAGCGTCTCCACGTCGAGGTCGTTGGTCGGCTCGTCGAGGAGCAGCAGGTTGCCGCCCTGCTTGAGGGTGAGCGCGAGGTTGAGGCGGTTGCGCTCACCGCCGGAGAGCACGCCGGCCGGCTTCTGCTGGTCCGGTCCCTTGAACCCGAAGGCGGACACGTACGCCCGGCTCGGCATCTCGACCTGTCCGACGTTGATGTAGTCCAGCTCGTCGGAGACGACGGCCCACAGCGTCTTCTTGGGGTCGATGTGCTCGCGGCTCTGGTCGACGTAGGAGATCTTGACGGTCTCGCCGACCTTGATGCTGCCGGTGTCAGGGGTCTCGAAGCCCTGGATCATCTTGAACAGCGTGGTCTTGCCGGCGCCGTTGGGGCCGATGACCCCGACGATCCCGTTGCGCGGCAGCGTGAAGGAGAGATCCTCGATGAGGACCTTCTCCCCGAAGGCCTTGTTCAGCTTGTCGACCTCGACGACGACGCTGCCCAGGCGGGGGCCCGGCGGGATCTGGATCTCCTCGAAGTCCAGCTTCCGCATCTTGTCGGCCTCGGCGGCCATCTCCTCGTAGCGGGCGAGGCGCGCCTTGGACTTGGCCTGGCGCCCCTTGGCGTTGGACCGCACCCACTCCAGCTCTTCCTTGAGCCGCTTCTGCCGCTTGGCGTCCTTCTGGCCCTCGACCTTGAGACGAGTGGCCTTGGTCTCCAGGTACTTGGAGTAGTTGCCCTCGTAGCCGTGCAGCCGGCCGCGGTCGACCTCGCAGATCCAGCCGGCGACGTTGTCCAGGAAGTACCGGTCGTGGGTCACGGCCACGACGGTGCCCTCGTACTTGGCCAGGTGCTGCTCCAGCCAGTTCACGGACTCGGCGTCGAGGTGGTTGGTGGGCTCGTCGAGGAGCAGCAGGTCGGGCGCTTCCAGCAGCAGCTTGCACAGCGCCACGCGCCGCTTCTCACCGCCGGAGAGGTTGGTGACGGGCCAGTCGCCGGGCGGGCAGCCCAGGGCGTCCATGGCCTGCTCCAGCTGGGCGTCGAGGTCCCAGGCGTTGGCGTGGTCCAGCTCCTCCTGGAGCTTGCCCATCTCGTCGAGCAGCGCGTCGGAGTAGTCGGTCGCCATCAGCTCGGCGATCTCGTTGAACCGGTCGAGCTTGCCCTTGACCTCGGCGACGCCCTCCTGGACGTTCTCCAGGACCGTCTTCTCCTCGTTCAGCGGGGGCTCCTGCAGCAGGATGCCGACGCTGTAACCGGGCGACAGGAACGCGTCACCGTTGGAGGGCTGCTCCAGCCCCGCCATGATCTTCAGCACGGTCGACTTACCGGCGCCGTTCGGCCCGACGACGCCGATCTTGGCACCCGGGAGGAAGCTCAGGGTGACGTCGTCGAGGATCACCTTGTCGCCGTGCGCCTTGCGCGCCTTGCGCATGGTGTAAATGAACTCAGCCAAGAGAAACCGTCCGGCAGCTTGAATCTGGCAGTGGGCAGATACACCCCATCTTGCCTGACGGCCAGCCTCGGGTGGTAACCCGTTTGGTCTGGGGGCCGTGACCTGGGGTTTCGTGGCTCGCGGCGATGGCTCGTCTGCCGCTGTCGGTCGCCGTTGGGTGGCCTCGGGCACCCTCGGACGGCCCAGGGACGGACCAGGAAGCAGAGTCCCCGCCACCACCGCGCCGGGCTATCGTGCCGCTGTGACCAGCGCAGTAGAGCGCCCCATTCTCTTCCTCGACGTCGACGGTCCACTCATCCCGTTCGGGGCGTCGTACGGCTCCTCGTCGTCTTTCGATGAGGGGAACCCGCTGCTTGATCGACTCGATCCCGGAATCGGATCGCGTCTCCTCGCCCTGGGCTGCCCTCTCGTGTGGGCCACGACGTGGATGGAGGATGCGAACGAGGCCGTCGCTCCGCGCCTGGGACTGCCGAAGCTGCCCGTGTTGGAGTGGCCCGACACCGGCGCCGACGACGGACCACGGGGCCTGCACTGGAAGACCCGCCCCTTGGTCGAGTGGGCCAACGGTCGACCGTTCATCTGGGTCGACGACGAAATCAGCGCCATGGATCGCTTGTGGGTCGATGCCCAACATCCTGGGCCGTCGCTGCTTCACCGCGTCGACCCGGCGCAAGGACTCGTAGACTCCGACTTCTCGGCGCTCGGCAATTGGCTCTCTGCTGAGAGCGCCGGCTAAGGGTTGATCGGGATCTCGTACACGATCTCGCTGTGGGCGGCGGGCACCACGATGTCCGCCATCTCGACGGGCCGTCCCTGATCGCTGTAGTACGTCCGCCGGATGTGCGTGACGAGCGCGGGCCTTCTGGATGCCGAGTATCGACGCCTCTTCCGCAGTCGCCTGCCTCGGCTCGGGCTGCTCCATGGCGTGGCTGACGGTGACGTCGATCGCGGCCATGCGGTTCACGACGCCCGCCCCTGCGCGTGGCCCTCCCTCCGGGAGGACGGTACTCGGGCTGAACTGAGTACGTGCGCTCTGGTCGGTGACGGGGTGAACGGAAACGCTTGGGCCATGGGACAAGGACTCAGGAAACCTGCTTTTCAGTTGTTGTCGATCCTTCTGCTGGCCGGAGTGTCACTGGCGGGGTGG
Source organism: Streptomyces sp. NPDC047028 (assembly GCF_040644095.1). NCBI lineage: Bacteria > Bacillati > Actinomycetota > Actinomycetes > Kitasatosporales > Streptomycetaceae > Streptomyces > Streptomyces sp. NPDC047028. The sequence goes on from NZ_JBEYVS010000005.1 coordinate 41,746, forward strand.
GCTGCCTGGCTGGGTTGGGACCAGCATCGTGACGTGCAGCCGGATGGCACTGAGACCGGTCCGTACGAGGCCTGGCAGGTGATCGGGCTGGTGCTGACGCTCTTGGCGCCGGTGTGCTGGGCGGCGTACCGGTCCTACGTCGCGGGCGCCGTGCTCGGCACCACGGCCGGCCTCACCATCGCCGCCTACTACGACTGGTCGGACGACTCCAGCGGCCTCTTCGTGATCGGCGTGGGGATGGTCATGATCGGCAGCCTCGTGGCGACCGCCGTCGTCTCCGCTGTGATGTCTTCCACGACCGCGCTGCCATGACGAAGGGAACGAGGGTCACCACTCTCATCGGCCGTCACCGCTCTCACCGACTGCCCGAGTGCCTGACTGTCCGACCGATCGCACTGATCATCAGACCATCGGCGGCTGCGCGGCTACTCTCCGATCATGCCCTTGCGACCTGATGAGTTCTACGACCACGCACGTGCAGCCGCGGACGAGGAGAGCCGGCTTCCGCTGGCGCGGATGACCGGCTGGGAGATCAGCCCGTTCGAGCCGAACGGCCTCCGCGTAGCGCCGCTGCGCCCGCCCGTGCTGCCGGAGCCGGAGCGGCACGGCGAGGACCCGGCGGATTGCGACGTGTGCCGCGCCCGGGACGAGGGCGTCTGGTTCAACGAACGCTGGCGCCTGTCCCGTATCAAGGGCGTCGGTGTGCCGCTGGTGCTGATGCTGCACTGCCGAGACCACCACGACATGGCGGACCTGCCCGACGAGATGGCAGCCGAGCTGGGCGTGCTCACCACGCACCTCGTCCGCCACATACAGGCACTGCCGCACATCTCCCGGGCCCACGTGTACCGGATCGGGGACGGCGCGGCACACCTGCACATCTGGTTCTTCGCCCGGCCCGAGGGTCAGACGCAGCTGTTCGGGTCCTGGCTGCCCGTCTGGGACGACCTGCTGCCGGAGTACCCGGCGGAGGTGGCCGACGCGGACGCGGCGATCGTGGCGGACGCCTTGATCGCCTCGCACGGCGGCCGTCGCTCGGCCACAGCCGATCAGCCGCCCGCCTGATCCAACCGCGGCCGTTGCCCGGACGTGGCGGAGCCCGGGAGTCGTATCCAGCTCCCGGGCCCCTGGGGATGCCACCCAATTGCGTACGCCGACGGCGTTCAAGAGGACGGATCAGTCATCACGCCGTCGTGTTCTTCCTTTGAACTACCGCACTGCGCAAGAGGTGGAGGCGAGAGTGCGACATGGCCGCGAACTCGGCGCGGGGTACGAAGCGGTGACGGCGGCGAGCGGGATCAGTTCGCCGACACGATGACCGTCACGGGAGACGGTGGATGCCTGTCCGCTCTGGACGGCATCCATGATCTCTTTGGAGCGGGTGCGCAGATCACGTTGAGTGATCTCCGGCTGTCCGGTCATGTTGTCCACGAATAGCGACGGCGCGCTACTCGGTGCCACAAGGTCATGCGCGACGCGGACGAGACAAGGCACTTGCCCTCACACCAGGTACCCGCGGAAGGGATGCAGGGGAGCTCGATTCCGGCGGGATCGTGGGGTGCAAGTTCACCCTGGCAGCGGGGGGCCACCCGCACGCGCGCGTGACGCCCACGAGCCAGGTGCTGGTTCCCGGTTAGGCAATTTTTCGTTATATGAGGTGCCTTAGGTGGCGAGTCGGACAAAGCAGTGCAGTTACGGACGTGAACATGCATATGTCCGACCCAGGCAGGCGCATTGGGCGTCTGCCTCGAAAGGAGCACGGAATGCGGGTTTCCCGTCTTGCCGCCACGCTGGGCGTCGCGGCCGCCCTCCTGATGGGCGGCGCCACCGGCGCCAGCGCCGCCACCGCGCCTTCGGTGGCATCTCATGCCACGCACGACCGTGGCGGCGACGACCACCACCGCGGCGACCGCTCGGGTCATCACCGCGGCGACCGCGACGACCACAGGCGCGGCGACCGCCACGACCGCTGGGGCCACCACCGCGGCGACCGGTGGGGTCATCACCGCGGCGACCGCGACGACCACAGGCGCGGCGACCGCCACGACCGCTGGGGCCACCACCGCGGCGACCACCGCTGATCGTCCTACTGGGGTGCCCTTCCGCTGCTGGGGAGGGCACCCCTTCCGCGTTTTCGGGCGCCTGGACATCGCTTTCCCCGCCCTCGGCGGCTCTGCTCCTGCGTCGACGGGCAGTTGCCGGCCTGAAGCGGCGGCTGGAAGCTGCGGGTGACCTCTCGGAGGAGGAGCCGGGCGCTGGCTGGTCTCCCGCCGGTCGAGTGCTTCGCCACGTACTCGACACGGCCACCCGCGAAAACCCGGTGACAGCCGGACGGCCCCGGAGTCCGCCCTTGATCGTCAGGAGGGCGTCCGGGGCTTCGTCGTGTCGGCCGCTCCTCGCCCCTACCAGCGAAAAGCCCTCCCGGAGGGAGGGCTGAGGCTGCGCGCCCCCGGCAGGACTCGAACCTGCGGCCAAGCGCTTAGAAGGCGCCTGCTCTATCCACTGAGCTACGGGGGCCCGGTGCGGGACAAGGATAAAGCTCCCCGTTCCTTGCCCCTGTCGCTTCGCCTCCGTGGCTCGATGTGGAGGTTCGGTGAAGCGGTCCTGATAATCGCAGGCAGGTACGAATCGTGCACCGCTTTTGGCCGTCGGCGCACCGGGTGTTGTGCACTCGTTATGCCTTGACTGTGCCCGCGTCCCAGTCATCCCTTCCGCCCGTTGTGTCCCGTCGGCGCGCAGACATGTCTATATGCTTCAGAATTCCCCTAAAATTGGGCATTCTTCGCATGTGGTGACCTTGGACGTACGGCCTCAGCTGCTCGACACGCTCTCCGCCCTGCGCGACCGTGTCGCCGCCGCGCGCTTTCCGCTGCCCCTCGCGGGCGCCCCACGCGCGCGTGCCAATCGCGACGAACTCCTCGCTCAGCTCGACGACTACCTGGTGCCGCGGCTGCGGCAACCCCACGCGCCCCTGCTGGCCGTCGTGGGCGGCTCCACCGGCGCGGGCAAGTCGACGCTCGTCAACTCACTGGTGGGGCGCCGCGTCAGCGAGGCGGGGGTGCTGCGGCCGACCACCCGGACGCCGGTTCTGGTCTGCCATCCGGAGGACCATCACTGGTTCAGCGACCAGCGGGTGCTGCCCGGCCTCACCCGCGCGTGGGTGCCCCATCAGGACCCCGCCGACGACCTGCTGCTGCCGCCCGGTGAGGACCCCACGCGCGTGCTGCGCCTGGAGACTGCGGACACCCTGCCGCGCGGAGTCGCGCTGCTCGACGCCCCCGACATCGACTCGCTCGTCGCCGACAACCGGGTCCTCGCCGCCGAGCTGATCTGCGCCGCCGACATCTGGATCATGGTGACCACGGCCGCCCGTTACGCCGACGCGGTCCCCTGGCACCTGCTGCGCACCGCCAAGGAGTACGACGCCTCGCTCGTCACGGTCCTCGACCGCGTGCCGCACCAGGTCGTCTCCGAGGTCTCCCGGCAGTACGGCGCCCTGCTCACCAAGGCCGGCCTGGGCGACGTACCCCGGTTCACGGTGCCCGAGCTGCCCGAGTCGGCCTGGGGCGCGGGCCTGCTGCCCGCCACCGCCGTCGCCCCGCTGCGGAGCTGGCTGGTGCACCACGCCCACGACACCGCCTCCCGCAATTACGTCATGGCCCGCACGGTGCACGGCCTGCTCGACTCGCTCAAGTCCCGCATGCCCGAGCTCGCCGGCGCCACCGCCGCCCAGTACTCGGCCGCGCTGCGCCTCACCTCCGCCGTCGACAGCGCCTACGACGCCGAGCACGCACGCGTGCGTGGCCGGCTCCAGAACGGGGCCGTGCTCGCCGGGGACGCGCTCAAGCGCTGGCGGGCCTACCCCCTGGACTGCACCGCGGGAGAGCTGCTGAACGCCCTTGTGGGCAGCCTGTCCGCGCTGCTGCTGTGCTCGGTCACGGCGGCCGACGAGCGCGTCGACGACGCGTGGCGCCGCGAGCCCGCCGCCAGCACCGCGGGCCTCACCGACCGGGACCAGTCCCTGGAACAGGCCGAACACCGCATCGGTCTCGCCGTCCGGCGATGGCGGCGCGAGCTGGAGGAGTACGCCGAGGACGAGGTACGCCGGCTGGACCGGAGCGTCGCCCCGGACGCCGAGGTGGTCGCCGCGCTCGTCGCCACCGCGCTGCTCGGCGGGCGCCGCACCCGGAACGCGGGCGAACGGCTCGGCGAACGCATCGGCGCCAACGGGGCGCTACGGCTGCGCGAGCGGGCCGGACGGCTCCTCGACGACTACGTGGACCGCGTCATGCACATCGAACGCGAGCGGCGCCTCGCCCCGCTCGACGCCCTCGACGTCCACCCGGAACCGCAGGCCGAACTCATCGCCGCGCTGTCCGTACTGCTGAAGGAGAGGTGACCGGTGACCGCCGTCACTGACCAGGACCACACGGACCAGATGGACCAGATGGGTCAGATCGATCACATGGATCACACGGATCACAGGGACCACAGCAATCACACCGATCACCTGCCGGACGCCGAGCGCGACGAGCACGACCACGTCGGCCGTGAGCACGTCGAGCGCACGGATCTCATCAGCCTCACCCGTCGAGCGGACGATGAGGGGGAGGAAGAAGCCTCCAGTGAGAGCGGGCGGAGCCTCCTCCTGGAGGATGCCGAGCCCGTCGACGGCTCCGCTGACGACGGCGACGACTCCGCCCGCGTGACCGCCTCCGCCAAGGCTGACGCTGCCGCTGAGGCTGAGGCTGAGGTCTCGGACGCGGGCGACGCCGGTCAGGGCCCGGAGGAGGGTCCCGAGCGCGAGAGCGGCGAGCCCACCGCGCGCGAGGCGGACGAGGACGCCGACGCCGGCGCCGACCCCGTTCCCGCGCAGAAGACCGGCGACGACAGCGAGAGCGCGCCCCACACGCGTGTGAACCGCGTCAACGGAACCAAGGTGCTGCACGCGCGCGTGCCGGGCGACGAACACGGCCAGGGCCGCAAGGACCGCGAGGACCGCGAGGACCGCAAGGACCGCAAGGGCGGTCAGGACAACCGGGACGGCGAAGGCACCAAGACCCTCGGGGCCGGCAACGACGGCAGGCGCCCGGCCGCCGGCCGTCCCGGCACCGACAAGCCGGACATCCCCGACGCCACCCCCGACACCGCCTCCCCCACCCGCGACGCCCAGAGTCCCGACGAAGCCGGCGACCCCTGGGACGACGGCCTCATCGCGCGCCGCGTCACCGAGAACACCCCCGCCACCACGGCCGCCTCCGAGCGGGCCCTGGCGCAGGAGAAGCGGCGCGTGGACTCCCGTACCCCCGCCCCGCTGGCGTACGACGGCCCGTTGCGCTCCCGGCTGGACGCGCTGCGGGAACTCGTCGGCCTCTCCCGCACCCGGCTGGACAGCGCCACGCTCGCCGAGGCGGGCCGGGTCCTGGACGAGGCGGCCGCCCGGCGCAAGCTGTCCGGGCGGCACACCGTCGTCGCCATCGCGGGCGCCACCGGCAGCGGCAAGTCGCAGCTGTTCAACGCGCTCGCCGGGGTGGCCATCTCGGAGACCGGGGTACGGCGCCCGACCACCGCAGCGCCGATCGCGTGCAGTTGGAGCGACGGCGCGGCGAGCCTCATCGACCGGCTCGGCATCCCGGGACGACTGCGCCGGCGGCCGCTGCAGAGCCCGGAGGCCGAGGAGCAGTTGCGCGGGCTCGTCCTGGTCGACCTGCCCGACCACGACTCGGCGGCCGTGCAGCACCGCGAGCAGGTGGACCGGGTGCTGCGGCTGGTGGACGCCGTGATCTGGGTCGTCGACCCCGAGAAGTACGCCGACGCCGTCCTGCACGAGCGCTACCTGCGGCCCATGGCCGGGCACGCGGAGGTCATGTTCGTCGTGCTGAACCAGGTCGACCGGCTGCCCGAAGAAGCCGCCGACCAGGTCCTGGACGATCTGCGCCGGCTGCTCGACGAGGACGGCGTGGCGCTCGGCGAGCACGGGGAGCCGGGCGCGACCGTGCTGGCGCTGTCCGCGCTCACCGGCGAGGGCGTCGGAGAACTGCGCGACTCGCTCAGCCACTTCGTGACGGAGCGCGGCGCGGCGGGCCGCCGTATCGCCGCCGACGTGGACGCCGCCGCGGCCGGCCTGCGGCCCGTGTACGCGGCGGGCCGGCGCATCGGTCTCAGCGAGGACGCCCGGGAGGAGTTCTCCGCACGGCTCGCCGACGCGGTCGGCGCGAGGGCGGCCGGTGACGCCGCCGAACGGGCCTGGCTGCGCAACGCCAACCGGGCCTGCGGCACGCCCTGGCTGCGGCTGTGGCGCTGGTACCAGAACCGCGGGGAACCCTCGACGGGCCGGATGGCGCTGCGGACGCAGACCGACGAGGAGGCCACGGCACGCCAGCGCGTGGAGCAGGCGGTCCGTACGGTGTCGGAGCGGGCCTCGGCGGGGCTGCCCGCGCCGTGGGCGCAGGCGGTGCGCGAGGCCGCCGTGCGGGGCTCCCTGGGCCTGTCGGAGGCGCTGGACGAGCTGGCGTCGCGGGCCGGGCTGCCGCCGGGGCGGCCGCCCCGACCGGGCTGGTGGCCCGCGGCGGTGCTGGTCCAGGCGTCGATGACGCTGCTGCAGATCGTGGGCGGGTTGTGGCTGGCCGGCCAGATCGCCGGGATCATGGCGCCGAACCTGTGGGTGCCGGTGCTGCTGATGGTGGCGGGCATCGTCGGCGGGCCGTTGGTGGAGTGGGGCTGCCGGATGGTGGCCCGGGGGCCGGCACGGCGCTACGGGCTGGAGGCGGAACGCCGGTTGCGGGAGGCCGCCGCGAGTTGCGGGCGGGCCCGGGTGCTGGATCCGGTGGCGGCGGAGCTGTTGCGGTACCGGGAGGTCCGGGAGCAGTACGGGCGGGTGGTCCAGGCCGGGTGAGACGGCTCCCGCACCAGGCATGACGGGGGGGTGGGTGAGAGGGCGTCAGGCCCTGATCACTCGTTCGGGTGGCGGGGTTTTCCACAGATGAGGAGTGGTCCACAGGGCTCAGCGGGCTCGGCCCGACGGAGGCAGTCTGGTCCCACGGCGATCGCGCCGCCGGTTCGCAAGAACTTCGCGAGTGGTTCGCGAGCAGTTCGCGACAAGGCGAGCCGGCGGCGTTCGCGATCGGCGGGGCGTGCGGTGGCGTACGGCGACGTACGCGGCGGCACGACGGAGACGGCAGCCGTACGGGACGGGCCCGTACGCGTGTCCGCCCGGCCGGAAGGGGCCGGGCGAGGGAGGGGTACGGACGATGAACGAGACCGTGGTCTGTGTGGCGGGAAACGTGGCGACGCGGCCGGTGTACCGGGAGTCGGCGGCGGGACCGTCGGCCCGATTCCGGCTGGCGGCGACCGCGCGCTACTGGGACCGGGAGAAGAACACCTGGACGGACGGGCACACCAACTTCTTCACGGTGTGGGCCAACCGGCAGCTCGCGGTGAACCTGATGGCCTCGGTGGAGGTGGGGCACCCCGTCGTCGTGCAGGGACGGCTGAAGGTGCGCTCGGAGATGCGGGACGGGCAGCCGACCTGGACGTCGGCCGACATCGACGCGGTCGCGATCGGCCACGACCTGGCGCGCGGCACGGCGGTGTTCCGCCGCGCGGCCAGGCCGGAGGCACCGACGGAGTCACCGGCGACGGCGACCCGTCCGGAGCCGAACTGGGAGACCCCACCGCCGACGCCGGCCCCGGACACCGAACAGGAGCAGGGGCGGGATCGGGAGAGGGAGCGCGAGCGAGAGCAGGATCAACCGCAGCGTGAGCCAGCAGCAGTGACATGACGTCAGGGAGTGGCGAGGGGGGTGGAGAGGGGGCTGCGGGCAAGGCAGCGACACCAGCGACACCCTTCCCGTACCCCCGCCCCTCCGCATCCACCCCAACGGGACTTATCGGCGCACGCCTGGCGAACGCACCCCGCTCACCAGTGGATTTGTCGACAAGTCACAGCTCAAGTGCGGGCGCCGGGATAACGATTCCGGATCGGATCGCCCGTCGGACGATCTGACCGGCAAGGCGCGTCCGCGTGATCATAGGATGCCGGGCGTGCCCCTCGGGGCCGCCGATTCTGCTGGTGGGACCGTCCCCCACGTCCAACGGGTCCTGCTCGAAGGGGAATTCTGTGCTTGCTGCGTTCTCTGGGCTCTCCCGGCCCGCCGGAGTGACCCGGCTCGCCGCGGTGACGCTGGTGTCCGGCCTCGCGGCGGCGGGCGTGCTGTCCGGTGCCGGTACGGCCCTCGCCGACGGGATCCCGCAGCCCCAGACCCAGGACGGGGCGACGGCCACCATCAACGGCCTGAAGACGTACGGCGAGGCCGTGATCCACCAGGACGGCGGCGACCAGCGGGTGGCCGCGGGCCTGTTCGAGATGTCCGTGGACGGCGGCGGCACCCTGCAGACGTACTGCGTCGATCTGCGCAACCCGACGCAGCGCGACGCCAGGTACCACGAGACGCCGTGGAGCGGCACCTCCCTGGGCGCCAACAAGGACGCGGGCCGGATCCGCTGGATCCTGCAGCACTCCTACCCGCAGGTCAACGATCTCGCCGCCCTGGCCCGGAAGGCGGGCGCGCGCGGCCTGACCGAGCAGGACGCGGCGGCCGGCACCCAGGTGGCTATCTGGCGCTACTCGGACCATGCGAAGGTCGACGCCGTCGACCCGCGGGCCGAGAAGCTCGCCGACTACCTGGAGCGGAGCGCCCGCGGCGGCGCCGAGCCCCGGGCATCGCTGACGCTGGAGCCGCCCGCGGTGTCCGGCCGTCCGGGTGATCTGCTCGGCCCGGTGACCGTGCACACCAACGCGCGCGGTGTGACGGTGATCCCGCCGGCCGACGCGGCCACCAGCGGGGTGCGGATCATCGACAAGACCGGCAAGGTCCTCACGTCGGTGAAGGACGGCAGCGAGCTGTACTTCGACGTGCCGGAGGACGCGGCGGACGGGACGGCCCAGCTGACGGTGCAGGCGTCGACGACCGTTCCGGTGGGACGCGCCTTCACCGCCGAGAGCCGCAGCCAGACGCAGATCCTGGCCGGCTCCAGCGAGTCCACCGTGTCCGCGACGACAACGGCCACCTGGGCCTCGAAGGGGGCCATACCGGCCCTGTCGGCCCGGAAGGACTGTGCCAGGGGCGGGGTGGACATCACCGCCGTCAACAAGGGCGACCAGCCCTTCACCTTCGACCTGATGGGCACCGAGCACACCATCCCGGCCGCCGCATCCCGTACGGTGACCATCCCGCTCCAGGAGGACCAGCCCTACGACTTCACGATCACCGGTCCCAACGGCTTCAGCCGGCGTTTCACCGGGGTCCTCGACTGCCGGACGCAGGGCGCGATCACGGGTGAGAGCACCCAGATCCTCAGCGAGCCCAGCCCCGCGACGGTGGGCGGCAATGCGGCCACCGGCACCAACCTCGCCGACACGGGCGGCTCCGCGATCACCCCGCTGATCACCGGCCTGGCCATCGGCCTGGTCGTGATCGGGGGCGGGGTCCTGGTGCTGCTGCGGAAGAAGGAGCAGGCCGGGCCGGGCGCCTGACGGCAAGTAGGGCGCGGGGGCCCACGCCCCTCAGGCAGCGCCCCCGCCCTTCGCGGGCGCCGTGCTGGCCCGGGCGACGAGTTGCGGCTCCACCGAGGCCGGCTCGGGCAGCGCGCCCGGTTCGGCGATGAGGCGCAGCAGATGGGCCACGGCGAGGGCGCCCATGCGGGCGAACGGCTGGGCGACCGTGGTCAGGGACGGCGAGCAGTACTCGGCCAGTTCGATGTCGTCCACTCCGACGACGGAGATGTCCTCCGGCACCCGCCGGCCCAGCTCGTGCAGCGCCCTGATGACGCCGAAGGCCATCTCGTCGCTGGCGACGAACACGGCGGTCACGTCCGGGATGCGGGCGAGGACGAGTCCGTTGCGGTAACCCGAGCCGGGTGACCAGTCCCCCTCCAGAGGCGGCGGTACCGGACGCCCCGCTTCCTCCAGCGTGCTGCGCCAGCCCTCCCGCCGGGCCGCCGCCTCCAGCCACTCCTCGGGGCCCGCGACGTGCCAGACCGTGTCGTGGCCCAGGTCGAGGAGGTGCTGCGTGGCGAGCCGGGCGGCCAGCGTCTGGTCGATGGCCACCACCTCGGTGGCGTCGGTGCGCGAGCCGTCGATCGTGATGGTGGGGGTGGCCCGGGTGAGCTGCTCTATCCGGGGGCTGGTGTGGATGAGGGGGACGGAGAGGATGATCCCTTCGGCACCCTGGTCGGCCAGCCGGGACAGGGCCCCCTCGATGGCGGAGGTGTCGAGTGAGGTCGTGGTCGCCGTGCTGACCGTGTACCCGGCGGCCTGGGCCGCGTGCTCGATGCCGGAGGTGACCGCGGCCCGCGAGTAGAAGTTCGTCTGGAGAGTCACCACGCCGATCGTGCGGCTGCGCCCCGAGGAGAGCATGCGGGCCGCGTTGTTGCGGCGGTAGCCGAGCTGGTCCACCGCCGCCAGGACCTTGGCGCGCGTCTTGTCCTGCACGTTGGGATGGTCGGACAGCACGCGGGACACGGTCTGCGCCGACACACCTGCGACCCGTGCCACGTCGGCCATGCCCGGCGGCCGCTCGACGCCGGCCTTCTGCTTCGCCATGAGTTCCTTCCTCCTCGCGGGCACCGATGATATCGCCCACAGCCCTGCCGGCACGCTGTTCACGCAGCCCCGAAGCAAGAGCGAACACCCTATTGGCATCGATAACATTCTCTGCCATAGTTTCGGCCAACAGCGCGCCGGCCCACCTGCTCGGGCCCAGTGCCGCATGCCGCGCACGCGGCCTCGCGGAGGCCTCTCCTCCGCTCCACCCAGCCTCAGGAGGAGCTGTGAAGCGTTCCATCATGCGCGTTGCCGGTATCGCGGGTGCCGCGGGACTGGCCCTGGCCGCCACGGGGTGTTCCGGCTCCGGGTCGGGATCGACGTCGTCGTCCGGCAAGTCATCGATCACATTCTGGGGGTGGGCGCCGGGCTACTCGGACGCCGTCGCCGCGTTCAACAAGAGCCACCCGGGCCTCCACGTCGACTACCAGGAAGTGCAGCCGGGCGCCAAGGGCGGCTACCAGAAGATGCTCAACGCGGTGAAGGCCGGCAACGCCCCCTGTCTCGCCCAGGTCGGCTACGAGACCCTGCCCAGCTTCGCCGCCCAGGGCGCGCTGTCGGACGTGACCAAGTACGCCACCGCGGACCGGGGCGACTACCAGCCGGCGGCGTGGAAGTCGGTGACCTTGGGCGGCGCGGTCTACGGCGCTCCCGTGGACACCGGGCCGATGGCGCTGTTCTACAACAAGAAGGTGTTCGGCTCGCTCGGCCTGAAGCCACCCACGACCTGGGCCGAGTACCAGGCCGACGCCAAGAAGATCCACGCCTCCGACCCGCACCGGTACATCTCCTCGCCGTACCTGGACTACGACTACGCGGGCCTCGCCTGGCAGGCCGGCGCCGGCTGGTTCGGGATCAAGGGCGACGCCTGGCAGGTCAGCATGGACTCGCAGGCCAACAACAAGGTCGCCGGTTACTGGCAGGGGCTGGCCGACAAGGGGCTGATCAGCAGCGCGCCCATGTACGACCAGGCCTGGTACAAGGGGCTCGGCAACGGTGACATCGCCACCGTCGTGGGCGCGGTCTGGCAGGCCGGTGTCATCAAGGGCGGCGCGAAGAACGGCTCCGGCCAGTGGGCCGTGGCGCCGCTGCCGCAGTGGACCGACGGGGCGCGGCAGGCCGGCAACGCCGGTGGGTCCTCCACCGCGGTCCTCAAGGGCTGCGACGACCCGAAGGGCGCCTGGGAGTTCGCGCACTGGCTCGGCACCGACCGCTCCGCGTTCGGCGGACTGGTCGAGAAGGCCGCGCTGTACCCCGCCGCCAAGAGCCTGCTGGACCTGCCGCAACTGAAGGGCGGCGACGCGTACTTCGGCGGACAGAAGATCTACGACGTCTTCGCCGCGGCGTCCGCGCACGTCAACGCCGACTGGACGTGGGGCCCGCTGATGACGAAGACGGCCGCCGACCTCGACGACGGCCTGGGCAAGGCGTGGGCCGGAAAGGGCACGATCGCCGGCGCGCTGCACACGGCGCAGGCCCAGACGGTCGGCGAGATGAAGAAGCAGGGCCTGAAGATCACCGGATGACCGGGCGACCCCGGCCGGAGAGTCACCCCCGGCGCCACCCAGCCACAGTGAGGAACGAGTCCGTGACCAACGCAACCGCTCCGGCGGCGGCCCGGGGCCGGAGCCGCCCGGCCGGCGCCCCGACACCGGCCCCGGCCCCGTCACCGCCGCGCGCGCTGACGCCCCGGCGCCGTCTGCGCCCCCTGCTGTTCTGCGCCCCGTTCATCGCGCTGTTCCTGGCGATGTACGTCGCGCCCATCGGCTACGCGGCGGTCAGCAGCCTGTACACCGTGCACCGGTCGGGGCTCGGCCTCACCGCGCCCACCAAGGTGTTCGACCCCCTCGGCAACTACGCGCGGGCGCTGGAGGACGGCGCGTTCCTGTCCTCGCTGGGTCGGGTGGCGCTGTTCGGCGGGGTCCAGGTGCCGGTGATGCTGGGCGCGGCCCTCGTCCTGGCGCTGCTGATCGACTCCAAGTCGGCGCGCGGCAAGGGCTTCTTCCGGCTGTCGAGCTTCCTGCCGTACGCGATCCCCGGGGTGAGCGCGGCGCTGGTCTGGTCGTTCATGTACTCGGCGCAGTCGAGCCCGATCAACCGGCTGCTGCACCCGTTCGGCGCCTCGATCCCGTTCTTCGACAGCGATCTGGTGCTGTGGTCGGTGGCCAACATCGTGACGTGGAGCTGGGCCGGCTACAACATGATCATCATCTATGCCGCGCTGCAGTCGATCCCCGCGGAGGTGCTGGAGGCCGCCCGGATGGACGGCGCGTCGGCCCTGCGCGTCGCCTGGAGCGTCAAGATCCCCTTCGTGCGCGGGGCGCTGGTGCTGACCACGGTGTTCTCCATCATCGGTTCGGCGCAGCTGTACAACGAGCCGACGGTCCTGCTGCCGGTGTCGGGCGGCTCGGTGTCCTCCACGTTCACGCCGATCATGTCGGCGCAGAGCGCGGTCGCGGCCGGCAACTACCCGTACGCGGCCGCCCAGTCCGTGCTGCTGGCACTGCTGGTGGGTGGCGTGTCCTTCGTGTTCTTCCGACTGACCGGACGGGAGGAGCGGGCATGAGCGCGATCACCACGAAGGCACGCCCCGCCCGGACGCGCCGGGACGGCGGTGCGACGAGCCGGATCACGGTCATGGCGTTGCTGGGGCTGTCGGCCTGCTACTTCCTCTTCCCGCTGTGGTGGCTGCTGGTGTCGTCCACCAAGCCGTTCGGCGAGCAGTTCTCCGGCAGCGGCCTGTGGTTCCACGGCTTCGGGCTGTTCGGCAACATCGCGAGGCTGAGCGGCCAGGACGGCGGCATCTTCTGGCGCTGGATGCTCAACAGCGTGCTGTACTGCGGGATCGGCGCGCTGCTCGGCACGGCGTTCTCGGCACTCGCGGGGTACGCCCTCGCCAAGTACGACTTCCCCGGCCGCGGCGCGATCTTCGGCGCGGTGCTGGCGGCCGTACTCGTGCCCAAGGTGCTGTTCACGCTGCCGCTGTACCTGATGTTCTCCGGTGTCCGTCTGATCGACAATCCGCTGGCGGTGCTGCTGCCGAGCGTGGTCAGCCCGTTCGGCGTCTACCTCTCCCGGGTGTTCGCCGCGCAGACCGTGCCGGACGAGGTGCTGGAGGCCGGCCGGCTGGACGGCGCGGGCGAGCTGCGCATCTTCCGGGTCATCGGCGTACGGATGATGCTGCCCGCGCTGGTGACGATCTTCCTGTTCCAGTTCGTGGAGATCTGGAACAACTACCTGCTTCCGGCGATGGTCCTCGGCGACGACCGCCTGCAGCCGGTCACGGTCGGCCTGGTCGGCTGGAACGCCAGCCATGTGGCGGTGCCTCCCCCGCTGGTGGTCATCGGTTCCCTGGTGTCCGTCGTACCGCTTCTGATCGCCTTCCTCGCACTCCAGCGGTTCTGGCGTGCGGGCATGACCGCCGGAGCCGTCAAGTGACCTTGTCCCTGCCACGTCCCGCGGCCGCCACCCGGCCCGCCCTGACCTTCTCCGACGGGACTCTCCGGCGCGACGGCCGCACCCACCGGGTGCTCTCCGGTTCCCTGCACTACTTCCGGGTCCACCCCGAGCAGTGGCCGGACCGGCTGCAGCGGCTGGCGGCCCTCGGCCTGAACACCGTGGACACGTACGTGCCGTGGAACTTCCACGAGCGCGCCCCGGGCGACGTCCGCTTCGACGGCTGGCGCGACCTGACCCGGTTCGTGCGGCTGGCCGACGAAGCGGGGCTGGACGTCATCGTCCGGCCGGGGCCGTACATCTGCGCCGAATGGGACAACGGCGGTCTGCCCGTCTGGCTCACCGGCATCCCGGGCATGCGGCCGCGCAGCTCCCACGGACCGTTCCTGGAGGCCGTCGGGCACTGGTTCGACGCGCTGGTCCCGCGGCTCGCCGCGCTGCAGGCGGCCCGGGGCGGCCCGGTCGTGGCCGTGCAGATCGAGAACGAGTACGGCAGTTACGGCGACGACCACACCTACCTCGCCTGGGTCCGGGACGCGCTCGTGGAGCGGGGCGTGACCGAGCTGCTGTACACGGCCGACGGCCCGACCCCGCTGATGCTGGACGGGGGCACGGTGCCCGGTGAGCTGGCGGCCGTGACCTTCGGGTCACGGCCGGAACAGGCCGCCGCGCTGCTGCGCTCGCGCCGGCACGGCGAGCCCTTCTTCTGCGCCGAGTTCTGGAACGGCTGGTTCGACCACTGGGGCGAGAAACACCACGTCCGGCCGGCGGCCGGCGCCGCCGAGGGCGTCGGCGCGATCCTCCGGTCGGGCGGCTCGGTGAGCCTGTACATGGCGCACGGCGGAACGAACTTCGGGCTGTGGGCCGGCGCCAACCACGACGGCGAGACGATCCAGCCAACCGTCACCAGCTACGACTCGGACGCCCCGATCGCCGAACACGGGGCGCTCACCGAGAAGTTCCACGCGGTGCGCGAGCAGCTCGCCGCGCTGGCCGGGGCACCCGTCACCCGTCCGCTGCCCGCCGACCCGCCCCTGCTCGCGCCCCGCGACCTGCCGGTCACCCGACGGGCGGCCCTGCTGACGGCGCTGCGGTCGGTGACCGAACCGGTCCGGGCGGCGGCGCCGCTGAGCTTCGAGGAACTCGGTCAGTCGTCCGGGCTGGTGCTGTACGCCGCGGAACCGTTGCTGCCGCCGGGCCGGCACGAGGTGACGGTGACCGGACTGCACGACCGGGCACAGGTGTTCGCCGACGGCGCCCCCGTCGCCGTACTGGACCGGGAGACCGCCTCGTTCGCCCTGGCCGGCCGGGGTGAGCGGGTGCGTCTCGAACTGCTGGTGGAGAACCAGGGCCGGATCAACTACGGGCCCCTGCTGGGGCAGGGCAAGGGCATCCTCGGCGGGGTGCGGGTGGACCGCCGCCTGGTGCACAACTGGACGATGTACCGGCTGCCGCTCGACGAGTGGAGCGGGCCGGACACCGCCCGCGCCGCGACGGCCGCGCCCTGCGACGGCCGCGCGGGCTTCGCCACGGCACCGCTGACCCTGGACGAGCCCGCCGACACCTTCCTCGGCCTGCCCGGCTTCGCCAAGGGCTTCGTCTGGGTCAACGACACCCTGCTCGGACGCTACTGGGAGATCGGCCCGCAGACCACGCTGTACGTCCCGGGCCCGCTGCTGCGCCGGGGCGAGAACACGCTGACCGTGCTGGAGCTCGAACGGTTCGGGGACCGGCTCACCCTGCACGACCGGCCGGCCCTCGGACCGCCGGAGGAGTACATCGAGACCTTCGACTGACCACCCGGACCCACCTGGAAAGAGAAAAGGAGCACCTGTGTCCACTCCCCCGAGAAACCGGAAGAGACTGGCCGGCGCGGTCGTCGCCACGGCACTCGCCGTGACCGTCGGCAGCGCCCTGGCCGCCCCCGCCTCATCCGCGGCCGCCGCGAGCGGCCCCACCTACACGGTCGGCGTCGGGGCGAAGGGCTCCTGGACGCACCCCGACGACACGCCGGCCTCGCCGTACATCGACAAGGACGGCACGTTCCACTTCGCGCAGGCCCACTCCCTGTACGGCGCGAGCGACAGCCGGCAGTGGACGTTCTTCACCGGCACCACCATGGACGACGCCACCCGCACGCCGGCCATCAGCGACGCGGTGAACCCGGCCAACCCCGACGACAAGAACAACGACACCACCTGGCGGTGCGACAACAGCCCCACCGGCCGCTCGGCGACGTACGCCCCCACGGGCTCGAACTACGCGCGGCGGAACTACTGCGACCTGACCAACGTGTGGGTGGACCCGGACTCCGGCGACTGGTACGGACTGGTGCACAACGAGTTCACCCCGCAGCCCTTCGGCGACGGCCTCCACTTCGACGCCATCGATTACGCCGTCTCCACCGACCAGGGCAGGACGTGGACCATCAGGAACCACGTCATCACCTCGCCGTACAGCACGAAGCGCGGTGACACGACGGCCTTCCCGCAGCAGACGTTCGACTACGGCGACGGCGACCCCCGGCTGTTCGTGGACACCGCGTCGGGCTACTTCTACGTCTTCTACGGCTCCCGCATCGTGGACAAGAACGGCGGCTGGAAGGCGTTCCACGAGCACGCGGCCCGCGCCCCGATCTCCGGGAAGATGGCGCCGGGCACCTGGCAGAAGTGGTACGACGGCGCCTGGACCCAGCCCGGTGTCGGCGGCAGGGAAAGCAACATGGTGCCGGTCGACGCGACCCACCCCACCGGCTACACCCCCGCCGCCGACGAATACGACCCGGCGAACACCGGGACCGCCGCCCAGCAGATCGCGGCCGGCAAGATGCCGCCGACCTCGCCGCTGTTCGTCATGGACGTCACCTACGACGCCTACCTGGGCCTGTACATCGGTGAGCCGCAGGGCGTGGACCAGAGCGGCGACGCACCGCAGCGGTTCTACGCCACGGACGACCTGGCCACGCAGAAGTGGAAGCTGCTCGGGGACACGGGCAACGGCTACGGCACGGCGTCCTGGTACCGCTGGTTCCTGGACAGCGCGAACAGGACCGCCACGAGCATCGTCGGCAAGTCGTTCCGCTCGTACTGCTCCTTCGGCTGCTCGGGCGGCTCCTCCGGCGAGTACGTCGACGTCAGCATCGGCACCTCCGCGCCGGCCGCTCCGGTCGACACGAGCAAGGCGTACCGGATCGCGAGCGGCGACGACCGGGTCCTCGCCCAGGTCTCCGGCAGCACCGCGACCACGTCGTCGGCGACCGCGTCCGGCTCGGACCTGCAGTCGTGGATCTTCGCCTCCAACGGCGACGGCTCGTACCGCATCGCCAACGCCGCCACGGGTGACCTGCTCGGCGTCGACTCCACCAGCACGGCGCAGCGCGCCTGGGGTGCCCGACCGACGGTGACCGCCGCCGGTTCCGGCGGCCCGAGTGTGGGCCGGCAGTGGTGGGTGATCCCCGGCACCACGGCCGGCGGCGCCGCCACCGGCGCCTACCGGCTCGTCAACCGCTACAGCGGCCTGGTGATCGGGCTGTCCGCCGACTCCGGCCGGCTCGCCGAGACCACCCCGGCCCGCTTCTGGACCGACACCAGCGGCAGTTCCGTCGGGGACGCGCGCACCGCGGCCGAGCAGACCCTGACGCTCACCGCCACGGGCCCGGCGCCGTCGTCGCTCGACGGCACCCACACCCTGGTGACGGGCGGCAAGGCACTGGACGACCCGGGCCACAGCACCACCGCCGGCACCCAACTCATCACCTGGACCGCGAACGGCGGCGCCAATCAGCAGTGGCGGTTCACCCGGCAGTCCGACGGCTCCTACGAGCTGAGGAACACCGAGTCGGGACTCTGCGCCGACGTCGAGGGCGGTTCGACGAGCCCCGGGGCCAAGGTCATCCAGTGGACCTGCACCGGAGGCGGCAACCAGCACTGGCGGGTCGAGCGCCTGCCGAACGGCGCCTGGACCGTGGCCTCGGTGCACAGCGGACTGCTCCTGACCACCGCTTCGACGTCCGACGGCGCCGCGGTGACCCAGGAGGCGGACAGCGGTTCCGCGCGTCAGCAGTGGACGATCGGCTGACCACCGGGCCGTGTCGTCAGGCGGCCTCGGGGCGCCGGTAGACGCCCTCGCTCCGGTGCAGATGGTGCAGGTCCACCAGATAGCGCCGGAGCGTCACATGGTCGATGTCGTCGGACTCGTCGCACCAGGCGCGCAGCCGCTCGTTGACGACCCGCTCCGGGTACTCCACGCCCGGTTCGAAGGTCTCCTCGGCGATGTACCGCAGCACCAGCTTCTTACGGGTCCACTGTGCCGGCAGCCGGACCAGCCGGCCGCCCCGGACGAAGGTGTTCAGCACGGCGTCCCTCCCGTCGGCCGGCCGGTCCTCGGCGGAGCGCGCCGGCCGGGCCAGCTCGCGGAAGAGGCCGTAACCGACGGCCAGCCCCCCGTCGGCGCCGTCCGTGCCGGTCACGGCGCCCTGTTCGCGCAGCCGGAGCAGCGCCAGTGCGGTGTCCTTCGCACCGAGCCCGGCCGCCTCGGCGACCCGCGCCGCGCTGTCCGCGCCCAGCGCCACCGCGGCGAGGGCGCGCAGCCTGCGCTCGTCGGCGAGCAGCCCGATCACCTGCCGGGACCGCTCGGCCACGTCCGCACCGGTTTCCGTAAGCCTGTCCGTATCGGCGTCCATGGCGCGGGAGTCTAGGACGGCGGGCCCGGAGATCTCACGGCATTTTCCGGGCGGTGCCGGTGGGTCGACGGCGCTGCCCGAGGCCCGCGCCGAGGGCCTGCTCGGTCCAGATGGTCTTGCCGTGGACGCCGTAGCGGCTGCCCCAGCGGTCGGCGATCTGGGCGACCAGGAAGAGGCCGCGCCCGCCCTCGTCGGTGCTTTTGGCGCGGCGCAGCCGGGGCTGGGTGTTGCTGGGGTCGGACACCTCGCAGACGAGGACGCGCTCGCGGATCAGCCGGAGGGTGACGGGCTCGCCGGCGTAGCGGATGGCGTTGGTGACGAGTTCGCTGACGATGAGTTCGGTGGCGAACACGTGCTCTTCGAGCCCCCAGGCGCCGAGTTGGGCGCGGATGTCGTCGCGGGCGTCGTGCACGGCCGCCGGGTCGGCGGTGTACCGCCATTGGGCGGTGTCCTCGTCGGGTACGGCGCGGGTGCGGGCGAGGAGGAGGGTGATGTCGTCGTCGGACTCGCGGGCGGGCGGCTGGTGCTCGATGATCCGGGTGCCGATCTCCTTGAGGCCGAGGCCGTCGGCGCACAGGGTCCCGAGGCTCCGTCTCAGCCGTTCCGGGCCCTCGGCCAGTCCCCGGCCGACCAGTCCGTCGGTGTAGAGGGCGAGCACGCTGCCGGGCGGCAGGGTGACGCTGCACACCTCGAAGGGGTTGTCGCCGACGCCGAGGGGCGGGCCCGGCACCAGGTCGGCGAACTCGGCGTCGTGGCCGGGCCGGACGATGGCGGGCGCGGGGTGTCCGGCGGACGCCATCTGGCAGACCCTGCTGACGGGGTCGTAGACGAGGAAGAGGCAGGAGGCGCCCACGGTGTCGGGTTCCTCGGCCTCGGCGCCGATGCGGATGACCAGGTCGTCGAGGTGGGTGAGGAGTTCGTCGGGGGCGAGGTCGAGGTCGGCGAGGGTCTGCACGGCGGTCCGCAGGCGGGCCATGGTGGCCGTGGCCCGCAGCCCGTGGCCGATCACGTCTCCCACGACCAGGGCGAGGCGCAGCGAGGACATGGGGAAGGTGTCGAACCAGTCGCCGCCGACGCTCGCCGTGCCGCTCGCCGGCAGGTAGGTGCCGTCGGTCTCGGCGGCCGCGCTCTCGCCGGCCGACGGCGGCAGCAGGCTGCGCTGGAGGACGACGGCGGTGTGGTGTTCCCGGGTGAAGCGCAGCGCGTGGTCGATGGCCAGGGCGGTGCGCGCGCACAGGTCCTTCAGCAGCTGGGTGTCGCCCGCGTCGAAGGGCTCCGGGTCGGTCGTGCGGTAGACCAGGACGTATCCGAGGATGCGGCCGCGCCGGTAGACCGGGCAGCCGAGGGAGGAGCGCATGCCGTCCGGCATCAACTTGGCGAGCAGGTGCGGGTCGTCGCCGAGCAGCCGGCGGGTGGTCGCGGCATCGGAGACGACGACCTCCTCGCCGACGGCGACCCCCTGGAACTCCGGGCGGTCCGGGATCTCCGGCAGGAACTCGCCGACCTGGACCATCGCGCCCGGCCACTCGCCGTCGGCGGCCCGTACGGCGACCCTGCGCAACTGGTCCGCCTGCGGTCCCTGGTACCCGGCCAGCGGCTCCCAGCCCTCCAGGACGTCCTTCCTGAGGTCCACGGAGGCGTAGTCGCCGAGGGCGGGCACCAGCAGGGACGCCAGGTCTCGGGCGCAGTGCACGACGTCGAGGGCGCCCCCGATGCCGACGGCGCCCTCGTAGGCCAGGCTGAGCCGGCGGTGGGCGCGGTACTGCTCGGTGAGCTCTGTGGCGACGACCACGACGCCCGAGGGCCTGCCCCTGGCGTCGGTGATGCGCAGGCAGGTGAGGGACACCATCCGCTCGGAGTCCGGCGGGCCGATCCGGTACTCGGCGCCGACGACCGGGGCGCCGCCGGCCAGGGCGCGGCGGACGAGGTAGCGGGCGCTCGCGCCCCCGCTGGCGTCCCGCAGCTCCTCCAGCCAGTCGGTCCCGGCGGGCCACAGGGCCTCGAAGGTGCCGTTGGTACGGACCGTGCGCAGTCCGGTGTCGAGGAACGCGGCGCCCATGTGCTCCTGGTCGAGCAGGGCACGCGCCAGGGCGGAGTCCTCGTCGAGGGGGGCCGGTGAGTCCGGCGGTACGGCGACGAGGAACGCGCTGCCCCCTTCGGGCCCCCGCTCGACGCGTACGTCGGCCTCGACCAGCTCACCGGAACGGTGCCGCAGCCGGCGCGTACGGGGGTGGTGGTACGGCGCCGGGGCCGGGGCGGGGGCGCGGGTTCCCGGTGGTGCCAGGAGGTCACGGGCGGGGGTTCCGGTGATCTCGGCCTCGGGCCAGCCCAGGAGTTCCGCCGCGGAGCGTGACCACCAGACGATCCTGCCGCGCCCGTCGACGAGCGCCGCCGGCACACCGTCGAAGGCCGTCGCCCCCCGGCCGGCGTCCGCGGGCCGCGTCACATCGCGCCCCCTCGCCCGATGAGGCACACGCGTCCAAAAGCGCGCGAGCGGGACCGCACCCGATTCAGCTCCACCTGCCCAGGATGCGCCATACCGAGCCACCGGGCACGCGGAGCCCGACGGCCTCCGACGGTCCCGGCGCGTCCGGCGATTCCACCCCGGCCGGCCCCGCGACCTGCAACGAGCCCGACCCCAGCAAGCGCGTGGAGTCCGCCCGGCCGGCCCGGTGACCTCCAACGATCCCGACCCCGTCGAGTCCGCCCCGGCCAGCCCGGTGGCCCCGGCAAGCGGGGCCTCGTCGATTCCGCCCCGCCTGGCCCCGGCACGGCGGCGAATCACCGGTCCGTGCCCGCCGCACGGGGGACACCCCGGCCCGTTGAAAGGGTGATGCGCGGCTGATCACCCGTGACCACGCCCGCTCGGAGCCGTTGAAGGGGAAGTGCGGTGGCTGGATTCGCCCCCGCGCTTTCCAGCTACTGAAGGAGAACGTGATGTCTCGCATCGCGAAGGCAACCGCCGTTGCTCTCGGCACCGGTGCCGTGGTGATCAGCGGGGCCGGTCTGGCGATGGCCGACGCGGGCGCCCACGGCCTGGCCGCCGGCTCGCCCGGTGTCGCGTCCGGCAACCTGGTCCAGGTTCCGGTGCACGTCCCGGTCAACGTCTGCGGGAACACCGTGGACGTCATCGGTGCGCTGAACCCGGCGTTCGGCAACGTCTGCGCCAACGTCAGCGGCGACGACGAGGGCGGCATGCCCGGCACCCCCGGTACCCCCGGCGCCCCCGGCGGCTACGGCAACTGACCCTGTCGTACGGACAGGCGCGCAGCAGAGCCCCGGCACCTTCAGGTGCCGGGGCTCTCGCGTCGCCCGGGACGGACGGTTCACGCGTAGCGGTAGATCCGGCTCAGGTCCTCCAGTTCGTCCGGGGTGATGTTCCACGGCGGGAGTTTCTCGTGCCGGGCGACGACCCGTCCGTGCTGCTTGTCGTGGACGCCGGGCGGTTCGGCCGGCAGGTAGCGGTGCTCACGGTGCGCGTGCTGCCAGCGCTGCCACTGCAGGTCGATGAAGGCGTGGTGCAGCCAGAACGCGGGGTCGTTGACGGAGGCGCCGCTCACCATGGCGCCGCCCACCCAGCGGTGCACGAGGTTGTGGTTGCGCCACGAGACGCTGCCGTGGCCGGTCCCCCAGCCCTCCAGCGTGTTGCGGAAGCCCCGGGTGACGGTGGAGTCCCAGGGCGAGACGTCGTAGGCGCTCTGGTCGAGCGCCTTTTGCAGTTCGCGCCGGGTGGGCAGTTGGAGGGGGGCGGCGGCGCGGCCCAGGTCCCGGGTGAGGAACTTGCCGTCGGTGAGGCCCACCTTGATGGGCCAGTGGCCGGCCGAGTAGGCGAACGGGCCGCTCATCACCTGCCGGTCCGAGCGCCGCCCGTTGCCGCCGAGCAGGTCGTTCGTCCAGGGCACGGAGGTCGTCGTGCGGTCCCGGGTCCAGTCCCAGTACGGCACGGTCACCGAGTCGTCGACCCTGCGCAGGGCCTGCTCCAGGTCGAGCAGGAACTTGCGGTGCCAGGGCAGGAAGGAGGGCGCCATGTGGGCGGCGCGCAGGCCGGTCTCGCCGTCGGCGGTGTAGTAGTCGATGTGCGTCCGCACGAACTCGTCGTACTGCCCGCGCTTCTTGAGCTCCAGCAGCGCGTTGACGAAGCGCCGGCGTTCGCCGCCGGTGAGGTTGCGGACGTTCTTACGCACGTACGCCATGGTCACCCCCCATGTGCATGCGGCCCGGCGCTCCGCCCATCGGGCCGGGCGCGAGGTCGCGCAGCCGCCGGCCGCGCAGTTCGTCGACGGCCGCGCGGGTCGCCGCCAGCGGGGTGGGGTACGAGCTGTAGTGGTCGATCATGCTCAGCCAGCTGCCGTCGGCGCGCCGCATCAGGTGCAGGGGGCGGTCGTCGACGGTGACCTGCCAGTCGGCGTCCGCCGCCGGCCCTCCCGCCGCCGGCCCTCCCGCCACCGGGACGGGCACGCCCCGGATGCGGCGGCCCCGGTACGTCTCCTCGAAGGAGCCGCCGGGGAGGCCGCCCGGTGGGGGTGCGGGGCGGGAGGCGGCGACGACCGGGGCCAGCGCCAGGGCGGCGAGCGAGGCGAACAGCCCCCGTGCCGCGTCTCTGCGCGAGGGCTTCCCCGCCCTGGCTCCGCCCCGTTGCTGGGCACCCACCGGCACGCCACCGACACCGACGACCATCGCTCACTCCTCGTCCGGGTTCAGCTGTCACCAGCGCTAACCGGATCAAGGGCGCCGGGGTCACCGGGGGACGGCCATCCGGTGGGTGGTCGTCCCGCTACAGTCCCGGGCCCAGGCCCAGGTCGGCGCCCGGGACCGTCTGCAGGACGGGGGCGATGACACCGAGGTCGGGCATCTTGAGGGCGGGGAGGCCGGCGTTGTCGGGGTCGGGCGGGGTCAGCGGGGCGTCCGCGGCCAGGCCGGGGCTGACGGCGCGCAGCGCGGAGGCGGGGGCGTCGAGGCTGAGGTGGTCGAAGCCCTGGCCGACGAGGTGCGGCAGCGGGGTGCGCAGGTTCGCGCCGGGCAGCGCGCCGTTGAGGGGCACCTGCGGCAGCACCTGCTCGGGCAGGAGCCGGCCCTGGACGTAGCGGGGGCCCTCCGGCGCGCCGGGGATGATCAGCGGCATCTCCAGGCCCAGTTGGGGCACCTCCGTGTGGAGGGACTTCGAGACACCGTCCAGCGGTACCGGAACGGGGACCGTGGGCACCGCGGCGGCGGCGGGCGTGGCCGTGGCGCCCACGGCGGCCGCGATGCCCGTGACGACGGCGGCAAGGGTTCCTCGGGTGGTCGACTTCATGTCAGGTACGGTGCCTTTCGGGATGCTGGGCAGGATGCTGGGTTCGACGTCCGTACCGCGTAACGAGCCGGAATTCGGCTTCAGTTCACAATTCCCCCGAGTGCAGCAACAGTCGTCTCGTCACTCATCGGCTCGTCACTCTTCACCTCGTCACCTCTTCCTCTCGTCACCTCTTCGGCTTTCGTCATCGTCAGCTCGTCCAGAAGTCCCACCAGCGGGTGAGCACGAGCATGCCGACGACTCCGGCGTGCAGCAGCACGAGCACCCAGGTGAACTCGGCGAAGAAGGTCCGCAGCCAGTCGGGCGCGGGCAGGAAGCCGTGGCGTACGACGGCGGAGGTGACGTACCAGAAGATCAGGATGGTCGCGGCCCAGGCCAGGCAGCACCACAGGCACAGCGCGTTGATCCGGTACAGCGACTCGAACTGCAGCCAGGAGACGAACCCGATCCCGAACAGGCAGCCGGCCCAGAACAGCAGCCAGTACCAGCCGGGGAAGCGGGCACCGGCGAGCAGGCTCATGCCGACGCAGACGACGATGCCGTAGGCGACCAGGCCCAGCATCGGGTTGGGGAACCCGAACACCGAGGCCTGGTCGCTCTTCATGACGCTGCCGCAGGACACCACCGGGTTGAGGCTGCAGCCGGGGACGAAGCGCGGGTTCTTCAGCAGCTTGAACTCGTCCAGGGTGATGACCCAGGAGGCGAGCAGCCCGGCCGCCCCCGAGAGCACCAGCAGCGGGCCGAGCCGTCTGCCGCCGGCCGGGGTCCCGGTCATCAGCCGCGCAGGCTGCGGGCCGGCAGGACGACGTGCGCGGCGGCGGTCAGGGTCTCCTCGGCGTCGGCGAACGCGGCGAGCGCGGCGGGCTCCACGGGCTTGCCGGGCTCGCCCTCGGGCCAGGCGCGGGTGGTGAAAACCAGGTAGGCGTAG
This sequence comes from Streptomyces sp. NPDC047028, assembly GCF_040644095.1. NCBI lineage: Bacteria > Bacillati > Actinomycetota > Actinomycetes > Kitasatosporales > Streptomycetaceae > Streptomyces > Streptomyces sp. NPDC047028. Next base: position 66,707 of record NZ_JBEYVS010000005.1, read on the forward strand.
CCGCGTTCCTTGACGGCGGCGAGCCACTCCGGCGGGGCGTCGCACTGGGCGACGAGCTGCGGCATGTTGAGGACGGCCTGGCCGGCCTCGACGAGCAGGGAGACGGGCAGGCCGGGCTTGCCGGTGCCGTCGACCAGGTCGCCGCCGACGGGCAGGCCGTTGCGGTCGAGCAGCTGCCGTACGGCGGCGGAGGTCGCCTCCGGGCCGCCCTCGGCGTCCCCGAGGGAGTAGGCCAGCAGGTACGGCATGTCGGATCCGTCGGGGGCCTCGCCGCTCCAGGCCAGCACGACGAGCGTGCCGGCTTCGGCGGGGCGCTTCTCGGTGGGGGTTGAGGTCACCGCGCGACCCTATCGACGGCGGCCGTCCGGCCCCGGCGGCTTCTCACCCGTGTGGACCAGCGCCCGGCGCGGCTCCACACGATCGGGCGACGCACCCCGCAAACACCGGAGCCGGTGCCGCGGGTGCGGTACCGGCCCGGTGGGTGAGGCGTCGTCAGCTCTGCAGGGGCAGGCCGCCGAGCAGCGGGTTGTGCTGGTTGAGCGCGGTGGTGGCGCCCTTGACCGTGTTGAGCACGGAACCCTTGTTCTCGGTGTCCAGGGCGTCCGACTGGTGCTGCAGCGGCATCACGTCGTGCACGGTGAGGGGGCCCTCGGTGATCCGGTTGACGGCGCCGTTCAGGCTGGTGGGCGTCACATCGGTGGCGCTCTGGGCGAACGCGGGCGCGGCGACGCCGGCGAGGGCCACGGATCCGGCAACGACAGCGGCGGCCTTCAGGGACTTCATCGTGTTCCTTTCTTCGGCAACTCACGTCACCGCAGGGCGTTCTGACGCCGTGCCCAACGAGTTCCGGGCGGGCGGGAAACCCCACTGCCGACAAGACATATGAAATCCCTGAGGTCCTCGCGTCACCCCGTCGGCAGCGCCGGCAGGGAGGGCAGGGTGGTGGGGGCGGTGGCGGGCAGCGTGGACGGCAGACTGCTGGTCAGGCCGCCGAGGAGTCCGCCGGTCAGCGAACCGAGGGCCGAGGTGAGCAGGCCGACGACGCCGCCGATCAGGCCGGTGACCGCGGACGGCAGCCCGCCGAGATCGCCGGAGGTGAGCGCGCCGAGCAGGTTGTTCAGCGCGTCCTGGAGCGAGCCGAGGAGGTCGGAGCCGGTGTCGCGGGGGGTGCGCGCGGTGCGGCTGTCGCCGTTCTTGCCGGGCACGGTCAGGGTCGCGGTGCCGGAGGCCGTGGACGTCGTGTTGCCCGTGGCGCCCGCCGTGTCCGTCGCGTCCGTCGAGTCGGTGGCGTCCGGGATCGACGCGGTGATCTTGCCGATGGCGGCGTTCAGGTCGTCGACGAACGCCTGCGTCTGGGCGTCGCTCAGGTCACCGTTCTTCAGGGCCTGGGCGACCAGGTTGTCGACCTTGGTGCCGAGTTGGTCGAGGAAGGTGTCCAGGTCGTCCAGTGGTCCCGCCTTGGTCACGGCCGTGCCGCGGGCCCTCGCGGTGGCCGCCGCCTTCGCCCGGAGCACCGCGGCCCGGACCTTGGCCTGGCCCAGCTGTGCGGCGAGATGGGCTCTGACCTGGGCGAGCAGCGCGTCCGCGCCGTGAGCGGGCGCGCGGGATACGGCATGGTCGCGCTCCCGGGCCGAGTCGGCGGCGAGGGCGGCAGGGCCGGTGATGCCGACCAGGAGGGCGGCGCTGAGGGCGCTGGACGCGAGACGCCGCGCGGGCAGACCACGCATGGGGTGTTCCTTTCGATGAGCACAGGGGACCTGAGCCCACCGTGGGATCACCAGCGGTCGACCGCAATCGGCGTGATCCATCCGGGGGGAGGGCCTGGGCCGGACAGGCCCTCGCATGCGACCGGCCGCCCGTCCGCAGCAGTGGCGCGGACGGGCGGCCGGTGGAAGGGGCGCGTCCCGACGTCAGTCGTTGACGCAGGTGTTGCCGAACGCCGGGTTCAGCAGACCGATGACGTCGACGGTGTTGCCGCAGACGTTGACCGGAACGTGGACCGGGACCTGAACGACGTTGCCCGACAGCACGCCCGGCGAGTGGGCGGCGGCGCCGCTCGCGCCGGCGTCGGCGGCGGCGACGCCGGCGGCGCCGGCGACGGCCGCGACAGCGGCGGAGGTCAGGACCAGGCCCTTCGCGATACGCGACATGGAGAGGTGCTCCTTGGGATCGACACAAACATCCGGGCGGGGTGCCCGGCGCTGTGTCAACGCGTGGAGCGCTCCGGGGTTGTGCCGCCAACGGGGTGAACCGTGAATCGACCTCTTCACCGATCCGACACACTTGCCCGGTTTCTCCGGATTGGTCCATATAGCCACTAGAGTTGCCGACCTCTCCAGCCCCGTGCGAAAGGGCAGCCCGGTCATGCGCACTCCCCCTGGTCCGCTTCCCCGCAGGACGACGCGCACCGACCCCGCCCCGGCCCGCCCCGCGCTTCACTCCCGCGCCCGGAACGGCGCCCGTAACGGCACGCGGACCGGCGCTCGTACCGGCTCCCGGACCACCCCCGGGCGCGCCCCGGTGTCGTACGACGGCGAACGCGCCCTGACGGACGCCCCGTTCGCCCTCCCGCCGGTTCCCGTCCCCCTGAGCGCCGCCACCGCTACGCCGGACGGCGTACCCGGCCCCCCGATCATCGCACCGGCCCCGGCACCCGTACGGCGGATGCCGTACTACGCCGGACGGGTCGGCCACCGGCGCACGGCCCGCGTTCACCCGTCCGGTCCCGCGCCCACGGCCCGCGACGGCCGCCTCCGCCGCACGTGTGACGTGTTCGATCTCCAGTCGGCCCCGCGGACCGGTGGTGACCAGCCGGGCCCACGGCTCGTTTCCCACCGGGACGCGGCGTGGGCCGGCGCGCTCTTCGCCGCCGGGGACGCCCGGTAGCAGCGCGTCCCGACCGCCGTCCCGTGCGCCCCGTGAGCGAGGTAATCCGCGAATGCACCAGTCAGCACCCGACCCCCGGCCACGGGTCCTGCACCTCGCACAACCGGTCGACGGCGGTGTCGCCCGGGTCGTCCTGGACCTGACGGAGGCCCAGCTCGCGGCCGGATTCCGGGTCACGGCGGCCTGCCCCGGGGGCGACCTGGCCGCGGACCTGCGGGACCGGGGCGCCGAGGTACGCCTGTGGCGGGCCGGCCGGTCACCGGGGCCGGGCCTGCCGGGCGAGGTCCGGCGGCTGGGCCGGCTGATCGAGGACGTACGGCCCGAACTGGTGCACGCCCACAGCGCGAAGGCGGGACTCGCCGCCCGGCTCGCCGTACGCGGGCGTATCCCGACCGTGTTCCAGCCGCACGCCTGGTCGTTCGAGGCGGTCGGCGGAGCCACCGCGGCGCTCGCCCTGCGCTGGGAACGGTGGGGGGCGCGCTGGGCCGACCGGGTGGTGTGCGTCAGCGAGGCGGAGCGCGCGACCGGTGTCTGCGCCGGGGTGCGCGCCTCCTACGCCGTGATCCCCAACGGCATCGACCCCGAACGCTTCTCCCCCGCGGCCGCCGCCCCCGTCCGGTCCGTGCTGCTGCCGGACCTCGACCCGGCCGCCCCGCTCGTCGTCTGCGTCGGCCGGCTGTGCCGGCAGAAGGGCCAGGACGTGCTGCTGCGGGCCTGGCCGCGGGTGCTCGCCGACGTGCCGGACGCCCGGCTGGTGCTGGTCGGCGACGGCCCGGACCACGACGCGCTGCGCGCCCACGCCCACCCCTCCGTGCTGTTCGCGGGGGCCGTCGCCAACACCGTGCCCTGGTACCGGGCGGCCGATCTGGTGGTGCTGCCCTCGCGGTGGGAGGGCATGGCCCTCGCCCCGCTGGAGGCGCTGGCCTGCGAGCGGCCCGTCGTCCTCACCGACGTCGACGGCGCCCGGGAGAGCCTGCCGTCCGCCCTCGCCACGCGCTGCCTGGTCCCGCCCGGCGATCCGGCGGCGCTGACCGCGGCCGTCACCGGGCTGCTGCCCGACGCGGCGCTGCGCGCCTCGCTCGCCGGCCAGGGCCGCCGGCACGTCCTGTCCACGCACGACGTGCGGCACACCGCCCAGCGGGTCGCGGACCTCTACCGCGAACTCCTCGGCGCCCGGCCGTCCGTGCCCACCGAGCGCAGGGAGTCCATCCACTCGTGACTGCGGAAAGCATCCCCTCCCCCGGCACGCCCGGCGCCCACCCCTGGGACCACGGACTCTCGCCCGTCTCGGTCATGCCGACCCGCCCCGCCCGCGGCTTCCGGCTCCCCCTGCGGCGCCCGCCCGCGCGGCCCGCCTCACCACTGCCGCTGCTCGCCGCCGACCTGCTGGCCGCGGCGGCCGCCCTGGCCGGCGCCGCGGCGGCCGACACCGCCGTACGCCACCCGCTGCCGGCCGCCGTCCTGGTGGCCGGGGTGCTGCTGCTGCGCCCGCGCGGCGCGCGGCCGGTGTCCGGCGTGCTCGACGAACTGCCGTCCGTCTGCGGCCGGATCGCGGTCGTCTGGCTGGCCGTGGCCGCCCTGCTCGGCGCCTACGACCCCGGGCGCGCGCTGTCCGCCCGGACCCTGCTGCTCGGCTGGACCCTGCACGCCGTGGCGGCCTCGGCCGGTCGGGGCGTGCTGCACTGGCGGCGCCGCCTCGCGCTGCTGCGCCGGCCGCGCACCGCCCTGGTCATCGGCCCGGCCGCGACCGCGCAGCGGGTCGGCGCCGCCCTGCTGCGGCACCCGCGCTGCGGGGTACGGCCGGTCGGGGTCGTCGCCGAGCACCCCACCAGCCTGGACGACCTCGGGCTGCCCGTGCTCACCAGCGGCGAGGAGGTGGAGCGGGCGCTCATCCAGAACGGGGTGCGCGTGGTGCTCACCGTGGACCCGGCCGTGCGGAGCGAGAGGGCGCCGCTGCTGCGGGCGCTCGCCGAGTCGGGGTGCACGCTGTGGGAGGTCGACCCGGAGTGCCCGGCGTACGAGACGCACCACCAGCTCGCCGGGTTCTCGGTGCGCCGCGTCGACCTGGGCGCCCGGCGGTACGGCAGCGCAGGGAAGCGGCTACTGGACGTCCTGGTGTCCGGGACGCTGCTGATGCTGGTCAGCCCGGTGCTGCTGGTCTGCGCGGCGGCCCTGCGGATCATCGACGGCCCCGGGGTGGTGTTCCGGCAGGAGCGCATCGGCAGGGGCGGGCGCCCCTTCACGCTGCTGAAGTTCCGCACGCACCGCCCGGTCGACGAGCACGAGTCGGCGACCCGGTGGAGCGTGGCGGGCGAGCACCGGATGGGCCGCTTCTGCCGGTTCCTGCGCACGACGTCGCTGGACGAGCTGCCGCAGCTGTGGAACGTCCTGTCGGGTGACATGAGCCTGGTCGGCCCGCGCCCCGAACGGCCCTACTTCGTCGGCCAGTTCAGTCAGGCCTACCCGGGATACGCGGCCCGCCACCGGATGCGGACCGGCATCACCGGGCTCGCCCAGATCCACGGGCTGCGCGGGGACACCTCGATCGAGGACCGGGCGCGGTTCGACAATGCCTACATCGACAACTGGTCCCTCTGGCAGGACGTCTGCATCCTGCTGCGCACCGCGACCGCGCTCGTGCGCTCGACGGGGAGCTGACCGATGAGCCTCGTCCCGCCCCCGTCACCGCCCCTGCGCCTCCCCCCGCGCCTCTCCCCCGTCCTGGCGGCGGTGGCCGTGCTCGTGCTGCCGGCGCTGCCCGTCGCGCCCGCCGGCGAGGGCGGCGCGGGTCCCGCCGACGCGCTGTCCGCGCTGGTGGTCGCCTTCACCGTCGTACGGCTGCTGCGGGCGCGGCGGCGTCCGCTGACCCGGACCGCCGCCGTCGTGCTGGGCCTCCCGGTGGCCGGACTCGCGCTCGCCGCCATGGACGCGGTCTCGCCGGGGGCCGGGATCAACGGCCTGGGCCGCTATCTGCAGATCTTCGTCCTCGTGCCCGCCGCCGTCGTGCTCCTCATCCGCGACCGGCGCGACTTCCGGCTGCTGGCCTGGGCGTTCGTCGCGCTCGCCGGCTGGGAGGGGGCGGTCGGCGTGCACCAGTACCTCACCGGCACCGGCGCCTCCTACCAGGGCGAGGACATCCGGGCGGTCGGCACGTTCGGCGCGCAGGACGTGATGGGCATGGCGACCGTCGTGTCGTTCGGCCTGGTGTGCGCGGTCGGCCTGGCGCTGGGCCGTACCCCGGTGCGGGAACGGACGATCGCTGCGGTCTGCGCGGTCGCGCTGCTGCTGCCGCTGGCCCTGTCCTTCAGCCGGGGCGCCTGGATCGCCACCGCCGCGACCCTCGCCGTCCAGCTGGTGCTGGCCGGGGTACGGCGGGCGCTGAAGATCGGGGCGGCCGTCGTCGCGGCCGGGGTGCTGCTGGTGGGCGGCCTCGGGGTGGGCACGGCGATGCTGCAGGAGCGGATCGACAGCATCACCCAGGTCACCGACGCGCCCGACCAGTCCGTCACCGACCGGTACACCATGTGGGCGGCGGCGACCGACATGTGGCGGCAGCACCCGCTCACCGGGGTGGGCCTCAAGGGCTTCCCCGAGTACCGGGACGGGCACGCCTCGCTCGCGCTGTCCTCCGGCAGCGACACGGGGGGCGCGGGCGCGGCCTTCCGCAAGCAGCCGCTGCTCTCCCCGCACAACATGTACCTGCTGGTCCTCAGCGAGCAGGGACTGATCGGCCTCCTCTGCCTCGGGGGCTCCTGGCTGGCCCTCCTGGTGTGCGCGCTGCGCGGCCTGTGGCGCACGCGGCGGTCCCGCGTCCCCGCCCTGGACTGCGCGCTGGCGGCCTGCGGCCTGCTCACCTGGCAGCTGATCGACTTCGTCTACGCCGACATCGGCGGCCCCTCCACCGTCCTCACCGCGGTCTGCTTCGGCCTGATCGCCTGGTGGTCCCTGATCGGCGGCACCCACGCCGACCCGCCCGGCCCGGACACCGCCCCCGTCCCCGTCGCCGGCCCCGGCCCCGGGAAGGCCGTGGCCCGATGAAGGTGAGGCCCTCCCGGAACCAACGCGACCCAGTCCCCGAACCCCGTCCCGGACCGGTTTCCGGCACCGGCACGGAAGGGGCGGCCACACCGGCCCGCACCGAACCGACCCCGCCGCCCGGAGAGGCGCTGCCCGGTCCGCGGGGGGACGCGCTGACGGGTCCGACCGGAGACACGCGGACCGGTCCGCGGGATGCGGCGCCCGGTCACACGACCGTGTGTGCGTCCGGGCCGGCGTCCGCCGGCGGGCTCGTCGCGCCCACGCCCGCCCGGCCGCCTCTCGCCGCCCCCGCGGTGCCGTCGCTGCCCCCGGCCCCCGCGCCACCGGAATCGGCCGGGCCCGAACACGAGCCGCTCACCCGGGGTTTCCTCGCCAGGGCGACGCTTGTCACGGCCGCGTTGTCGGTCGCGGGGGCGGTGCTGGGGCTGGTGCGGGACCAGTCGCTGGCCCGGTTGTTCGGGGCCGGGGAGGACACCGACGCGTTCCTGGTGGCCTGGACCGTGCCGGAGTTCGCGGCGACGCTGCTGATCGAGGACGGGCTGGCGTTCGCGCTGATCCCCGCGTTCAGCGGGGCGCTGGCCCGGCGGGCCCAGGGCGCACCCGGCGACCCCGTGCGTTCCCTGGTGGCCGGCATCCTGCCCCGCCTCGCGCTCGCCTTCGCCGCGGTGGGCGCGCTGCTCGCCGTCTGCGCCCGGCAGGTGGTCGAGGTGCTGGCGCCGGGCCTGCCCGACCCGGGCCTCGCGGTCGACTGCACCCGGCTCACCGCGACCTGCGTCCTCAGCTTCGGCCTCGCCGGCTTCTGCAGCGCGGCCCTGCGCGCCCACCGCCGCTTCCTGGCGCCGGCCGCGATCTACGTCGCCTACAACGTCGGCATCGTCACCGCGATGTTCACCCTCCGCGGCCACTGGGGCGTGCGCTCGGCGGCGTTCGGAGTGGCGGCGGGGGGTGTGCTGATGGTCGCCGTACAGCTGCCGTCGCTCGTACGGCAGTTGCGGCGCAAGGGCGCCGAAGGGATGGCTGCCGGCGGCGCCGGGACACGGCCCGTGAACGTCAGCCTGCTCGCGACCGTGCTGCTGTTCGCGCTGTGCCGGCAGTCGCAGGTGCTCATCGAGCGGTTCCTCGCCTCCCACCTGCCCTCCGGGGCCATCTCGCACCTCAACTACGCCCAGAAGATCGCCCAGATCCCGATGACGCTGTCGATGATGCTGTGCACCGTCACCTTCCCGGTGGTGGCCCGCGCGCTGGCCGACGGCGACACCGAGCGGGCCCGCGGCCGGGTGGAGCGCGACCTGGCGCTGGCCTCCTGCCTGGTGCTGCTCGGCACGGCGGCGGTCGTGGCCTGCGCCCCGCAGCTCGTCGAACTCCTCTTCCAGCGGGGTGAGTTCACCGCACGGGACACCGCGGCGACGGCCGGGGTCATGCGGGTGTACGCCCTCGGTCTGCTGGGCCAGACCCTGACGGGCGTGCTGGTCCGCTCCTACTTCTCGGCCGGCCGCGCCACCTGGTACCCGGTCGGCGCGATGACCGTCGGCATCATCGTGACCTCCTGGATCGGCGCCTGGACGATCGGCCCCTGGGGGGTCACCGGGGTCGCCGCCGCCAACGCCGCCGGCATCACCGTCACCGCCGGTCTGCTGCTGGCCGGCATGGGCCCGCGCAGCGTGCCGGTCCGGGTCCGGGGCGTGCTGCGCGAGCTGAGCCGGCCGCTGCGGGCCGCCGCCGTGGCCGGCCTCGCCGGGGCGTTCGTGGCGGGCCGGTTCACGGCACCCCTCGCGGGCCTGGCCGCCGGGACCGCCACCGTGACCGTCGTGTTCGTCCTCCTCGGCCTGGCGCTGGGCGCCCACGGCTTCGCTCCCGCACTCCGATTCGTCCGCACCCGCACCCGAAGGCTCGCCCATGCCGTCCTCCGTTGAGTCCGCCTCGTGCGCCGGCTCCGCGCCCCTGACGCGGCCCGGCCCCGCCCCGTGGATCGCCATGTACCACTCGGTGGGCGACCGCACCGAAGACCCGTACCGCATCACGGTCACGCCCGGCCGGCTGGAGCGGCAGTTGCGGTGGCTGCGGACGCGGGGCCTCAGGGGCGTGTCGGTGGCCGAACTGCTCGCCGCCCGGGGCCGGGGCGAGGGACGCGGACTGGTGGGGCTCACCTTCGACGACGGCTACGCCGACTTCCTCGGCAACGCCCTGCCTCTGCTGTCCCGTTGGCAGTGCACCGCGACCCTGTTCGTGCTGCCCGGCCGGCTCGGCGGTGCCAACGCCTGGGACCCGCTGGGCCCGCGCAAGCCGCTGCTCAGCGCTGACGGTGTCCGCCGGGTCGCGGAGGCGGGCGTGGAGATCGGGTCGCACGGCCTCACCCACGTCGACCTCACCCGCGCCGACGAGGCCACCCTCAAGGCCGAGACAGCCGAGAGCCGGGCGCTGCTCACCGAGTTGACGGGTGCCCCGGTGACGGGCTTCTGCTATCCCTACGGCACCCTCGACCCGCGCGCGATGACCGCCGTACGGGCGGCCGGCTACCGGTACGCCTGCGCCATCGACCCCGGCCCGCTGACCGGCCCGTACGCCCTGCCCCGGGTGCACGTCGGGCAGAGCGACACCACCCTGCGCCTGTTCCTGAAGTACCGGCTCCACCGGTTGCGCCGACGTCCAGTCGAGGGGCTGCGGTGAAGGCGCTGCACATCATCACCGGGCTGGGCATCGGCGGTGCCGAGCAGCAACTACGGCTGCTGCTGCGGCACTTGCCGGTCGACTGTGACGTGGTGACGCTGACCAACCCGGGGCCGGTGGCGGACGGGCTCGCCGCCGACGGGGTACGGGTGACACACCTCGGCATGGCCGGCAACCGGGACCTGGCCGCGCTGCCCCGCCTGGTCCGGATCATCCGGCGGGGCCGCTACGACCTCGTGCACACCCACCTCTACCGGGCCTGCCTGTACGGCAGGATCGCCGCCCGGATCGCCGGGGTCCGGGCGGTCGTCGCCACCGAACACTCCCTCGGCGACTCGCAGATGGAGGGCCGGCCGCTCACCGCCGGGGTGCGGGCGCTGTACCTGGCCGGTGAGCGGCTGGGCCGGGCCACGGTCGCCGTCTCACCCACGGTCGCCGCCCGCCTCGGCCGCTGGGGCGTGCCCGCACCGCGCATCGAGGTGGTGCCCAACGGCATCGACCTGGACCGGTTCCGGCACGACCCCGGGCGCAGGCGGCGCGCCCGTGCCGCCCTCGGGCTGCCCGACGACGCCTTCGTCATCGGCGGCATCGGCCGCCTCGCCCCCGGCAAACGCTTCGACGTCCTGATCCGCGCTCTCGCCCAACTCCCCTACGACAGCTACCTGCTGCTGGTCGGCGGGGGCCCCGAGGAGCCCGCCCTGCGCCGCATCGCACGCGAGGCGGGCGTCACCGACCGCGTGCTGTTCGCGGGCGAGCGCCCCTACTTCACGGAGGCGGCCCCGGCGGACGCCGGACCTGAGGGTGCCCAGGGAGCCGTCGTCGGCAACGGCTGCGCCGGCGGCATCGAGGGCGCCGGGACTTCCCCGGGCCCGGACCACCCGGACCGGCTCGGCGCCCTGCGCGACCGAGCCGCCACCACGCGCGGCCGTGCCGACGCCACACCCGGCCGGGCCCCCGAACCCCTCGCACCCGGCGCCCCGGAGCAGCCCACCGGCTCCCCCGCCCCGCACGCCCCCTCCTTCGCCCCCCACCTCGATCTGCCCGCGCTGACCTCCGCCATGGACGTCCTCGCCTCGCCCTCCGCGGAGGAGGCCTTCGGGCTGGCGGTGGTCGAAGGGCTCGCGGCGGGGCTGCCGGTGCGGTACGCGTGCTGCCCCGCCATCGAGGATCTGCCGCCCGCGGCCACCCCGCACGCCGTACGGGTGCGGGGCGGGGCCGACGCCTACGCCCGCGCACTCGCCGCCGTCCGGGCCGCCGGTCCGGGCCCGCGCGCCGTGCCCGAGGCGGCCCGCCACTACAGCATCGCCACCAGCGCCGCCCGGCTCATGGACGTCTACGCGACGGCGCTCGCCCGCCCGGTCCCTTCGTCCCGATCCTCCGAGGGAGTCAGTCCGTCATGACCGACAACAAGCACCACCACAGCACCCGTTTCGCCCGTCTCCGCGCGCTGCCTCCCTGGTCGCTGGTCGCGGCCGGCGTCCTCGCGGGCGGGCTGCTCGGCGGCGGGTACGGGGTGCTCAAGCCCCCGGCGTACACGGCCACCAGCTATGTCGTCGTCGTACCCACCGAGAAGTCCGACACGGCCACCGCGCTCGGCTTCGCGCAGGCGTACGGCCGGGTCGCCACCCAGCTCGCGGTGCTCGACGACGCACAGGTGCGGGCCGGGGTACCGGTCGCCACGCTGCGCGAAAGCGTGCGCACCGCGACCTCGCCGGACGCGCCGATGGTCTCCGTCACCGCCACCTCCGCCCACCCCTCGCAGGCCGCCGCCATGGCCAACGCGGTCGCCCGGGCGCTCACCGAGCACGCCAACGACACCAAGGCCGACACCCACGTCGAACTCCTGCAGTTCTCCCGCGCGGTGAAGCCGACCGAGCCGGCCTCGGCCTCGCCCACGGTGACGGGGCTCGTCGGGGCGAGCGCGGGCGGGCTGCTCGGCGGCCTGGTGCTGCTGGTCCGGCCCCGGCGGCCCGAGGAGGAGCCGGTGCGGGCCGCCTCCGTGCCCGGCCCGGCCATCGCCGCCGACAGCCACGGTCAGCTGTGACGGCCACCCACCCGGCGCGCCCTTCGCACCTCGCGCCGCCCGCGCCGCCCCGCACCACCGAACTCGTCACCGAACTCGTCACTGACGAGACCGAATTCGCCGCGCTGGCTCCGCAGTGGGCCCGTCTGTACGGGCGGTGTGCCGCCGCGACCCCGTTCCAGAGCCACTCCTGGCTGCACTCGTGGTGGCTGTCGTACGGCAGGCCGGGCCGGCTGCGGCTGCTGCTGGTCCGCTCCGGCGGTGAACTGCTCGCCGCCGCGCCCCTGATGCTGGTCCGGCGTCCGCTGCCCGCCCTGGTGCCACTCGGCGGGGCCATCTCCGACTTCGGGGACGTCCTCGTCGACGACCGCGACGCCGGCCGCGGCGGCCCGGCGCTCGCCGCGCTCACCGGGGCCCTCGCGGAGGCGGCGCGCACGGCGCTGATCGACTTCCGCGAGGTGCGGCCGGGCGCCGCGGTCGAACGGGTCTACGACACCTGGCACGGCCCCCGCCACACCCTGCCGGACTCGCTGTGCCTGGAACTGCCCGCCGTGTCCATGGCCGACCTGGTCGCCCGGCTGCCGTCGAACAAGGCCCAGCGGGTGCGGGCCAAGCTGCGCAAGCTGGAGGCGCTGAGCGTCGAGCGGAGGGTGGCCGGGCCCGAGGAGGTGGAGGCGGCCCTGCGGCGGCTGCTGGAACTGCACCGGCTGCAGTGGGCGGACCGGAAGGTGACGACCGAGCACCTGCGGCCCCGGTTCCAGGAGCACCTGGTCCGTGCGGTCGGACCGATGGTCCGCGCCGGGAACGCGGTCGTCACCGAGTTCCTGATCGGCGACGAGGTGGTGGCCGTCGACCTGACCCTGCTGTCCCGGAGCCTGGCGGGCGGCTATCTGTACGGCGCCCACCCCGGGCTCCGGGAGCGCAGGGCGGACGTGGCCGTGATGCTGCTGGACGCGTGCGCCGAGAACGCGGCGCAGACCGGCGGCGGCCCGCCCCGGGTGCTGAGCCTGCTGCGCGGCGACGAGCCGTACAAGCACCACTGGCGCCCCGAACCGGTCGTGAGCCGGCGGCTGTTGCTGGCCCGGCGGCGCACCGCCCCGCTGCTGTCGGCCGCGCGGTGCGAAGCGGCCGCCCGGCAACGGGGCAAGGAGGTGCTGCACCGGTGGCGCGAACGCCGTCAGGACTAGCGCCCCGAGGAGCAGGCGCACCAGGGCCTGTCCGGCGGATCTTCGTGGAGCAGCCCGCGGCGTCTGGTGCGTGCTCTCGGCGTGCGCCCGGATCGCCCTCGTACTGGACGTACTTGGGTGATTCGAGCGTGCGGCGAGAGGGCGTGCCAGGCGTCGCGGGCCCACGAAGATCCGCCGGACAGGTCCTAGTCGTCGTGGGACCACCAGTCGACGCGGAAGCAGAGCTTGCCGCCGAGCCAGTACTCGACCCAGTCGCCGAGGTCCATCGGCGTGCAGTTCGCCGGGGGCTTCGGGGTGGGTGTCGGGGTCGGGGTGGCCGGCGCCGGCTTGGGTGTCGGCGTCGGAACGGGCGTGACCGTGACGGGCAGTTCGGTGCGGCCGTAGAGGGCGGACCGGTAGACCTGGGACGACCTGGGGTTCTGCGCGCAGGTCCAGACGCCGTGCGGGCAGTAGTCGGTCAGCGTGTTGTAGACCGGCTTGTGCGCGTCCATCCAGGCGAGCATGCGCCGCATGTACTCGGCGTTGTCACCGTTGCGGAAGAGCCCCCATTCCGGATAGGAGATGGGTTTTCCGTGGGCCTTCGCGAAGTCCACCTGCCGCTGGAGGCCGTACGGCTCTTTCACCTGTTCGTCGAACGACAGCCCCGTCGGCTGGTCGTAGGAATCCATGCCGATGATGTCGACCGTGTCGTCACCGGGGTAGCAGTCGGTCCAGGGGACGGCGTCCCGGCCCCGGCTCGGCGCGAAGTCGAACCGGAACTTCTGTCCCGGCACCGAACGCATCGTGGTGACGATCCGCCTCCAGTACGTCTTCCACGCCTCAGGGTCCGGTCCGCAGCGATGGGTGTACGTGGTGCCGTTCATCTCCCAGCCGAGCACGATCACCGTGTCCGGCACCTTCAGGTCCACCAGCCGCTGGGCCAGGGTGCGGAAGTGCTGGTCGAAGTCCCCGGCGGCGCCCTGCCCAAGCAGCATGCGGACCTGGTCGTCGGGGACGTCGTCCTCGTTGCGTTCCTGCATGGGCACGTTGAGCACCAGCATCCGGTCGGCCTTCTCGCGCCGCCAGTGCGCCCAGACGTCCAGGAAGCCGGGCGCTCCCTCGATGTCGCGCCAGCGATTGCCGGGCAGATAGGTGTGCGCGACCTTCAGCTCGGTGCCACCCAGCCAGTGGCTCAGCTGGACCATCCGGGTCACGCCGAGCGGACCGGAGTCGAGGAAGGCGCCGAAGGGCGGGAGTGCCTTCTCGGCGGGGGCCTGAGTCGTGGGAGCCTGGGTCGTCGTGGCCGCCGCGCCCGACGGCGTCGCGGCCGGTACCGGGGCGGCCTGGGCCGCCGGTGTCGGTGTCGGCGTGGGAGCGGGGCCGGTGGCCGGCTCCGCGCTCACGGCGAATCCGGGGCCGATCGCCAGCGCGGCCGTCGCGACGACCGCCGCGACCACCACCGCCGACCGCCCGGACCGGGCCCCGCGCTGTCGTGTCGCCATTCCCGCTCCCTTCTCCACTCACCTTTCGACATTCCGGTTCATACCGGCTACTGACACTCAGTCATATCAATATGAATTCCGCCAGCGCGGTTGCCGCTTTCGGGTCCCCCGAGGGCCCGCGCGAGTGAAGAGAGCGAGCAGTCGCTGATGGACGACCTGCTGGTGGTGGGGGCCGGCCCGTACGGCCTGTCCATCGCGTCGCATGCGGCAGCTGCCGGGCTGAACGCCCGTGTCTACGGGCGCCCCATGGCGACCTGGCGCGACCACATGCCCCCGGGCATGTTCCTGACGTCGGAGCCCTGGGCGTCCAACCTGTCCGACCCGGAGAGCCGTTGGCGGCTCGACGTGTTCTGCGCGTTCCGGGGCCTCACCGCCCGGCACGGCGAGCCGCTCCCGCTGGAGGTGTTCGCCGAGTACGGCACGTGGTTCGCCCGGAACGCGGTACCGGTGCTCGACGAGCGGACCGTGACCCGGGTGTCGCCCCGCGCGGGCGGCTTCGAGGTCGTCACCGAGGACGGGCGGTCACGGGCCGCGCGGACGGTCGCGCTGGCCGTGGGCGTGCTGCCGTTCGCTCAGATCCCGGCGGCGCTGAAGGGCCTGCCGCCCGCGCTGGTCTCGCACAGCGGTGATCATGCCCGCCTCGGCTGCTTCCGCGGCCAGGACGTCACGGTGGTCGGCGCCGGTCAGTCGGCCCTGGAGACGGCCGCGCTCCTCGCCGAACAGGGCACCCGGGTACGGCTGCTGGCGCGGGCCGGCCGCTTGCGCTGGGACGATGTGCCCGCGCCTCTGGAACGCCCCTGGTGGCGCGCGGCCCGCTCCCCGCACAGCGCACTGGGCCCCGGCTGGCTGAACCGGTTCCACGCGGAGCATCCCGGTCTCTACCGGCGCCTGCCCGAAGGGGCCCGCTCCCGTCTCGCGGCCACCACCTCCGGGCCGAGTGGCGCCTGGTGGCTTCGCGAGCGGGTGGAGCGGCGGGTGGAGGTGCTGCTCGGCCACGACGTCCTCGCCGCGTACGAGGTTCCGGGCGGCCTGCGCCTGAAGACGGCGTCCCGGAACGGGGGCGTACGCGTCCTGGACACCGGGCACGTCATCGCCGCGACCGGCTTCCGCGTCACCCGGGACCGGCTAGGGCCGCTCTCCCCCGGCCTGCGCGCACTGCTGGCCACGGCGGCCGACGGCGCGCCCGAGGCCGGCCCCGACTTCGAGTCGTCCTACCCCGGCCTGTTCCTGGCCGGTCCCGTCACGTGCGCCGGCTTCGGCCCGGCGATGCGCTCGGTCCAGGGCGCCGCGTTCACGGCGGCCACCCTGGTTCGAGGAGTACGCCGTCGCCTCCATACGGGGCCGGCGGGATGGCCCGTCCCACCGGCCCGGACGCGTGCGGCGCGGGACGTCCCGCACGCGGTGGAGGGCTGAGTGTGCGGCGTGGACCGGCTAGTGACGGGTGGCCCGCCGGCCCCGGCGGAACAGCATCACGCCGCCGGCGATCAGCGCGGCGCTCACCGCCGTGGTCGCCAGCATGGCCGGCCCCTGCCCACCGGTGTGCGCCATGCTCGGCGGCCGGGTGTGCTCGCCCCCACCGGGCGGCGGGGTGGTCTCTTCACCGCCGTAGGGAGGCGGGGTCTCCTCGCCGCCGTAGGGGGGCGGGGGCGTCTCCTCACCGCCGTACGGGGGCGGGCTGGTCTCCTCACCTCCGTACGGGGGCGGGGTGGTCACCTCACCGCCATAGGGGGGCGGCGGTGTGGACTCCTCGCCGCCGTACGGGGGCGGGGTCGTCTCCTCGCCGCCGTAGGGAGGCGGTGTGTCAGTGGCGCCACGCGAAGGCGGCGTCTGGGCGCCGGTTTCGTGGTGGTCGCCGTGTTCCGACTCGTCGGCGGAGCGAACGGGGCCACCGAGTCGGTCATGGTGCGCGCGGTCGCCACCGTTGTCACGCGGGCCCGCGGGTGCGTGGTAGCCGCCGTTCTCAGGCTCACCGGCCGGGGCGCGGTCGCCACCGTTCACCCGCCCGTCACCCTGGGCGCGGCCGCCCGTGGTCTCGGGCCGCTCACCCTGCGCCCGATCGGCAGTGGTGCCGCGGTCGCCGCCCTGCGCCAGGTCGCCACCACTCTGCGCACGGTCGCCGCTCTGCGCGTTGTCACCACCCTGCGCATTGTCACCACCCTGGGCGTTGTCCGCGACAGGCTCCCGCCGGTCGGGGGCGCGGCCGGTGCCATTCTCCGCCGAACCGGGCCGGTCTGCGGCGGAGTTGCCGCTGGCCGGGTTCGGCGCGGTGTTGGCGGCGGCGGAGTTGGTGCCGGTGTTCGCCGGCGCGACGGCCGGGGCAGGGGCCTGGGCGGCGGTGCCGGACACGGCGGCGGCCGGCGCCTGGGCGGCCCTGTGCGCGTCCGAGTCGGCGAGCGCGGGGTTGGCGTACAGGGACAGCACACCGGTCGCGGCAGCGGCGGCCGCGACCATGCCCCTTCTGAGGGTCTGTCGCATCGTTGTCTTCCTGCTCGGAGAAGTGGAAAGGCCGGCCCTGGAACACGGGATCGGGGGGATCGTCGGTCCAGGGCCGGCCGTCAGCCGGTGGGCTGGTGGTACAGCCGCGTCGTCAGTCGTTGACGCAGGGGTTGCCGAACGCCGGGTTCAGCGCGGCGATGACGTTGACCGTGTTGCCGCAGACGTTGACGGGGATGTGGACCGGGACCTGGACCACGTTGCCCGAGACGACACCCGGGGAGTTGACGGCGGCACCGTCGGCCCCGGCGTCGGCGAAGGCCGGGAGGGCCCCGCCCAGGGCGAGGATGGCGCCGGCGACGACAGCAGCGCTCTTCTTCATGAAAGTTCCCTTCTCCGCGGTCATGCCCCTATGACGGCCGAAACCGAGCGAGCACAGCTGGAACGGCTCGCACCATGACCGGCAGGCTGTAAAACGAGGGATAGACAAACGAAGAAACTGAGGAACGCGCGTCGCCTTGGAATTCACTCGAACGCCATCAGAGAATTGACATGATGGCGGAGTTTGCAAAGAAACGGTTCTGCGGAGACAAAGGTAAGCCGCCCGGACGGCGGTGCGTGTACCGGCACGCCGCCCGGACGGTGCTTCTGACGTCAGCTCAGCTGCTGACCTGGGCCTCCCCGTTGCCCGCCAGGACGGAGATACCTTCCAGGGCGTGGGGGTCAGCGAACCGACGCAGAGTTTGGTCGGCAACTCTGCACCAGCACGTGTCGCGAGCCCATTTTCCCCTTGATCACACTATTGCCACACACTTCCTGCTCGGCTCGTTGCCAAGCCGCACGATCCTTCTCCGCATCAACCCGGGATGCGCCGATTGGTTTCGGGGCGTCACCCGATCGGATCGTTGGGCGCCACGAGAAAGGTGGAAGGAAGGGACCGTCGCCGCCATCAGTTCCGCACCCCGTGTGGGCTGTTGGAGTGAATGCCAGCAACCCTTCCGGGTACGGGACAGTTGATCCGTGCGCTCCGAGGAACGGGGTTTCTCCAGAAAGGGAATTACACGTGATCAAGAAGGTTCTGGCCTCCGCAGCGGTAGCCGCCTGCGTCGTCGGCGTCTCGGCCGCGGCCGCCACGCCGGCCCTGGCCCTCGGTAACGACGGCGGCACGGCCACGATGAACGAGGGTGCCATCAAGGATGTGATGGGCAACTCCGCCACCTACGGCAACATGAGCCCGCAGCTGGCGCTCATCCAGGGCTCGTTCAACAAGCCGTGCATCGGCCTGCCCGCCAAGCTCAACGCCCAGTCGATTCTGGCGCTCGTCAACGTCGGTGTGCAGGACATCCCGATCATGTCCTCGCCGCAGAACCAGCAGTGCACCGAGAACTCCACCCAGGCCAAGGGCGACGACTCGCTCGCCCACGTCCTGGAGGACGTCTCCGCGCTGTCCACCGGCGCCGTCACCGAACCCGCCCCCGCCGAGTAACCAATCGGCCCTTCAAGCTCCGAGCTCCTCGGGCTCATGTCGACGGGCCGCCGACTTCTCGGCGGCCCGTCGGCCCGTCCCGATCGCCTCGTTACACCCCGGGACTCAGTGCACTGATCACACTGCACTGAGCCAAACGGGACAAAGGACGCAACCCGCACGATCCGCGGGTCGTTGACGATCACGCAACTCCTCCCCGGAGTCCGCCTTTCGAAAGGGAACGAACATGAAGAAGCTGTGGGCAACCGCGGCTGTCGCCGCCTCCGTTGCCGGCCTCGCTGGCGTGGCCGCCCCCCAGGCGCTTGCCATCGGAAACGACGGTGCCACGAACGCGCTCAACACCGGCGAGATCTCGGAGGCGTTCGGCAACTCGACCACGAGCGGCGATCTGTCCCCACAGCTCGGGGCGATCCAGGGTTCGCTGAACAAGCCGTGCGTGGGTCTGCCCGCAAAGGTCAACGGGCAGTCGATCCTGGCCGGCCTCAACGTCGGTGTGCAGGACATCCCGATCGCCTCCTCGCCGCAGAACCAGCAGTGCACCGAGAACTCCACCCAGGCCAAGGGCGACGACTCGCTGGCGGACGCCCTGAACGACCTCTCCCTGCTGTCCCGCACCGGGGTGGACAAGCTCTGAACGGAGCACTCCGCGGCGGCGGGGCACCGGTTCCTCCGGTGACCCGCCGCCGTCGTGTGTGCGCCTTTCGCGCTCAGCGCCGGTACAGCGCCTCGATGCGGTCCGCGTAGGCGGCGGTCACCGCGTGCCGCTTCACCTTCAGGGACGGTGTGAGCAAGCCGTTGTCCTCGGTGAACTCCCCCTCGACGAGAGCGAAGGCGCGGATGGACTCGGCGCGCGAGACGGCCTGGTTGGCGTAGTCGACGGCCTTCTGTACGGCGGCCCGCAGCCGGTCGTCCCGCACCAGCTCGGACATGGGCGTAGCGGCGGGCAGCCGGTGGACGGCGAGCCAGTGGGCGACGGCCTCCGGGTCGAGGGTGATCAGGGCTGCGACGAAGGGCCGGTTGTCGCCGACCACCACGCACTGGCCGATGGGCGCGCGGCTGCGCAACCGGTCCTCCAGCACGGCCGGGGAGACGTTCTTGCCGCCGGACGTGACGAGGATGTCCTTCTTGCGGCCGGTGATGGTGAGGTAGCCGTCGTCGTCGAGGGCGCCGAGGTCGCCGGTGGCGAACCAGCCGTCGGTGTGGACGGCCTTCGTGGCGGCCGGGTTCTTCCAGTACGACTCGAAGAGGATGCCGCCCTTGATCAGGACCTCGCCGTCGTCGGCGATGCGTACGGCGGCGCCGGGAACGGGCCGGCCGACCGTGCCGGGCCGGGGGCGGAGCGGGGGTACGACGGTGGCCGCGGCGGTGGTCTCGGTCAGGCCGTAGCCCTCGTAGACGAGGATGCCCGCGGCGTAGAAGAACAGGTTGAGGTCGCGGTCGAGCGGGGAGCCGCCGCTGACGGCGTACCGCATGCGGCCGCCCAGTTCCTTGCGGATGCGCCGGTAGACCAGCAGGTCGTACAGCGCCCAGGCCGCGTACAGGCCGGGACCGGGGCCCTTGCCGGTGCCGAGGAACTTCCTCAGGTGCGCCTCGCCGAAGCGGACGGCGATCCGCTCGGCGCGGTCGAAGGAGGCGCCGCGGCCGATCTTCTCGGCGGTCGCCCGCCCGGTGTCGTGGATCTTCTCGAAGAGGTACGGCACCCCGACGAGGAAGGTGGGCCGGAACTCCTTGAGCGCGGGCCGCAGTTCGTCGGGCTTGAGGCTGGGGAAGTGGCCGGTCTCGATGCGGGCCATCAGGCAGGCGATCTGCAGGGCGCGGCCGAGGATGTGGGCGAGCGGCAGGAACAGCAGGGTGGAGGCGGCCTGGCTGGTGACCGCCTGGAACACCGGGTGCAGCAGTTCGACGGTGTTGGCGGCCTCGGTGTGCAGGTTGGCGTGGGTGAGAACGCAGCCCTTGGGCTGTCCGGTGGTGCCGGAGGTGTAGCAGACGGTGGCGATGGTGCCCGGAGTGAGGGCGGCGCGGCGTTCGGTCACCTCCTCGTCGGTGAGGTGGCGGCCGAGCGCGGCCAGTTCGGCGAGGGCGCCCTCCGAACCCGGGGCGCCCGGTGCCGGTGTGATCTGCCACAGGCGGGGCGGTTCCGGGTGGCCGGCGGTGCCGGTGATGACGGTGGCGGCGTTCTCCGCGGTCTCGGTGACGACGTGGCGGGCGCCGGAGTCGCGGACGATCCACTCCACCTGCTCGGCGGAGGAGGTGGGGTAGACGGGCACGGTCTGGCCGCCGGCCGCCCAGATGGCGAAGTCCAGGACGGTCCACTCGTAGCGGGTGCGGCACATCACGGCGACCCGGCCGCCCGGTTGGAGTCCGGCGGCGATGAGCCCCTTGGCCACGGCGGTGACCTCGGCGGCGAAGGCGGCCGCGGTGACCGGGCGCCAGCCGTCCGCGGTGCGGCGGCGCAGCAGTACGGCGTCCGGGGTCTCGGCGGCGTGCGCGAACGGCAGGTCGGCCAGGGAGCCGGTGGTGAGGGGCTGCGCCAGGGGCGCGGCGCGCACCTCGCGCACGGTGCCGCCGGTGTCCCGGAGGATCTCGGGCGCGCCCCGGTCAGCCAGGTCCGTGCGCCTTCGTGCCCGTTTGAGGTCCTTGCGTACGCCCATGACGGCTCCCCGTGCGGCTGAGGCGAAGGTGCTTACCGCCGGGTCAACTTACTCGCAAGTAAGGAGACGTCAATGGGGCATGACGGCTAGGGCCTGTCCGGCGGATCTTCGTGGAGCAGCCCGCGGCGTCCGGTGCGTGCTCTCGGCGTGCGCCCGGATCGCCCTCGTAGTGGACGTACTCGGGTGATTCGGGCGTGCGGCGAGAGGGCGTGCCAGGCGTCGCGGGCCCACGAAGATCCGCCGGACAGGCCCTAGGAGACGATGTCCTTGCGGGCGAAGCCCCGGAACGCCAGGGCGATCAGGACGACGGCGTACGTCACCGAGACCGCCGTGCCCTGGATCATGCCGGACCACTCGGGGTGCGGCTGGACGGCGTCGGCCCAGGCGAACTGCCAGTGCGCGGGCAGGAAGTCGCGCCAGTGGCCGAGGGCGGTGACGGCATCGAGGACGTTGCCGACGATGGTCAGGCCGACCGCGCCGCCGACCGCGCCGAGCGGGGCGTCCGTCCTCGTGGACAGCCAGAACGCGAAGCCGGCGGTGACCAGTTGGGACACGAAGACGTACGCCACCACGACCAGCAACCGCTGGGCCGCCGTACCGGAGTCGAGCGCACCGCCGGTGGGGATCTGCAGCGGCCCCCAGCCGTAGGCGGCCGTGCCGACGGCGAGGGCCACCACGGGGAGCAGGACCATCGCGGCGAGGCTGAGCCCGAGGCCGACGAGCAGCTTGGAGGCCAGCAGCCGGGCGCGGGGGACGGGCGCGGCGAGCAGGTAGCGCAGCGAGGACCAGCTCGCCTCGGAGGCGACGGTGTCCCCGCAGAAGAGGGCGACCGGGATCACCAGCAGGAAGCCGGCGGAGACGAACAGGTTCACGGCGGCGAAGTTGGCGCCGGACGCGGTGGCCGTGTCCATCAGCGTGACCTGGCCGTTGCGCGAGCCGGGGTCGCCGCCGACGGCGAAGGCGATCAGCAGCACGAAGGGCAGGGCGGCGAGGACGGCGCCCATGACCAGGGTGCGGCGCCGCTTGAGCTGCCGGACCAGCTCCACGCGGGGCGGCAGGGTGTGGCCGGCGCGGTAGCCGGAGGCGCCGGCGGTGTGCTCGGTGAGCGTGCTCATGCGGAGCCTCCGATCAGGGTGAGGAAGGCGTCCTCCAGGCGGCGGTGGGGGCCGACCGAGACGACGGGGACGTCGAGCCGGACGAGTTCGGCGACCAGGCGGGCGGCGCCGGTACCGGTGTCGAGGCGGACGAGGAGCCCGTCCTCGGCGCGCACGGCGGAGGCGACGCCGGGCAGCGCGGCCACCTTCTCCACGACCGGGTCGTCGACGGGGGTGCCGGTGCCGACGAGCAGGGTGTCGCCGGAGCCGATGATCTCTCCGACCGGTCCGGCCTGGACCAGCCGGCCGCGGTCCATGACGACGAGGTGGGTGCAGGACTGTTCGACCTCGGCGAGGAGGTGGCTGGAGACGATGACCGTACGGCCGCAGGCCGCGTAGCGGATCATCACCTCGCGCATCTCGCGGATCTGCGGCGGGTCGAGGCCGTTGGTGGGCTCGTCCAGTATGAGCAGGTCGGGCAGGCCCAGCATGGCCTGGGCGAGGGCGAGGCGCTGGCGCATGCCCTGGGAGTAGGTGCGCACCGCGCGGGCGAGCGCGTCGCCGAGGCCGGCGATCTCCAGGGCCTCGTCGAGGTGGGCGTCCTCGGCCGGGCGGCCGGTGGCCTTCCAGTACAGCTCCAGGTTCTCCCGGCCGGTCAGGTGCGGCAGGAAGCCGGCGCCCTCCACGAAGGCGCCCACGCGCGACAGGACGGGGGCACCGGGCCGGATCGCGTGCCCGAAGACGCGGATCTCGCCGTCGTCCGGGGTGATCAGGCCCATGAGCATGCGCAGGGTGGTGGTCTTGCCGGCGCCGTTGGGTCCGAGCAGGCCGAGGACCTGGCCCTTGTCCACACGGAAGGACAGCTCGCGCACCGCGTACCGGTCGCCGGTACGGGCGTAGCGCTTGCTGAGGCCGCTTATCCGCAGCGGGACGTCGGCGAGGCCGGCGTCGGGTGCGGGTGCCGCCGTGCGGCGGCGGCCGGTGACCAGCAGGGCGAGCGCGAGGACGGCGCCGCCGCCGGGCAGCCACCAGATCCAGGCGGGCAGCGGGGCGGCGGCGGTGCGGACGTTCGGGGCCGTCGGGACGCGCAGGTCGCCCTTGAGGGTGACGGTGTACGTCGCCGGGGCGGCCGGGGAGGCGTAGCCGAGGTCGGTGGAGGCGAGGACCAGGCGGAGCCGGTGGCCCTTCTGCACGTCGTGGTCGATCGCCGGGAGGGTGACGGTGACGTCCTTGCCGGACTGGGCGCCGGTGACCCGCAGGGGTGCGACGAGCTGCGAGGGCAGGACCTGCCGGGTGCCGCCGGGGCCGACGTCGTAGACCTTGCCGAAGAGGACGGCGTCGGCGGCGGTGGAGGTGAGGTGGACGGTGGCGGTCGGTGAGCCGGTGATCCGCAGGCCGTGGGTGAGAGGTGCGGAGTCGAACCTGGCGTACTGCCCGGGGAAGTCCAGGGAGACGCCGATGCCGAGGGCGGAGAGCTGGGTGAGCCCGCCGGAGCCGCCGAGGCCGGGCAGCGCGGAGACGGCGGGCGGGCTGGCGCCGGCCGGGTTGGTGATGTGCTGGGTGCCGCCGGACAGGACGATGGACTTCTGGTGGCCGGACAGGCCGGGGTAGCGGTCTGCGCTCGCGCCGCGCAGCTGGGCGGCGCCGTCGGTGGAGTCGACGCCTCCGGTGCGGGTGATGCGGAAGGCGGGGCCGGTGTCGGCGCTCCTGTCGCCCTTGAGGTAGCGGTCGAACCAGGCCGCCGTCCGGGCCCGTACGCGGCCGGTCTCCAGGTCGCCGCCGTCGTGTCCGCCGGCGATCCAGTCGACGTCGACGGGGGCTCCGTTCGCGTGGATCGCCTTCTCGGCGGCGTCCGACTGGGCGAGGGGGAACAGGGAGTCGGTCTGGCCCTGCAGCAGCAGGGTGGGCACCTTGATGCGGTCGGCGACGGCGGACGGCGAGCGCTCCTGAAGGAGTTTCCGGGCGGCGGCGTCCGGCTTCCCGGACTCGGCGACCCGGTCGTACATCCGGCACAGCGCGGGCTCGAAGCGGGCGCAGCCGCCGCCGTTGTTGAAGAAGATCCCGGCCCACAGTTTCTTGAACACGCCGTTCGGGAAGAGGGCGTCGGCCAGGTTCCAGTAGGTGATGGCCGGGGCGATGGCGTCAATCCGATGATCGTATCCGGCGGCCAGCAGGGAGATCGCGCCGCCGTAGGAGCCTCCGGCGACGCCCACGCGCGGGTCGCCGGGCTTGTCGAGGCGGACCTGGGGCTGCTGGGCCAGCCAGTCGATGAGGCGGGAGACGTCGGCGACCTCGTGCTTCGGGTCGTTGAGGCCGATCTTCCCCGTCGACCTGCCGAAGCCGCGCGCGGACCAGGTCAGCACCGCGTATCCGTCGCGGGCGAGGTCCTCGGCCTGCTGCCGCATGTCGTCCTTGCTGCCGCCGAAGCCGTGCGCCAGCAGGACGGCGGGGCGGCGGCCGGCCGTGGGGGTGGTGAAGTACGAGGTGTCGACGCGCGCGCCGTCCATGGCCATCACCCGGTCGGTGCGGTGGACGGGAGGCGGGTCGTCGGAGGCGACGGCGGCCGTCCAGGTTCCGGCGCCGGCGAGCACCACGACGGCGGCCGCAGCGGTCAGCAGCCGCCGCGGCCCCCTCAGCAGGCCCCGCGGCACGCGCACTCGAAGATCCATGCATCAACGGTACGGGCAGCCACCGACACCGCATGCGGCCCGGGGGTGAACCCCCGGCCCTCCCTCGGCGGTAAGGGCGCGCTCCGGCCTGTCCAAGGGTGGTATCAAGGCGCGATGGGCTCTCATGACATCCGCCGCGCCGCGACCGTCGCCGAACTCGTCGCGGCCGGACACCTCTTCGATCATCCGGTCCGCCCGGAGTGGGCCGAACGCTTCCTGACGACGGCCGGGCACCATCTGTTCCTCGCCCACGCGGCGGAGACGGACGGCCCGGTCGGATTCGTGAGCGGTGTGGAGACCCTTCACCCCGACAAGGGCGCAGAGATGTTCCTGTACGAACTCGCGGTCGCGGAGCCGTACCGTCGCCGGGGGATCGGGCGGGCGCTGGTGCTGGAGCTCGCCCGGCTGGCCCGCGAGCGGGGCTGCTACGGGATGTGGGTGGGTGTGGAGCACGGGAACGACGTCGCCCTTGCCGCCTATCGCAGTGCGGGCGGCAAGGACGACGGACCGTGCTCGGTGCTGGTGTGGGAGTTCGAGTGAACCCTCAGGCCTGGGCGTCCTCCGGGATGGAGACCAGCCAGCGGGTTTCGCGGCGGGGGCGGAGGTAGAGCGCCCAGTAGAGGGTGGCTACCGCGGTGATGCCGCCGGTCCACCAGAGGTAGGTGGCCTCCTGCTGGGTGAGGATGTAGGTGAGGACGACGATCAGCAGGATCGGCATCGCGGGCCACAGGGGCATCCGCCAGGCGGGCGTGCGCTTGTGGGAGCCGCGGCGGCACAGCAGGGCGGCGATCGCGACCAGCAGGTACATGCCGGTCACCGAGACGCCCGTGACGCCGTACAGGGTGTCCAGGTTGACGAAGCAGAGCAGCGCGCCGGGGACGCCGACGGCGAGGGTGGCGACCCAGGGGGAGCCGAAGCGGCCGAGCTTGGAGAAGACGTTGTTGACCGGCTCGGGCCAGGCCTTGTCGCGGGCGGAGGCGAACAGCACGCGGGAGTTCTGGATGACCATGACGATGCCCGCGTTGATGATCGCGAGGGCCACGCAGAGGCTGACGAACGTGCCGACCGCGCTGTTGGACCAGGCGGTGACCATGGAGCTGAGGTCGCCGTTGGTCAGCTCCTTGATGTCGGAGGCGCCCATGGTGATGGCGACGACCGGCACGAGGATGACCACGGAGGAGATCGCGAGGGTGGCGAGGACCGTGCGGGCGACGTTGCGGCGCGGGTTCTCCAGCTCCTCGGAGAGGTAGACGGCGGTCGAGAAGCCCTGGGTGGCGAAGAGGGCGATGGCGAGGCCGGAGATGACGAGCATGGCGGTCACGGTGTCCGTGTGGCCGTGCGCGCCGCTCACCTGCATGGAGACCAGACTGCCGGCGCCGCGGTGGCTGTGCGTGAAGCCCAGCAGGGCGACGACACCGGCGGCGATGACCTCCAGGACCAGAAAGATGCCGGTGATCCAGGCGTTGGCGCGCAGGTCGAGCAGGCCGGCGAGGGTGGCGAGCAGCATCACGCCGGCGCCGGTCGCCGCCGGATCGAGGTGCACGAGGGGCGCCAGGTAGTCGGCCGTGCCCATCGCGATCACCGGCGGCACGATCATGACGACCAGCAGGGAGAGTACGAAGACCAGCCAGCCCGCGAGCCGCCCGGCCATCGTGGAGACCATGGCGTACTCGCCGCCGGCGCTGGGGATGAGCGTGCCCAGTTCCGAGTAGCAGAACGCCACGGCTATACAGAGGAGGGAGCCGATGGCGATCGTGAGGGCGGTCGCGGTGCCGAGGGAGCCGAACAGGTCGGGGACCACCACGAAGAGGGTGGAGGCCGGGGTGACGCAGGACAGCGTGAGCAGGGTGCCGCCGACGACGCCGATGGAGCGCTTGAGCGTCTTGGGACTGCCGGGGGCCTCGGTGAGCCCGGTCTCGACAGGGCAGAGCGTGTCGGTCATGCGTCAGGGTCCGATCGGCTGGTGAGGGTGAGGATGGGGTCGGGAGCGCTATCGCCTCCGGCGGCTCGTCGTACGTTCGTGTCGTCCGCTCCCGGCAGCCTTAGGGAACCCCGACGAAAACCATCGCGTCAATGGCCGTTTACCTTCGAAATCCGCAGCTTGCCCACCCTGTCGAGCGCAGCACTTTCCCAGGCGTCCCAATCCAATTTGCGCATCCACCAATCCGTTGCGAGAACTGACCTTGCTTTCAAAGGCAAGGCGAGCGCATCGCCTTCGTCATCCGTTTCATCCCCCAAAACGGGAACCGCAGGCGGGTCCGCCAAAAAATCTCAGGCCGTCCGGAATCCGGACGGCCTGAGGGGGAGGCGCGCGGGTACTGCGGGGCGGCTCAGTGGTTGCGCGGGAAGCCCAGGTCGACGCCCGCCGGGGCGTCCGCCGGGTCGGGCCAGCGGGTCGTGACGACCTTGCCGCGGGTGTAGAAGTGCGTGCCGTCGTTGCCGTAGATGTGGTGGTCGCCGAAGAGGGAGTCCTTCCAGCCGCCGAAGGAGTGGTAGCCCACCGGCACCGGGATCGGGACGTTCACGCCGACCATGCCGGCCTCGATCTCCAGCTGGAAGCGGCGGGCGGCGCCGCCGTCCCGGGTGAAGATCGCGGTGCCGTTGCCGAACGGCGAGGCGTTCATCAGCGCCACGCCCTCCTCGTACGTGTCCACGCGCAGCACGCACAGCACCGGGCCGAAGATCTCGTCCTGGTAGGCCTTCGCGGTGACCGGCACCCGGTCCAGCAGGGACAGGCCGATCCAGTGGCCGTCCCCGTAGCCCTCCACCGTGTAGCCGGTGCCGTCCAGGACCACCTCGCAGCCCTCGTCGGCCGCGCCCTTCACATAGGAGGCGACCTTGTCGCGGTGGGCCGCGGTGATCAGCGGGCCCATCTCGGAGGCCGGGTCGCTGCCGGGGCCGATCTTGATCTTCTCGGCCCGCTCGCGGATCTTCTCCACCAGCGTGTCGCCGATGGAGCCGACCGCCACGATCGCCGAGATCGCCATACAGCGCTCGCCGGCCGAGCCGTAGGCCGCGCTCACGGCCGCGTCGGCCGCCGCGTCCAGGTCGGCGTCCGGCAGGACCAGCATGTGGTTCTTGGCGCCGCCGAGCGCCTGCACCCGCTTGCCGTGCGCGGAGGCGGTGGTGTGGATGTAGCGGGCGATCGGCGTGGAGCCGACGAAGGAGACCGCCTTGACGTCCGGGTGCTCCAGCAGCCGGTCGACAGCCACCTTGTCGCCCTGGACGACGTTGAACACACCGTCGGGCAGCCCGGCCTCGCTCAGCAGCTCACCGAGCTTCACCGAGGCCGACGGGTCCTTCTCGCTCGGCTTCAGCACGAAGGTGTTGCCGCACGCGATGGCGATCGGGAACATCCACAGCGGGACCATCGCCGGGAAGTTGAACGGCGTGATGCCGGCGACGACACCGAGCGGCTGCCGGATGGAGGAGACGTCCACACGCGTGGCGACCTCCGTGGACAGCTCGCCCTTGAGCTGCACGTTGATGCCGCACGCGAGGTCGACGATCTCCAGGCCGCGCGCGACCTCGCCGAGGGCGTCGGAGTGCACCTTGCCGTGCTCGGCGGTGATCAGCTCGGCGATCTCGTCACGGTGGGCGTCCAGCAGCGCGCGGAAGCGGAACAGCACCTCCGTGCGCCTGGCCAGCGAGGTCCGGCTCCAGGAGGCGTAGGCGTCCTTGGCGGAGGCGACCGCTGTGTCCACCTCCTCGACGGAGGCGAAGGCGACCTTCGTGGTGACCGCGCCGGTCGCCGGGTCCGTGACCGGCCCGTACGAACCCGACGCGCCTTCGGCGGTCTTGCCGCCGATCCAGTGGTTGACGATCTTCGTCATGCCCAGATACTCCTTGCTCACAGATGGCGGCGTCGGGTCGAGACGTGCCGTTCGTACAGCTCACGGGCCTTGACCGCGGACGACCGTGTCGCGGTCTCGGCCACAGGAACATCCCACCAGGCCTGCGCTTCGGGCGCGCCCGACACAGTGTCGGACGTTTCGGTCTCCACGTAGACACATGTGGGAGTGTCGGCGGCCCGCGCCTCGGCGAGTGCCGCGCGCAGGTCCCCGACGGTCTTCGCGCGCAGCACGCGCATGCCGAGGCTGGCCGCGTTGGCGGCCAGGTCGACGGGCAGCGTTGCCCCGGTGAAGGTGCCGTCCGCCGAGGTGTAGCGGTACGCCGTGCCGAACCGCTCGCCGCCGACCGACTCCGACAGTCCGCCGATGGAGGCGTACCCGTGGTTCTGCACCAGCAGGACCTTGATCGCGACGCCCTCCTGTACGGCGGTCACGATCTCCGTCGGCATCATCAGGTACGTGCCGTCGCCGACCAGCGCCCACACGGGCCGGTCCGGCGCGGCGAGCTTCACTCCGACGGCGGCCGGGATCTCGTAGCCCATGCAGGAGTAGCCGTACTCCAGGTGGTACTGGTCCCGGGAGCGGGCCCGCCACAGCTTGTGCAGGTCGCCGGGGAGGGAGCCGGCCGCGTTGACGATGATGTCGGAGTCGTCCACGATCGCGTCGAGGGCGCCGAGGACCTGCGGCTGGGAGGGCCGGACGTCGGGCTCGGCGGCCTCATAGCAAGCGTCCACGCGCTGCTCCCAGCGCTCCTTGTCCTCGGTGTACTCGCCGACGTAGGCGTCGGCGGCCCGGTGGCCGTGCGCCGCCAGGGCCTCGGTGAGCCGGTCCAGGCCGCTGCGAGCGTCGGCGACCAGCGGGAGCCCGGCCAGTTTGTGGCCGTCGTGGGGCGCGATGTTGAGGTTGAGGAAGCGGACGTCCGGGTTCTGGAAGAGGGTGCCGGAGGCGGTGGTGAAGTCGGTGTAGCGGGTGCCGACGCCGATCACCAGGTCGGCGGTGCGGGCCAGCTCGTCGGCGGTGGCGGTGCCGGTGTGGCCGATGCCGCCGATGTCCTGGGGGTGGTCGTGGCGCAGGGAGCCCTTGCCGGCCTGGGTGGAGGCGACCGGGATGCCGGTGGCGCCGGCGAACTCGGCGAGGGCCTGTTCGGCGCGGCTGTGGTGGACGCCGCCGCCGGCGATGACGAGGGGGCGGCGGGCGGCCCGGACCGCCCGGACGGCCTCGGCGAGTTCGGCGGGGTCCGCGCCCGGCCGCCGTACGGTCCACACGCGCGGAGCGAAGAACTCCTCGGGCCAGTCGTACGCCTCGGCCTGCACGTCCTGCGGGAGCGCGAGGGTGACGGCGCCGGTCTCGACGGGGTCGGTGAGCACGCGCATCGCCTGGAGCGCGCCCGGGATCAGCGCCTCGGGGCGGGTGATCCGGTCGAAGTACCTCGACACCGGGCGCAGGGTGTCGTTCACGGAGACGTCGCCCGCATACGGCACCTCCAGCTGCTGGAGCACCGGGTCGGCGGGGCGGGTCGCGAACACGTCGCCGGGCAGCAGCAGGACCGGGAGGTGGTTGACGGTGGCCAGGGCGGCGCCGGTGACCAGGTTGGTGGCGCCGGGGCCGATGGAGGTGGTCACCGCGTGCGTGGACAGGCGGTTCGACTGGCGGGCGTAGCCGACCGCCGCGTGCACCATGGCCTGTTCGTTGCGGCCCTGGTGGTACGGCATGAGGGGGGGTGTGGGGGGTGTCCCCCCACTGGGCGCGGTGGCGTACTCGACGAGGGCCTGGCCGAGTCCGGCGACGTTGCCGTGTCCGAAGATGCCCCAGGTGGCGCTGATCAGCCGCTGCCGTTCGCCGTCGCGTTCGGTGTGCTGGACGGTGAGGAAGCGCAGCAGTGCCTGGGCGACGGTCAGCCGGATCGTCATCGGTAGCCCCCTGTGGTCTCGGTGTGGTCGGGGTGGAAGCGGATCCGCCACTCCCGGGTCTGCCCGGGGCCGGCCATGACGTTCAGGTAGTACATGGCGTGTCCGGGCTGGGCGATGGACGGGCCGTGCCAGCCGTCGGGGACGAGGACGGCGTCGCCGGAACGGACCTCGGCGAGGATGTCGGTGCCGCCCTCCCGCGAGGGGAACACCCGCTGGTAGCCGAGGCCGTTCGGGCCCTCGATCTCGAAGTAGTAGATCTCCTCCAGCTCGGACTCCTCGCCCGGCCGGTGCTCGTCGTGCTTGTGCGGCGGGTACGAGGACCAGTTGCCGCCGGGGGTGATCACCTCGACGGCGATCAGCTTGTCGCAGTCGAAGGCGTCGGCGGAGGCGAAGTTGCGCACCCGGCGGGCGCAGTTGCCGCTGCCGCGCTGCTCGACGGGAACCTCCGGCGCGGGGCCGTAGCGGGCGGGGAGTCGTCGCTCGCACTTCGCTCCTGCCAGGGCGAAGCGGCCTCCCGCGCCGGAGGCGATCTGGACCCGGGCGTCCCGGGGGGCGTACGCGAAGTCGGTCGCGGATGCGAACACGCTGGTGCGGCCCCGGAGTTGGAACTCTCCCGGCGGCGGTGACTGCCCTTCCTCCGTTCCGTCGACTCGCACGGTACATGCGCCTTCGAGCGGAAGCACGATCCACTCGCTGTCACCGGTGGCGAACGTATGAGTACCCCCGGGAGCCAACTCCACGACGCGCAGGCTGCTGTGGGTCCAGCCGGCCCGCTCGGGGCCGATGTCGACGGCGTACCGCTCGTTCGCGGTGGCGCCGCGGGGCAGGTACGGGTGGGTGGTGGTCATACGGGCGGCCCTCACAGCAGTCCTACGGCGGTGTCCACGGCGGCGGCCACGTCGCCGTCCGCCGGGTACAGCAGCGAGCGGCCGACGACCAGGCCGCGCACGGTGGGGAGTCGGAGCGCTCCACGCCACTTCTCGTAGGCGGCGTCCTGGTCCTCGGGGGAGTCCCCTATGTCGCCGCCGAGCAGCACGGCCGGCAGGGTGGAGGTCTCCATCACCCGGGCCATGTCGTCGGGGTTCTCGGTGACCGGCACCTTCAGCCAGGTGTAGGCGGAGGAGCCGCCGAGTCCGGAGGCGATGGCGATGGACGTGGTGACGGCCTCGGCGGACAGGTCGTTGCGCAGCTTCCCGTCGGGGCCGCGGTGGCTGAGGAACGGTTCGACGAAGACGGGCAGCCGGCGCGCGGCCATGTCGTCGATGGCGCGGGCGGTGGACTCCAGGGTGGTCAGGGAACCGGGGTCGTCGTAGTCGACGCGGAGCAGCAGTTTCCCCGCGTCGAAGCCGAGGCGCTGGAGGTCGGCGGGGCGGTGGCCGGTGAAGCGGTCGTCCAGTTCGAAGCGGGCGCCCCGCAGTCCGCCGCGGTTCATGGAGCCCATGACGACCTTGTGGTCGAGGGCGCCGAGGAGCAGCAGGTCGTCGAGGATGTCGGCGGTGGCGAGGACGCCGTCGACGCCGGACCGGGACAGTGCCAGGCACAGCCGCTCCAGCAGGCCGGCCCGGTTGGCCATGGCGAACCCGCGGTCGCCGACGCCAAGGGCGCCGCGGGCGGGGTGGTCGGCGGCGACGATCATCAGGCGACCGCTCGCGCCGAGCAGCGGCCGACGCGTTCGGCGGGCGGCGGCCTCGGCGATGGCCTCGGGGTGGTGGGTGCGGATGCGGACGAGTTCGGCGACGTCCACGCGCGCGTGCCGGACGCCGTCCCCGCCCTGGCGGTGCGTGCCCGCGACCTTGCCGGCCCTCACCGGACCGCTCCGGCGTCGAGCGCGGCGGCCACCTCGTCGGGGGTGGGCATCGCGGAGGAGCACTCCAGCCGGGAGGCGACGATGGCGCCGGCCGCGTTGGCGTGCCGCATGACGGTCTCCAGGTCCCAGCCCGCCAGCAGGCCGTGGCAGAGGGAGCCGCCGAAGGCGTCGCCCGCGCCGAGCCCGTTGAGGACGGTGACGGGCAGCGGGGGGACCTCTGCCGAGTCGCCGTCCCGGTGGACGGCGAGGACGCCCTTGGGTCCCTGTTTGACGACGGCGAGTTCGACGCCGGCGTCCAGCAGCGCGCGGGCCGCCGCGTGCGGCTCGCGGACCCCGGTGGCGACCTCCACCTCGTCGAGGTTGCCGACGGCGACGGTGGTGTGGCGCAGGGCCTCGGCGTAGAAGGGGCGGGCCTCGTCCGGGTCGGACCAGAACATGGCACGCCAGTCGAGGTCGAAGACCGTGATTCCGGCCTTGGGGCGGTGGGCGAGGGCGGCGAGGGTCGCCGTCCGGCTGGGCTCCTCGCTCAGGCCGGTACCGGTGACCCAGAAGACACCGGCCTCGCGGACGGCGTCCAGGTCCAGGTCGCCGACGTCGATCTCCAGGTCGGGCGCCTTGGGCTGCCGGTAGAAGTACAGCGGGAAGTCGTCCGGCGGGAAGACCTCGCAGACGGTGACCGGGGTGGGCAGTCCGGGGACCGGGGTGACCCAGCGGTCGTCGACGCCGAAGCCGCGCAGGGCCTCGTGCAGATAGTCACCGAAGGCGTCGGCCCCGGTGCGGGTGATCACGGCGGTGCTCCGGCCCAGGCGGGCGGCGGCCACCGCGACGTTCGTGGCCGACCCTCCCAGGAACTTGCCGAAGGTCGACACCTGCGCGAGTGGGACGCCGGTCTGCAGCGGGTACAGGTCCACTCCGATCCGCCCCATGGTGATCAGGTCGTACGCCATCGGCTTCCCTTCGTTATGGCTCTCCCCCGGTTTCTAGTCCTGCCCTCACCACCCTGTCAATATTTTGTCCAGACATTCGGACCAGCCCTTGACACCGTTCTCCGCCGGACCGCACGCTGACGGCCATGACGTCGATGCCGCCTTCCTCCTCACTGTCCCGTATCCGGATCGGATCGGCGCCCGACTCCTGGGGCGTCTGGTTCCCCGACGATCTCCGCCAGGTGCCGTGGCAGCGCTTCCTCGACGAGGTGGCCGCCTCGGGCTACGAGTGGATCGAGCTCGGCCCGTACGGCTACCTCCCGAGCGATCCGGCCGTCCTGGCCGACGAGACCGCCCGCCGGGGCCTGAAGGTGTCGGCCGGCACGGTGTTCACGGGCCTGCACCACGGTCCGGCCGTCTGGGAGGAGACCTGGGCGCATGTCAGTGACATCGCCGCGCTGACGCAGGCGATGGGCGCCCGCCACCTCGTCGTCATCCCGTCCTTCTGGCGGGACGACAAGACCGGCCGGGTGCTGGAGCCCTCCGAACTGACCGCCGCGCAGTGGCGCGACCTCACCTCGCAGACCGAACGCCTCGGCCGTGAGGTGCGCGAGCGCTACGGCCTGACGATCGTCGTCCACCCGCACGCCGACACCCACATCGACAGCGAGGAGAACGTCACCCGCTTCCTCGACGGCACCGACTCCGAGTCGGTCTCGCTGTGCCTGGACACGGGGCACTACGCCTACTGCGGCGGCGACAGCGTCAAGCTGATCGAGACCTACGGCGAGCGGATCGGCTATCTGCACCTCAAGCAGGTCGACCCGGAGATCCTGGCCGACGTGCGGGCCAACGGCACCCCGTTCGGGCCGGCGGTCGCACAGGGCGTGATGTGCGAGCCGCCCGGCGGCGTGCCCGCGCTGGGCCCTGTCCTGGAGGCGGCGCAGCGGCTGGACACCGACCTGTTCGCGATCGTCGAGCAGGACATGTACCCGTGCGAGCCGGACAGGCCGCTGCCGATCGCCCGGCGCACGCGCGCGTTCCTGCGGTCCTGCGGGGCGTAGGCCCTGTAGTCGCCGCAAGTCGGCTTTCGGCTTTCGGCTTTCGGCTTTCGGCTTTTCGGCAGCGGCGTCACAAAATCGCCCCTCCTGTCACAGGTGTCACGTATACGCGGCTCCTGCGTCACACCCGGTCAACAGCCGCTTCCCGACGGTCACTCAGCGTCGTTCACCGGGCAACAGCGTGGTGATCGCCAGCGCAGCGCCCGGCCCCCCGACGGCCACCCCCCCGGCCGCCGCCGCGGCGCGCGCGGGGAGGTGCAACCGATGACCGACCGAAGGCTCTGGTCGTACAAGGAGATCGCGGCACACATCAAGGTGCAGCCGGACACCGTTCGGTCCTACCGCAAGCACGGCCTGCTGCCCCCACCCGACCACGTCGAATCCGGCAAGCCGTACTGGTACGCCGACACGGTCCGAGCGTGGGTGGCCTCCCGGCCGGGCAACAGGGGGCGCAGATAGCCATGGCCGAGTCTCCGCGCCCCTTTTGGGGGGCGCGGGGCTCTGTCGATATGCGGCTCCGCCGCGCGGGCACGAGAACCCCCACCGGCCGGCACTCGACACACTCGCCGAGCCCGCCCTCCCCTACTCCCAGTCCCACCCCACCCCCACATGCCCGGGCCGAACCGCAGGTTCCATCACGTGCACCGTCCCGTACGCGTTCAGCGTCAGGTCGGCGACGTACTCCGGCGGCACCTGCGCAGAAGGCCGACCGAACCGCCGGCACCGCACCGGCAGGGCCGCCCGGTCGAAGGCGATCTGCAGCGCGTAACTGCCCCCGGCGTACGTGAACCCGCGGAAGTACTCGTTGCTCGGCTCGCCCGTGCCGTCCTCGAAGCGGTACCGCAGCACCGCCGTCTCCCCCACCGCCAGCCGCGCGTCGAACAGCAGCTCCGCCACGACCACCCCGGCGTCCGGCGCCCGCCGCACCCGGCCGACCCGGCAGCTGTCCAGGCCCAGCACGCGGACCGCCCCGGTGTCGGAGCCCCGTTCGCCGCAGTGGATCGCCACGTACCGGTCGATGCCGTCCCGGTGGGCCCGTACCACGTGCTGGGCCTCCCGCGCGGCGAGCCGTCGCCGGGCGTCGATCTCCACCCGCTCGTACTGCAGCACGGTGTGCAGCCCGACGTCGCGGGGTGCCTCCAGCTCGGCGAGCAGCCGCTCCACGGCCGAGCCCGGACCGACGAGCACACGGAACGGCCGGCCCACCGGGTGGTCGGCGGCGGCGCGCGGGCCGAGCAGCCGGGTCAGGGAGTGCTCCGGCAGCTCCAGCACCTCCTCCAGGGCGCTCACCGCGCGCAGCGACTCGGGCCGGTCCGGCCGGCGGATACCGCGCTGCCAGTAGCTGAGGCTGGTCACACCGACGTGGATGCCGCGCTGGGCCAGCCGGTGCCGCACCCGGTGCAGAGCCAGACCGCGGGCGGCGAGCCCGGCCCGCAGCGCCTCCGGGAACGGGCCGGTACGCAGCGCCTCGGCGAGCCGCGCCTCGGCCGCCGCGCGGGAACCGGCGGCCGGGACGGGATGGGGCGCCCCGGTCCGGGGAACGGGTACGGCGGCGGGGCGGGAGGCGTCCCGTCCGTCGCTCGGCGTCTGCGCCATGCGCGCCCTACCCTCCGCGGCGTCACGCGTTCCGGCGCGACGTGAATGTTCACTTCCGGTACTGCGGCCGGGCTTGCCGCGGCGTGTCGCTACCAGCGGTAAAGCCTGTGCCGTTCACACCCGTACGCCCCTTGTTCACACCGGCGCCGAGCCCAGGATGGCGGACGTTGACCGTACACCGCCACTGGTTGAATGCTCATCCTCAAGCGTCCGGACGCGCTCCTCCGCCGAACCCCTCACAGGGAGGACCGCCCCATGTCTTCCACCACCCCACACCCGCCGCACCGCGGCCGCAGACGCGGGCTCGCCCTGGCCGGCTGCCTGCTCGCCGCCGCCCTGTCACTCGCCACGGGGAGCACGGCTTCCGCCGCCCCCGCCCCGCCCGCCGGCACCACCACCGCGTACGCCAGCGGCGGTGCCCAGCAGCTCGACATCAGCATGCAGTCGCAGCAGAAGACCAACTGGTGCTGGGCGGCCAGCGGCGCCACCATCGCCTCGTGGTTCGGCCACGACTACAGCCAGAACTCCTTCTGCGACGCGGCGTTCGGCTACAGCCAGGGCGTGAACTGCCCCAACAACCAGGCCACCCTCGGCGACGACCAGACGGCGTACGACTGGATGGGCCTGAACCCCGGCCGCTACATCCAGGGCCGGATCAGCTACAGCGGCCTGCAGAACGAGATCAACGCCGGCCGCCCGGTGCAGACCCGCATCCAGTGGAGCTCCGGCGGCGGCCACATGGAGGTGCTGTACGGCTACGACACCTCCAAGAGCTGGGTGTACTGGGGCGACCCGTGGCCCGACGACTACCGCTACAACTGGGCGACGTACAGCTACTACGCCGGCAACTCCGACTTCTCCTGGACCCACACGCTCTACGGAATAGGGGCGTGAGCGCCATGCAGCAGAACCGGACCCGCACCCTGATCCGCCCGGCCGCCGTCGGGACGCTGGCCGCCGCCGCGCTCGTGCTGACCGGCGCCACCACGGCCACGGCCGCCCCCACGCCCCCGGCCGTCCCGCACGCCTACAGCGCCGGCCAGCTCGCCTCCGCCCGCGCCGTCGCCGGTGACGACACCACGCTCGGCGTGCTCAAGCGGTTCTTCGCCCACGACCCGGACCACGGCAGCCACACCGCCACCCCGGACCTGGTCGGCGGCAAGCCGGCCGCGCCAAGGCTCACCGGCGCGGGCACCACCGTGTACACGCTGAACGCCGACTTCGTCGCGGGCCACGCGAACGCACCGGTCGCCAAGCCGGCGTTCGTCGCCACGGAGGCGGTCTCGGCGACCGGCCAGCGGGCCTCGGTGTGGAGCGTCCACACCGCGAAGGGCTGGCAGGTCGTCAACATCGCCAGCGGCGCCGACGAGACCTCGTACGCCGCCAAGGCGCACGGCGACGGCACCGTCTTCCGCGAACCACAGGTCAACGCCTGGTACGTGCTGCGCGGCAACCGGGTGCTGCCGCTCAACACCGAGGCGCGGGCCGCGATCGGCGCCCACGGCACCTCCGTGACGGGGTACCGGCACCACGTCCAGAAGGCGTACGGCTCCCGGCTGGCCGGCTCGGCGTACGACCGCGGCGGCTACGCGGGCGGCTTCGGCAAGGCGTCCGGCCGGGCCGCCGCACGGGCGGCCGGCGCGCAGACGTCCACCGTGGCCTCGGGCACGCCGGGCACGCCGGGCACGTCCGCCGGCGGCACCGGCACCGTGGCGGGCCTGGGTGCGGCGGGTGCCGCGCTCGCCCTGGCGCTCGGCTTCGCCGCACGCCGCCGCCTCGGCCCGCGCCTGCGGCAAGGTCCCGGATCGCGATGACCTGACCGGTCGCGATCCGACGGGGGGGTTGTGCGATCGGCGGTGACCCCACACACCGCCCGCACGCCGGCGGGGAGAGGTCCCAGAAGTCCGGGCCGGTCCGGGGAGGTCCGAGACCGGCCCGGCACCTTCCGGGACCTCTCCCCTGACCCACCGGCGTCACACCCCCGCGGGCTCCCGTTCCTTCACCTCAGCCGCCGCCGGCTTCTCGCCCTCGCTGAGGCCGAAGCGCTGGTGGAAGCGGCGCAGGGGGGCCGGCGCCCACCAGGTGGCGCGGCCGGTGAGCCGCATGATCGCCGGGACCAGCAGGCTCCGTACGACCATCGCGTCCATCAGCACCGCGAGCGCGATGCCGAGTCCGAGCATCTTGGTGTTGGTGACCCTGGAGGTGCCGATGGCCACCATCACCACCGCGAGGATGACCGCCGCGGCGGTGATCAGCCCGCCCGTGCGCTGCAGACCGTGGCGCACCGCCTCGGTGTGGTCGCCCGTGCGGTCGTACTCCTCCTTGATGCGGGACAGCAGGAACACGCCGTAGTCCATGGAGAGGCCGAAGGCCACGCAGAACATCAGCACGGGCAGGGTGGTCTCGATGGAGCCGGGACTGGTGAAGCCGAGGGCGCTGGAGAAGTGGCCGTCCTGGAAGACCCAGACCACCGCGCCGAACATGGCCGTCAGGCTGAGCGCGTTGAGCACGACGGCCTGCAGGGGTATCACCACGCTGCCCGTGAGCAGGAAGACCAGCAGCAGGGTGACCACCGCGATGAACGCCCCGGCCCACGGCAGGTGTTCGGCTATGGCGTGTTTGGAGTCGACCAGGACGGCCGCCGTACCGGTCACCTTGGTGTCGAACGGGGCGTCCAGCGCGCGCAGCTCGCCGACCAGGCGCTGGGCGGGGCCGTCCACGAACTCGCCCCTCGGCTGCACGGTGAAGTAGGCGGAGTCGCCCCTGACCAGCGGGCCGTCGACGCGGACCACCTCGGGCAGGGCGGCCACCCGCTGCTTGTAGGCGGCGTACTGCGCCTTCGTCGCCCGGCCCTCGGCGAGGACTTCGAGGCCGCCGCCGGGGCTGCCCGGGAAGTCCTGGCGCAGATGCTGCTGCACCACGTGCGACTCGGCTCCCGCGGGCAGCTGGCGGTCGTCGGCGGTACCGAACTTCACGCCCAGGAAGGGCAGTCCGAGGAGGACGAGCAGGGCGGTGGTGCCGAGGGCGAAGAGCGGGGCGCGGCGCATCACCAGGGAGGCGGCTCCCGCCCAGGCCGTGCCCTCGGCGCCGGAGGGTCTCGGGGCGCGACCGCGACGGAACAGACGCCGCAGATCGAGGGAGTTGACCCGGTGGCCGAGCAGGATCAGGGCGGCCGGCAGGAGGATCAGGGCGGCCGCGGCCGCGAGCAGCACCACCGCGATGCCCGCGTAGGCGAACGAGCGCAGGAAGTACTGCGGGAAGACCATCATCGCGGCCAGGGACACGGCGACGGTGAGGGCGGAGAACAGCACGGTGCGCCCCGCCGTGCGCAGGGTCGTGCCGACGGCGGTCAGCGGGTCGGCGCCGGTGGCCAGTTCCTCGCGGTGGCGGCGGACGATGAACAGGGCGTAGTCGATGGCGAGGCCGAGGCCGAGGGCCGTGGTGAGGTTGAGCGCGAAGACGGAGACGTCGGTGAACGCCGTCAGGCCGCGCAGCACCGCGTTGGTGCCGAGGATCGCGACGATGCCGATGCCCAGGGGC
This sequence comes from Streptomyces sp. NPDC047028, assembly GCF_040644095.1. NCBI lineage: Bacteria > Bacillati > Actinomycetota > Actinomycetes > Kitasatosporales > Streptomycetaceae > Streptomyces > Streptomyces sp. NPDC047028. The sequence continues at coordinate 106,013 of NZ_JBEYVS010000005.1, forward strand.
AGCAGTGCCGCGACGGCGCTGCCGAAGACCATCACCAGCAGGACGAGGGTGATCGGCAGGGCGATCATCTCGGCGCGGGTCAGGTCCTCCTTGATGGTCGTCTGCATCTCGTGCCGTACCGCGACGATGCCGCCGACCCTCACCCGCACCGGCCCGTGGACGCCCCGGAGACGCGGGGCGACGCGGTCCAGGGTCCGGCCGGTCGCGTTGTCGTCGCCGGTGATGCGGGCGGCGATCAGCGCCTCGTGGCCGTCCTCGGCCCGCAGGGCGGGCGAGTGCCTCTGCCAGTAGGAGCCGACGCCGGTCACGCCCTTCTCCTTCGCCAGCCGCCCGGCGAGAGCGCGGCCCTCGGCGGCCACCGCCGGGTCGTCGACCGAGGCCCCACCGGAGTCGACGAGGAGGACGAGGTTGGGCTGGGAGTCGGGGAACTGGCGCTCCAGCGCCTTGGTCGCGTAGGTCGACTCGGCGGCCGGGTCCTCCCAGCCGCCGCTGCCCAGATGGTCGGCGACACCGCTGCCGGCCAGCACCGCGAGAGCGGTGAGCACCAGGGCGACGAGCAGTGACAGCCGGGGCCGGGCGGTCACGAACCGGGTCCAGCCACGGGGCGGCGGGGGGCCCTCCCCGGCGGGCTGTGCCTTGTTGACTTCGGTCATCGTGCGGTGTCCCCTTCACCGTGACCAGTGCGATCGCCGTACGCGCGCACGGCGGCGCAGGGCAGCATGGGTCGTCCATTGCCACATAGACTGGCAAACACGAGTGATCGCTCGCGTTTCTCAAGAATGCGAGTGGGCACTCGCATTTGTCAATCGCGTTCGGAGAGCTGGGGACAAACGTGTCCGACACCTCGGAGAAGGAGCAGCCGCGCCGCCGCCAGGCCCGCGGCGAGCGGCGCATCGCCCAGTTGCTGGAGGCCGCCGCGTCCGTCTTCTGCACGACCGGCTACACGGCCGCCAGCACCAACGCGATCGCCCGCGAGGCGGGAGTCTCGCCGGGCACGCTCTACCAGTTCTTCCCGAACAAGGAGGCGATCGCGGTCGAGCTGGGCGACCGGCTCATGCACGAGATGCGGGACGCCTACGGCGAGGCGCTCGCCCCGGTCGACCCCGTCACCCCGCTGGAGGAGGCCGTCGGCGCGGCCGTCGACCGGTTCATGGCCTTCAACACGGAGCACCCGGTGTTCTTCGCGCTGATGCACGGCCCCGACATCCCGGGCCGGATCGCCGAGGCCCACGACCAGCTGCACGCGACGCTGGTGGGCCGCGTCGAGGCCCTGCTCACCTCGCTCCTGCCCGACGCGCCCCCCGCCGACATCACCCGTACGGCCCATGTCTGTCTCGGCATCTACAAGGCCGGCCTGGAGCTGGTCGTCCGCCACGAGGGAGCCGAGCGCGAGGCGTACGTCCAGGAGATCAAGGACGTCCTGGTCCGCTACCTCGACCCCCTCGTCGGCGACCGCCTCAGCCAGGGCTGAGCGATGGCGGGCGCGTCCGCCCGCCCCCGGTACGGCTCGCCGAGCACCGGGGACCACTCTTTGAGAAATACCCCCTAGGGGTATAACCTGAGGAGCGTGGGGTTCCCTCGCGGACCCCGGCAGCCCCATCGGCTCCACCTGCCTCGACGAGGAGAACGACATGAGCGCCCAGACCGACACCCCCGGCTCCGTCACCGCCGTCTACAAAGTGAGCGGCATGAGCTGCGGCCACTGCGAGGGCTCCGTGTCCGGCGAGATCTCCCAGCTCCCCGGCGTCACCTCCGTCCAGGCCGTGGCCGCGAGCGGCGAGGTCACCGTCGTGTCCGAGGCCCCGCTCGACGAGGAGGCCGTCCGCGCCGCCGTCGACGAGGCCGGCTTCCAGCTCGTCGGCACGGTCTGAGAGCAGGCCCCGCGCTTCCCGGGGCCGGTCCGCGACCGGTCCCGGACGGAAACCTTTCCCCGACCGGGCCGTACCGACCAGCTCATACTGGACTCCGTACGGCCCGGTCCGATGTCTGGAGTCCGGACATGCCCAGCACCACCACCCAGCCGGCCACCCCGCCGGCCGCCGAGAGCGCGATAACCCCCTCGTCCGAGGTGGAGCTGCTCATCGGCGGGATGACCTGCGCCTCCTGTGCCGCGCGCGTGGAGAAGAAGCTCAACCGCATGGACGGTGTGAGCGCCACCGTGAACTACGCGACGGAGAAGGCGAGGGTCAGCTACGGCGACGGCGTCCAGGTCGCCGACCTGATCGCCACCGTGGTGAAGACCGGCTACACGGCCGAGGAGCCCCCGCCGCCGGAGCCCGAACCCGAACCGGAGGCCCCCGGCGACCGAACAACGGCCGAGGACCCCGAACTGGGCGCCCTGCGGCATCGGCTGCTCGTCTCCGCCCTGCTCGCCGTCCCCGTGGTGCTGCTCGCCATGGTGCCCGCGCTGCAGTTCGACAACTGGCAGTGGCTGTCGCTGACCCTGGCCGCGCCGGTGGTGGTCTGGGGCGGGGCGCCGTTCCACCGGGCCGCCTGGACCAACGCCCGGCACGGCGCCGCGACCATGGACACGCTGGTCTCCGTGGGCACGCTGGCCGCGTTCGGCTGGTCGCTGTGGGCGCTGTTCTTCGGCGACGCGGGCCGGCCAGGGCTGCACGACGAGTTCCGCTTCACCGTCTCGCGCATGGACGGCTCGTCCACCGTCTACCTGGAGGTCGCCGCCGGAGTCGTCGCGCTGATCCTGCTCGGCCGCTTCCTGGAGGCCCGCTCCAAGCGCCGCGCGGGCGCCGCGCTCAGGGCCCTGATGGAGCTGGGCGCCAAGGACGTCGCCGTGCTGCGGGACGAACGCGAGGTGCGGGTGCCGGTGTCCTCGCTGGCCGTGGGCGACCGGTTCGTCGTACGGCCCGGCGAGAAGATCGCCACCGACGGCACCGTCGTCGAGGGCGTCTCCGCCGTGGACGCCTCCATGCTGACCGGCGAGTCCGTCCCCGTGGACGTCGGCCCGGACGCGAAGGTCACCGGCGCCACGGTCAACGCCGGCGGCCGGCTCGTCGTCGAGGCGACGCGGGTCGGCGCCGACACCCAGCTGGCCCGGATGGCACGGCTGGTGGAGGACGCGCAGAACGGCAAGGCCGAGGTGCAGCGGCTCGCCGACCGGATCTCCGCCGTGTTCGTGCCCGTGGTCATCCTGATCGCGCTCGGCACGTTCGGGGTGCGGCTGGGCGTCACCGGTGACACCGTCGCCGCCTTCACCGCCGCCGTCGCCGTACTGATCATCGCCTGCCCCTGCGCGCTGGGTCTGGCCACGCCGACCGCGCTCATGGTCGGCACCGGACGGGGCGCCCAGCTGGGCATCCTCATCAAGGGCCCGGAGGTGCTGGAGTCCACGCGCCGCGTCGACACCGTCGTCCTGGACAAGACCGGCACCGTCACCACCGGCCGCATGACCCTCCAGGACGTGTACGCCGCCGACGGCACCGACGAGACCGAGGTGCTGCGGCTCGCGGGCGCCCTGGAGCACGCCTCCGAGCACCCCGTGGCCCGCGCGATCGCGGCCGGCGCCGAGGAGCGCACCGGGAGCCTGACGCCGGTCGAGCACTTCGAGAACGTCCCCGGGCGGGGCGTACGCGGGCGCGTGGGCGGGCGCGAGGTGGCCGTGGGACGCGGTCTGTACGACGAACTGCCGCCCGAGCTGGCCCGCGCCGCCGAGGAGGCCGAGCGGAACGGCCGTACGGCTGTCGTCGCCGGCTGGGACGGGCGGGCGCGCGGGGTGCTCGGCGTCGCCGACGCGGTCAAGGAGACCAGCGCCGAGGCGGTGCGCGAGCTGCGCGCCCTCGGGCTCACGCCGGTGCTGCTGACCGGGGACAACCGGACGGTCGCCGAGGCGGTCGCCCGGGCCGTCGGCATCGACGAGGTGATCGCCGAGGTCCTTCCCGAGGACAAGGTGGACGTCGTACGGCGGCTGCAGGACGAGGGGCGGACCGTGGCCATGGTCGGCGACGGCGTGAACGACGCCGCGGCGCTGGCCGGCGCCGATCTGGGGCTGGCCATGGGGACCGGCACGGACGCGGCGATCGAGGCCGGCGACCTGACGCTGGTGCGCGGGGACCTGCGGGTGGCGGCGGACGCCATCCGGCTCTCCCGGCGCACGCTCGGCACCATCAAGGGGAACCTGGCCTGGGCGTTCGGCTACAACGTGGCCGCGCTGCCGCTGGCCGCCGCGGGGCTGCTGAACCCGATGATCGCGGGGGCGGCGATGGCCTTCTCCTCGGTGTTCGTGGTGTCGAACAGCCTGCGGCTGCGCACGTTCCGCTGAAATCGCCCGAATCGCCCGGAGGACTTCCCGAGTTCGTCCCACGCGATGTAAGAGTCCCCCTAGAGTCCTGCGCGCGCCTCACATAAGCTCTTCACAAGGCTCGCGCATCATCCTTACGCTGGGAGCCCTGATCGCCGTATCGGGGCTCTTGCGTATCTAACGGACACATGCAAGAGATGCAGATCACAGTGATGCGAACGTAACCATCGAAGGGGTTCGAAGGTCTAAGTTGGCGATGTCAGTTCGGCGTCTTGGGGGGCGCTGACTGGCATCTGGGGATGTCTTGGGGGACTTCCTCAGAGATGCGTTGCCGGGGCACGTACACCGGGAAGCTTTGAGCGGCCCTCCCTGCGTGCGCTGTCCCGGCACCTCGCACCGCATCACTGGAGCACGGCGGGTTCGCCCGTCGTGCTCAGACAGCGAATTCAGGCGCTGTCCTCTCCGAGCGCCCGGCCGGATCCCGTGGGGGGAATCCGTACCGGGACATGGGAAGGCGCCCCTGCCGTCGGCCCGTGGGGGGACTGGCGACCGGGGCGCCTTCTTCTTTTCCGCTGTGTGCGCCGACCGGTTGGTCAGCGGGCCTCGACCGGCAACGGTCAGCGGGCCTCGACCGGCACGAAGTCGCGCTCGACGACGCCCGTGTAGATCTGGCGGGGGCGGCCGATGCGGGAACCCGGCTCCTTGATCATCTCGTGCCACTGGGCGATCCAGCCCGGCAGCCGGCCGAGGGCGAACAGGACCGTGAACATCTCGGTCGGGAAGCCCATGGCCCGGTAGATCAGGCCGGTGTAGAAGTCCACGTTCGGGTAGAGGCTGCGCGAGACGAAGTAGTCGTCGGAGAGCGCGTGCTCCTCCAGCTTCAGCGCGATGTCCAGCAGCTCGTCGGACTTGCCGAGGGCGGACAGCACGTCGTGCGCGGCGGCCTTGATGATCTTGGCGCGGGGGTCGAAGTTCTTGTAGACCCGGTGGCCGAAGCCCATCAGACGGACGCCGTCCTCCTTGTTCTTCACCTTGCGGATGAAGGAGTCGACGTCGCCGCCGGAGTCGCGGATGCCCTCCAGCATCTCCAGCACGGACTGGTTGGCGCCGCCGTGCAGCGGGCCCCACAGGGCGTTGATGCCGGCGGAGATCGAGGCGAACATGTTGGCCTGGGAGGAGCCGACCAGGCGGACCGTCGACGTCGAGCAGTTCTGCTCGTGGTCGGCGTGCAGGATCAGCAGCTTGTCCAGGGCCGAGACCACGATCGGGTCCAGCTCGAAGTCGTCCGCGGGGACCGAGAACGTCATGCGCAGGAAGTTCTCGACGTAACCGAGGTCGTTGCGCGGGTAGACGAACGGGTGACCGATCGACTTCTTGTACGCGTACGCCGCGATCGTCGGAAGCTTGGCGAGCAGGCGGATCGTGGAGAGGTTCCGCTGCTTCTCGTCGAAGGGGTTGTGGCTGTCCTGGTAGAAGGTGGACAGCGCGGAGACGACCGAGGACAGCATGGCCATCGGGTGGGCGTCGCGCGGGAAGCCCTTGTAGAAGTTCTTGACGTCCTCGTGCAGCAGGGTGTGCCGCGTGATCTCGCCCTTGAACGTGGAGAGCTCGTCGACGGTGGGCAGCTCACCGTTGATCAGCAGGTAGGCCACCTCCAGGAAGGTGGAGCGCTCGGCCAGCTGCTCGATCGGGTAGCCGCGGTAGCGGAGGATGCCCGCCTCGCCGTCGAGGTAGGTGACGGCGGATTTATAGGCGGCCGTGTTGCCGTAACCGCTGTCCAGCGTCACCAGACCGGTCTGGGCGCGGAGCTTCCCGATGTCGAAGCCCTTGTCACCGACGGTGCTGTCGACCACCGGGTAGGTGTACTCGCCGTCGCCGTACCGCAGTACTACAGAGTTGTCGCTCACGTCTTCCCTCACCGACGTAGTGCCTCATCTTCGAGGTGCCCTGACTGTCTCTACCATCCCCCATTTGGCTCAGGAGAGTGCACTCGGGGTCGACCATTGGGCCTATTGGCGGCACTCAGTGCCGCCAACCTGCTCATCCTGCCCCCTTTGCGGGGCTACCGGAAGTGCTCTGTGACCTTCGTGACTCATTTGATCGATCATTTTTCGCGATGAGCCTGAAGTCGAGGGCCGTGCAGCGCCGTCCGGCCGACACCGTGCGCACCGCCTGCCCGATCGCCTTGCGCGAACCGACGAGCACGACGAGCTGTTTCGCCCGGGTGACCGCCGTGTACAGCAGGTTCCGCTGCAGCATCATCCAGGCGCCCGTGGTGACCGGGATGACCACCGCCGGGTACTCGCTGCCCTGCGAGCGGTGGATGGTCACCGCGTACGCGTGCGCCAGTTCGTCCAGTTCATCGAACTCGTACGGCACCTCCTCGTCCTCGTCCGTCAGCACGGTCAGGCGCTGCTCGACCTGGTCGAGCGAGGTGACCACGCCCACGGTGCCGTTGAAGACACCGTTCTTCCCTTTCTCGTAATTGTTACGGATCTGGGTGACCTTGTCGCCGACACGGAAGACGCGCCCGCCGAACCGCTTCTCCGGGACGTCCGGCCGGCCCGGGGTGATGGCCTGCTGGAGCAGGCCGTTGAGGGTACCGGCGCCGGCCGGGCCGCGGTGCATGGGCGCGAGTACCTGCACGTCGCGGCGCGGGTCGAGCCCGAACCGGGCGGGCAGCCGCCGCGCGGCCACGTCCACGGTGAGTCGGCCGGCCTCCTCGGTGTCGTCCTCGACGAAGAGGAAGAAGTCCTTCAGGCCGTCCGTGAGCGGATGGTGACCGGCGTTGATCCGGTGCGCGTTGGTGACCACCCCCGACTGCTGGGCCTGCCGGAACACCCGCGTCAGCCGCACCGCCGGCACCGGGCCGCCCTCGGCCAGCAGGTCCCGCAGCACCTCCCCGGCGCCGACGCTGGGCAGCTGGTCCACGTCCCCCACGAACAGCAGGTGCGCGCCCGGCGGCACGGCCTTCACCAGCTTGTTGGCGAGCAGCAGGTCCAGCATGGACGCCTCGTCGACGACCACCAGGTCGGCGTCCAGCGGCCGGTCCCGGTCGTAGGCCGCGTCCCCGCCGGGCTTCAGCTCCAGCAGCCGGTGCACGGTGGACGCCTCGGCGCCGGTCAGCTCGGCCAGCCGCTTGGCGGCGCGGCCGGTGGGGGCGGCGAGCAGCACCTTGGCCCGCTTGGCGCGGGCCAGCTCCACGATGGAGCGCACGGTGAAGGACTTGCCGCAGCCGGGCCCGCCGGTCAGCACGGCCACCTTCTCGCTCAGCGCCAGCCGTACGGCCGCCTCCTGCTCCGGGGCGAGGTCGGCGCCGGTACGGGACTTCAGCCAGCCGAGCGCCTTGCTCCAGTCCACGTCGCGGAAGGCGGGCATCCGGTCCTCGCCGGTGCGCAGCAGCCGCAGCACCTGCCCGGCCAGGGACAGCTCGGCGCGGTGGAACGGCACGAGGTACACGGCCGTGACCGGCTCTCCCCCGTCGCCGCCCGGCACCTTCTCCCGTACGACCCCCGGCTCCTCCCCCTCCTCCCCCGGTTCGGCCAGCGCGGCGAGGCACTCGATGACCAGCCCGGTGTCGACCTGGAGCAGCTTCACCGCGTCGGCGATCAGCCGCTCCTCGGGGAGGTAGCAGTGCCCCTGGTCGGTGGACTGCGACAGGGCGTACTGGAGCCCGGCCTTGACCCGCTCCGGGCTGTCATGGGGGATCCCGACCGACTGGGCGATCTTGTCAGCGGTGAGGAAGCCGATGCCCCAGACGTCGGCGGCGAGCCGGTACGGCTGGTTCTTCACGACGGAGATGGAGGCGTCCCCGTACTTCTTGTAGATGCGCACGGCGATGGAGGTCGACACCTCCACGGTCTGCAGGAAGAGCATGACTTCCTTGATCGCCTTCTGCTCCTCCCAGGCGTCGGCGATCTTCCTCGTCCGCTTCGGCCCGAGCCCCGGCACCTCGATCAGCCGCTTGGGCTCCTCCTCGATGATCCGCAGGGTGTCCAGCCCGAAGTGCTGCGTGATGCGGTCGGCGAAGACCGGCCCGATGCCCTTGACCAGCCCGGAGCCGAGGTAGCGCCGGATGCCCTGCACGGTGGCGGGCAGCACCGTCGTGTAGTTCTCCACCAGGAACTGCTTGCCGTACTGCGGGTGGGAGCCCCAGCGTCCCTCCATCCGCAGCGACTCCCCCACCTGCGCGCCCAGCAGCGCCCCGACGACGGTGAGCAGATCCCCGCCGCCCCTGCCGGTGTCCACCCGGGCGACGGTGTACCCGTTCTCCTCGTTGGCGTAGGTGACTCTCTCCAACACCCCTTCGAGCACCGCGAACCGCCGCTCGCCACCCGTGGAACTCCCCGCCTCCTGAGCCATGATCCGACGGTACCGGCGAGGACTGACAACGAGCACTGTTACTGTGCGTGCCCGTGACACCGCGGCCCGGACGGTGGTGCCGGCCTGCGGGGCTGACGGGAGTGGGTGGGCACATGTACGACTACGACCTGTTGGTCGTCGGGTCGGCCAATGCGGACCTGGTGGTGGGTGTCGAGCGGCGGCCGGGTGCCGGTGAGACCGTGCTCGGTGGGGACCTGTCCGTGCACGCGGGTGGGAAGGGTGCCAACCAGGCCGTCGCCGCGGCCCGCCTCGGGGCGCGTACGGCGCTGCTGGCCCGGGTCGGCGACGACGACCACGGCCGGCTGCTGCTCGACTCGCTCCGCTCGGCCGGGGCGGACACGGTGGGCGTCCTGGTGGGTGACGTGCCGACGGGCGTCGCCCTCATCGCCGTCGACCCCTCCGGCGACAACAGCATCGTGGTGTCGCCCGGCGCCAACGCCCGTCTCGCGCCGGCGGACATCCGGGTGGCGGGCAGCCTCCTGTACGCCTCCCACGTCATCTCCGCGCAGCTGGAGATCCCGCTGGAGACGGTCGTCGAGGTCGTGCGGAACCTGCCCGAGGACAGCCGGTTCGTGCTGAACCCCTCCCCGCCCCGCCCGCTCCCCACCGAAGTGCTGGCCGCCTGCGATCCGCTGGTCGTCAACGAGCACGAGGCCCGGGTGATCCTCGGCGGGGCCCTCGTCAGCGAGGACCCCGCGGACTGGGCGCGGCTGCTGCTCGCCAAGGGCCCGCGTTCGGTGGTCGTCACACTGGGCGCACGGGGCGCGCTGGTCTGCGACGGCGCCGAGGTGACCCGGGTGCCGTCGCCCGAGGTGGACGCGGTGGACACCACGGGCGCGGGCGACGCGTTCGCGGCCGCCCTGGCCTGGCGCCTGGGCGCGGGCTCCCCGCTCCGGGAGGCGGCCGCCTACGCGGCCCGGGTGGGCGCGGCGGCGGTGACCAGGCGGGGCGCGCAGGAGTCGTACCCGACGGCGGCCGAGGTCGAGAAGCTGCACTGAACCGGCGGTTCCCACGGCCGTCGGGGCGGGTCGGCGTGCCGCCTCGGACCCTTCCGCGTCATCGCCGGCCCACGTGCGTCACGTACCGCTCGACCGTTTCCGTCAGGACCTCCCTGCCGTCGCGGGTCCACAACTCCTCGTTGAACAGTTCGACTTCGATGGGGCCGGTGTAGCCGGCGGCGTCCACGTGCTCCTTCCACGCCCGCAGGTCGATCGTGCCGTCGCCGAGCTGGCCGCGGCCGTTGAGGACGCCCGCGGGCAGGGGGACGGTCCAGTCGGCGAGTTGGAAGGCGTGGATGCGGCCCGCCGCGCCGGCGCGGGCGATCTGGGCGGGGGCCCGGTCGTCCCACCAGACGTGGTACGTGTCGACGGCGACGCCGACCTGGCCGGCGGGGAAGCGTTCCGCGAGGTCCAGGGCCTGGGCGAGGGTGGAGACGACGCAGCGGTCGGCGGCGTACATCGGGTGCAGCGGCTCGATCGCGAGGCGGACCCCGCGGTCGGCGGCGTACGGCGCGAGGACCGCGAGTGCGTCGGCGACGCGTTCACGGGCTCCGTGCAGGTCCTTGCCGGACAGGGGCAGGCCGCCGGAGACCAGGATCAGGGTGCCGGTCCCGAGGGTGGCGGCCTCGTCGATCGCCGCGTGGTTGTCGCCGAGGGCCTCCTGCCGCTCCACGGGGTCGTCCGCCGTGAGGAAGCCGCCCCGGCACAGGGTGGTGACGGTCAGCCCGGAGTCCCGCATCAGCTTGGCCGCCGCCTCGACGCCGTAGCGCCGGACCGGCTCCCGCCACAGGCCGACCCCGCGTACGCCGGATTCGGCGCACGCCTCGGCGAGTTCGGGGAGGGAGAGCTGCTTCACGGTCATCTGGTTGACGGAGAGGCGCTCCGGTGCCGGGTCCGCGCTCATCACATCACTCCGTACAGGGACAGCAGGGTTCTCATCCGGGCCTCGGCCAGATCCGGATCCGGGAACAGGCCCAGGGCGTCGGCGAGTTCGTACGCCCGGGCGAGGTGGGGCAGCGAGCGCGCCGACTGCAGGCCGCCGATCATCGTGAAGTGGTTCTGGTGACCGGACAGCCAGGCCAGGAGGACCACGCCGGTCTTGTAGTAGCGGGTCGGGGCCTGGAACAGGTGCCGGGACAACTCGACCGTGGGGTCGAGGAGTTCCCGGAAGGTCGCGGTGTCGCCGGTGTCCAGGGCGCGTACGGCCCCGGCCGCCAGGGGGCCCAGCGGGTCGAAGACGCCGAGCAGGGCGTGGCTGAAGCCCTGGTCGTCGCCCGCGATCAGCTCGGGGTAGTGGAAGTCGTCGCCGGTGTAGCAGCGCACGCCCGCGGGGAGGCGCCGGCGCAGGCCGGTCTCGCGCCGGGCGTCCAGCAGGGACACCTTGATCCCGTCGACCTTCCCGGGATGCGCGGCGATGACGTCCAGGACGGTGCGGGTCGCCGTATCGAGGTCGGGCGAGCCCCAGTAGCCCTCCAGCGCCGGGTCGAACATCGGGCCCAGCCAGTGCAGGACGACCGGCCTGGTGGCCTGGCGCAGGAGGTGGCCGTAGACCTCCAGGTAGTCGTCGGGGCCGGTGGCGGCGCGGGCCAGGGCGCGGGACGCCATGAGGACGGCCTGCGCGCCCGACTCCTCGACGACGGCGAGCTGTTCCTCGTAGGCGGCGCGGACCTCGGCCGGCGAGCCCGACGCGATCTGGTCGGTGCCCGCTCCGCAGGCGATACGGCCGCCCACGGCGGCGGCCTCGGCGGCGCTGCGCCGGATCAGCTCGGCCGCGCCGGCCCAGTCCAGGCCCATCCCGCGCTGGGCGGTGTCCATCGCCTCCGCGACGCCGAGCCCGTGGGACCACAGGTGGCGGCGGAAGGCGAGGGTGGCGTCCCAGTCGACGGCGGCGGGGCCGTCGGGGGTGGTGTCGGCGTACGGGTCGGCCACGACGTGGGCCGCCGCGAAGACCGTACGGGAGGTGAGGGGGGCGCCGGGGGTGAGGGCGAGGGGTGCGCCGCGCGGCTCGTAGGTGCTCCATCCGCCGGTGCCGTCCGGGAGCCGGATGCTCACAGCGTGACCTCCGGGACCTCCACGCGGCGGCCTTCGGCGGCGGACTTCAGCCCCAACTCGGCGAGTTGGACGCCGCGTGCGCCGGCCAGCAGGTCCCAGCGGTACGGGGTGCCGGCGTGGACGTGCTTCAGGAACAGCTCCCACTGGACCTTGAAGGCGTTGTCGAAGGTGCCGTTGTCCGGGACGTCCTGCCACTGGTCGCGGAAGACGTCACCCGCCGGGACGTCCGGGTCCCAGACCGGTCTGGGGGTCGCCGAGCGGTGCTGGGCGCGGCAGCCGCGCAGGCCCGCGACCGCCGAGCCCTCGGTGCCGTCGACCTGGAACTCGACGAGTTCGTCGCGGTGGACGCGGACCGCCCAGGAGGAGTTGATCTGGGCGACGGCGCCCCCGTCGAGTTCGAAGACGCCGTAGGCCGCGTCGTCGGCGGTGGCGTCGTACGGCCGGCCCCGCTCGTCCCGGCGGCGCGGGATGTGGGTGGCGGTGAGGGCCTGGACGGAGGTGACGCGGCCGAACAGTTCTCTCAGGACGTACTCCCAGTGCGGGAACATGTCGGCGACGATGCCGCCGCCGTCCTCGGCGCGGTAGTTCCACGAGGGCCGCTGGGCCTCCTGCCAGTCGCCCTCGAACACCCAGTAGCCGAACTCGCCGCGGACGGAGAGGATCCGGCCGAAGAAGCCGCCGTCGACGAGGCGCCGCAGCTTCAGCAGGCCGGGCAGGAAGAGCTTGTCCTGGACGACTCCGTGCCGGACGCCCCTGGCGTGGGCCAGCCGGGCCAGTTCCAGGGCGCCGTCCAGGCCGGTCGCGGTCGGCTTCTCGGTGTAGACGTGCTTGCCGGCCGCGATCGCCTTCCTGAGGGCCTCCTCGCGCGCGGAGGTGACCTGGGCGTCGAAGTAGACGTCGACGGTGGGGTCGGCGAGGACGGCGTCCAGGTCGGTGGAGACGTGCTCCAGGCCGTGCCGGCGGGCGATCTCCCGCAGGACGTGCTCGCGGCGGCCGAGAAGGATCGGTTCGGGCCACAGCACGGTGCCGTCGTCCAGGGCGAGGCCGCCCTGTTCACGCAGGGCGAGGATCGACCGGACGAGGTGCTGGCGGTATCCCATGCGTCCGGTCACGCCGTTCATGGCGATACGCACCGTCTCGCGTGTCACGTGGAGCCCCTTCCAGCCGCTTAGCAAGCGCTTTCTACCGCTGTCGAAGCTAGCCTCTCGGCAGCCGTCCCGACAAGGGCCGGTCGAGTCAAGGTTGTTCGAGGGGGCGAACAACCCGGGTGGTTGGCCGTATGGTCTGCTCGGCACGCCCCGCCGGCGCCCGCGGAACCGGGGCCGGGACGGGCGTGTCCAGGAAGACGTACGACCCGTACGACGAACATGCGCGACCGGAGGACGACGACATGACGGTGACCCTGGCGGACGTGGCGGCCCGCGCGCAGGTCTCGCCCGCGACGGTGTCGCGCGTGCTGAACGGCAACTATCCGGTGGCCGCGTCCACGCGTGACCGGGTGCTGCGCGCGGTCGACGAGCTGGACTACGTCCTCAACGGTCCCGCGAGCGCCCTCGCCGCCGCCACCTCCGACCTGGTCGGCATCCTCGTCAACGACATCGCCGACCCGTTCTTCGGGATCATGGCCAGCGCGATCCAGGGCGAGATCGGCGGGCCGGGCGGCCGGGCCGGCGGGGAACGGCTGGCCGTCGTCTGCAACACGGGCGGGTCGCCGGAACGCGAACTGACCTATCTGACGCTGCTGCAGCGGCAGCGGGCGGCCGCCGTGGTGCTGACCGGCGGGGCCGTGGAGGACGAGCCGCACGCGGCGGCGGTCGCGGCGAAGCTGCGGAAGCTGGCGGACGCCGGCACCCGGGTGGTGCTGTGCGGGCGGCCCCCGGTGCCGGACACCGGCGCGGTCGCGCTGGCCTTCGACAACCGGGGCGGGGCGCGGCAGCTCACCGAGCACCTGACCGGCCTCGGACACCGGCGGCTCGGCTACATCGCCGGCCCCGAGGAGCGGACCACGACCCGGGACCGGCTGGAGGGACACCGCCAGGCCCTGGAGGCGGCCGGCATCGAGGAGGACCCCCGCTGGACCGTGCACGGCCGCTACGACCGGCGGTCCGGGTACGAGGCCACGCTGGAGCTGCTGCGCCGGGACCCCTCGCTGACGGCTGTGGTGGCCGCGAACGACTCCGTCGCGCTCGGCGCCTGCGCCGCGCTCCGCGAGTCCGGCCGGCGCATCCCGGACGACGTCTCGGTGGCCGGCTTCGACGACCTGCCCTTCAGCGTCGACGCCGTCCCCGCTCTGACGACGGTACGGCTGCCCCTCGCCGAGGCGGGCGCCCGCGCGGGCCGCATCGCCATGAACCGCGAGGAACCACCCCTGGGCGGAACCGCCACGGTTCCGGGCGAGCTGATGGTCCGCGGCTCCACGGCGGTCCCGCGCGCGTGACGGGGCATCGGCTGCACCGAGGACGGCACGAGGGCACCTGACACCGCCCACTCCGCAAAGAAGGACACGAGGGCCCACCACACTCCCGCGCCCCCGGCACCACCCGCCCCGCCGAGGAAGGCACGAGGGCCCACCTCGGCCCCGCGCGCCCGACACCATCCGCTCCACCGCTGAGGCCCAAGGGCCCCCACAGCCGGCGCCCCCGACACCACCCGCCCCGCCGAGGAAGGCCCGTCGACTTGCCCGACCCCTTCGCTCCCTACGTCCCCCGCCCCCCGTCCCGTCCCGTTCCGGTCACCGCCGCGCTCAGCGAGGCGGCCCCGGGCGACCTCCCGCGCCTTGGCGCCCTCCAGGCGGAGGTGAGAGGAGGCACGGCGGAGCGGTGGGCCGACCGGCTGCGACGGCTCGTCGAGGGGGCGGGCACGGTCGTCGTGCGGGCGGACGTGGACGGGGAGACCGTCGGCTTCGGCAGTGCCGCCCTCCTCCCTCCGCACGCCGAGGACGGCGCACCCGGCGGCTGGTACCTGACCGGTGTGACCGTGGCCCCCTCGTGGCGCCGGCGCGGGATCGGCCGGGCCCTCACCCGCGCCCGCATGACCTGGGTCTTCGCCCGTGCCCCCGAGATCTGGTGCTTCGTCTCGGCCCGCAATCCCGCCTCCCTCGACCTCCACCGCGCCCTCGGCTTCCACGAACTCAGCCGCGGCCCCTCCTTCCAGGGCGTCCCCTTCGACTGCGGCGAGGGCGCCCTCCTCCGGGCCGGGCGGGAGGCACGGACACCCTGATCCTCGAATGGCGTCCGTGTTCTCCGTGGAACGCGGCGGCGGCGAGTAGGGTCGCTCTGCATGAAGCTGGCGTTTTCCACTCTGGGGGTGCCCGGGCTGCCGGTCGCGGACGTCGTGGCTCTGGCGGCCGGGCACGGGTATCACGGTGTCGAGATCCGGGCGCATGCGGAGGAGGCGGTGCATCCGGGCCTGGCGGTAGCCGAACGCGCCGACGTGGCCGGGCAGTTCAGGGCGGCCGGGGTGGAGGTGCTGGGGGTCGCCGGATACGCGCGGGTGGCCGCGCCCGGGGACGACGGCGTCGTGCTCGGTGAGATCCGGGAGCTCGTCCGGCTGGCGCACGACCTGGGCGCCCCGTACGTCCGGGTGTTCCCCGGCGCTGACCTCGGACGGCCGCGCGAGGAGTCGGACGCCATCGCGGCCCGGCGGCTGGGCACCGCCGCCGAGGACGCCGCCGCGCTCGGTGTCCGCGTTCTGCTGGAGACCCACGACTCGCACCGCACCGGCGCCGACGCGATCCGGGTCCTCGGGCCCGTCGGGCACGCGCACGTGGGCGCCCTGTGGGACGTGATGCATACCTGGCTGGGCGGGGAGCAGCCGTCGGAGACGTACGCGGCGCTCGCCCCGCATCTCGGGTACGTCCAGGTCAAGGACATCGCCTCCGCCGAGGACACCACCCCGCTGGCGCTCGGCGCGGGCGTGCTGCCGCTCACCGAGTGCGTGGACGTCCTCTCGCGGCACGGCTGGGACGGCTGGCTGTGCTGGGAGTACGAGAAGCGGTGGTACGAGGCCGCCGCCCCGCTCCCGGGACTGCTCGCCGGCGGTCGCGATCACCTCGTACGGCTGCTGGGCGAGGCCGCGTAGCGGTCGGCTGCGCGGATGCGGCGCGCGCAGCCCACAGGCTGGGCGCCGCCGAGTTCGACGTACAGGACCGTGCTGGCCGGACAGCGGGCACGGGTGGTGGTCGCGGTGGTGACCTTGTACTGGGGCCGGTGGTGCCCCGAGCCGTCGCACGCCGTCTCGCGTACCGCGCCGCGGCCCGCGCCGTAGACGCAGTCCCCGGCAATCGTGCGCGGCCCTCCGCCGCGGCCGGGGTCGCCGGGGTGCGGGGGTTCCAGGTTGCGCATGCAGGCGTAGCCCTGCGGGATGCCGGCGGTGCCGGAGGTCCGCTGCGCGCCGATGTGCAGGACGAAGTCGGTGGTCGGCGGGCAGCGGGGGCCGTCGCTGGTCGTGCCGTCGTAACGGGCGACGACCCTGGCGGCGGCCCGCTCGCCCGCGCAGGGCACCTCGGTGAAGCTGGTGGTGCCGAAGGAGCTGCACTCCCCGACCGCGAGGAACCGGGCGCCGTAGCCGGCGGGTGCGGTGGACGCCGGGGAGGCGGGGCGGCCGCCCACCGGGCTGCGGCAGCCGGTCAGGAGGAGCGCCGCGACGGCGAGGACCGCCACGAGGACGGGGCCCGCCGGCGGGAAGCCCGCCAGGACGGGCGTGGCCGGCGGGCGACGGTCCGCCGCGGTCCCGCGCATCGCCATTCCCCACTCACCCCCGCCCAGCGTGGCCCGCGGTGGCCGGGCCACGCCAGACATGAGCGGCGATTTCCGCCTTTTGGGGCGTTATGGGCCAAGTAGGGCGTACATCTAGTACGTCAACCCGTGACCGATGGGATACAGCACCTGCGCCGGATCGTCCGCCCGCTGCACCGGCACCGGCAGGGTGCCGCGCGGCGACACGCGTCCGGCGATCACCCGCGCGGCGGCGCGCAGTTCGACGTCGGTCCAGGAGTAGGACGCCAGGCAGCCCTTCACCGAAGGGAGCTGGGCCACGTCGTACGGGTTGCGGACGGCGATCGCCACGACCGGGCGGCCGGTCGCGGTCAGCCGCTCGACGAGGGTCCGCTGCGTGCTGCCCGCCGTCACGTTGTACGTGGCGACGACGACCGCGTCCGCGTCCCCTGCCGCGTCGACCGCCTTGGTGATCGTCGCGGCGGAGGGCGCAGTACCGGTGGACAGCGCGGTCGCGGTGAAGCCCAGTTCGGCGAGGGCGGCGGCCAGGACACCGGTGGGCGGGCCGGTGGTGCCGGACGGGGAGGCCGGGTCGGCGCCGACGACGAGGACCCTGCGCCGGGTACGGCGGTCGAACGGCAGGATGCCGTCCTCGTTGACCAGCAGGGTCGTGGTCCGCTCGGCGATCCGGTCGGCGGCGGCCAGATGGGCACGGGTGCCGACCGTCCGCTCGACGCCGGCGCTGCTCGCGTACGGCCGGTGGAAGAGGCCGAGGCGCGCCTTCAGCCGCAGGATCCGCAGGATCGATTCGTCGAGTCGCTGTTCGGTCAGCTCGCCGTCCTGGACGGCCTTCAGCACGGCGTGCCACGCCACGTCCAGCGAGGGCGGGTTGAGTAGCTGGTCGACGCCGGCCTTCAGCGCCAGCACCGGCACCCGGTCGTCGCCGTACTTGGTGCGCACGCCCTCCATGCCGAGGGAGTCGGTGACGACGACGCCGTCGTAGCCTAGTTCGCCGCGGAGGATGCCGGTGAGGATCGGGTGGGAGAGGGTCGCCGGGTCGCCGGAGTCGTCCAGGGCCGGGAACTGGATGTGCGCGGTCATGATCGCGTCGATGCCGGCCCGGACCGCCGCCCGGAAGGGCACCGCGTCCAGCTTCTCCCACAGCTCGCGGCTGTGCGTGATCACCGGGAAGCCGGTGTGGCTGTCGGTGGCGGTGTCGCCGTGCCCGGGGAAGTGCTTGGCGGTCGCCGCGACCCGGGACGCCTGGTAGCCCTTCACCTCGGCGGCGACCATCCCGGCGACCGCGTCCGGGTCGGCCCCGAACGACCGTACGCCGATGACCGGGTTGGCCGGGTTGACGTTGACGTCGGCGTCCGGGGAGTAGTCCTGGTTGATGCCCATCGCCCGCAGTTCGGCGCCGGAGATACGGCCGAGCGTGCGGGCGTCGGACCGCGAGCCCCCGGCGCCCATGGCCATCGCGCCCGGGAACAGCGTGGCCGGCTCCCCGACCCGGCACACGATCCCGTGCTCCTGGTCGGTCGTGATCAGCACCGGCAGGCCGCGCGGCTGCTCCAGCGACGCCCGCTGGATGCCGTTGGACAGGGCGGCGATCTGCTGGGGGTCACGGGTGTTGT
This sequence comes from Streptomyces sp. NPDC047028, assembly GCF_040644095.1. Classification (NCBI taxonomy): domain Bacteria; kingdom Bacillati; phylum Actinomycetota; class Actinomycetes; order Kitasatosporales; family Streptomycetaceae; genus Streptomyces; species Streptomyces sp. NPDC047028. The sequence continues at coordinate 124,050 of NZ_JBEYVS010000005.1, forward strand.
GCGCCCACGCGAAGTAGATGATGCCACCGACCCGGTACTTGGCGATCAGCTCGGCGGCCGTGCGGACGCCGATCTCGTCGAGGTTGGCATCGATGTCGGCCTGGTCCGGGTCGGTGGCCGAGTGGCCGTAGACCCGCATCACGAACAGCTGGCCGACCTTCTCCTCCAGCGTCATCCGGGCGATCCGGGCGCGCAGTTCGCGGTCGTTCAGGGCGGCGGCGTGGGCGCTCGCGGGCAGGGCGAGTGCGGTGGTGAGGCCGGCCGTCACGGCGAGGACGCTGCGCCTGGACGGCCGACCGGTGCTTCCCGTGCCCCCCGTGCTGCCCGTACTTCCCGTGCTTCCCGTTGTTCTCGTTCTTCCCGTGCTGGTGTCGTGCACGTGCGCTCCTTCCGGAGGAGAACCGCTGAAGGAAACTTCCAGGGATCACGAATATCCGGGAAGTTTCTTTCCGTCAAGGGACCGCACAGGAACCGCGAGCCGCATGCGGACCAGGCGTCAGGCCCCCGTCGCCACCCCCGGGCCCAGGTGCCGGGCGAAGAAGCGGACCGCGCTGTCCGCCTCGAAGCGGGGCATCTCCTTGTGGGCGCCGCTGTTGGCGTGCAGGGTCTTCTCCTTGGAGGCGAACGCGTCGAACAGCGCGAGCGCGGACTCGCGCGGGATGTGCTGGTCGTCCCACTGCATGGCGAACTCGATGGGGATGGTGATCCGCCTCGCCGTCTCGGCCACGGTGTCGGGCCAGAAGAGGCCGAACACGGCGGCGGCGATACGGGGTTCGGCCGCCGCGAGGGGCACGCCGATCGCGGTGCCCATGTTGAGGCCGAAGTAGCCGACCGGTCCGTCGGGGCCGATCTCCGGCAGTTCCTGGAGCGCGTCCAGGGTGGCCCGCCATTCGGGTACGGCGCGCTCGGCGATGTGGGCGTTGTAGCGGGTGACGATCGGGCCGACGGGCTCGCCCGCCCCCATGGCCCGCTGCATCACGTCGATCTCGCGCTCGTCGTGCTCGGTGCGGGGCCGGCCGCCGTGGCCGGGCGCGTCGACGCAGACGACGTGGAACCCGCCGTCACTCACGAGGCGCTGGGCGCGGCCGACCACACCGGGCCACTTCTTGTGGGTGCCACCGCCGTGCCCCAGCAGGACCAGCGGCGCACGGCCGGAGCCGGGGGCGGGAGCGGATGCAGGGGCAGGGGCGGCCGGGGACCAGAGGATGCCGGGGATGTCGCCGAGGGTGAACTCGCGGGCGCGAACGCCGTTCGCCGAGGTCTCGGCGGTGAACCGAAGAATGAATTGGGAAGAAGACATGGCTGTCGCCTTTCGGGAGTGCCTGAAACGAGGCGCTCCCGGCGACGCTCTAAGTCAGTCGCCGACCGTGGGAGAGGAGGGGAGCACCCACACGGATCCTGCGTTCATGGGTCTCACCTCCTGGGTCGGTCGCACGGCCTCAGCGAGGCTACAGCCCGGCCGGCCACCCGCTCAACGCGATTACCCCTGGCCTCAGCAGAGGATCCACCCCGAGCTGACCGACCGGCCCCCGATCGTCCCCTTGACCCGGACGCAGCGGTGCCCGGCGTGGACGGTGACCGGGCCCGCGAGGAGTTTGTAGCGGCCTTTGTCGACGACCGCCCGGTTGCCGCGGGCCTGGATGCTGACCGACATCGTGCGCCGCGCGCCGGGCTTCGAGGCGACGGTGACCGCGCAGACGTAGCTGTCCCGCTTGTAGACGTGCACGCTGCCGGCGCCGAGGGACAGGGTCCGCACCTGGCGCCCGGCGCAGCCGCTCGCCGCCTCGGCGCTGCCGGGGACGGCGAGGGCGAACGCACCGGCGGCGGTCAGGACGGCCACGGCGAGCGCCAGGCGCCGCCGTATCGCACCACTGTCCACAGTCTCCCGCCCCTCGCTGCCGTGCATGCATCTGACGTACGTACAGATGTACGGACGCCCCACCCTTCCCGATGGTTGCACGGCCCTCAGCGGGTCACTCCGACCGGCTCCTCCGGTTCGGCCTCGCCGACGAAGGTCCGCCACAGCTCGGCGTACCGGCCGCCGCGCGCCAGCAGTTCCTCGTGGGTGCCGTCCTCGGCGACCCGCCCGTGGTCCATCACGACCACCCGGTCGGCGCGGGCCGCGGTGGTCAGCCGGTGGGCGACGACCAGCGTCGTACGGCGGCCCGCCAGACGGTCGGTGGCCTGGTTGACCTGGGCCTCCGTGGCCAGGTCGAGGGCGGCCGTCGCCTCGTCGAGGAGCAGGACGTCGGGGTCGACGAGTTCGGCGCGGGCGAGCGCGATGAGCTGCCGCTGGCCGGCCGACAGGTTGCGGCCGCGTTCGGCGACCTCGTGCAGGTAGCCGCCGTCGAGCGTGGCGATCATCTCGTGCGCGCCGACCGCGCGGGCCGCGGCCTCCACCTCGGCGTCGGTGGCGTCGGGGCGGCCGTAGGCGATGGCGTCGCGGACCGTGCCCGGGAAGAGGTACGCCTCCTGCGGGACGACCCCGAGGCGGTGCCGGTACGCGGTCAGGTCCAGGGTGCGCAGGTCGGTGCCGTCGACGGTGACCCGCCCGGCGGTGGGGTCGTAGAACCGGGCGACCAGCTTGACCAGGGTCGACTTGCCGGCGCCGGTCTCGCCGACGAAGGCGACGGTCTGCCCGGCCGGGATGGTCAGGTCGATGCCGGTCAGGGCGTTCTCGTCGTCGCCGTAGGCGAAGTGCACGTCCTCGAAGGCGATGTTCCCGCTGAGCGAGCGCACCTCGCGGGGCTGCTCGGCCGCCTTCGTCGACGTCGGCTCGCGCAGCAGCTCCTGGATGCGGCCCAGCGAGACGGTGGCCTGCTGGTAGCCGTCGAAGACCTGGGAGAGCTGCTGGACGGGGGCGAAGAACAGGTCGATGTAGAGGAGGTAGGCGACCAGGGCGCCGGTGGTCAGGGTGGCCGCCTCGATGCGGTGCGCGCCCGCGACGAGGACCGCGGCCGCCGCGACCGACGACAGCAGCTGCACGAACGGGAAGTACACCGAGATCAGCCACTGGCCCCGGATGCGGGCCGCGCGGTAGCTGTCGCTGCGCTCCGCGAACCGCCGGCCGCCGTCCGCCTCGCGCCCGAACGCCTGCACGATCCGCAGCCCGGACACCGACTCCTGGAGGTCGGCGTTGACCACGGACACCCGTTCACGGGCGAATTCGTACGCCTTCACGCTCGCCCGGCGGAAGAAGAACGTGCCGACGACCAGCGGAGGCAGGGTGGCGAAGACGACCAGCGCGAGCTGGACGTCGAGCACCAGGAGCGCGACCATGATCCCGAAGAAGGTGACGACCGCGACGAACGCCGTGACCAGCCCGGTCTGGAGGAACGTGGACAGCGCGTCGACGTCCGTGGTCATCCGGGTCATGATGCGGCCGGTCAGCTCGCGCTCGTAGTAGTCCAGGCCGAGCCGCTGGAGCTGGGCGAAGATCTTCAGGCGGAGCGCGTACAGCACCCGCTCGCCGGTCCGGCCGGTCATCCGGGTCTCCCCGGCCTGCGCGGTCCACTGCACGAGCACGGTGACCAGTCCGAGCAGGGACGCCGTCCACACCGCGCCGAGGGCGAGCTTGCTGACGCCCTGGTCGATGCCGTGCCGGATCAGCACCGGCAGCAGCAGGCCGGCCCCCGCGTCCACGGCGACCAGCAGCAGGCTGAGCAGCAGGGGCCGGCCGAAGCCGCGCAGCAGCCGGCGCAGGCCGTACGACTCCTCGGGCCGGACCGCCTCGGTCTCGTCGACGTCGGGGGTGTCGGTGGCCGGCGGCAGGGCGTCGACCTGGGCCAGCAGCTCGGGCGTGGCCGGGGTGCCGCTGAGGGCGGTGTCCTTGGGCGCCCGGTCGCCGGTCCACAGCCGGGGCGTGAGCCCGCGCTCGGCGTCGAACTCGGCGTCCAGCTCGTCGCGCACCGAGGTGTCCTCGCGCGGCTCGGCCGGCGGGGTGTGACCGGGCGAGACCCCGCCCAGCTCGTCCGGGTCGGTGAGCAGCCGGCGGTAGAGGGCCGAACGTTCCTGCAGCTCCTCGTGCGTGCCGATGTCGGCGAGCCGGCCGCCATCGAGTACGGCGATGCGGTCGGCGAGGTTCAGGGTGGAGCGGCGGTGCGCGATGAGAAGGGTCGTACGGCCCTCCATCACCTCCTTGAGCGCCTCGTGGATCTCGTGCTCCACGCGCGCGTCCACGGCGGAGGTGGCGTCGTCCAGGACCAGCAGCCGGGGGTCGGTGAGGATGGCGCGGGCGAGGGCGACGCGCTGGCGCTGGCCGCCGGAGAGGGTCAGGCCGTGCTCGCCGACCTTGGTGTCGTAGCCCTCGGGCAGCTCGCGGATGAACCGGTCGGCCTGGGCGGCGCGGGCGGCGGCCTCGATCTGCTCGTCGGTGGCGTCGGGGCGGCCGTAGGCGATGTTGCTGCGGACGGTGTCGGAGAAGAGGAAGGAGTCCTCGGGCACCAGCCCGATCGCGGCGCGCAGGGACTGAAGGGTCAGCTCGCGGACGTCGTGCCCGCCGACCAGCACCGCGCCGTGGGTGACGTCGTAGAAGCGCGGGAGCAGCAGCGAGACGGTGGACTTGCCGGAGCCGGAGGAGCCGACGACGGCCAGGGTCTCGCCCTGCCGTATCTCGAAGCTCAGCCCGTCGAGCACGGGCCGCTCGTCGTCGTAGCCGAAGGACACGGAGTCGAACTCGACGGTTGCGGGCGCGTCGGCCGGCAGGGTCCGGGTGCCGTCCGTCATGGTCGGCTCGGTGTCGATCAGCTCCAGGACCCGCTCGGTGCCGGCGCGGGCCTGCTGGCCGACGGTGAGGACCATGGCGAGCATGCGGACCGGGCCGACCAGCTGGGCCAGGTAGGTGGAGAACGCGACGAACGTGCCGAGCGTGATGTGCCCCTGCACGGCCAGCCAGCCGCCGAGCGCCAGCATGGCGACCTGCCCGAGGGCGGGGACGGCCTGAAGGGCCGGGGTGTACTTGCTGTTCAGGCGGATCGTGCGCAGGCGCCCCGCGAAGAGCCGTCGGCCGACCGCCCTGAGTTTCCCGGTCTCCTGCTCCTCCTGCCCGAAGCCCTTCACCACCCGGACCCCGCCGACCGCGCCGTCCACCACGCCGGCGACGGCGGCGGCCTGCGCCTGCGCGTACCAGGTCGCGGGGTGCAGCCGGCTGCGGCTGCGCCTGGCTATGTAGCCGAGCGCCGGGGCGACGGCGAGGGCGACCAGGGTCAGCGGCCAGGACAGCCACGCCATGATCACCAGGGATATCAGGAAGAGCAGCAGGTTCCCGATGGTCATCGGGAGCATGAAGAGCAGGCCCTGGATCAGCTGGAGGTCGCTGGTGGCGCGGCCGACGACCTGCCCCGTGGACAGCTCGTCCTGCCGGCGCCCGTCCAGCCGCGTGATCGTGCCGTACATCTCGGTGCGCAGGTCGTGCTGCACGTCGAGGGCGAGCCGGCCGCCGTAGTAGCGGCGTATGTAGGTGGCGGCGTAGACGAGGACGGCGGCGCCTATCAGGGCGCCGGCCCAGGGGGCCATCGAACGGGTGTGCGCCCCGATGACGTCGTCGATGATCACCTTGGTGAGCAGCGGGACCACGGCCATGACGGCCATGCCGGCGAGGGAGGAGCCGAGGGCGAGGATCACGTCCTTGGGGTAGCGCCAGGCGTATCCCGCGAGTCGTCTCGCCCATCCCCGTTGCGGTGTCACGCTGGCGCCCTCCGTTTGGCCTGGTCTTCCGCAAGACACCAACGCGTTCGGGGTTCGGCCGTATTCCGGCTGGGCTCAGGACGTATGAACGTGCAAGTAGTAGAACCGGGTGGTCTGGGCCGGGTTCTGGTTGTCGTCGCTGACCAGCAGGACCCGGAGTCGGCCCGTCCGGTCACGGCCTGTGACGACCATGCCCTCGATGTTGTCGAGCAGGGGATTGGGCTGGGGCTGTTTGGCCGTGGCGCCGAGGCTCGGGCAGTCGGCGATGTCGGCGAGGAGCCGCTTGTGGACGAGACGGACGCCTGGCTGCCCGGTCAGGTTCTCGATGCCGCTCGTGTCGGTGGCGCGGCGGGGGTCGGCCAGGTAGAGGCGGACGGTGTTGCCGACGCCGGCGGTGAAGCCGCGTTCCAGGACGAGGAGGCGGCCGTCGGGGGTGGCCTGCACCTCGGGGACGCCGAGGCCGGGGTCGGTGCGGTAGGCGTACTGGGCCGCGAGCCGGAAGTGGCCGTGGTGCCGGGTCCAGGTCTGGAAGCGGACGATTCCGTCGCTGTCCCCGGCGAGCGCGTCCTCCATGGAGGCGAGCAGGGTGTGGCCGCCGGGCAGGAGGGTCAGCCCCTCGAAGGTCTCGTTGGCGGTGGCGCGGCCGGCCGGGGCGACCCGGAGGTCGGACGGCACCGGGAGACGATCGAGGATCGTGCCGTCACGGGAGTAGCGGCGGACGGACGGCTCGGTCTCGGAGGTGACCAGCCGGGTGCCGTCCCGGTCGATGGCGAGCCCCTCGGAGTCGAGGGCCGCGCCCTGCTCGTCGCCGAGCGGCACGACGGCGGTGGGCCGCAGTGTCCTCGGGTCGAGGCTGAAGAGGGAGGAGCGGTCGGCCAGGGCGGCGAGGGAGCCGTCCCGGTCCACGGCGAGGGCGGAGAAGTTGCCGACGAAGGTGCCGTCGTACGTCGTCTTGTCGAGCACGTCCGAGAAGCGGTCGATGCTGACGGCGGAGGAACAGGCGTGACGTGACTGGGCGTTGGCGGAGGCCGGTCCAGCGGCGGTCAGGCAGGTGGCCGCCGCCAGTCCGGCGGTGAGGGTGGCGAGTACGGTTCTCAGGCGCATGGGCGCCACCGTAGATCGGGCGGGTGGACGCTGGGTAGACGGCGCCCTGGCCCGTCGGGGCTCAACTGGCCGCGAGATCCCGGTGGATGACCTTGGCGATGCCCTGGATGGTGGAGATGCCGTAGCTCATGGTGCTGTTGCCGTGGGTGAGGACGCTCATCATGTAGTCGTGGCCGTGGCCGGTGAACGTGCCGAGGCTGTGTACGCGCCAGCCGTGCGTGGACCGTTGCAGCCAGCCGTTCTTGACGTGCACGGAGACACCGGAGGGGGCGCCGTACGGGGTGCCCCAGCGCTGGTCGGCCTCGACCTGCCCCATCAACTTCAGGATGTACGCACGGGAGTTGTCGCTCAGCACACTGTTCTTGGCGGTGACGAGCTTGAGCAGCTTCTGCTCGTCGTTGACATTCTCCTGGGTGAGTCCCCAGTAGCCGTCGGCGCCGGGCACGGTCTTGGTCATGCCGGCTGCGGCGAGGAACCCCTTGACCTTCGTCAGGCCCAGCTGCTTCCACAGCTTGCTGGTGGCGTCGTTGTCCGACTGAGTGATCATCGCCTTGGCGAGGTCGGCCTCGGTGTCCGTCAGGTACCGGTTGTGCTTCTTCGCGTCCCACAGCAGTGCGGCGAGGACGGTGACCTTGACGGTACTGGCCGAGTCGAAGGAACTGGTGCCTTGCAGGGTGCAGGTGGTCTTGGTGGACCGGTCGTAGAGCCCGACGGCTATCGTCCCGGAGCGGTGGGCGATGGCGGCGGTGATGTCCTTCTGCAACTTGGCCGCGAGGCCGGACTTGGCGGACGTACAGCTGACGGCGGTCACGGCGGAGGCCGGGGTGGCGGCGGCGACGGCCAGGGCGGGCACGAGCACCGCGGCGCCAACTGTGGCCGCGAGCACACGCGTACGGCCCGATATCCGATATGTCACGAAGGTTCCCCCTATGGACGCTGGTCGGCGCTTGGTCGTGCGCCTCCCTCGACCCGCCGGGAACCGTGAAGGTTGCACGCGCGTTCCACGAGCGGAAGTTCGAGGGAGCATACACAGGTGCGAGTGCGGGTACGCCTCGCGGTCAGACCGGTCGACCTGAGCCTTCGGGGACGGTCAGGTACGCACCCCGGCCCTCCGCGACCCGGTGCACGTCCCGCAGCGCCTCGACCAGCCGGGACGCCAGGAAGTGGAGCTGCGCCGCGGTGGCCCTGCGATCGGCGAGCATGTCGGCGGCGTGCTCCAGCAACTCGCCCGCCATCCCGAGTTGCACGCTCTCGACGCCGTCGGCGACGCGGGAGAGGTACCCGGTGCCGTCACCGATGAGATAACAGGGCTTGCCACCCTCACCGGCCCAGGGCAGCAGGCGCGCGCTGCCCGTACCGGGGACGTCCGCGGTCCCGCCCCGCACCGGCCGGCCTCCGTACTGCTGCTGCTCAGCGCGAGCATGCCGCAGGATCCGACACCGATGCCGAACAGGGCGACGGCGCCGTAGGCCGACGGGGGTGCTCCCCGCCATCACCGCCCAAGACAGCGTGGCCGCCTACCTGACCTACTGGCTGAACAACGTCGCGTCCACCACCTCCGCGAGACCACCCACACCCATTACACGGCCGTCGTCGAGCACTACCTGATCCCCGGCCTCGGCCGGAAGAAGCTCGCCAAGCTCACCGCTAAAAACGTCCGCACCTGGCTCAACGGACTGCGGACCGTCTGCCAGTGCTGCGCACGCGGCATCGACGCCCGCCGCAAGCCCAACGCCCAGACTGGCCGCCGCCCACGCTACTGCGCACTCGGCCAGTGCTGCCGAAAGCACCTCTCCCCGCTCACGCTCGCCTACATCCACTCCGTACTCAAATCCGCCCTGGAACACGCCGTCCGCGAGGAGGAGATCCCCCGCAACGTCGCCCGCAAGATCGGAAGTCGCGACTTAGGCCACTTCCCCAGAAGCTCCTGTGCGAGCTGGATGCTCTCCTTGGCAATATCAACTGAGCCACTTGCCGTGACTCTTGGCCAGCGTCTCGTCACGAGCTCAGGGGTGAAACCCCCGCCTCCGAACGACGCATCGCACTCCCCGACGCCTGCATCACCGCCCTTGCCCAACACCACCACACCCAACAAACAGAACGCCACACCGCCGGAACCAACTGGCACGACACCAACCTGATCTTCACCACCCCAGACGGCACCCCACTCCTGCCCAGCTCCGTCACCCACCACTTCCGCGTCCTGCTCAGCCGAGCCGGAATCCGCCGCACCCGTTTCCACGACCTCAGGCACACGTGCGCCACCCTGCTCCTGGAGCAAGGCGTCGAACTCGTCGTCATCAAAGACCTGCTCGGACACGCCCACATTTCCATCACCGCCGAGATCTACGCACACGTCCGCCTCCGCCTCCAACACAACGCCATCGAAGCCCTCGGACGCGCCCTCACCGACCCAACCGGGGATGGTCCCGAAGACGACGAACCGCCCACCGACGGGACCATCGTCCACTGACGTTGCCGTCAGCGTTGCCGTCAAACCACCCCACTCACCACAGTGGCCCCACCGGAAACAACTCCGGTGGGGCCACTCTCGTGCTCTACGAACTTTGCGACAACCCTAATCTCAGAGAGATCGAAACGGCGCGTACCAGTCGCGCGGAAGTCCTTCAATCGTTTCGATGACTCCAATTTCATCATTGACGATTCGAAACGACCTGAATGTCAGCGAGTAATACTCGGCGGACATCGCTGGCATCGTAGTCTTCACAGTGAGTGTGCACTCTCCCGACGCCGTGGCCTTCAACCTTGACTCAAACCCAGATCCCGCCTCGGATACGATCTCGATCGCCTCGTCCGGAACCTGGGAGGTGTCCATCGTGAATCGCCACGTCGTGACCCATCCGCCGCCTCGGTCCGGTTCGACATGACCCCAGACCGTCTTTCGGATCTCGGCCACCGAGTAGCCGTTTCCGCTGCTCATGGCGTCAGAATCGTCAGCCACGTCATATCTCGATTCAATGTCGGGAAGGCATCTAGATGGAAGATTGTCTCATCTGGAACACCTTCACCAACGCTACGGACGGTCACGAGTCCCTGTTCGGCCAGACCATCATAGGTCGCCTGTGGCAGTCGGCCAATTAGCACCGAGGAAGGTGACTCCGGGTCAACCCGGAGGCCCCACTCATAGGCGGATTGAACTCCAGGGTCAGTCGGACCGGAAATTTGATGGGCATAGAAGGACCCTGGCCTGTTCAGCTTCCCGCCGTTCGCATTCGCCCGAGCGAGATCAGTATTCAACCCGTTATCCCGAATGTTCTGCGCATTCTTCAGCGACGTACCGTGCGCAAAATCGACAGTCGGACAGCCGCCATCGGTGTTATGCACCAAGATCGGCGTGGTGCCAGCCATCACATAGTACGTGTGGAAGCGCGGCGTGCCCTACCTGGGTTTTTGCAGGTCGGCGCGGAACTTGCCGTCCGCTGACGTCCGTTGGAGTGCGCTGACGTCCGCCTCTGTTGCCGTCAGCGTTGCCGTCAGTGGTCTATACCTCGCCACGTGGCGGGCGGCAGTCGACAACGGCGGTCGGTGGAGCGATTTTGGGCGGGAGCTGCTTTGGCGCGAGTGATCATGGCCCAGTAAGCTGATGGCGCGTCGGGCAGTCTGTGGACCTGCCCGGTAAAGCACGACGTTTGGGCCATGATCTTCGAGGCTCGCGCCAAAGTGGCTGCCTAAAATCGCGGAGCCGACCGCCCCCGGCCACGGCGTGCCCCTTTTCTCTGACGTCTGGTGGCTGCTTGCTGTGTGCGCGGCTCGGACACCGGCCGGGCTGGAGCGGGGCGGAGACAGGAGCGCAGGCCCGGCCGGGGGCCGGGCCGCGTGCGGGGAGCGGAGCGAGCCGCCTTGAACCAGTAGAGAAAGTTGTAACTCACTCGGGCCTGTGGGGCTTGAAGGCGTATGCGCAGACTGGGAGTTCGGTGCCGTGACGGTGAGCGAGTGGCACGAAGAGCACGGGGCGGATCGTCCATGTGATGCGGGTGCTGGCCTGGGTGACTGACACCGTGCAGGGTTCTAAGCGCAGGAGGGCTCGTCGGGTTTCGGCGCGGCCGTCGTGGAGCCATGCCCACACCTCGTCCGAGGCGTCTGGGTCGAGTGCCGGTGAGATGGTGCGCAGTGCGATGGCGACCCATCTGTCTGCCTGGGGTGCGGAGTAGGCGTCGAAGGATGCCCGGAGTGCCGGCCACTGCATTCCGTCGGTGAGGTCCTCGGTCCAGCACTCGCACCAGAAGCCCCGTCGGGGTTTGTCCATCAGCACGGGTGGTCTCCCCGCTGGGCGTTCACGAAGAGTTCCGCGGTGACGGTGTAGCCGCCGTCGGTGCCCTGGACGACGACCCTGTGGGCGAGGGCGCTGACCATGTCCAGGCCCCGGCCGTGCTCGGCGTCCTGGTCCTGGTGCTCGACCTTCGGGGCGCCGCCTCCTCCGTTGTCCGTCACCGACAGCGCGATCACCTGCGGCGCCACCGCCAGAGCCAGGTGAAAGCTTCCGCGTTCGCCGCCGCTGCTCGTGTGGAGCAGTGCGTTCGTGCTCAGCTCGCTCACGATCAGGGCTGCGTCGTCGGCCAGGGGCGATCCGCGCAGGATGTCTCTCGTCCAGCGGCGGGCCCGGCTGACCTCTTCCGGACATCCTGGGCAAGTCAGTCCCCAGACTCGGACTCGACTCGTATACTCGTGCATACAAGTTCCTTCGTGCTGGTAGGCCGCCATGTGCAGCGGGTTCGGGCTAGACGAGTTTCACGCCGTCGTGGGCGCGGACGGCCGGCGGGGTCATGGCGTCGAGTGCGTCGGTGACGCGGATCGCGTATGCCTCGTCGGCAAGCTCGGAGACTTCTTCGCGGGTGGCCCAGCGCAGGGCGCGGGTCTCGTCGCCGGTCGTGGGCGTGCCGTCGGCGGCCTCGCAGCGGAAGACCAGGGAGACGATCAGGCCCGTCATGTTCTTGTAGACGCCGGTCAGGGTCGCCGGAAGGGCGATCTTGATGCCGGTCTCTTCGAGGACTTCGCGTTGCAGGGCCTCGGGGATGGTCTCCTCGCGTTCGAGGACACCGCCCGGCGGCTCCCACTTGCCGTTGTCACGGCGCTGGATCAGGAGGGCACGGCCCTGGGCGTCGACGACGACCCCGGCGACGCTCACGGAGTGCGGGCGTTCTGTGCTCACGTTCCTCGGCCCTCCCGGATGGCTAGGCTCTCCACCGTAGCAACTTCACTCGCCCACTCGTCTAGATACCTAAAGGAGTACACACAGTGAGTCCTCTTTCTTCGGGCCTCCTCGGCGATCTCGACCCCACGAGCGATCGTGCGGTCTTCCGGCAGATCGCCGACCAGCTGCGCGAGGCGATCGACCGTGGGCGATTTGGCGAGGGCGAGAAACTGCCCTCCGAGGCGGAGCTGGTCGAGCACTACGGGGTCTCCCGGATGACCGTCCGCAACTCCTTCTCCGTCCTCACCGGCGAGGGCCTGGTCCACGCCGAGCACGGCAAGGGCGTCTTCGTCCGGCCCCGGCCGCCCGTGCGGCGCCTGGCCTCGGACCGGTTCGCCCGCCGCCACCGCGAGCAGGGGAAGTCCGCGTTCATCGTGGAGGCGGACGCGGCCGGCAGTCACCCGCAGGTCGACAGCCTTGAGGTCAAGGAAGAAAAGGCCAGCCAGGACGTCTCCACCCGGCTCGGCTCCGTACGGCGCGTGCTGGCCCGGCGGCGCCGGTATCTCCTGGACGGACGGCCCGTGGAGTTCGCGACCTCCTACCTCCCCCTCGACATCGCCCGCGGCACTCAGATCGCCGAACCCAACCCCGGCCCCGGCGGCATCTACGCCCGCCTCGAAGAGCTGGGCCACCGCCTTGACCACTTCGAAGAGGAGATCCGCGCCCGAATGCCCTCGCCCTCCGAGGTCAAGACGCTCCACCTGGCGGCCGGCGTGCCCGTGATCCACCTGGTCCGGACTGCCTTCGACACCGAGGGGCGGGCAGTGGAGGTGTGCGACACGGTCATGGCGGCGGACGCCTACGTGCTGTCGTACCAGCTTCCGGCGACCTGATCGTCATGGTTTGCGGTGGTGCGCGGGGGACGCTTCCTCGACTCGTACACCCCAACACGCTTACTCGTATAGACGAGTGGGCAAGTTGTGTGGCAGGGGTGATCGTCGTGAGCCCGGGAGATCGGGTTCGCAGATCGCTACATGTATAGACGAGTAGATAGGAAGTGTCCTGTGCGCACCATCCGTGTGGAGACCACCGCCGCCACGATCCTGCTGACCGAGGCCCCCGAGCCGAAGGTTCGCGACCGCCAGACCGGCGAGATCGCCAAGGACGCGGTGAGCGGTGAGGCGCTGATGACCATCGGCGTCGTCTACATCGAGGACGGCGAGTCCGCTCTGATCAAGGTCACCGTTCCCGAGGGCGGCGTGTCCGAAGGACTCGTCCTGGGCTCGCCGGTCTCGCTGCCGGGGCTCATCGCCCGGCCGTGGGAGTCCGTGTTCAACGGCCAGCAGCGTCACGGCATCGCCTACCGCGCCGCCGCCGTCACCCCGGCCGCCTTCCCGGTCAGCACCGGGGCTGCCGCCTGATGTCCGACCTGACGACACTCCTGGAGGTGGGTGGTCCCCTCGCCGCGCTGGGCGGTGGGGCCGCCTACACCCGGGCCAAGCACCCGGCGGTCTACTGGTCCGCAGTTGGCGGCCCGATGTCCACGGTCCGCCTGCTCAGCTCATACGGCTCCGTCATGGACGCCTGCGGCCTGACCGTGGCGCCCTCCCGGCTTAGGGTCCTCGCCGTCAAGGCCACCACCCGGCGGGAGATCCGGCCGGTCCCGCCCCGCCGGGGCATCCTCCGTCCCACCTCAACGGGGTTACGGCTCCGCCTCCGGCTCGCTCCCGGGCAGGAACCCGCCGACGTCGCCGCCTCGGCCGAACGCCTGCGGCATGCCTGGGGCGTCCACGCCGTCTACGTCACCACCGTCAAACCGGGCGTCGTCGAACTGCGGCTCGTCGGCTACGACGTACTGCGCCGCGTCCGGATGCCCCGCAAGACCGGCAGCGGCTTCCTCAAGATTCCGGTCGCGCTGCGCGAGGACGCCATGCCCTTCGTCCGCGACTACCGCACCGTCCCCCACCAACTCACCCTCGGCGCCACCCTGTCCGGCAAGTCCATGTACCTGCGCCACCTCATCTCCGGACTCGCCCGGCAAGAGGGTGTCGCGCTCGTCGGCATCGACTGCAAGCGGGGCGTCGAACTCGCGCCCTTCGCCGCCCGCCTCTCCGCCCTCGCCACCGACCCCGACGAAGCCGCCGAACTGCTGCCCGTGCTCGTCAGGGAAATGGAAGACCGATACGACCTGATCAAAGCCCGCCAGGGCATCGCCCCGGACACCCCCGACGAGGAGATCACCTCCGACATCTGGGGCCTGCCCGACAATCAACGCCCCACCCCCATCGTCCTGTTCATCGACGAGGTCGCCGAACTCTTCCTCACCGCAACCCGCAAGGACGAAGACCGCCGCGACGAGATGGTCACCCAGCTCATCCGCCTCGCCCAGCTCGGCCGCGCCGCCGGCATCTACCTCGAAGTCTGCGGCCAGCGATTCGGCGCCGAACTCGGCAAGGGCGCCACCATGCTCCGCGCCCAGCTCACCGGCCGCGTCTGCCACCGCGTCAACGACGAAGCCTCCGCCAAGATGGCCCTCGGCGACATCGCCCCCGAAGCCGTCTACGCCGCCTGCTCCATCGCCCCCGAGACACCCGGCCTCGCCGTCGCGGGCGACACCTCCGGCGGCTGGTCCCGCATCCGCACGCCCTATCTCTCCCTCGCCGACGCTGCGGCCATCTGTCAGGACTCGGCCGGCCTGGTCGCCGACGTCCCTGCCCTCAAGCCCTTCCGGCTCGACGTCCCCGTACGACCGCACACCCCACCCGTCCCGGTCGTACAGCCGCACCCCGTCACCGACTGACCCCCTCCCGGCCTCTTCGCGCCGCGTCCCTACCCCTCCATGCCCGAAACCGGAAGGAGTCGCATCATGCGCGCCCAGCTGGCCCGCGTCGACGCGGTGCTCGTCCAGGCGCTCATCGCCGCCGCACTGTCCTTCGCCCACCTCCACGACGTCGCCTCGGCGGCCGGACAGGACGGATGGAAAGCCTGGGCCTACCCCGTCTCCGTCGACCTGCTGCTCGTCGCCGCCTGGCGCCGACTCCGCACCGGCACCACGAAAGCCGCCGCCTGGTGCTCGCCGCCGCCCAGAGGCACCGGCACGCCACACTCTTCGAACTCGCCCTGCGCACCGGCCTGCGCAAGGGCGAACTCCTCGGCCTGCGCTGGGAAGACCTCGACCTCGACGGCGGCACCGCCACCATCCGCCGCACCCTCCAACGCACCAACAGTCGCGGCCTGGCCACCCTCCCCACCAAGACCATCAGTTCCGAACGCCGCATCGCACTCCCCGCCTCCTGCGTCACCTCACTCCGCGGTCACCGTGAGCACCAGGCAGAGGAGAAGGAGGAGACGGGCTCAGGCTGGCATGACACCGGCCACGTCTTCACACGACCCGACGGACACCTGATCGAACCCGCCACCCTCACCAAGCAGTTCAACGCCCTGCTCCGCGACGCCCATCTACGGCCGATCCGATTCCACGACCTCCGCCACTCAACAGCGACACTCCTCCTGGAGCAAGGCGTCGAACTCGTCGTCATCAAGGAACTGTTGGGCCACGCCCACATCGGCGTCACCGCCACCGTGTACGCACACGTCCGCCTCCGACTGCAACGCCAGGCCATCGACCTCCTCGATCGGGCGCTGCGCAACCCCTCGGACGCCACCGCCGAGCCCGATGACGGTGACGACCTGCCGTATTGTGCAGCACCCGTCCACTGACGTTGCCGTCAGCTACTGCCGTCAGACGCCTACGGAGCCCCACTGGAGGACAATCCAGTGGGGCTCCGTGTCATGGATCGAATACTTGCCAGAGATTCTCAGCCCTCCCGACGAGGTCGAGATCAAGCGGTATTCATCAGAGGGCTAAGACCTCTCACCTAGGTCTTTTCCGGAGCCTGGGAGTGACAAGTTGAAAAACTGATACACAGCAGCTTTCTGGCGCTCCACAGAGACTACTTCGTACGGCTTGGCGGCGGCGAAAATGTCTACCTCCCCCCGCCGATCTACATCTCTCGTTAGCACCCTGGCCACGCGACCGAGCTCCATCTGTCGCTGCATTCCAGAAGGAAACACATCAGATCGAGCACCCTGACAGCATAGGAGCAATCCGCGTGATTCCAACACGAGTCGAGCATCAATCAGGCAGCTGAAGAAGTCAGATCCAGAAAACTCCTGGATTGGGCCACCTTCGACTGACATCTGAAGATGCGCATCCGACTCCGAGGGAAGAAGTAGCACTACAGGGACCTCCTCCCCTTGGGCATCGACCGCAACGAGAGAGGCTCTATCCATTGCCCCCACCTCCATAATTTGGATTCGGGAGCCACTCCCCCGAGCCTTCAAGCCAACAGCCTCGTATGTAGCACGAGTCTATTCCGTGGGGAACTGCTAGCTCCATCTCGTGGGCATCCACGTTATCCGGAATAGCCCCGTTGACATCTACCCCGCCAGAAATCCCTTCCCGGTCAATCACATAAGTATTGCCGCGCCTAGTCAGCGCATGTGACTTTGAAGTCGTCGTGGCCACATATCCCGACTCTTCAGTGTAGACACCGGAAACGCCGGCGACATGCTCCTCAAGGTTCATATTGCCACCCTTGGGCTGGAATCCCTCATCGAAGATGACATTGGCGTTGCGCGTGTCACTCCGATAGACGGTTTCACCATGATCGGGTCCGCAAGAGTTGTGGACCAAGATCGGGACGCCGCCCGCCACGACATAGTACGTATGCGGGCCGGGGTTACCTGCAAGTTTGCTGGTCAGTGGGTGATTTGAAAGTCGCCGGTGATTCGGGCTCGTGCGCTGGAGTCTGCTGGTGTTGTCGTCACTACTGCTGTCAGTGGTCTGTACCGACTGGGGAATTCCGGGAATTCCGAATGTCTGTCAAGCGGCTTTGTCGTGCGGGGTGAGGCTGATGGTCAGGTCGGCGCCAAGGGCCTGAGCCAGGCGGCGCAGGAGGGGAAGCGTGGGCACGGTCCCACCGCCTTCGAAGCGGGAGATCTGCGGCTGCTTCATCCCGCACCGCTCGGCCAACTCGGCCTGGGACAGCCCGAGCTCGATGCGCCGGTCGTGGACGAGTTGCCCGAGCTCACGGGCGAGCGCGGAAGGCGGGCCCTGCATGGATCCTCCCCGCCTCAGGCCGCTGGGGCGACGATGGTGACGGTGGGCTCGTCTCCGCCTGCGAGGTGCACGTCCACCGTGAGGTCCAGTGCCCGGGCCAGGCGCATGATGACCGCGATGGGCGGCAGCTCGGTGGCCGTCTCGATGCCTTCGATGTCATCGACGCCGACGTGCATGCGCTCGGCGAGGTCGGCCTCGCTCAGGCCCAGCTGCTTACGCCGGTCGTAGACGGCCTTGCCCAACGTCATAGCGAGACCCGCCTCTTCGTAGGCCCGGTCGTACTCGGGGTCAGCGTCCAGGTGTTCGCCCAGCAGTTGGCGGTGGCGACGGGTCCTCCATTCACTGTGGTTCATCGGTTCTCCTTGAGGTTGCGGCTGTAGAGGTCGTGCTCGGCAGCGGCTTCATGCTCTGCCTCGCACAATCGCTGTGCGACGTGGGCACGGTCCACTTCGGCGTGCTCGCGCATCTTGGTCTTGCGGAACACGGTGAGTAGCACGACACGTCGGCCGGGCGCCAGCCAGTAGGTGATCCGCTGATGGGAATCGCCGAGTCGGAAGCGCAGCTCGCGGAGCTTGCCGCCCAGGTGGCGGGAGTGCGGTTCGTCGAGCGTGGTGGGTTGCTCGGCGAGCAGGTCGGCGACGCGTTCGGCCTGCTTGTAGTGATAAGCGGGAATGGTCTCCAGCCACAGCCGCACCTCCGGCTCGATCTCGATCGAATACCGCCCGCTCTCCATAGCGTCGATGATATATCGCACGGGGCGTGAGAGGACGACCTCTGACTCAGGTCGTATGCCGTCGCCGCGACCGCAGCCGCTCCTGCGTCGCACACCCTCGCCGTTCTCCCCCCTTCGTCCTGATGGCACGGCGCCACCCGCAAATCGGCTGCAACCTGCCGAGGCGCCCGTCCTGCTAGACCGTCTACCGCTACGACACCTATCAGCTCATCGCCGCCGGACTGTGCGGCGGCAAGACCCTCCCCGCGAGTGTGAGCGCACCCGGGCGTGTTCGCCACCCTGACCGCACCCGACTTCGGGCCCGTCCACAACCGAACTGATACCCGCCACTGCCACCCCGGCCACGCCCACCCAGATGACGACCCGCTCCTCGGCACGCCGCTCGACCCGAACGCTCACCTGCGACGCGAGACAGCCAAGGTGGCAGGTCTGATGCAGCGGGCTCTGCGTGACCAAACCATCAGCTCCGAACGGCCCATCGCCCTGTCGGCTTCCTGCGTCACCGCGCTTCGCGCACACCGCGCCCGGCAAGCGCAGGAAGAGGAGGATGCAGGCTCGCGCCGGCAGGGCAACGGCCACGTCTTCACGCGCCCCGACGGGCGCCCGATCGAACCCGCCACCCTCACCCGCCACTTAACTCGCTGCTGCGCGACGGAAAGCTACGACCGATCCGGTTTCACGACCTCCGCCACTCGACGGCAACTCTGCTCCTGGAGCAAGGCGTCGAACTCGTCGTCATCAAGGAATTCCTCGAACACGCTCACATCGGCGTGACCGCGACGGTCTTCGCACACGTACTCCTCCGCCTCCAGCGCCAAGCCATCTACCTCCTCGGCCTTACCCTCGGCACCCTCCCCGAGACTCCTGGCGACCTGGATGACGGCGACGAGACGCTACCCCTTCCGACACCTTGTCCGCTGACGTTGCCGTCAAATACTGCCGTCAGACACTCCAGAGGCCCCACCGGAAAGAAATCCGTCGGGGCCGCTGACGCAATTACGGAAGGCTGCTAGTAAGATTCAAAGATCGGTTCCATTGACGGGAACCGTCGCGGGAAAATAGGAACAATAATTGCGCGACCTAGGACCTTGGCCAAGAATCCCGACATGTCACCTGAGAATTCGAACCACTCTTCACCCCGAGGCTCCTTAACGAGAACAGTCCATGTGTCGGGAGCATCGATGTCCGCACGCCTCCAATAGAGTACGTCTCCATTGTCCGTTCGACCGAAAGCGAGCACTTCCGCTGGATCGTCGATCCGATACGGAATTGACTCACCGGCGTCCCTCAGATACCTGAGCGCCCACAACGACTCGCCAACTTGAGTAGGAAGATCAATGGCACCCAATTCACTCGACGGCTGATAGATGTGAATGAACTGCGCGAAGCAGCCCGGGCCGTATCGCCGAACCATCTCCTTATAGTCGGCGGGCAAGGCGCAGCCAATCAGGTGCTCGACAGCCTGCCAGTCGACTTCACCGAGCTGGACACCCGGGGGAGGCGACACGACAGACGCTAGTTCGTCGATACTCACGCTACCTCCTGTTCAAAATTGTGACATTTAGACTGAAGCCTCCATTGCCATACGCCGAAAGGGTTACGGCACGCGGCACTAGATTACTTCCCTCATATATAGGAGTGACCGAGTATTGGACAAATTGACCACCTTCTACGGCTAGTCGAACTTGCCTTTCAAAGCCGCTCATGATGGGAGTATTCACGGGATTCTGAAGAAGCGTTACCAAATTCTCTGGAATATCACCAGAGCCCCCGAGTTGCCTGCCAAGCAAGTGTCCACGCGCCTGATCTCCAATTGGACGCCCTCCGGTGAATCCCGGCGGACGAATGCTAGCGTCTGCTGGTGTACCTTCCCCAATCATTGGGCGACTAATGGCAGCGGACATGCCCTGAGGGCGCCCCAAGGCGTCCAGCCCCGCAAATTGTACGCTGCCGCCCCACGTCGGATCTGTTTCGCAGCCCTTCGTGTTATGGACCAAGATCGGCGTGGTCCCCGCCACGACATAGTACGTGTGGAGTTGTTGGACGGTCAGGTTCCACCGGTTGGCTGTGCCCGGTGTGGGGTGGGCCGAGATGACGTGGGCGTGGTGGTGCGTGGGGGTGTTGAGGGCGTCGCCGGGGTGTAGCTTTCCTGCGGGGACCCAGGTGTGGGTGGTGTCGTCCCAGAACGGATGGTTCGCCGTGGTGTGGAGCGTGGCGGTGTGACCGTCGGGGGTGCGGACGGTGAGGTCGAGGAGATCGTGGTCGTGGTTGATCCAGATGTGCTGGACAGTGCGGGCGCCTCGGTGCTTACCGGTCCCTGGATCAGCGGCCTCGACCCTGTCGCCCTTCTTGATCTTCCCGATCGGCTTGGTCTTGCCGCCGGACATGAGGACTGGCGTACTCGGGGCGAAGCTGCATTTCGGGTTGCCTCCCCCGCCAGAACCGCTACGGCCCGTCCCCGAGTTGCCCGTGCCCGGGTCGTCCGCGGTGGCTGCCGCCCTGCGTGAGGCGGCCGCCTCGTGCTGGGCGTCGGCCTTCTTGGGGGCAGCCGCGTTCGTGCCTGCCGAGTCGCTCGTCGACTCCTTGCCCGCGCTGGAAGCGGCGGCCTCGTCGCCGGCTCCGCCCGAACTGCCGGAGGCGTCGTGCGGCGCCGGCTCGGCGGCGGACTTGGGTGCCGCGTCCGCGCCGCCTCCCGCAGCGGGTGAGTCTCCTTCTCCGGCGCTGAACCCCCCGCCTTCACCGCAGCCCACAGCCGCACAGTCCGCGCCGTACAAGCCTCCGACCGCGCCTACGGCGTCTGCCGCGGCAAGGACGCAGCCGGCCGCCAGGACGACCGTGTCGGCACACGCCACGGCGACCGGCTCGATGGCTGTCTGGACGACGGTCACGACGACGACGGTCACGACTACGGTCTTGACGACGGGCAAGGCCTTCTTGAAGTAGTGCCCGGTACAGCCCCAGAAGCCGTGGCAGCCTCCGCTGCTGTGCTTGTGCTGGCCGCTGGAGGTGCTGGTGTCGTACACCTGTTCGTAGGCCTTGTCGTTGGCCTCAGCGCAGGCGGCGTCGCAGCCACCGTCGCCGCCCGGGTCCATCTCCTCGACCAGCCCGCTCGGGTCGGAAGAGGAGGCGGGGTTGTCCCCGGCGTAGGTGTAACCGCCCATCTGGTTGGGGTCGCCGGATTCGAAGAGCGGGTCGGGGGTGAGGAAGCGGCCGGTGACGGGGTCGTAGTCGCGCGCGCCGAGCAGGCTGAGGCCTGTAGTGGCATCGGCAGGCTGGCCCAGGAATCCGTGATTCTCGTCCGGAGCCACCCACGAGGTGGGCTTGGTGCCTCGTGGGTTGCCCCAGGGGTCGTAGGCGCGGCGGGTTACGGCGAGGGTGGCGGCGTCGACGGCCGTGACGGCGGTCCCCTGCCCGTTGGCTATCTGGTATTTGACGTCGCCATCACTGGAGACCGTCACGGTGGTGCCGTCGGGCCCGGTTAGGTTACGCAGTCCGGTCAGAGTCTTGGTACTGACGGTGAGAGTGATCTGCTCGGCACCGCCGAAGAGGTACAGGACGCGGGTCTTGTCGGCGCCGTCGACGGCGGCGGTCTGTTCCAGCAGATTGCCCTGGGCGTCGTACAGGTACTTGCTCGTACTGGTATGGGTGCCCGAGGTCGTGGCGACCGTGGCGGTACGGCCCTCGGCGTCATAGGTGAAGGTCTGGCTCTGGCCGGCCGCTACGGCGCCGGTCGCGGCGCCGCTCCACTTCTGCCCCGCGCTGCCGCATGCGGCCAGTGTCAGTTGGGTGCCCGCTGTTGCGGACGCCTTCGGGTCGGTCAGGCACTCGGCGCTGTTCGCCTTGCTGGTCACGGACCCGGTAGCCGTGAACTTCCACTGCTGCGTGGCGTCGCTCTTGCAGGTGTCGAGCACGACGTGCGTGCCGGACGCGGTCGCGTTGGCGGTCGTGTCGAGGCAGAGTCCGAGAACGCGAACCGTGCCGTCGGTGCCGATCGTCCACCGTTGGCTGGTCGCACCGCTGCACGTGTTGATCTGAACCTTGGCGCCTGCCGTCGTGGAACCGCTCGCGTCCTCGACACACCGCTTGCCGCCACCGGAAATCGTGAACGCGCTGGACAACGGGCCGACCGAAGTCACCTTCCGGCTCATCGTGTCGCCCGCGTTCGCGGCACCGTGATCGGGATCGGCATAGGACGTACTTGTCGTCGAGGTGCCGTTCGCCGGGCTCGTGGTGGTGGCCTTTCCGGCCTGATCGGGCAGTGCGGCGCTCGTGGTGCCGTCCGTACCGGGATAGCTGATGCTCTGGGTTCCGTCGTTGAGAGCGTTGCCGGAGGTGTCATGGCTGACCATGCCGGTGCGGTCACCGAGCTGGTCGTAGGTGTACGTCTGCCAGTAGGGCGCCGGACCACCCACGGTGGTCGTCTTTACCGGGGCCGAGGCCGTCGTCTGCACTCGATCCGTGGTACAGCCGCCGACCGCGCCGACCGTGGCCGCGGCCGGGTCGGTGATTCCGGCGGTGTCGGTCCACGCGGCGGTCAGACGCTGGAACGAGTCATAGGTGAAGCACTGGGTGTCGTGCGTGGTGTTGTCCTGCAGGTCGTCGATCGCGGTGAGTTCGCCGGCCTGGTCGTAGCGGAGTTTGCTGACGTCCAACGCGGTGGCGGACGTCTGCACCATGCTGCTGGTCTGGGTGACGCGCCCGGTGGTGGCGTCGTACTGGGCGAAGGTAGCCATCTCCTTGCCCACCCGCCCGTACACGGACTGCAGCACACGCCCGAACGCATCGTGCACGACATCGTCCAGGTAGGCGGGCGTGTTGGCGTTGTTGATGAAGCCGCCGATCCCGTCGAGGTTGCCCTGCTGGGTGTAGCCGTAGTCGATGTCCTCCTCAGGCAGGTTGCCGTCTGCCTGGTAGTGCGTAGAAGACAGAAGCCCCACGTTCGGGGTGTAGCTGGCCGTGGTCGTGTAGGTGACCGTGCCGGACGATGGCGCACTGGACTGTCCCGCGGCGGCGAAGCCGTCGGCGGCCGGGACGGTCAGCGTGGTGGCCGTCGGCTGGTATGCGGTGTTGTAACCGGTGACCGCCTGCGTGTACGCCTTGCCCGAGGCGCCGCCGACGTAGCGTGTGGCTGAGGTCTCGTACCCCTTCTCCAACGTGTCGTACACGTGCGAGGCGAGCAGCTTGCCCGGATCGGGACTGGCCGACCAGGCGGCCGCGTACTCGGCGGTGGGGCGGTTGTCCCAGTCGTAGGCGAAGGAGAGTTCCTGCCCTCGCGGGTCCGTGGTCTGCAGGAGGTTGCCTGCCACGTCGTACTTGTCGTACGTGGTGGTGCCGGTGTTCGGGTCGGTCTGAGTCGTCTTCTGGCCGAGCAGGTTGTAGCTGTACGACCAGGTGTTGCCCGCGCTGTCCTTGATCGACTCGACTTGGCCTGCGGGAGTGTAGGTGTACCGCGTGGACGAGTCGGCGGCTGGAACCGCGCCGGACGTGCCCTGCTTCCACAGCAGGGAGCCTGCGGAGGAGACGACGGCCACGGTGGAGTCGTTCCGGATCTGGAGCGTGGCGTTGGTGGTGGCGGTGAGACCGGTGCTCCACAACTGGGTCGCGGCGGTGCTGTAGACGGTCAGGTTGCCGTCCGTGCCGAACTTCGCCCAAGCGCCCGGCTTGCCGCTGGTGCCGGAGGACCAGATGGTCTTGCCGGTGTTCAGCGCGGACAGCACCAGGTTGCCGTCACCCTGCATGGTGAGGCGCACGCTGTCAGAGGTCAGCGAGGTACCCGACGGGATCACCGAGCCGCCGTGCAGCGTGACCGTAGAGCCGGTGTTCTTCACCACCGTCTTGGTGGTCTGGCCGACGGCATCGGTGTATGTGGCGGTGGAACGGCCGCCGGTCGGTGCCGTGCTGTCGACCTCATCGGCGCCGGGGTAGCTGGTGGAGCTGTGCCACTGCTCTACAGCCTGGTGCCAGAGGGTCTGCCGCACAGGCCGGCCTTGGCCGTCGTAAGCGGTCGTGGTCTCCGAGGGGATCTGGTTCTCGTTGGCGGCGTAGAGAGTGGTGGAAGGGAAGTCGTTCGGCTCCGAATAGGCGGCGTACGACGCGGTCTGCCAGCCGTGCGAGTCGTAGAAGGTGTCCGAGATGACCCGACCGGAGTTCGAGTCACCCATGGCGGTGGACTGCGTCTGCCGGGGCTGCAGCATGCCGTCGTAGATCGTGACGGCAGTGGCGTACGAGCCGTCCTCGCGCAGCGTCTTGGAGGTGACCGCCGTCGGCGCACCGGGCTGCGTGACAGTGCCGCCGGGCGCGGGCACGGCGCCCGGGTTGATCGAGTAGGTGAAAGTACTGTCGGGGCTCTGCCCGGCCGACTTGTCCCGACCGGGCAGCCACACCGCGGTCCGGCGGCCGAGCGCGTCGTACGTCATGTCGGTCTTGCGGCCGTTGGCGTCAACGCTCTCCAGCGGCAGCCCTCGCAGGGCGTCGAGGGTTGATTTCACCACCCAGCCCTGGCTGTTGGTGGAGGCTTTCGCGGTGGCGTTGGTGTTGTCGCCGGCGCTGCTCCAGGCTGGGGTGAAGTCGGTGTGGGTCTTCTGCCCGGTGGCATCGTAGGAGTCGGTGATGCGGCCGGCTCCGTCGTATTTCGTGGTGGATGTGGTCCGCCAGTTTTCCGTGCTACCGGAGAAGCTGGTGGCAGTCTGGGTGGCGGTGGCCTCGCCGAGGGCTGTGACTTGTCCGAAGGCACCGAGCCCTGACGGTGTGCCGTCTCCCGCGTAGTAGATCTTCTTGTCCGCCAGGAGGGTCGTTGCGCTGGGCGTGGTGCCGCAGGATCCGACCACCGAGGTGACCTGGTCGGGGTACGACAACATCATCTTGTTCGAGGCCGGTGGGCCGGCGTACGTGGTGGTGGCGCACTTCTCCTGCTTCGGGTCGGTGCCGTCACCGTGCCCGTTCACCGTGGAGACGCGGCCCTCGCCGTCATAGGTGACATCCGTCTTCGTATGCCGCCAATCGCCGTTCGCGAGCAACTGGTATTGCGAGGAACCACTCGACTTGATCCGGTGCGCGACCAGGTCGGGCAGGGTGGAGGAAGCCGGCTTGGTGCCACCGGGGTTGTCCTCCTGGGTCCAGGCGGACCAAGGCGTCTGGTGGGCGGATGCCGTGGTGCTGAAGTTGAAGGGACCGTTGACGCTGACGCCGTCAACGGTGCCGCCGGCCCGGGTGTATGTCTCGTCCATCAACGCGGTGCCGGACAGCTGATCGGAGTCCGGAACGCTCAGCACGGTGCTGCCGCCGACCGTGGCGTCGGCGGTGACGGAGCGGCGGGTACCGTCGGCCTTGTAGTCACCGTCCATGCCCTGCAGATAGGTGGTGGTCTGCTGAGTGACGGGTTCGGGTGCCTGCCCCGTGCGCACGGTGACCGTACGGAAGCCGCGGAACTGGTCCCAGGTGCGGTACTGGTCGTCGGTCAGAGCCGAGTCGTCACGGTGCCAGGCAGGGCCGGCGTAGCTGTACCGGGAGATCTGGGTCTCCGAGCCGGCCGGGTTGTTCTGCGCGTCCGGCTTGTACTGTCCCGCGATCGTCAGGTCGGAGGTGGCGACGCTGTTGACGGTTACCTTGTTGAACCAGTCCGCGATCGGCTTCGACGCTCCGGGGACGGTCCAATAGACGGGGTAACAGGAATCTGTGTTGCTGTCGGCATGTGAGAGGGAGAGAGTCTTGCCCGCGCACGGCGCCGAGTTGTACTCCACCGCGATCGACTCACCGGTCTCCGTCTGCACGCTGGACATGCGGGGCCGGTACAGCGGCGGGGCGGACGGCGAGTCGTCGTTCACCCTGTTGTCGATCTCGGTGCCGGTGAACGACACCTGGTTCAGTTTGATGTCGCTGTTGTCGTTGTCGTACGTGTCTTTGCCGGTGTGCTGGACTGACTGCAGCCACATGACGGCCTGGAGCATTCCGGCGTCCTTCGGATCCACCGTGGTGCCGGTGACCGGGTCGACCGTGCCCCCCGCGTCCGAGTAGACCTGGCCCAGTTGGTAGGAGTCGACCGCGGTGAGTTGGTCGCTGGCCTTCACATGGACCTTGGTGGTGATGGAGTCCAGCCGGGTGGTGGTCCAGAAGCTGGGGCCCGCAGTGACGCACACGTCAGCGGGAACCTTGGTGGCACCGTCCGGCAGTTTGGTCTTGTCCGTCGCGTCGCAGTGCAGGTCCCAGGGCACGTCCGGCCAGTGGGTGGCCGTGTCGTCCTTCAGGTTGCCGGCGCTGCAGTCGGTGAAGGCCGTGGTTGTCTGGCAGCGCTGGGCCAGACCGAAGTCCACCTCGGCCGCCGGGGTACGGCCCGCCTTCTCGTCCGCGAGCGTGTATCCGTAGGAGATCAGCGTGAGAGCGCCACCACGGGTGTACGACACCAGTGTTCCGGTGTCGTCCGGGTCGTCCGTCGCGGCCGCCTGCCCACCACCGAGGTCGTAGTAGTTGCTCTCGCTGGTGTAGTCGTAGCGCTGCACGAAACCGTTGGGCGCCACCACGAAGTCGAGGTTCCACCGCCAGCCTTCGGCCTTGTCGCAGCGGGACGCGGTGCCCTTGGCGTCGTCGTGGCAGGGATCCGAGGAACGGGGGTGCAACACCGGCACTCCCCATGCCGAGTGTGTGGAGGGGTCGCCAGGACCGGACGGCATGGTGGCATCGGTGCCCGCACCGCTGGGGGCGTGGTCGGCACCGAAGTAGGCCGCAGTGCCGTCGGTGGTCAGGACCCGGTAGTAGACGCCGTCGTGGAGGCCGTTGTCAGCGCCGGACAGTTCCTGTACGACCGTGCCGTCATCGCCTTGCAGTCGCCACTGCCGAATCTCGCCGGTGACGCCGGTGTCCACTCCGTCGGGCACCAGCACGCCCGAATGCGAGCCGAAGGAGAGTGTGGCGTTGTCGCCGCCCCAGCACTCGTCCCCGGACCCCTTGACGAGCTTCTTTCCGTCAGAGTCCAGCAGGGTTCCACAAGCGCGGTATCCGCGCTGCACATAGCCGACCTGGTAACTCCATCCGTCGCCGACCCAGGATGCCTGCGAGTTGCGGGCGGTGGTCTCGCCGTCCACGGACTGCGAGTCGTAGCTGAGGCCCACCGACGGGGCGTTGCCCCCGATCGCGGCGGGGACGGAGATGGGATAGGCATAGGTAAAGGAACCGGTGGCAGAGGCCTGCCAGGTGCCCGCGGCCGACAGGGTCGTCGCTCCGTAGTCGCCCTGGGAACCGGAGGTGCCGGAAGTGACGGCCAGCGCCGTGGTACCCGCTGTGCCGACGGCCATCGGCGCGGTACGCATCGACATCGTCTTGGGGCCGTCGGATCCCTGTTCCGTGTCCGTGCCGTGCGTGCTCGGCACGGGATCGGGGAAGGCCGTCCCTGTCGTGGATGTGGGGCCGCCCTTGTCCCCTGTTGGCTTGGGCGTTGCCGTGCTGCGGTCCGGCTTCGAGATCTTGCCGCTGCTGCCCCCGCGCTGCTGGGCCGCGGAAGTCCCTCCCAAGGTGATGGTCGCTGTCAGCTGGCGGGCGGTGGGACGGTTGGTGAAGCTGATCGGGGTGCGCTTCTGGCACTCCACTCGCTCCGGTGTGGTGAGTGCACAAGCCGGCAGTTTCACGACCCGGAGCCGGGAACCGTAGCCACCACCGTAGGCCCTGGCGATCTCGGAGTAGTCGATGACCACCTTCACCCGGCCGCCCGAGGCCAGGCCGCCGGGCGTGCTGACGCCCAACAGCATGCCGTTGGCACCCGCCTTCAGCGACTGAGCGTGTGACGCGGTCCGCACGCGCACCTTGGTGGCGTTGTGTTCGTGACCGAGAGGCGCGATCCAGACGGGCAGTGCGCCTGCCTTGACCGGCTTGGTCGTCCCTCCGGCGTCGAGGGCGACCGTCGCGGTACCTGCCTCGGGCCAACGAGGGGCGCGCGCCTCGTACATTCCCAGCGGCTTGTACCCCTTGGGGTGCTTCCCGATCGCGGGCCGCACGGTGTGCTCCCCCACGGCCGGGATCACGGGCAGCTTCTTCGGCCTCCACACCGAGCCGTCGAAGTGGAAACCGCCGTGATGGCCGAACCCGTCATCCGTGTGGCCGGGCAAGAAGCCGGGCGTGCCCAGGCCCGTGGCGATGGCTACAGGCAGGAGCAGTGCCAGGAGCGCGACGGGGATCACCCACAGCCCGAGCCCACCCAGCAGTCTCCGATGCCAGACACCCGCGAACCATCGCCGTCTGCCGCTCACGCGTAACCCCCCGCGGACGGCCCTGACCGGCCGTCACTCAGTCAGATCACACGTGCGCGTGATCGAGCGGAGACTAGGTTCGTTCATGATCACGCCTCAAGACCCTTTGCCATATACGTGAAAAGACCGTGCCGCAACTTGGAAGAGAGTGTGTAGTTTCTGTACCGAAATTGATCACTTACCTCATGGCAAACGGGCTTCCCCCGACCCGCTGCCCGCGAACAGAAGGAAGCCCGCCACGTGTTGAGACCGCCTCGGCGCACGCTCAGACCGTCAGCAGCCGCACGCCGCTGGGCTCTGCTCACGACAGCACTGGGTGTGTTGATGTCGCTCGCACCCCAGAGCGCCTCCGCCGACGACTCCGCGGACCCGCCATCCGACCCGCTGCTCGCCGCTCAGACACAGGCCATGAACACGGGCAATTCCGTCCCTGTGGACACGCTCACCACCGAGGTCTCCACCACCCAGGCGCTTCCCGACGGCACCTTCACCAACATCACCAGCGTGCTGCCCACCCGGATCCGCAGGGACGACGGTGACTGGATACCTGTCGACGCCACCCTGACCGCCGACGGGCACGGAGGTTACGAGCCCAAGGCCACACCCAACCACGTCACGCTCTCCGGAGGCGGTGACGGCCCGTTGGTCAGCCTCACCCACGCCGACGGCCCCGGCATGTCGCTGAGCGTGCCCTTCACCCTCCCGACACCGAGCGTGAGCGGCGACACCGCGGTGTACGCCTCAGTACTGCCAGGTGTCGACCTCTCCGTCTCCGTCACCGACCAGGGCGGCTTCAGCGACGTGCTGATCGTCCACGACGCGGCAGCCGCCGCCGACCCCCGGCTGAGGAAGCTCTCGCTGGCCGCCGACACCCGCGGCCTCGACCTGGCCACCACCGACTCCGACAGTATGCAGGCCACCACCTCGGACGGCGGTCTGGACTACACCAGCCCTCAGCCGCTGATGTGGGACTCGGGCTCCAAGCCCGTCAGTGCCCCGGAGCCCGGCCCTGTGGCCGGGCTGGTGTCCACCGTGGACGGCCCCGGGCCCGGGGCCGACACCAAACCCGTCGCCATGACCGCCGACGACCAGGCGCTCACGCTGACCCCCGACGCCGGCATGCTCAGCGACCCCGACACGACCTACCCGGTGTACATCGACCCGTACACCAACCCGGTCACCTCCACCGCGGGTCACTTTACGGAGGTCTACTCCAACTCCGCCTGCGACAACGCTCCGCAGTACGACAAGGCACAGACCAACGGGCAGGGCGCGGGCTACCAGCGGTGGGGCGGTCGCTGTGGAGCCGGAGTGGAGCGCTCGTACTGGGCGATCAACACAAGCGGGCTGCACTCGTCGTTCGTCGTCGACGACGCCTACGTGCAGGTATCGACCACCTTCGCCGCCAGTTACGACTGCACACACAACCAGCCGCTCACTCTGCACACCACGGACGCGATCAACTCCGGCACCGACTGGCTGTCACGCCCCCTAACCCACGACTCAGCGTTCCCGCCCGAGACCGACACGGTGCCGAGCGGCGCCAACTCGGGTAGCTCGTGCAGCAACAGCACCGCCACCTTCCACGTCGGGAAGCAAGCCCAGAAAATCGCTGATCACGAGGGCAACGGCTACGACGCGGCCGGGAATCTCGGCGCCGGCACCAACACCTGGACGATCGGCCTGTACGGCAACGAGTCCGATTCCTCGAGCAACGATGACTACCTCCGCATGTCCACCACGCTGACCCTGCACACCAAGTTCGACATCCCGCCCGGCGTCCCCAGCAGCCCTCACACGACCCCGTCCGCCGCTGGAGCCTCGGCCGCATGCACGACCAGCAGCCCAGGTTGGATCGGCGCCACGACGTACTCGGACGCCGGTAGCGAGATCACTCTGCACTCCACCGTGACGACCAGCCTGTCCGGCGAGAAGGCGCGAGCGCACTACAGCTTCTGGGACCGCACCGTTGATCCCGACGGCGACGGCAACGGCACCGTTGTCTCGACCCCGGACAGTGGGTGGCTGGCCTCTGGCACCGACGCGGCGATGAAGATCGGCGCGCATCTGAAAGACGGCCACCAGTACGGGTGGGACGTCTACGCGGAGGACGATTCCAGCTCCGGACTGAAATCATCGCTGTCCGAACACTGCTGGTTCAACACCGACTTCTCCGCCCCGCAAACCCCTGAGGTGGCCGACAACCCCTCCTTCCCGCCGGTCGGCTCCGGTCCCGCCGACCCCGTCGTCTATGCCGGGCCCGGCAAGACGGCCGACTTCACCGTGGCAGACACCGACAGCCCTGCAGGCGACACAAGCTGTGTCCCCAATGCCTGCAAGGCCAGCGGAATGCACTCATTCCTGTGGCAGCTCGACTCACCGCCGAGTGCCGCCGACGGTCACAGCACCGCCATCAGCGGCACCGACAGTCAAGGCAGGTCCACGGCCACCCTCCATGTGCCCATCACCAACTGGGGCGTGCACACCCTGTACGTGGCCGGAGTGGACAAGGCAGGGAACATCTCCGAGAGCCCCTACGGCTACACCTTCACTGTCCCCTGGAACCCCGCGACGCCCATCAAACCCGGTGACATCTCCGGTGACGGAGTGCCCGACCTGCTGGCCACCACCCAGACCGGCGACCTCGACCTGATCCCGGGGAATCAGGACCCGGGCCAAGCTCCCGCCCCGGCCCCGAGTGGAGCAGTCACGGGTATACCTCCGGCGGTCACCGGCCCCGCCATCGTGGCGACCAAGGACGACTCCCCCGACGGCACCGGCTGGAACACCTACCTCATCGCACATCGAGGCAACCTGCACGGCTCGGATGTCGACGATCTCTTCGCCTACAAGAACCACCAGCTCTACGTGGTCAAGAACGACCTGGACCCGGTCGACGACGCCTCGTTCCCCCGCGCGCCCTACTCCACCGTCGGTGGCTTCACCGGCCGACGGTTCGACGTCGTACCCAAGGCAGACTGCGCCCCCGCCACCGTGCTGGCTGATGACACGCGCTGTCGCAGCACCGCCTACGACGGCGACAGCTGGAATATCAGCCAACTCATCACCCCTGGCAACGTTTTCGGCAACACCGACGGCTACCCGGCGGTTATCACCGTCGAGAACAGTGAGCTGTGGATCTACCAGTCGGACGGAGGCCGCGAACTCAGGAACCCGATCCTCCTAGGGGACGGCGACTGGTCGGGGCAGACTCTGATCGCTGCGGGAACCGTCGCGGGCAAGCCCGTCCTGTGGTCCCGCGACAAATCCACCGGGGCCCTCTACAGCTACCCGCTTACCGTCGACCCCGAGACGCTGGTGCCCTCGCTGCTCCACTCCACGAGCCATAGCGTTCTGCCCCTCACGCTGCCGCCCTCCGACTTTCCCGTGGCTGTCTCGCCCGGCGACATCAACAGCCCCGCCGGCGCCACCTCCAGCGGCCCGGACGGTCTGCCCGACCTCTACGCCGTGGACCGTTCCGGAAGGCTCGTCGAATACAACTACCGCGTGAATGCGGCGTCCTCGTCCACCTACGACTTCGCTCCAGGAGTCACGCTCGGCTCGGTCACGGACACAGCCACGCATCTCTGGAAGCTAAACGAAGGCAGCGGCGCAACCGGAGTTGACAGCACCGGCTTCTCAGACGCCACCCTCGCCGGCGCCTTCGCCTGGACGACCGACACGACCCGGGGCACGGTCCTCGGCCTGTCCGGCACCACCGGCTACGCCTCCACTACGTCATCGGCTGTGAACACGTCCGGCAGCTTCAGCGTCTCCGCGTGGGTCAAGCTCGACTCGCTGTCCGCGAACAGTACGTTCGTCTCCCAGGACGGCACGAAGAACAGTGGGCTCCAGCTGTACTACTCGTCCAACGTACACGCCTGGGCCTTCGGCAGGCACAGCACCGATCAGAGCGACGCAGTCTGGCGTGCTGCTTACGGCGGCGAGCCTGCCAAGGGCAGATGGACCCACCTCCTGGGCGTCTACGACGTATCCGCCAAGGAAGTGCGCCTGTACGTCGACGGCAAGCTCGCCGGAACCAATGACTGGAAGTACCCCTCCTGGAACGCCACAGGTCACTTGCAGATCGGACGCGAGATCGCCTCCGGCACCTATGGTGAATACGCCACCGGCGCCATCAGCGATGTGCGCGTTTACCCAGTGGCTCTTCCCGCAGCGGACGCCACGGCAGGCGGTGACTCCCCCAAGGTCGCGCAGCTCGGCTGAGGGCACGAATGGTGGTCATCGAGGCCCGTCCCGGACCCTCCGGGACGGGCCCGTTTCGATCGGCGACGCCGACCGGCTCGTGGAACCTCCTCATGCGCCTTCGGTATCCAGAGGCGGCTCCGCTGAGTCGAGCAGGTGCCTCGGCAGTTTCGAACTCCCGCGAGCACCACGATGCCTATGAGACGCCCTTGGTCGTCGAAGTCGAGATTGATCATGCCGTCGACGTCCACCGGATCACAGGGATACGTGCGAGCCGACCGCGCACAAGCCGGAGGTACGAAATACACCTACGCTGCATCCACCGTCTTGTCGTAGGTGACCGTGACGTCTGCCATAGTCGGCGCGCTCCCTTGAATGATCGAGGCCGACCTTGGCCGTGCGGTGTCACCTCGGCCCGGCCCGTCCGAGGGGTCAGCCTACTTTCCGGGACCCGTTGGGCGGCCGGCGTCGAATCCCTGATGCGGCGCGGCGTCGTCCCGTGGTGGGATGCGCCGATGAATGAGTCACTGCGCGCCCGTATCGAGCGGTACTACGCCACCGTGCCGTTGCTGTTCTCCGATGCCGAAGAGTACGGCTCGTTGCGGTTGTTCGTCCGGAAGGCTCCCGGTGCTCCGTACTACGGCGGGCCCAGCCACGCTCAGCCCACCGCAGCAGGGTCTTCGGAGGTTGCCGCCGCCGATATCGCCCGGGTACGGGCCCGGCAGCGCGAGTTGAGTGTGCCGGAGGCCTTCGAGTGGCTGGCGGAGGCGGCGCCGGCCATGCGGGCCCGTGTCGAGGATGCCGGACTGCCGGTGGCGGAACGCCCGTTGATGGCGGTGAGTCCCGACCAGCCGGTCGTATCGGGCCCGTTGCCGGACGGGGTGACGGTCCGCGCGCTGACGGCCGACGATCCTGCGTTGCCCGCGGCCCTCGCCCTTCCCCGTCTGGCCTTTGCCGAGGTGGGCACCGCGCTGGGCTCTGCGGGCCGCGAGGAGTTGGCGGCGGTGGCCGGGGAACTGTCCGGGGACGGCACGGTGGCAGCGGTACGGCCCACCATCCGCGCGGGGCACAAGACGCTCGTCGCCGCCCTCGACCCGGACGGCACCCCCCTGGCCGTCGGTCACTACCACCCGGCGAACGGCACCACCGAGATCGGCGGGATCGGCACCCTTCCGACCGCCCGTCGTCAGGGTCTGGCCGCCGCTGTCACCGCGGCCCTCGTCGAGCACGCCCGCGAGCACGGGGTGCGCACCGTCTTCCTCGCCTATGCGGAGGAGACCGTCGCCCGGATCTACGCACGCCTCGGCTTCCGTCCCGCCGGCAGCACCCTCCTGATCGCCAACCAGCCTGCTCGGTCATAGGCCCGGCCGGCCCCGGCCTCTCACCCGAGATGCGTGGGCGCGAACATCCGCAGCACCGCCGGGAGTACGACGACCGAGGGGCCGGGGGATGCCAGGGCCTTCGCCAGGTCCGATTCAAGGGACTCGGGGGTCGTCCTGACCCCCGGAACGCCGAAGGACTCCGCGAGGGCGGCGTAGTCGGGGCGGGTCAGCTCTGTTGCTGTGGGGCGGCCGAAGGCGTCGGTCATGTATTCGCGGAGGATGCCGTAGCCGCCGTCGTCGACGATCAGCCAGGTGACGGGGAGGTCGTACTGGCGGGCGGTGGCGAGTTCGGCGATGGAGTAGAGGGCGCCGCCGTCGCCGGAGACGGCGAGGACGGGGCGGCTGGGGTCGGCCGCCGCGGCGCCGAGGGCCGCGGGGAAGCCGTAGCCGAGGCCGCCCGCGCCCTGGGCCGAGTGCATGGTGTTGGCGCCCCGGGGGTCGAAGGCCGACCAGGCCCAGTAGGACAGGATCGTCATGTCCCAGAAGGACGGGGAGGTGGCGGGCAGGGCCCGGCGGACCGAGGCGAGGACCGCCTGTTCGAGGGTGAGGTCCTGGGCCTCGATGCGGGCGTGGACCTGGGTCAGGACCTCGTGGACGCGGTCGGGGGCGGTCGCATCTTCGCGCTCCTCCACCGTTTCCAGCAGGGCCTGGAGGGCCAGGCGGGCGTCGGCGTGGATGCCGAGGGCCGGGTGGTTGGACTCCAGTTTGCCGAGGTCGGCCTCGATCTGGATGACCCGGCCGCGCGGCTTGAACGTGTGGTAGTTGGAGGAGAGTTCGCCCAGGCCGGAGCCCACCACGAGCAGGACGTCTGCGTCCTCCAGGAAGTCCGTCGTGTGGCGGTCCTCCAGCCAGGACTGGAGGGACAGGGGGTGGTTCCAGGGGAACGCGCCCTTGCCTCCGAAGGTCGTCACCACCGGGGCCGACAGGCGCTCGGCCAGGGCGCGCAGCTTGCCCGAGGCGTCCGCGCGTACGACCCCGCCGCCCGCGATGATCACCGGGCGGGAGGACGAGGACAGCAAGTGCGCTGCCAGCGCCGTCAGTTCGGGGCGCGGGACCAGGTCGTCCGGGAGGGCCTCGGGGGCTGTGACGACGGGAAGCTCCGTCGGTGCGAGCAGGACGTCCTGGGGGATCTCCACCCACACCGGGCCGTGTGGTGCCGTGAGCGCCGACTTCCAGGCCTCGGCGATCGCGGAGGGGATCTGGGACTGGGTGCGGGCCGTGTGGACCGACTTGACGACGCCCCGGAACGAGGCCGCCTGGTCGGGGAGTTCGTGCAGGTAGCCGTGGCGGCCGCCGCCCAGGCCGGCCGTGGGGACCTGGCTGCTGATGGCCAGCACGGGGGCTGAGGCGGCCGCCGCCTCCTGGAGTGCGGCGAGGGAGGTGAGCGCGCCGGGGCCCGTGGAGAGGAGCAGGGGGGCCGCCTCGCCGGTGACACGGCCGTACGCGTCCGCCGCGAAGCCCGCGTTGTTCTCCACCCGCAGGCCGATGTAGCGCATGGAGGAGCGGCCGAGGGCGTCGAACATGCCGAGCGCGTGCTGGCCGGGCAGGCCGAAGACGGTCGTCGCGCCCAGCCCGGCCAAGGTCTCCACGACCAGGTCTCCGCCGATGCGCCCCGGGGGTGGATTCAGGGCGGCGGCCGTCTGGGCGGGCGTCGGGCGGAGTTCCAGGTCGTGGTCGTGCGTCACTTCTCGCGCGCCTCGGCAATCTGTCGGCTCATGATCGTGGTCAGTTCGTACGCGGTGTGGGAGGCCGCCACCGAGGTGATCTCCGCGTGGTCGTACGCGGGGGCGACCTCGACGACGTCCGCCGACACCAGGTTGCACGAGGCGAGTCCGCGCAGGATCTCCAGCAGCTCGCGGGAGGTCATGCCGCCGGCCTCCGGGGTGCCGGTGCCGGGGGCGTGGGCCGGGTCGAGGCAGTCGATGTCGATGGAGATGTACAGCGGGCGGTCGCCGATGCGCTGGCGCAGCTGGTCGGCGACCTCGTCGGCGCCCCGGCGGTAGACGTCCGCGGAGGTGACGATGCCGAAGCCCATCTTCTCGTCGTCGGTGAGGTCCTGCTTGCCGTACAGCGGGCCGCGGGTGCCGACGTGGGAGAGGGCCGAGGTGTCGAGGATGCCCTCCTCCACCGCCCGGCGGAACGGGGTGCCGTGCGTGTACTCGGCGCCGAAGTAGGTGTCCCAGGTGTCGAGGTGGGCGTCGAAGTGGAGCAGCGCGACCGGGCCGTGCTTCTTCGCGACCGAGCGGAGCAGGGGCAGGGCGATGGTGTGGTCGCCGCCCAGGGTCATCAGGCGGGCGCCGGTGCCGAGGAGGTCGTCGGCGGCCGCCTCGATGGTGTCCACGGCCTCGTTGATGTTGAACGGGTTGACGGCGATGTCGCCGCCGTCCGCCACCTGCGCCAGGGCGAACGGGGAGGCGTCCTGCGCCGGGTTGTAGGGGCGCAGCAGCCGGGACGCCTCGCGGATGGCGTTGCCGCCGAAGCGGGCGCCCGGCCGGTACGAGACACCCGAGTCGAACGGCACGCCCACGACGGCGACGTCGGCGGTACCGACCTCGTCGAGGCGGGGCAGCCGGGCGAAGGTGGCCGGGCCGGCGTACCGCGGGACGCGGGAGGAGTCGACGGGGCCGCGGGGCGTCTCGTTGCTGCTCATGGGATGTGCCTTCTTTCTTGCGCTTCGTCGCGCTTGTGGCGCTTCGCTATGACTCTACTGGTGAGCCGGGACGGGTTCGGACACGAGTTCGGGGGCCTTTCCGGCGAGGCGGGCCCGCCAGGCGGTCAGGACGGCCTCGTCGGTGGGCTTCGTCGCCAGGGACACGACGACGTAGGCGGCCAGGGAGGCCAGCAGGCCGTAGTAGACGGGTTCGTTGGCGAGGATGCCGTAGCCCGCCATCAGGCCGATGACGGCGAGCCCGCCGACGATCACTGCGGCCAGCGCGCCCTGGACGGTGCCGCGCTTCCACAGCAGGCCGCCGAGGATGGGGACGAGGAGGCCGCCGACGAGGAGGTTGTACGCCACGGTCAGCGCCTCGACGACGTTGTTGAGGGCGATGGCCGTCCCGATCACCGCGACGCCCATGATCAGGATGAAGGCGCGGTTGCCCCGGACCTCGTCGTGCGCTTCGTCCCGTGTGGCGTCGGTGCGGCGGATCGCGCCGCGCAGCCGCGACCAGATGTCGTTGTTGGCCACCGTCGCGCAGGCGATCAGCGCGCCCGAGGAGGTGGACATCACCGCGGCCAGCGCGGCGGCCAGCACCAGGCCGCGCACACCGACGGGCAGTTCGTCCTTGACGATGGTGGCGAAGGCGTCGTCGGGACTGCCGAGGGTGGGGTAGAGCACCTTGGCGGCGGTGCCGATGACCGCGCCGGCGAGTGCGTAGAGCAGGCAGTAGGTGCCGGCGACCGTGCCGCCGAGGCGGGCGGTGCGGTCGCTGCGGGCGGTGAACACGCGCTGCCAGATGTCCTGGCCGATGAGCATGCCGAAGGTGTAGATCAGGACGTAGGTGAAGATCGTCTCGCCGCCGATGCCCAGCGGGTCGAAGTAGGAGGTCGGCAGCTTCGCCTTCATCGCGCCGAACCCACCCGCCTTGACCACGGCGATGGGCAGCAGGAGCAGGAGCACGCCGATCGTCTTGACGACGAACTGCACCATGTCGGTGAGCGTGATGGACCACATACCGCCGAGCGTGGAGTAGGCGACGACGATGGCGCCGCCGAGGATGATCGCGACGGTCCGGTTCATGTCGAAGAGGACGTCGAAGATGGTGGCGTAGGCGATGGTCGAGGTCACCGCGAGCATCAGCGTGTACGCCCACATGACCACACCGGAGATCACGCCGGCGCGGCCGCCGTAGCGCAGGTCCAGCATCTCGGAGACGGTGTAGACCTTCAGGCGGGCGATCCGGGCCGAGAAGAACACCGACAGGGCGAGCAGGCCGACGCCGATGGTGAAGACCATCCAGGCGCCGGAGAGGCCGTACTGGTAGCCGAGCCCGACCCCGCCGATGGTGGAGGCGCCGCCGAGGACGATGGCCGCCATGGTGCCGGAGTACATCACGGGGCCGAGGCGGCGGCCCGCCACCAGGAACTCGCTCTTGGACCTGGCGCGGCGCATGCCCCACCAGCCCATGGCCAGCATGCCGGCCAGATACAGGACGATCACGGTGTAGTCGACGGCCATTCAGGACCCTCCTTCGCGCACTTCCGGTGGCGTGTCGTGCAGATGCGGCGGGGACGTGACGGCAGCGGCTCGCGGGGACATCCGCCCGTACCCGCGGCTACCGTGCGCCCTTGACACTAGGTGGCCGGAAAGCGACTGCGAAGTGTACGTTTCATCCATTCGAGCCGTGCGGGATGGAGGAAACGCACACCATGCCGGACCCGGCCCCCTCCCCTGTCGTCCCGCCCACCCCGGCGATCCCGCTGTCGGCCCTGCTGGCCCGGGAGGACCTCGCGCTGCGGCAGATCGCCGGGCCCTCCGGCCCGGACCTGGTGATCCACGCGGCCCACACCTCGGAGATGTCCGACCCGTACCCGTACCTGCTGGGCGGCGAGCTGCTGCTGACGGCGGGGGTGCACGTCCCGGAGACGGCGGTCGGGGAGCCGGCCGGGACGGACACGGCGGTCGGGGAGCCGGCCGGGACGGACACGGCGGTCCGGGGGCCGGCCGGGACGGGAGCCGCCGGGACGGGAGCCGCCGCCCAGGATGCCCCGGGCCCGGATGCCACCGCCCCGGATGCCGCCGACCCGGGGTCGTACTTCGACACCTACGTCTCCCGGATCGTCGCCGCCGGTGGCGCCGCCCTCGGTTTCGGGCTCGCCCCGCTCCACGACACCGTGCCGCCCGCGCTCGTCGCGGCCTGCGAGGCGTACGGCCTGCCGCTGCTGGAGGTTCCGCCGCAGACCACGTTCTCCGGGGTGGCCCGCGCGGTGTGGCAGCTGATGGCCCGCGCCCGCATGGCGGAACTGCGCCGGGTCACCGACGCCCAGCAGGGCCTCGCGGCGGCCGCCGCCCGGCCCGACCCGGTCCCCTCGGTCCTGCGCCGGCTCGCCCGGCGCCTGACGGGCCGCGCGGTCCTGTACGGCCCCGACGGCACGGAGGTCGCGAGCGCGGGCCGGGACCCGGCCGAGGGGGTGGGCGCGGCCCTGGCGGAGCTGACGGCGGTCGTCAGGCCCGGGCCGGACCAGCCGCAGCCCCCCGCCTCCGCGACCGACACCCTGGCCGAAACCCACCTGTCGGCCTACGCCCTCGGCGCCGGGGACGGCTTCGTCCTCGGCGTGGCGACCGTCCACCGGGAGCCCGGCGACCACACCATCGCCTCCGTCGCCGCCGTGCTGCTCTCCCTCCTCACCGGCGAGCACCACAGCGGGGCCGGTACGGCGCGCTCCTCGGCGCTGGTGCGGCTGCTGCTCGGGGCGCCGCCCGAGGAGGTCGCGCCGTTGCTCGGTGCGGAGCGGTGGGTCGTCGTGCACGCCCGCCCGGAGCGCCGGCTCCCGGACGCGGTGGCCGCTTCCGCCCTGGGCGCGGCGCTGGGCTCCCCGCTGCTCGACCTGGCCCACGACGTCGTACGGCTCCTGGTGCCGGCCGAGCGGCGGCCGGACGGTCCACATCCCGGGTGGACCCTCGGGGTCAGCGCGGCCGTCGAGCCGCCAAAGTGGCCGGCGGCCGACACCCAGGCGGCGCACGCCCTGGCCCGCGCCCGCGCCACCCGCGCCCCACTGGTCCGGCACGGCGACCGCATGGCGCTGGACGACCTGGTGCCGGGTGCCGACGCGGAGGCGCACGCCCAGACGCTCCTCGCACCCCTCGCAGGCCACCCCGCGCTGCCCGGGACGCTGCGCACCTGGCTGTCGCTGCACGGCAGTTGGGACCGTACGGCGGTGGCACTCCAGGTGCACCGCAACACCGTGCGGCAGCGGATCGCCCGCTGTGCGGCGCTGCTGGACGCCGACCTGGACGATCCGGACGTACGGATGGAACTGTGGTTCGCGCTGCGGAAACACTGAGTGCTGAGCCGGGTGACCCGTGTCCCAGCGCTCGATATGGCGGAGACGCGCCCCCGCGGGCTGCCTCACAATGGGGGGCATGCCGATATCCGGGACACCCAGCCGCGCCCAGCTCGTCGACCACCTGGTGAGGACCCGTATCGCGGGCGACGTCGCCACGCCCCGCGAGAACAACCTCTCCCACTACCGCAGGCTGGCGAACGGCGACCGGAACTTCTGGCTGGGTCTTGAGCTGGGCGAGCGCTGGACGGACGAGCAGGACGTGCTCGCGGTGATGGCGGAGCGGGTGGGCGTCAGCGACGACCCGGAGCACCGGTACGGGCAGGACACCATCGACCCGGAGCTGACCGTGGACGCGCTGGAGCGGCTCGCGCGCCGGCTGCGCAAGGCGGCCGACGCCCG
Source organism: Streptomyces sp. NPDC047028 (assembly GCF_040644095.1). Classification (NCBI taxonomy): domain Bacteria; kingdom Bacillati; phylum Actinomycetota; class Actinomycetes; order Kitasatosporales; family Streptomycetaceae; genus Streptomyces; species Streptomyces sp. NPDC047028. The sequence goes on from NZ_JBEYVS010000005.1 coordinate 164,074, forward strand.
CCAGCGGGTGCTGTTCGCCACCGGCCACCCCGGCGGACTGCTGGACGTGCACCGGGCGACAGCCGCCGCGCTGCGCGCCGCCGGCTGCGAGATCGTCGTCATCCCGGACCAATTGCAGACGGACGAGGGGTACGTGATGCAGTTCGCCGACGTGGCCGTCCTGGAGCACGGCGCGAGCCTCTGGCACACGCACTCCGGTGAGCCGATGCGCGCCATCCTGACGGCACTTGAGCGCGAGGGCCGCCCGCTGCCGGACCTCGTGGTCGCCGACCACGGCTGGGCGGGATACGCGGCCCAGCACGGCATCGACTCCGCCGGCTACGCCGACTGCAACGACCCGGCCCTCTTCCTCGCCGAGTCCGAGGGCACCCTCCAGGTCGCCGTCCCCCTCGACGACCACGTCATCAGCCCCCGCTACTACGACCCGATGACGTCGTACCTGTTGTCGGAGGCGGGGTTGGCCTGATCGCCGCGGCCGCGCCCGACTCAAGATCAAATCCAGCTCAACAACAAGCAAGATCATCGCAAAGTCCTGGGCGGCGAATCGCCCCAAAAGGTTCTCTACTGACCAGTAATTCCTCTCTCGTTCTGCTCGGAGTCGACTAGTTTCGACGCGGCCCTGACATGACCGCCAGGGCCCACAACAGAACACAAAACGGGAGAAACCATGCGGAAGCTGGCAGTGGGCGCCATCACGGCGGCCCTCTTCGCTGCGGGGGCAGGAACCGCGTTCGCCGCCTCTTGGCACACCATTCCGACCCTGTCGACCGGTGGCGGCAAGTTCTACGCCGGGCAGTACAAGTTCTGGCCGGCCGGCCAGCACCACGGCTCCTTCGAGTGGAAGGGCAAACTCCAGGACACCGACAAGGGTGACGGGCACAACGTGTACATGCAGGTGAAGGTCGAGGGTCACAGCTGGAGCCGGTACAACGGCAAGCAGAAGAAGACCGTGCCGCTGGACTACTACAACTGGGACGGCGCCGAGCGGTACACCGAGGACGCCTACATACGCGTGTGCCGGGACAAGGGCTCGTTCCACCCGGACAACTGCTCCGTGACCAAGCACTACAAGCGGTAGCGGCGATCCACCGGTGAGACCATGGGGCCCAGGTGCGAACCTGGGCCCATCCGCTTCTTGGGGGAAGTCATCACTACGTCAGAAATTCTGTCTGCCACGGGAGTTGACCTCTCCTACGGCAGTCACCTCGCCGTGCGCGGTGTGCATCTGTCGGTCGCGCGCGGGGAAGTGGTCGCGATCACCGGGCAGAGCGGGTCGGGGAAGTCGTCGCTGCTGTACTGCCTGGCCGGAGTTCTGCCGGCGGGGCGCGGGCGGGTGCGTTTCGAGGGGCGGGTGCTCGCGGACCTCGACGACGAGCAGATCAGTTCGCTGCGCCGGGAGAGCTTCGGATTCGTGTTCCAGTACGGGGAGTTGCTGCCCGAGCTGACCATCGAGGAGAACACCGCGCTCCCCCTCCGCCTCGCCGGACAGCGCAAGAAGCCCGCGCTGGCGGCGGCGGGTGCGGTGCTGGACCGTCTCGGACTCGGCGAGCTGCGGGAACGGCGGCCCTCACAGGTGTCCGGCGGCCAGAGCCAGCGCGTCGCCGTGGCCCGGGCGCTGGTCCACCGCCCGGCCGTCGTCTTCGCCGACGAGCCGACGGGCTCCCTGGACAGCGCCAACGCGTCCGCCGTGCTGGAGGAGTTCCTGGACCTGGCACGCTCCCAGGGCACCGCCGTCGTCCTGGTGACGCACGACCCGGCGGTCGCCGCGCGGGCCGACAGCCGTTACACGATGGCCGACGGCGTCCTCACCCCGCGGGAGGCGGCGTGAGGGAGCTCCTGCTCGGCCTGCGCCTGCTGTCCGGCGCCGGCCGGGGCAACCGCGTCCGCTTCTTCCTGATGGCGGCGGGCAGTTCGCTCGGTGTGTGCTGCCTCGCCCTCGTCCTGACCATCCCGGCGATCCTCGACGCGCACGACGGCCGGGCCGCGGCCCGTGAGCCCCGCACGACGTCGGCACGGCACGCGGGGCCCGGCGCCACGCTCGTCCTGGAGCGGACGGACCCCCACGGGTCCAGACCGTTCACCCGGGTCTTCGTCGCCAGGGGAAGCCGTGGCAGGCAGGCCCCGCCGCCCGGGCTCGGCGAACTCCCCCGTCCCGGGCAGCTGTTCGTCTCGCCGCGGCTGCACGACCTGCTGCGCTCCGAGCCCGCCCTCAAGGGACTCCTGCCGGGCCGCGAGAAGGGGCTCATCGGCCCGGCCGGCCTCGCGGACCCCGACGAGCTGTACGCCTACGTCGGCACGACCCGGCCCCGGATCACCGGCGACTCCGACACCGCGGCCCTGAAATCCTTCGGCTACCCCTACGCCCCGGTCCCCGTCGTCGAGCCCTCCACCCTCACCAACCTCCGCTTCGCCCTGGCCACCCTGGTCCTGCTCCCGCTGGCCGTCTTCCTCTCGGTCTGCGCCCGCCTCTCCGCCGCCAGCCGCACCCGCCGGCTCGCCTCGCTGCGCCTGCTGGGCCTGAGCACCCGGGGCACCCAGCGCGTGAACGCCGCCGAGACCGTCGCCGCGGCGCTGCTCGGCTCACTCCTCGGACTCGGGGAGTACTGGATCCTCAACCAGGTCATGGCCCGCTCCGGCCTGCCCTCCCTGCGCTGGTATCCGGCCGACGGCGCCCTGTCCTGGACGACTGTCGCCCTCTGCCTCCTCGGCTGCCCGGCGCTGGCCTGGTTCACCGGCCGGGCCAGCGCCCGCAAGGCCGCGGCCGATCCGCTGGCGGTACGGCGGACGGCCGTACCGAAGCCGCCGCGCAGGTGGGGCGGGCTGCTGCTGGTCACGGGGCTCGGCGTCGTCACGGGCTACTGCGCGACCGGGCTCACGAGCCACCCCGCCACGAGCGACGGCGTGAACGGGCTCCTCGTCGTGGCCGGCGTGCTGCTCACCGGCGCCGGACTCGTGCTGACCCTCCCGTGGCTGTCGTACCTGCTCGCCCGGAAGGTGGCCGGCACCACGCAGTCCCTGACGCTCAATCTGGCGATGCGCCGCACAGAGGTCGAGCCGGGCAGCACCCTGCGCGTGGTCACCGGGCTGGTGCTGCTCGTGTTCGCCGCGTCGCTCGCGCAGGGCGTGCTGATCGAGTTCGAGGAGGTCAGCAGGCCCAGCAATCCCGTCCAGGACTACTCCCTGCCGCTCTCGGCCGTCACCGGACAGGAGCAGAGCCGGCTGGCCGGACTGCCGGGGATACGCGCCCACGCCGTCACGATGGACTCCTGGACCGACCCCCGTTCCTCCGACGTCCCGACCCAGGCCACGGCCCTGGTCGCCACCTGCGCCCAGCTGTCCCGGCTGGTCGAGCGGGCCGACGGCTGCGAGGACGGGCAGGTCATGCGCCTGGTCGATCCGAACAGCGCCGCCGACCCGGACATCCGCCCGGGAGCCGCCTTCCCGTTCCACCTGCGTGAGGGAACGCGCCAGGTGTCCCTGAAGCTCACGATCCCGACCGCCACGGTCGTCTTCCGGCCCTACGACCCCTCCGCGGTGGGCGGCGCGTCGGTGATCCTGCCGCCGTCGGCGCTGCCGGCGCACGCCCGGCCGCAGTCGGGCGCGTTCGTCCTGGACAGCGCCTCCGACTCCGGCACGGTCCGCTCGGTCCTCGACGGCATCGGCGCGGTCGCGCCCACCGTCGCCGTGGAGCCGGTCGGCGTCAACGTCGACAGCCTCCAGCAGATCGCGGTCATCGAGACGCTGCTGGTCCTCGGCATGATCATGGGAATGGTGATCGGCGTCGGGGCCTTCCTGGTCTCCGTGACGGACCGGGCCGTCGAACGCCGGGCGCAGATCACGGCGATCACCCTCATCGGGGCCCGGACCCGCACCCTCCGGGCGGTGCAGAGCACCCAGGTGGTCCTCCCGCTGACCATCGGCCTGGTCCTCGCCCTGGTGAGCGGCAAGCTCGCCGAGTCCAGCTATCTCGTCACCGGGGGCGGCGCGGTCCGCTGGGACTTCGCCGGGATCCCGCTGCTGGCGTGCGCGGCGCTGGGCGTGGTGGTCGCGGCGACGCTGGGCACCCTGCCGCTGGTGGGCAGGCGCATCGACCCGGAGCTGATCCGCAGGGACTGAGGGGCCCCGGGGGGGAGGGCGGGTCAGCGGGGGACGCGGACCACGCCCTCCTGGATGACCGTGATGGCGAGGCGGCCGTCCTGGGTGTAGATGCGGGCCTGGCCGAGGCCTCGGCCCCCGTGGGCCGACGGGGACTCCTGGTCGTACAGGAGCCACTCGTCGGCGCGGAACGGGCGGTGGAACCACATCGCGTGGTCCAGGGAGGCGCCGACCACGTCGCCGACGGCCCAGCCGCCGCGCCCGTGCGCGAGCAGGACCGAGTCGAGCAGGGTCATGTCGGACACGTAGGTGGCGAGGACGACGTGCAGCAGGGGGTCGTCGTCGAGCTTGCCGTTGGTGCGGAACCACACCTGCGAGTGCGGCTCGCGCGGCTCGCCGAAACTGCCGTACGGCGGCTCCTCGACGTAGCGAAGATCGATCGCCTCGCGCGCCTCCAGGAAGCGTTCGACGACCTCGGAGCCGAGGTGGTCGTAACCACGCAGGCGTTCCTGCGAGGTGGGCAGGGTCGCCGGGTCGGGTGAGGCCGGCATCGGCGCCTGGTGGTCCAGGCCCTCCTCGTACGTCTGGAAGGACGCCGAGAGGTGGAAGATCGGCTTGCCGTGCTGGACGGCGACGACGCGGCGCGTGGTGAAGGAGCGGCCGTCGCGGATGCGGTCGACCGTGTAGACGATCGGCGCGCCCGGGTCGCCGGGGCGCAGGAAGTAGGCGTGCAGCGAGTGGGCGGGCCGGTCCGCGGGGACCGTGCGCCCGGCGGCGACCAGCGCCTGCGCCGCGACCTGCCCGCCGAAGACACGGGGTACGACAGCGGAGCGGGACTGGCCGCGGAAGATGTTCTCCTCGATCTGCTCCAGGTCGAGCAGATCGAGGAGATCCTGGAGTGCCTGGCTCATGGGATCTAGTTGTACAGGCCAGCGATGACCGGTGGTCCTACAGGCCCATGTCCTTCGCGATGATCGTCTTCATGATCTCGCTGGTGCCGCCGTAGATGCGGTTGACGCGGTTGTCCGCGTACAGGCGGGCGATCGGGTACTCGTTCATGTAGCCGTAGCCGCCGTGCAGCTGGAGGCAGCGGTCGATGACGCGGTGGGCGACCTCGGTGCAGAACAGCTTGGCGGAGGCGGCCTCGGCGGGGGTCAGCTCACCGGCGTCCAGCGCCTCCGTCGCGCGGTCGGCGACGGCCTCGGCGGCGTCCACCTCGGCCTGGCAGGCGGCCAGCTCGAACTTGGTGTTCTGGAAGTGGGCGACCGGCTTGCCGAAGACGGTGCGCTCCCGCACGTACTCCTTGGCGAACCGGACGGCGGCCTTGGCCTGCGCGTAGGCGCCGAAGGCGATGCCCCAGCGCTCGGACGCCAGGTTGTGGCCCAGGTAGTAGAAGCCCTTGTTCTCCTCGCCCAGCAGGTCCTCGACCGGCACCTTCACGTCGACGAACGCCAGCTCGGCGGTGTCGGAGGTGCGCAGGCCCAGCTTGTCCAGCTTGCGGCCGATGGAGTAGCCCTCGGACTTGGTGTCCACGGCGAACAGGGAGATGCCGTGGCGGCGGTCCTCGGCGGTCGGGGCGGAGGTCCGGGCGCAGACGATGACCTTGTCGGCGTGCACACCGCCGGTGATGAAGGTCTTGGCGCCGTTGAGGACGTAGTGCGTGCCGTCCTCGGAGAGCTTGGCGGTGGTCTTCATGCCCGCGAGGTCGGAGCCGGTGCCCGGCTCGGTCATCGCGATGGCCCACATCTCCTCGCCGGTGACGAACTTCGGCAGGAACCGCTTCTTCTGCTCGTCCGTGGCCAGCATCTTGATGTACGGCAGGGCGAGCAGCACGTGCACACCGGAGCCGCCGAACTGCACACCCGCGCGCGCGGTCTCCTCGTACAGGACGGCCTCGAACTTGTGGCTGTCCATGCCGGCGCCACCGAACTCCTCGGGCACGTTGATGCCGAAGATGCCCAGCTCACCGAGCTTGTAGTAGAAGTCGCGCGGGGCCTGCCCGGCCGCGAACCACTCGTCGTAGACGGGAACGACCTCGGCCTCGATGAAGGCGCGAAGGGTCTCCCGGAACGCCTCGTGATCCTCGTTGAACACCGTACGGCGCACTTCCGCCACCTCCACGTACCTTGGCTGGACAGCCCCTGTCTAAGCGCTTGCTCACACAAAGGTACCGGCGAGTAGTACAAGGAGTAAAGAACCGATCCTCGTAACCCCGGTCACGCGGACCCCGCCAGGGGCACGGGGTGAAGCCCCGCACCCCCTCCGGCTCAGCCCGCCGCGGCGAAAGCACCCCTCGCCATCCGGTGCAGCAGATCCGCGGTGGTCCCCCGACCAGGCAGTGTGCCGGCACGACCAAGATGCGGCGTCGAGTTCAGCAGCCCGAACACCGAATGCACAGCCGACCGCGCCGCAGGCTCCCGCAGCCCGGGATACACCTCCCGCACCACCTGCACCCACAGCTCGACGTACTGCCGCTGCAACTGCCGCACCAGCTTCCGGTCGCTGTCGCGGAGGCGGTCCAGCTCGCGGTCGTGCAGGGTGATGAGGGGACGGTCGTCGAGGGCGAAGTCGATGTGGCCCTCGATGAGGGAGTCGAGCACCGCGGCGGGGTCCGCCGCACCGTCGGCCCCCGCCCCGGCCGCCGCCTCCGCCTCCGCCAGGCGCCGCTTCGCGCCCGTCAGGAGCTGCCCGCTGATGCCCACGAGCAGTTCGGCGAGCATGGCGTCCTTGCCGGGGAAGTGGCGGTAGAGGCCGGGGCCGCTGATGCCGACGGCGGCGCCTATCTCGTCGACCCCGACACCGTGGAAGCCGCGCTCGGCGAACAGCCGGGCGGCCTCCTTCAGGATCTGCTCGCGCCGGGTGGGGGCGTCGGTTCTGGTGACCATGCCGCCAATTCTAGACAGGGAGGTTAGCGGTCGTTAACCTGTGAGGGATGGTTAACGCTCATTAACAGTCGACCACTGGGTGAGGGGTACCGCAGGATGCACGAGGCACCGGAGCTTCACAGCGCGGCTGATCCCGCGTCGGAGGCCTGGCGGGGCAATGAAAAGGCCCACCTCGCCCTCGTCGAGGAGCTGCGCGGCAAGCTGGCCGCGGTGGCGCTCGGCGGCGGCGAGCGGGCGAGGTCCAGGCACACCGCGCGCGGCAAGCTGCTGCCGAGGGACAGGGTGGACACCCTGCTCGACCAGGGCTCACCGTTCCTGGAGCTGGCGCCCCTGGCCGCCGACGGGATGTACGACGGCCAGGCCCCGGCCGCCGGTGTGATCGCCGGGATCGGCAGGGTCAGCGGGCGCGAGTGCGTGATCGTCGCCAACGACGCCACCGTCAAGGGCGGCACGTACTACCCGATGACGGTGAAGAAGCACCTCCGCGCCCAGGAGGTGGCCCTGGAGAACCGCCTCCCCTGCCTGTACCTGGTCGACTCCGGCGGCGCGTTCCTGCCGATGCAGGACGAGGTCTTCCCCGACCGCGAGCACTTCGGGCGGATCTTCTACAACCAGGCCCGCATGTCGGGCGCCGGCATCCCGCAGATCGCGGCGGTCCTCGGCTCCTGCACGGCCGGCGGGGCGTACGTGCCGGCGATGAGCGACGAGGCCGTGATCGTCCGCAACCAGGGCACGATCTTCCTGGGCGGCCCGCCCCTGGTGAAGGCGGCCACGGGTGAGGTCGTCACCGCCGAGGAGCTGGGCGGCGGCGAGGTGCACTCCCGCACCTCGGGCGTCACCGACCACCTCGCCGAGGACGACGCGCATGCGCTCAGGATCGTCCGGAACATCGTCGCCACGCTCCCGGCCCGGCGGTCCCTGCCCTGGGAGGTCGTGCCGGCCGTCGAGCCGAAGGTGGACCCCGCCGGGCTGTACGGCGCGGTTCCGGTGGACTCCCGCACCCCCTACGACGTGCGGGAGATCATCGCGCGCGTGGTCGACGGCTCGCGGTTCGCCGAGTTCAAGAGCGAGTACGGCCAGACACTGATCACCGGCTTCGCCCGGATCCACGGCCACCCGGTGGGGATCGTCGCCAACAACGGCATCCTGTTCGGCGAGTCCGCCCAGAAGGGCGCCCACTTCATCGAGCTGTGCGACCAGCGCGGCATCCCGCTGGTGTTCCTGCAGAACATCTCCGGTTTCATGGTCGGCAAGGACTACGAGGCGGGCGGCATCGCCAAGCACGGCGCCAAGATGGTGACGGCCGTGGCGTGCACGCGCGTGCCCAAGCTGACCGTCGTGGTCGGCGGTTCGTACGGGGCGGGCAACTACTCGATGTGCGGCCGGGCCTACTCCCCCCGCTTCCTGTGGATGTGGCCCAACGCCAAGATCTCCGTGATGGGCGGCGAGCAGGCGGCCTCCGTCCTCGCCACCGTCAAGCGCGACCAGTTGGAGGCGCGCGGCGAGGAGTGGGCGGCTCAGGACGAGGACGCCTTCAAGGCGCCGATCCGCGCGCAGTACGAGCGCCAGGGCAGCGCCTATTACGCCACCGCCCGGCTGTGGGACGACGGCGTGATCGACCCCATGGAAACCCGTCAGGTGCTCGGGCTCGCCCTGACCGCCTGTGCCAACGCGCCTCTGGGAGACCCCCAGTTCGGCGTCTTCCGGATGTGAGGACAGGAACCGTGTTCGACACAGTGCTGGTCGCCAACCGGGGCGAGATCGCCGTCCGGGTGATGCGGACGCTGCGTGCCATGGGCGTGCGTTCGGTGGCGGTCTTCTCCGACGCCGACGCCGACGCACGGCATGTGCGCGAGGCCGACACGGCGGTCCGGATCGGCCCGCCGTCCGCGACGGAGAGCTATCTGTCCATCGACAACATCCTTCAGGCGGCCGCCCGTTCCGGCGCGCAGGCCGTCCACCCGGGGTACGGGTTCCTCGCCGAGAACGCGGCCTTCGCGCGGGCGTGCGAGGAGGCGGGGCTGGTGTTCATCGGCCCGTCGGCGGACGCGATCACCCTGATGGGCGACAAGATCCGCGCCAAGGAGACGGTGAAGGCGGCCGGGGTCCCGGTCGTGCCCGGCTCCAGCGGCAGCGGGCTGACGGACGAGCAGCTCGCCGAGGCCGCCCACGAGATCGGGACGCCGGTGCTGCTGAAGCCGTCGGCCGGCGGTGGCGGCAAGGGCATGCGCCTGGTGCGGGACGCCGAGAAGCTGGCCGAGGAGATCGCCGCCGCCCGCCGCGAGGCCCGCGCCTCCTTCGGCGACGACACGCTCCTGGTCGAGCGCTGGGTGGACACCCCCCGGCACATCGAGATCCAGGTGCTGGCGGACGGCCACGGCAACGTCGTCCACCTGGGCGAGCGCGAGTGCTCGCTGCAGCGCCGCCACCAGAAGATCATCGAGGAGGCGCCCAGCGTGCTCCTCGACGAGGAGATCCGGGCCGCGATGGGCGAGGCGGCCGTGCAGGCGGCCCGCTCCTGCGGGTACCGGGGCGCGGGCACGGTGGAGTTCATCGTGCCGGGCGGCGACCCGTCGTCGTACTACTTCATGGAGATGAACACCCGTCTCCAGGTGGAGCACCCGGTCACCGAGCTGATCACCGGCCTGGACCTGGTGGAGTGGCAGCTGCGGGTGGCGGCCGGGCAGCGCCTGGGCTTCGCCCAGGAGGACATCACCCTCACCGGGCACGCGGTGGAGGCCCGCATCTGCGCCGAGGACCCCGCGCGCGGCTTCCTCCCGTCCGGCGGCACCGTGCTGCGGCTGGCCGAGCCGCAGGGCGACGGCGTCCGCACCGACTCCGGGCTCAGCGAGGGCACCGAGGTCGGCAGCCTGTACGACCCGATGCTGTCCAAGGTGATCGCCTACGGCCCCGACCGCGAGACCGCGCTCAGGAAGCTCCGGTCGGCGCTGGCGGGCACGGTGACGCTGGGGGTGCAGACCAACGCGGGCTTCCTGCGCCGGCTGCTGGCCCACCCGGCGGTCGTGGCGGGCGACCTGGACACCGGACTGGTCGAGCGGGTGGTGGACGACCTGGTCTCCACGGACGTACCCGAGGAGGTGTACGAGGCGGCGGCGGCCGTCCGCCTGGACGCGCTCCAGCCCCGCGCGGAAGGCTGGACCGACCCGTTCTCGGTGCCGGACGGCTTCCGTCTCGGCGGCACCCCGAAGCCGCCCGTCTTCCACCTGCGGGCGCAGGAGCCGGTGGCGTACACCCCGCGCGGCGCGCACACCGTCACCGGGGACCGGGTGACCGTCACCCTGGACGGCGTCCGGCACACCTTCCACCGGGCCGCCGACTGGCTGGGCCGGGACGGCGACGCCTGGCAGGTCCGCGACCACGACCCGGTGGCCGCGTCCCTGACCGGCGCCGCGCACGCGGGCGCCGACTCCCTCACCGCGCCGATGCCCGGCACCGTGACGGTGGTGAAGGTCGCCGTCGGCGACGAGGTGGCCGCCGGGCAGAGCCTGCTGGTGGTGGAGGCGATGAAGATGGAGCACGTCATCTCCGCCCCGCACGCCGGCACGGTCGCCGAACTGGACGTGACTCCGGGCTCGACGGTCGCCATGGACCAGGTGCTGGCCGTCATCGCCCCCACCGAGGAGGCGGCGCAGTGAGCACCGACGGACTGCCGATGACCGTCCCGGCCCTGGATCTGCCCTCCCGGGTGCGGATCTACGAGGTGGGCGCGCGCGACGGCTTGCAGAACGAGAAGGGGGCCGTGCCGACGCCGGTGAAGGCGGAGTTCATCCGCCGGCTGGCCGACGCGGGCCTGACGACGATCGAGGCGACGAGCTTCGTCCACCCCAAGTGGGTGCCCCAACTGGCCGACGCCGAGGACCTGTTCCCGCAGATCTCCGGCCTCGACGCCGAACTGCCCGTCCTCGTCCCCAACCAGCGCGGCCTGGACCGGGCCCTCGCGCTGGGCGCCCGCGGCATCGCGGTGTTCGCCAGCGCCACCGAGTCCTTCGCCAAGGCCAACCTCAACCGGACGCTGGAGGAGTCCCTCGCCGTGTTCGAGCCGGTGGTCCGCCAGGCCAAGGACGCCGGGGTGCGCGTGCGCGGCTACGTCTCCATGTGCTTCGGCGACCCCTGGGAGGGCGGCGTCCCCCTCCCCCAGGTGGTCCGCGTCTGCACGGCCCTGCGTGACATGGGCTGTGACGAGCTGAGCCTCGGCGACACGATCGGCGTGGCCACCCCGGGCCATGTGCGCGCGCTGCTGGGCCGGTTGAACGAGGCGGGCGTGGCCACGGACACGATCGGCGTCCACTTCCACGACACGTACGGCCAGGCGCTCGCCAACACGTACGCGGCCCTGCAGCACGGCGTGACCACGGTCGACGCCTCCGCGGGCGGCCTCGGCGGCTGCCCGTACGCCAAGTCCGCCACCGGCAACCTCGCCACCGAAGACCTCGTCTGGATGCTGCACGGACTCGGCATCGAGACCGGGGTCGACCTCGGCCGTCTGACCGCCACGAGCGTGTGGATGGCCGAACAGCTGGGCCGGCCCAGCCCGTCCCGCACCGTCCGCGCCCTCGGCACAACGACACAGCCCCACAAGGACAAGTGATCAGCATGGACCACCGTCTCAGCCCCGAGCTGGAGGAACTCCGCCGCACGGTGGAGGCGTTCGCGCACGACGTCGTGGCGCCGAAGATCGGCGACTTCTACGAGCGCCACGAGTTCCCCTACGAGATCGTCCGCGAGATGGGCCGCATGGGCCTGTTCGGCCTGCCGTTCCCCGAGGAGTACGGCGGCATGGGCGGCGACTACCTGGCCCTCGGCATCGCCCTGGAGGAACTGGCCCGGGTGGACTCCTCGGTGGCGATCACCCTGGAGGCCGGGGTCTCCCTCGGCGCGATGCCGCTGCATTTGTTCGGCACCGAGGAGCAGAAGCGCGAGTGGCTGCCCCGTCTGTGCTCCGGCGAGATGCTGGGCGCGTTCGGCCTGACCGAGCCGGACGGCGGCAGCGACGCCGGCGCCACCCGCACCACGGCCCGCCTGGACGCGGACACGAACGAATGGGTGATCAACGGCACCAAGTGCTTCATCACCAACTCGGGCACGGACATCACCGGGCTGGTCACGGTCACCGCCGTCACGGGCCGCAAGCCGGACGGCCGCCCGCAGATCTCGGCGATCATCGTCCCGTCCGGCACGCCGGGCTTCACGGTCGCCGCGCCCTACTCCAAGGTCGGCTGGAACGCCTCCGACACCCGCGAGCTGTCCTTCCAGGACGTCCGCGTCCCGGCGGCCAACCTGCTCGGCGAGGAGGGCCGGGGCTACGCGCAGTTCCTGCGCATCCTGGACGAGGGCCGCATCGCCATCGCCGCCCTCGCCACGGGTCTGGCCCAGGGCTGTGTGGACGAGTCGGTCAAGTACGCCCAGGAGCGCCACGCCTTCGGCAAGCCGATCGGCGCCAACCAGGCGATCCAGTTCAAGATCGCCGACATGGAGCTGAAGGCGCACACGGCCCGGCTCGCCTGGCGTGACGCCGCGTACCGGCTGGTGGCCGGCGAGCCTTTCAAGAAGGAGGCGGCGATGGCCAAGCTGTACTCCTCGACGGTCGCCGTCGACAACGCCCGCGAGGCCACGCAGGTCCACGGCGGCTACGGCTTCATGAACGAGTACCCGGTGGCCCGCATGTGGCGCGACTCCAAGATCCTGGAGATCGGCGAGGGCACGAGCGAGGTCCAGCGGATGCTGATCGCCCGCGAGCTGGGGCTCGCGGGCTGAGACCGGGCGGGCGGACCGCGTGCACTGCGCGGTCCGCCCGCGTCGGCCCCGGCCGGTGCCGGGCCGGGACGGTCAGCCGGCCGAGGACGCCTCTTCCGGGGCGTTCAGCAGGGCCTGCGGCAGGTAGGCCGACCGGACGTTCAGGTCCCAGCCGTGCACCTGGACCGCCAGCGCCGCCAGGGCGATCGTCTTCAGCGGGAGCAGGCTCCGGGGCGGCGCGTCCGAGGGCACGCTCTCCCGGTGCTGGACGAGACGCCGCTGGAGCGCCTGCTCGAACGCCGGCTGGTTGTCCTCCACGAGCACCCGCAACAGCCGCTGGTCCGGCGTCAGTTCACCGAGGGCGTTCAGCAGCAGCGCGCCGTCGAGGCGTTCGTCGACCTCCGGCATGCACAGCGTCCGCGCCGGCCAGTCCCGGGGCAGGTGCCCGGAAGCCTCGGTCAGATAGCAGGCGAGGGTGTCCATCTCCGCCAGCTCGCCCGGGTCCGAGACGGAGTCCAGCTTCGAGTAGGGCACCCCGTCCCGGATGGCGGGCGCGTGGTCGTTCCGCAGGACGAGCCCGATGGCGCGGTCCTGTTCCCGGACCAGTCCGCTGACCACGCACAGCGCGAAGGCGTCCAGCCAGTCCCCGGCGGTGGACGCGTGCTCCACCGCCTCACCCAGGGCCAGGTCCTCGCTGCTGAGGCTCTCTCCGATGAGGGGAAACGAGATCTCCTGGTCTCCGTCGGGAAAGGAGCCGAGGTCCAGGTAGCCCAGGGCGCACTCCGCCGCAGTGCGCAGGGCGAGGCGCGAGGGGCCGGAGCCGAGCCGGGGGTCCGTACGCGTGCGGGCGCCGACGTGGTCCAGGAGATCGTCCCGCGTCGCCCGCAGTTCCTCGTCGGCGTAGCAGTCGTACCTCATGGTGTGCCAACGGCTGTGCACCCGGTGGGCGATGTTCTCCAGCGCCCGCTCGATCCGCCGCTCACTCACCTCGTGGCCGGCCACTTCGATGATCGTCATGGACATCATCCTGGCACCGGACGCTGACACCGCCGCCACACCCCCTGGACGTTTAGTGAGGTTAGGCTAACCTATCTTCAACGTGTCCGACGGGCGTCCCGCCCCGGTCGAAAGCAGTCATGCCCATGTTCCGTAGCCCTGCCCCCTCCCTCACCCGCCGCGGTCTCCTCGCCGCGGGCGGCGCCCTCGGACTCGGCGCCGCGCTCGCCGCGTGCGGCGACGAGAAAAGCGGGAGCGACGGCTCCGGGACCGCGGCCAAGGGCGGGCCGTCCGGCCCCTGGAGCTTCAAGGACGACCGCGGTGCGACGGTGAAGCTGGACAAGGTCCCGGCGAACATCGTCGCCTTCACCGGAGTCGGCGCGGCCCTCCACGACTACGGCGTCCAGGTCAAGGGCGTCTTCGGCCCGACGACGACCAAGGACGGCAAGCCCGACGTCCAGGCAGGCGACATGGACGTCAGCGAGGTGACCGTCCTCGGCAACAGCTGGGGGCAGTTCAACATCGAGAAGTACGCCTCGCTCGCGCCGGACGTCCTGATCTCCACGATGTTCGACGACGCCGGCACGCTCTGGTACGTCCCGGAGGAGTCGAAGAAGAAGATCGCCCAACTCGCTCCCAGCGTCGGCATCTCCGTCTACGACCGTCAGCTCACCCAGCCGCTCCAGCGCATGTGGGCACTGGCCGAGTCGCTCGGCGGCGACATGAAGGCGGCGAAGGCGGTCGACGCGAAGAGGCGGTTCGAGGAGGCGGCGGGGCGGCTGCGGGCGGCGGCCAAGGCCAAGCCGGATATCAGGGTGATGGCCGGGTCCGCGAGCGACCAGCTGTTTTACGTGTCCGGTACCAACCTCTCCATCGACCTGGAGTACTTCAAGGCGCTCGGGGTGAACTTCGTGGAGCCGCCGGAGAGTGCGAAGAAGCAGGGTGGGGGTTGGTACGAGTCGCTCAGCTGGGAGAACGTCGACAAGTACAGGGCGGACATCATCATGATGGACGACCGGACCTCGGCGATCCAGCCCGCTGATATCAGCAAGGGGACGTGGAGGAAGTTGCCTGCGGTGCGGGCGGGGCAGGTTATCGGGCGGTCGCCCGAGCCGATTCTGTCTTACGACAAGTGTGTTCCGTTGCTTACGGGGTTGGCCTCCGCCCTGGAGAAGGCGAAGAAGGTCAGTTGAGATCTGCGGGTGCGTGGGGGCCGCGCCCCTAAGCAGGTCTGCCGCAGGCATGGTTGCAAGTTCGACGCTCATTCAGGAGTCTCTATGACTACCGCCGTTGCCAATCCCTACCGGTTCTTCTCGCTTCACGTGGTCCGCACTCTGCGGCTTGGGCCTTCTCTCGTTCGGGTTACTTTCGGCGGACCGGAGTTGGAAGCGTTCCGGTCTCTCGGGTGCGATCAGTCGCTGTCGGTCTTTCTGCCGCAGCCGGGGCAGGTCGAACCCGTTGTGCCCCTCGATCTCGGGGACGGATGGTGGCAGGCGTGGCGGGAGTTGCCCGAGGGGGTGCGGGCTGTGATGCGGTCGTACACCTTGCGGGCGTTGCGGCGGGAGCCGGACGAGATCGACATCGACTTCGCGCTGCACGGGGTGGGGCCGGCGTCCTCGTGGGCCGGGCGGGCCGGCGTCGGGGACCGGGTGCTGGTGCTCGGGCCGGCGGTCGCCGACAACCGGGCGATCCGGTTCCGGTCGCCTGAGGGGACCGATCTGGTGGTGATGTGGGGTGACGAGACCGCCGTACCCGCCGCGACCGCGATCCTTGAGGCCCTGCCCGCCGGGACGCGGGTGCGTGCCTGGCTGGAGGTGCCGCACGCCGGGGACATCCAGGACGTGGTGACGCGGGCGGACGCGGAGATCACCTGGCTGGTACGGCACGACGGGGCCCCCATGGCCGTCGACGCGGTACGGGCGGCGCGGCTGCCGCACGCCGAGCGGCCGTACGTGTGGATCGCGGGCGAGTCCGGGCGGGTGAAGGCGCTGCGCCGGCACTTCGTCGGCGAGCGGGGTGTCGACCGCCGCCGGGTCACCTTCGTCGGGTACTGGCGGCAGGGGATGACCGAGGAGCAGTTGAGGGCCGTCGGCGAGTAACTGGCCCGGGCCGCAGGGCGGTCGGGGCACACGCATGTCCATGAATCAATAACTTAGGTTAGGCTAACCTAAGTTGAAGCCCACTTCGGAGGACCCCCACATGCGCTCGCACCTGCTCAATGGCCTCACCGCGGAGCACTACCGCCGCTCCGTGACCGAAGGAGTCGAGCGGGTGGCGGCCAAACTCGCCACCACCGAGCGGCCGTTCACCGGCGTCACCGTCGACGCTCTCGCCCCGCGCGTCGACCGCGTCGACCTCGACCGGCCGCTCGGGGACACCGCCGCCGTCCTCGACGAGCTGGAGGAGGTCTACCTGCGGGACGCGGTGTACTTCCACCACCCCCGCTACCTCGCGCACCTCAACTGCCCGGTCGTCATCCCGGCCGTCCTGGGAGAGGCCGTGCTGTCGGCGGTCAACTCCTCGCTGGACACCTGGGACCAGTCTGCCGGCGGCACCCTGATCGAGCGGCGGCTCATCGACTGGACGGCCGACCGCATCGGCCTCGGCCCCGCCGCCGACGGCGTGTTCACCTCCGGTGGCACCCAGTCCAACCTCCAGGCGCTGCTCCTCGCACGGGAGGAGGCCAAGGCGGAGGCGACGGACCGGCTGCGCATCCTCGCCTCCGAGGTGAGTCACTTCAGCGTGCGGAAGTCCGCCAAACTGCTGGGGCTCGGGGAGGACTCGGTCGTCCCCGTGCCCGTCGGGCGGGACAAGAGGATGCAGACGGTCGCGCTGGCGCGCGAGCTGGAGCGGTGCCGTGCCGAGGGGCTGGTTCCGATGGCCGTCGTCGCCACCGCCGGGACGACCGACTTCGGCTCCATCGACCCGCTGCCCGGGATCGCCGAACTCTGCGGCCGGTACGGCGTCTGGATGCACGTGGACGCCGCCTACGGCTGCGGGCTGCTGGTCTCCCCGACCCGGCGCGACCTCCTCGACGGCATCGAGCGCGCCGACTCGGTCACCGTCGACTTCCACAAGTCCTTCTTCCAGCCGGTGAGTTCGTCCGCCGTACTGGTCCGGGACGCGGTCACCCTGCGGCACGCCACCTACCACGCCGAGTACCTCAACCCGCGCCGCATGACGCGCGAGCGCATCCCCAACCAGGTCGACAAGTCCCTGCAGACCACCCGCCGCTTCGACGCGCTGAAGCTGTGGCTGACGCTGCGCACCATGGGCGCCGAGGGCGTCGGCGCGCTGTTCGACGAGGTGTGCGCCCTGGCCCGGGAGGGCTGGCGGATGCTCGCCGCCGACCCGCGCTACGACGTCGTCGTCGAACCCTCGCTCTCCACGCTGGTCTTCCGCTACATCCCGGCGGCCGTCACCGACCCGGCGGAGATCGACCGCGCCAACCTGTACGCCCGCAAGGCCCTGTTCGCCTCCGGGGACGCCGTGGTCGCGGGCACCAAGGCGGGCGGCCGCCACTATCTGAAGTTCACCCTGCTCAACCCCGAGACGACCACGGACGACATCGCCGCCGTCCTCGACCTCATCGCCGGCCACGCCGAGCAGTACCTGGGAGAGTCCCTTGACCGCGCGTCCTGAAACGAGCCTGCACACCCACGACTTCGTGGGGATCGGCCTCGGCCCCTTCAACCTCGGCCTCGCCTGCCTCACCGAGCCGATCGACGGGCTGGACGGCGTCTTCCTGGAGAGCAAACCCGGCTTCGAGTGGCACGCGGGCATGTTCCTGGACGGCGCCCACCTCCAGACCCCGTTCCTGTCCGACCTGGTCACCCTCGCCGACCCGACCTCGCCGTACTCCTTCCTCGCCTACCTGAAGGAGCGGGGCCGACTGTACTCGTTCTACATCCGCGAGAACTTCTATCCGCTCCGCGTGGAGTACGACGCCTACTGCCGCTGGGCGGCCGGCAAGCTGAGCAGCGTCCGGTTCGGCTCGACGGTCACCGAGGTGACGTACGAGGACGGTGTCTACGTGGTGCGGACCGCCACGGGTGACACCTACCGCGGCCGCCACCTGGTTCTCGGCACCGGCACCCCGCCGTACGTCCCCGAAGCCTGCCGGGACCTCGGCGGCGACTTCCTGCACAACTCCCGCTATGTGCAGGGCAAGGCGGTACTCCAGCGCAAGGAGTCCATCACCCTGGTCGGCAGCGGCCAGTCGGCGGCCGAGATCTACCACGACCTGCTGAGCGAGATCGACGTCCACGGCTACCGGCTGAACTGGGTCACCCGCTCCCCCCGCTTCTTCCCGCTCGAATACACCAAGCTCACCCTGGAGATGACGAGCCCCGAGTACGCCGACTACTTCCACGCCCTCCCCGAGGCCACCCGCTACCGGCTCACCGAACGGCAGAAGGGCCTGTTCAAGGGCATCGACGGTGACCTGATCGACGCCATCTTCGACCTGCTGTACCAGAAGAACCTCGCCGGTCCGGTGCCCACCCGGCTGCTCACCAACTCGGCGCTCACCCAAGCCCGTCACGAGAACGGCACGTACACGCTGTCCTTCCGGCAGGAGGAGCAGGAGAAGGACTACGAGATCGAGTCCCAGGGGCTCATCCTCGCCACCGGCTACCGGTACACCGAGCCGGAGTTCCTCGCCCCCCTCCGCGACCGGCTGCGCCACGACTCCCACGGCAACTTCGACATCGCCCGCAACTACGCGATCGACGTCACCGGCCGGGGCGTCTTCCTGCAGAACGCCGGCGTGCACACCCACAGCATCACCAGCCCCGACCTGGGCATGGGCGCGTACCGCAACAGCTGCATCATCCGCGAGCTGCTCGGCACGGAGTACTACCCGGTCGAGAAGTCCATCGCCTTCCAGGAGTTCGCCGCATGACCCCCGCCCACACCAGCCCCGCCACCGCGCCGCCCGTCTTCACGTTCCGGCCCGTCGACCCGCTCACCGACGCCGAGCTGCTGCACTCCTGGGTCACCCACCCCAAGGCGGCGTTCTGGATGATGCGGGACGCCCGCCTCGAGGACGTCGAGCGCGCCTACATGGAGATCTCCGCCGACGACCACCACCACGCCCTCCTCGGGCTGCGGGACGGCACACCGGTCTTCCTCATGGAGCGCTACGACCCCGCCCGCCGCGAACTGGTCGGCCTGTACGAGCCGCAGCCCGGCGACACCGGCATGCACTTCCTCGTCCCGGCCACCGGTACCCCCGTGCACGGCTTCACCCGGGCCGTCATCACCGCCGTCATGGCCCACCTGTTCGAGGACCCGGCGACACACCGGGTCGTCGTCGAGCCGGACGTCCGCAACACGGCCGTGCACGCCCTGAACGCGGCCGTCGGGTTCCTGCCCGAGCGGGAGGTCAACAAGCCGGAGAAGACCGCGCTGCTGAGCTTCTGCACGCGCGAGCAGTTCGAGAAGGCGGTCTCCATATGACCCTCCCCGCCCTGCACACGCCCCACGCCGACGCCGTCTCCCACCTCTCCCCCGAGCGCTGGGAGACCGCCAACCGGCTCCTGGTCCGCAAGGCCCTCGCGGAGTTCGCGCACGAGCGGCTGATCACCCCCGAGGCGGACGGCGAGGGCTACGTCGTCCGCAGCGACGACGGGCTGACCGCGTACCGGTTCACCGCCACCCGGCGCGCCCTCGACCACTGGGACATCGACGCGGACTCCCTCACCCGGCAGCGCTCGGGCTCCGAACTTCCGCTTGCCGCACTGGACTTCGTCATCGAGCTGCGGCGGTCGCTCGGGCTGGGCGACGAGGTCCTGCCCGTCTACCTGGAGGAGATCTCCTCCACCCTGTCCGGCACCTGTTACAAGCTCACCAAGCCGTCCGTCCCGGCCGCCGAGCTGGTCCGGGCCGGGTTCCAGGACGTCGAGACCGGGATGACGGAGGGGCACCCCTGCTTCGTCGCCAACAACGGGCGACTCGGGTTCGGCGTCCACGAGTACCTGTCGTACGCCCCCGAGACCGCGAGTCCCGTACGGCTGGTGTGGCTGGCGGCGCACCGCTCGCGGGCCGTGTTCACGGCGGGCGCCGGCCTCGCGTACGAGCCGTTCGTCCGGCAGGAGCTGGGCGAGGACACGGTCCGCCGGTTCCACGCCGTCCTCACCGGGCAGGGCCTCGACCCCGCCGACTACCTGTTCATCCCGGTCCACCCCTGGCAGTGGTGGAACAAGCTCAGTGTGACGTTCGCCGCCGAGGTCGCCCGCCGCGATCTGGTGTGCCTGGGCGAGGGCGACGACGCGTACCTGGCCCAGCAGTCCATCCGGACGTTCTTCAACACCTCGCACCCGGAGAAGCACTATGTGAAGACGGCCCTGTCCGTGCTCAACATGGGCTTCATGCGGGGCCTCTCGGCCGCCTACATGGAGGCCACCCCGGCGATCAACGACTGGCTCGCCCAGCTGATCGACGGTGACCCCGTGCTCACGTCGACCGGCCTGACGGTCATCCGCGAGCGGGCGGCCGTCGGCTACCGGCACCTGGAGTACGAGCGGGCCACCGACCGCCACTCCCCGTACCGCAAGATGCTCGCCGCGCTGTGGCGGGAGAGCCCCGTCCCCACGCTCGCGGAGGGCGAGTCGCTCGCCACCATGGCCTCGCTGCTGCACGTCGACCACGAGGGCGCGTCCTTCGCGGGCGCCCTGATCGAGCGCTCGGGTCAGGCCCCGACCGAGTGGCTGCGCCAGTACCTGCGGGCCTACTTCACCCCGCTCCTGCACTCCTTCTACGCCTACGACCTGGTCTTCATGCCGCACGGCGAGAACGTGATCCTCGTGCTGGAGGACGGGGCGGTGCGGCGGGCGGTCTTCAAGGACATCGCCGAGGAGATCGCGGTGATGGACCCGGACGCCGTCCTGCCGCCGGAGGTGCGGCGCATCCGCGTCGACGTCCCCGACGACAAGAAGCTGCTGTCCCTGTTCACCGACGTCTTCGACTGCTTCTTCCGGTTCCTCGCGGCCCGGCTCGCCGCCGAGGGCGTCCTGGCGGAGGACGACTTCTGGCGCACGGTCGCCGAGGTCACCCGTGAGTACCAGGAGTCGGTGCCCGAACTCGCCGACAAATTCCGGCGGTACGACCTCTTCGCCCCCGAGTTCGCCCTGTCCTGCCTGAACCGGCTCCAGCTGCGCGACAACCGGCAGATGGTCGACCTCACCGACCCGTCCGGCGCGCTCCAGCTGGCCGGCACCCTGAGGAACCCGATCGCCGCGTTCTGATCGCCGCGTTCTGAGGGAGCGGACGGACGGGCACCCCGGAGTACGGTCCTCCGGGGTGCCCGTCACTCATGTGTCTCTAGTCCTGCCAGGGGACCTCCGGTGAGCGGAAGTAGCCGATGCCTAGGGCGTCCCAGCGGGGGCCCTGGGCGGCGAGGCGCACCTTGTAGGTGTCCCAGTCGTGGGTGGCCGCCGGGGACCAGCCCAGCTCGGCCGCGCCCGCGAGGCGGGGGAAGGCCATGTACTCGATGTCGGCGGACGTGGTCAGGGTCTCCGACCACAGGGGAGCCTCCACGCCCTTGACCGCCGACGCCGGGGCGCCGGGGAGGTAGCTGCCCGGGTCCCAGTCGTACGACCGCTTCACGCCGACCAGACCGGCCCATTCCAGGCCGAGCTTGGTGTCCTTGCTGTACTTCATGTCCAGGTACACCCGGTCGGCCGGGGAGAGGATCAGCCCGGTGCCGTGCTGGGCGGCCTTCGCCACCTGGGCCTTCTCCGCCGCGCTGGTGCCGTCCAGTCCCCAGTACTGGGCGAGCGCGCCCGGCACGGGGGTGGCGCCGGTCAGCTGATGCCAGCCGATGACCGTCTTGCCGTACTTGGTGACGATCGGCTGGACCTTGTTCATGAAGGTGACGTAGTCGGCGTGGCTGGTGGAGTGCGCCTCGTCGCCGCCGATGTGCAGGTAGCGGCCGGGGGTGAGCGCGGCCAGTTCGCGGATGACGTCGTCCACGAAGTCGTACGTCACCTGCTTCGGCACGCACAGCGAGCTGAAACCGACGTCGGTGCCGGTGTAGAGCGGGGGCGCGATGCCGTCGCAGTTGAGTTCGGGGTAGGAGGCGAGGGCCGCGTCGGTGTGGCCGGGCATGTCGATCTCGGGGACGACCTCGACGTACCGCGCGGCCGCGTAGCGGACGATCTCCCGGTAGTCGGCCTTGGTGTAGTACCCGCCCGGGCCGCCGCCGACCTCGGTGGAGCCGCCGTACGGGGCCAGGCGCGGCCAGGAGTCGACGGCGATGCGCCAGCCCTGGTCGTCGCTGAGGTGGAGGTGGAGTTCGTTGATCTTGTACAGGGCCAGCTGGTCGATGTAGCGCTTGACCTGGGAGACGCCGAAGAAGTGCCGGGAGACGTCCAGCATGGCGCCCCGGTAGCCGTAGCGCGGACGGTCCTCGACGGTGCCGCCCGCTACGGTCCACGGGCCGGGCTGGACGGTCCTCTTCTCGACGGACGCCGGCAGGAGCTGACGCAGGGTCTGGACGCCGTGGAAGAGCCCGGCGGGCGCGCTCGCGGTCAGCGTGATCCCCGCCGGGCCGCTGTGCAGGCGGTAGCCCTCGGCACCGAACGGGCCCTCGGCGAGCCGGAGCCGGATGCCGCCGGTGCCGTGGTCGGTGACGGGGAGCCGGTATCCGGTGGAGGGCCGCAGCACGCCGGTGAGGTACTCGGCGATCCGGCGGACCTCACCCGAGCCGGACGCGGAGCCGGAGCCGTCGATACGGACCCGGGTGCCGCGCGTGATGCGGTACGGCGAGCCGCCGGGCGTGACCGAGGCGGGCGCGGGGACCACCCGGTCCAGGGGCGTGGCCGCCGCGTGGGCCGGCGCGGGCGCGGCGCCCATGGTGGTGGCGCCGGCGGCCGCCATGAGCAGCAGCGACCCGAGGAGGCGGGTCATGCGGGGGGTCGTACGAGACGTCGTACGCGGGGTCGTACGAGACGTCGCGCGGGAAGTCGTTCGGGGAGTCGTGCGGTGATGCCGTGTCACATGCGCTCCCTTCGGAAGTGGTAGAGACCACTCTCCCGCAGAACCGGTGGAACAATCCCCGCATGGCGGAAATCATCCAGAAGGACGGCACCTGGGCGTTCGACGGCGACGCCCTGCGGCTGACGCCCGGCCGGGACCGGAACACCGGACCGCTGCGCGCGGAGCTGGGCGAACTCGTCGTACCGCTCGGGGCGTTGGCCGGGGTGTCGTTCGAGCAGGGCCGGCGGGCGGGCCGGCTGCGCCTGCGGCTGCGCGCCGGCGCCGATCCGCTGCTCCAGGCCACGGCCGGCCGGCTCACCGACCCCCAGGACCCCTATCAGCTGACCGTGGAGTCCGACCGGTACGGCGTCGCCGAGTACTTCGCGGAAGAGGTGCGCGGCGCCCTGCTGCTGGACTCCGTCTCCCCCGGGCCGGTGGACGAGTACCTGCTGCCCGGCCCGGCGGTCCCGCTGTCCGCCTCGGCCGGCGACGGCACCGCGTCCTTCGACGGCGAGCGGGTGCTGCTGGAGTGGAACTGGAAGACGGAGGACGCCAAGGCCGCCGGCGGGCCCCGGACCATCCCGCTCACGGAGATCTCCGGCGTCCAGTGGCAGCCGGCGGCGGGGCTGGAGAACGGGCACCTGCGCTTCACCGTGCGCGGCGCGCCGGTGACGACACCGCCGAAGTTCGATCCCCACGCGGTGGAGTTGTGGGGCTTCAAGAAGGACCCGCTGATGGCGCTGGTCGCGGCGGCCGTCCAGGCCCGGCTGCCGCACCCCTCGGCCCCGGCCGACGGGACGGACCTGGAACCCGAGCGGGTGCCGCTCGCGAAGGCGGCCGCCGCCGAGGACACCCACGACGCGCTGCTGCGGCGGCTGCGGGAGCTGGGTGAGCTGCGCCGGGACGGGGTGCTGACGGAGGACGAGTTCGCGATGGCCAAGCAGGCGGTGCTCAAGCGGATGTGAGCGCACACGTAACCGGCACGAAAGGGACGTGCTACCCCATCCCGGTCTCACGTCGGCGCATCACTGCCCGATATCGGGCAGGATTCTTGCGAAGAGGCGTCCGGTACCCCAGGATCTACCGGGTGCACGACGAACTCGTTGATCATCTGACGCGCTCCACGCCCCTCAGCCGGGGCGAGGCGCTGCGGGTGGTCCAGGACGTGCTCGCCTACTTCGACGAGACGACGGAGGAATACGTCCGTCGCCGCCACCGCGAGCTCCAGGCGCAGGGCCTGGTGAACGCGACGATCTTCGAACAGATCGGGGCGGACCTGAAATACCGGGCCGTCGCACCGCCGGAGCTGACCCTCCGGCAACTGCGGCGCATCGTCTACGGCTGACCGCGCCGTCGCGGCGCGGCCGAACCGAAAACTTGGGGATACCTCTATATGTGCGGAATTGTCGGATACATCGGGAAGCGTGATGTGGCGCCGCTGCTCCTAGAGGGGCTGCAGCGCCTGGAGTACCGGGGCTACGACTCCGCGGGCCTCGTCGTCACCTCCCCGAAGACGGCCGGCCTGAAGATGGTGAAGGCCAAGGGCCGGGTGCGCGACCTGGAGGCGAAGGTCCCGGCCCGCTTCAAGGGCACCACGGGCATCGCCCACACCCGCTGGGCCACGCACGGCGCCCCGTCCGACCTGAACGCCCACCCGCACATGTCGGCCGACTCCAAGGTCGCCGTCGTGCACAACGGCATCATCGACAACGCCGCCGACCTGCGCCGCAAGCTGGTGGCGGACGGCGTCGAGTTCCTCTCCGAGACCGACACCGAGGTCCTCACCCACCTGATCGCCCGCTCCGAGGCCGAGACGCTGGAGGAGAAGGTCCGCGCCGCGCTCCGCCTGGTCGAGGGCACGTACGGCATCGCGGTGATGCACGCCGACTTCAACGACCGCATCGTCGTGGCCCGCAACGGCTCCCCGGTGGTCCTCGGCATCGGCGAGAAGGAGATGTTCGTCGCCTCCGACGTGGCCGCGCTGGTCACGCACACCCGGCAGATAGTGACCCTCGACGACGGCGAGATGGCCACCCTCAAGGCCGACGACTTCCGCACCTACACCACCGAGGGCACCCGCACCACCGCCGAGCCCACCACCGTGGAGTGGGAGGCGGAGTCGTACGACATGGGCGGCCACGACACCTACATGCACAAGGAGATCCACGAGCAGGCCGACGCCGTGGACCGCGTGCTGCGCGGCCGCATCGACGACCGCTTCTCCACCGTGCACCTGGGCGGCCTGAACCTGGACGCCCGCGAGGCCCGGCAGATCCGCCGCGTGAAGATCCTCGGCTGCGGCACCTCGTACCACGCGGGCATGATCGGCGCCCAGATGATCGAGGAGCTGGCCCGCATCCCCGCGGACGCCGAGCCCGCCTCCGAGTTCCGCTACCGCAACGCGGTCGTCGACCCCGACACCCTGTACGTCGCCGTCTCCCAGTCCGGTGAGACGTACGACGTCCTCGCCGCCGTGCAGGAGCTGAAGCGCAAGGGCGCCCGGGTCCTCGGCGTGGTCAACGTGGTCGGTTCGGCGATCGCCCGCGAGGCGGACGGCGGCATCTACGTGCACGCGGGGCCCGAGGTCTGCGTGGTCTCCACCAAGTGCTTCACCAACACCACGGTCGCCTTCGCCCTGCTGGCGCTGCACCTCGGCCGCACCCGCGACCTCTCGGTCCGCGACGGCAAGCGGATCATCGAGGGCCTGCGCAAGCTGCCCGCGCAGATCACCGAGATCCTCCAGCGGGAGGACGAGATCAAGAAGCTGGCCGAGAGCTACGCCCAGGCCCGCTCGATGCTCTTCATCGGCCGCGTCCGGGGCTACCCGGTGGCCCGCGAGGCCTCCCTGAAGCTCAAGGAGGTCTCCTACATCCACGCCGAGGCCTACCCGGCCTCCGAGCTGAAGCACGGTCCGCTGGCCCTGATCGAGCCCGCCCTGCCCACGGTCGCGATCGTCCCCGACGACGACCTGCTGGAGAAGAACCGCGCCGCCCTGGAGGAGATCAAGGCCCGCAGCGGCAAGATCCTCGCGGTCGCCCACCGCCACCAGGAGAAGGCCGACGAGACGATCGTCGTCCCCAAGAACGAGGACGAACTCGACCCCATCCTCATGGGCATCCCCCTCCAACTCCTCGCCTACCACACGGCGTTGACCCTGGGCAGGGACATCGACAAGCCGAGGAACCTCGCCAAGTCGGTAACGGTGGAGTAGGCGCCCCAAAGGGGCGCGGGGAACTGCGCGAGAACCCCAACGCACCCGCAGCGGCCGGACAACAGAACGGACCCCCACGTGACGCCACCAAGAGCACGCGGGGGTCCATTCACATGTGCTGCTCAGCCGGCGGCCGTCACCCCCCGGCCCGCAGCACGCCCGGGAAGGGCCGTCGGCCAGTGCGCGTACGCCGCAGTCGCCGCGTACCAAGCCGCCGCACCGGCGACGGCCGCCACCCAACCCCCCACCTTCGTCAGCGCGGAGCTGTCGGCGAAGGCCGCGACGGCCAGCACCAGCATCGCCAGGAACAGCAGCCCGTGCGTCAGCTGGCCGAGGCTGTCCCCGCCGGCCATGGTCAACGTCAGGGCCACGAGGGCGAACAGGACCAGGAACAGGCCGGCCCCGTTGTCCGACATGGTGCCGCCGGCCGCGACGGCCCAGGTGAACCACAGGGCGCCGAGCGCCACATAGCCCGTACCGGACCCGCCGTCACCGAGGCGGAAGGCCAACAGGCCTATGAGGAACAGGGCGACGCCGCCCACATAGCGGGCCAGCGAAACCGAGTCGGACGCCGTCACGCCGTCGATCACGCCGGTCGTACCGATGCCGAACGCCAACAGGGTGATTCCCAGGGCGAGTCGGCCGACCACGGTAGTGCTTGCGCTTCCCGCAGAGACGTCGTTGTCCACGGCGGGCTCCCTTCATGCATGTGCTTTGCGCGGTGACCGATATATGCCCTTCACAAGAGCACAAACCACCTCTACCGATGAGTAGTTTTCCGCTGCACAAAGGGAGTTGGGCCGAACCGCGGGACGCGACGGCTCAAGGAATGACGATCACGGGCCGCTGCGCCCGCTTGGCCAGCCGGCCCGCGACGGAGCCGAAGATGCGGCCGACGATGCCGTGCGTGGACCCGACGACGATCGCGTCCGCCTCGTACTCCCGTCCCACCTCTTCGAGTTCGTGGCAGATGTCGCCACCGCGCTCGACGAGGATCCAGGGCACCTCGGCCAGATAGTCGGCGCACGCCAGTTCCAGCCCGAGCACCTCGGTGCGGTGGTCCGGCACGTCCACGAACACCGGGGGTTCGCAGCCGGCCCACACCGTGGTGGGCAGCCGGTTGGCCACGTGCACGATGATCAGACCCGAGCGGGTGCGGTGGGCCACGCCGATCGCGTAGGCCAGGGCACGCTCACTGGAGGTGGAACCGTCGAAGCCGACGACGACTCCGTGCTTGAAGGCGGGATCGCAGGAAGGGCGCGTCGCTTCCGCCGCCAGGGGCTCGGCCGCCGTGGGATCGGCGACCGGTCGCTTGCGGTCCGCGGGTTCGAAGAATTCGTGACCGGCCATGGCTGTCTCGGCGTTGTGATCCTTGTTGTCGGGACGGACGACAGTGTGCACAGGAGCTGTGTCCGGGAAACATCTTCCCAAGCCCATACCCCCAAGGGTACGGCGGCACGCCTCCTCGGCCCAGATCCCGCGCACGCTCCGTGACGGGGCGCCCCCGTGTCGCAGGGGTTCACCGGAGCATGCACGAGAGGCGCACGTAACGCAATGGTTGCTGCCCCGTACAGGCGGTTTGCACAGGATTCGCTGATGCGGCGGTGACCGACTGATCGAACTGGCGTTGAACCCGGTGTGCCGCCGCCGAGGGAGTACGAG
Organism: Streptomyces sp. NPDC047028; assembly: GCF_040644095.1. Classification (NCBI taxonomy): domain Bacteria; kingdom Bacillati; phylum Actinomycetota; class Actinomycetes; order Kitasatosporales; family Streptomycetaceae; genus Streptomyces; species Streptomyces sp. NPDC047028. Next base: position 191,656 of record NZ_JBEYVS010000005.1, read on the forward strand.
ATGACCGGACCCGGATCCACCCGCGAACCGCAGTCCGCGCCGGACACCGTGAGCGACGTGATCCGCTGGGCCGCCTTCAGCTGCGTCCTCGTCCCGCTGGTCCTCGTCTGGTACGGCACCTCGCTCGCCGGGGCGGCCGGCGCCGCCCTCGGACTGGCCGCCGTCACCGCCGTGTGCCGGGTGCTGCTGCGCCGCTCGGAGCGTTGCGCCGCGCAAAGAGGGGGACGTCACACCAGGGGCCGTACACCGGTCGACTGACCGGTTTCCGCACCCTCGAACGCATATTTTCAGCCAACTTCTCGACACCGGCCGGGAAGCGCCCCAACCACCCCCCAACCCCCGTTCCACCTGCACGGAAAGGGTCTGCGGGGCCCTGCGCACCCTACGCGGTTTGGCCACGGCGACAAGGCGTACTTCCCTGCGGGCCCCGCGAGTGCAACGCTTCGTGATCGAATGCTTCACGCCAAGTTGTCATGTCGACAATGTGCCGCGTGCGGAACTGGTCACCGCGGGACCGCGGGAACCAGTAGATTCGATCTTGACTTTCTTTACGGCGGGGGACTCGTGCAGGACCGAGGGGAAACGTGCAGGTGCGACACAACCGAGGAGCCGCGACCACCGAGGGGGGCTTAGCAGGATGAGCCACGACTCCACTGCCGTGCCGGACGCCGCGGCCCGGAAACTCTCCGGGCGACGCCGCAAGGAGATCGTCGCGGTGCTGCTGTTCAGCGGCGGCCCCATTTTCGAGAGCTCCATACCGCTTTCGGTGTTCGGGATCGACCGCCAGGACGCCGGAGTACCGCGCTACCGACTGCTGGTGTGCGCCGGTGAGGAAGGCCCGCTGCGGACCACAGGGGGCCTGGAACTCACCGCGCCGCACGGGCTGGAGGCGATATCGCGCGCCGGGACGGTCGTCGTGCCGGCCTGGCGATCGATCACCTCGCCGCCACCGGAGGAGGCGCTCGACGCGCTGCGCCGGGCGCACGAGGAGGGCGCCCGCATCGTCGGACTGTGCACGGGCGCGTTCGTCCTCGCGGCGGCGGGCCTGCTGGACGGCCGTCCGGCGACCACCCACTGGATGTACGCGCCGACGCTGGCCAAGCGCTATCCGTCGGTGCACGTGGATCCGCGGGAACTGTTCGTCGACGACGGTGACGTGCTGACGTCGGCCGGTACGGCGGCGGGCATCGACCTGTGTCTGCACATCGTGCGCTCGGACCACGGCAACGAGGCGGCCGGCGCGCTCGCCCGGCGCCTGGTGGTCCCGCCGCGCCGCAGCGGCGGTCAGGAGCGCTACCTCGACAGGTCTTTACCAGAGGAGATCGGCGCCGACCCGCTGGCCGAGGTCGTCGCCTGGGCGCTGGAACACCTCCACGAGCAGTTCGACGTGGAGACGCTGGCGGCACGCGCCTACATGAGCCGCCGTACGTTCGACCGCCGGTTCCGTTCACTGACGGGCAGTGCGCCTTTGCAGTGGCTGATCACCCAGCGGGTGCTGCAGGCGCAGCGGCTGCTGGAGACGTCGGACTACTCGGTGGACGAGGTGGCGGGGCGGTGCGGCTTCCGTTCACCGGTCGCGCTGCGCGGGCACTTCCGCCGCCAGCTCGGCTCGTCCCCGGCGGCCTACCGGGCCGCCTACCGGGCGCGCCGTCCGCAGAGTGACCGGCACGGCGAGGCGGACGCACCGGTGCCGTCCCCCGGCCCGTCGGCCCCGCCCGGTCTGGGCGGCCCCGGTCCGGGTCCGGTCGGACCGGTTCCGGCCCTGCTGCACCCCGACGCGGGGGTGCCGCTGCAGAGCCGGCGCCAGGCGGCGGGCGCGGTGAGCCTGCTGCCGGGACCGCGCACCGCGAGCTGACCGGACAAACGGCCCAGAGCGAGGGGGCGGGCATCTGCCCGCCCCCTCGTCGCGATGCCGGGGCCGGCACGGGGAGCCACAAATGCGAACGTCAGCCTTAGGGTGGTCGCATGAACGATCGCATGGTGTGGATCGACTGCGAGATGACCGGCCTCTCGCTGTCCGACGACGCTCTCATCGAGGTGGCCGCCCTCGTCACGGACTCCGAGCTGAACGTGCTCGGCGAGGGTGTGGACATCGTTATCCGCCCGCCGGACCGGGCGCTGGAGACGATGCCGGAGGTGGTGCGCCAGATGCACACCTCCTCCGGGCTGCTGGCCGAGCTGGCCGGCGGCACCACGCTGGCCGACGCCGAGGAGCAGGTCCTCGCCTATGTCCGGGAGCACGTGAAGGAGCCGGGCAAGGCCCCTCTGTGCGGCAACTCCGTCGGCACCGACCGCGGCTTCCTGCTGCGGGACATGCCGACCCTGGAGGACTACCTCCACTACCGGATCGTCGACGTCTCCTCCATCAAGGAGCTGGCCCGCCGCTGGTACCCGCGCGCCTATTTCAACAGCCCGGAGAAGAACGGCAACCACCGCGCGCTCGCCGACATCCGCGAGTCGATCGCCGAGCTGCGCTACTACCGCGAGGCCGTCTTCGTCCCCCAGCCCGGCCCCGACTCCGAGACGGCGAAGTCGATCGCCGCGCGGCACGTCCTGCCCGCCCGGTAGGGACCCTCGGGCCCTGCTCTCCGGCCCACCGAAAAGCCGTGCGCGAGCACCCCTTCGGACCCTGTACACTTTTTCTCGGCCGGTCGGGGAGACGAAAGTTTCCAGCGCCGGTCGTGGTGGGTGTAGCTCAGATGGTAGAGCACCTGGTTGTGGTCCAGGATGTCGCGGGTTCGAGTCCCGTCACTCACCCTGAATGATCAGCCGGTGATCGTGTCGTATGACGCGGTCACCGGCTGATCGTCGTTTACGGCCTCAGCCATGCCTCCGAATGGTACCGTGATGTGGTACCACTCCAAGGAGGTCGGCGTGTCGATATCTGCCAGCGAGGCCCGCAAGCGGCTGTTTCCGTTGATCAAGGAAGTCAACGACAACCGCAAGCCGGTCGAGATCGTCTCCAAGGACGGGCGCGCGTACCTGGTGGCGGCCGACGACTACGAGTCCATGGAGGAGACCGACTACCTGCTCCGTTCTCCGGCCAACGCCGCCCGGCTGCTCGCTGCCGCCGAACGCGTCCGCGAGGGCAACAGCCTCGTCACCAAGAGCATGGAGGAGCTGTCCGCTCTCGCAGAAGAGGGCGAGGACGGGTGAGGGACATCCGTTTCGACAGCCAGGGGTGGGAGGACTTCAGCTACTGGGCAGTGGCGGACAAGAAGTTGCTCCGTCGCCTGCTTCGCCTGATCGAGGAAGTACGGCGAACCCCGTTCGAGGGCATCGGCAAGCCCGAACCGCTGCGAGGGAACCTGACCGGTTTCTGGTCCCGCCGAATCGATGACGAGCACCGCCTGGTGTACGCGGTGACCGAAGACAGCGTCATCATCGTCCAGGCGCGTTACCACTACGAGTAGCGCCCCTACGACGACGCCCGCGTCACCAGTTCCGTCGGCAGTACCGCGTGCCTGCGTTCCAGGCCGCGTGACGCCGCCGGGCGGCGGTCGGCGACCTCGGCGAGGAGGAGGTCGATCATCGCGCGGCCCATCTCCTCGATGGGCTGGCGGACGCTGGTGAGGGGCGGGTCCATGTGGCGGGCGATGGCCGAGTCGTCGTAGCCAACGAGGGCGACGTCGTCCGGGATACGGCGGCCCTGCTCGCGCAGCACCTGGCGGGCGCCCGCCGCCATCACGTCGGAGCCGGCGAAGACGGCGTCGAGGCCGGGGTGGCGTTCCAGCAGCGTGGTCATCGCGCGGCGGCCGCCCTCCTCGGTGAAGTCCCCCTGCTCTATGAGCTGTTCGTCGACGGAGTGGCCGGCGTCCCGCAGGGCGTCTCGGTAGCCGTCGACGCGGCGCTGGGCGCCGTACACGTCGAGGCGCCCGGTGATGTGCGCGACCGTGTGCCGGCCCCGGCTCAGCAGGTGCTCCACGGCCGACCGTCCGCCGCCGTAGTTGTCGGAGTCGACCGACGTGAGCGTCTCCCCGCCCGAGCGGGGGCCGCTGATGACCGCCGGGATCTCCAGCTGGGCCAGCATGTCGGGGAGCGGGTCGTCGGCGTGGACCGAGACCAGCAGGACGCCGTCGACGCGGTGCGCGGCCAGGTACTGGGCCAGCCGCTGCCGCTCCCGGTCGCTGCCCGCGAAGATCAGCAGCAGCTGCATCTCGGTGTCGGACAGTCCGGCGCCGACACCGCGCAGCATGTCGGAGAAGTACGGCTCCGCGAAGAAGCGGGTCTCCGGCTCGGGGACGACCAGGGCGATGGCGTCGGTGCGGTTTGCGGCAAGGGCGCGGGCGGCGGTGTTCGGGACGTAACCGAGTTCCTCGACGGCCGCCTCTACGGCGGCCCGGGTCGCGTCGCTGACCCGGGGCGAGCCGTTGATCACGCGCGAGACCGTGCCCCGGCCGACCCCGGCACGGGCGGCGACCTCTTCGAGCGTCGGCCGCCCCCCGCTCCGGCCCCGCACCCCGTGGCTTGCCATGGGTTCCGCCTTCCTAGACACCAAAGCCGACACTCACACCGACACCCAACCGACGTCCACATCGACGTCGACGGTGACGTCCACCTCGACGTCCGCATCGGACGTCCACAGTGACGTCCGCAGCGACATCGGCGCCTGCATCCCGGCTGGCCTGGAATCTAACAGGCCGGGGCCCGCCCACACCCGTCGCGCGTCCCCGAGCACCCGTCCCGCATGCCGAGCACCGGCCCCCGCTCCCGGCCCCGCGCGCCCCCGCCCCCCTCTGCGCCCGCAACCCACCCCGCCCCACCGCACCCAGCCCCGCTTCCCCCGGCCATTGCAGACGAACAGGTCACAGCTGGCGAACGAGCCCGTGAAGCACCCTTACCCGGCCCCGGCCCGAGCGGGCAGAGTCGGTGCCGGACACCCGAGCCGGAGGCCGTGCGAGGAAAAGTCTCGAAGAGATATCGCCGCGTTCCCTCCCTTGACACCCCGTCCCGGACCGGCGACTCTTCAACACATCACCTGTGGGAGCGCTCCCACGGGCCCTGACACATACACAACCCGCACGTTCCCCGCCCGAGCCGCAGCCAGCACGAACGGGCCCAATTCCATGCAGTTGGCCGGGGGGTCGGCACGTCAGGCAACAGGAGGACGCAATGCGCACGAGCATCCGCCGGTCCCACCGGCTGGTGGCCTTCACGGCCGTGGCCGCTCTGGCCACGGGGCTGCTGGCCGGCTGCGCCAACGACTCGGACGACGGCTCGTCGGACGCCTCGGGCGGCAACGGCAAGGGCAAGATCACGCTGACCGTCGGGACCTTCGGTGTCTTCGGCTACAAACAGTCCGGCCTCTACGACGAGTACATGAAGCTCCACCCGGACATCAACATCAAGGAGAACGTCACCACCCGTACCGACGTCTACTGGCCCAAGGTCCTCACCCGCCTCCAGGCCGGCTCCGGCACGGACGACGTCCAGGCCATCGAGGTCGGCAACATCACCGAGGCCGTGCAGACGCAGGCGGACAAGTTCGTCGACCTCGGCAAGGAGGTCGACAAGTCCCAGTGGCTGGACTGGAAGAACGCCCAGGCCACCACCAAGGACGGCAAGCTCATCGGGCTCGGCACCGACGTCGGCCCGATGGCCATCTGCTACCGCAAGGACCTGTTCAAGAAGGCCGGGCTGCCCACCGACCGGGAGACGCTCGCGAAGGAGTGGAAGGGCGACTGGGCGAAGTACGTCGACGTCGGCAAGCAGTACATGAAGAAGGCGCCCGACGGCACCAAGTTCGTGGACTCGGCCTCCTCGGTCTACAACGCGGCCCTCGGTGGCGGCAGCGAGCGGTACTACGACAAGGACGGCAACGTCATCTGGGACAAGTCCACGGGCGTGAAGAAGGCCTGGGACGTCGCGATGAGCGTGGCCACCAGCGACATGTCGGCCAAGCTGAAGCAGTTCGACAAGCCGTGGGACCAGGGCTTCGCCAACGCCAAGTTCGCCACCGTGGCCTGCCCGGCCTGGATGATCGGCTATATCGAGCAGAAGTCCGGTGACTCGGGCAAGGGCAACTGGGACGTGGCGGCGGCGCCGACCGCGGCCAACTGGGGCGGCTCGTTCATCGGTGTGCCGAAGGCGGGCAAGCACCAGAAGGAGGCCATCGCCCTCGCCAAGTGGCTGACCGCCCCGGCCCAGCAGGCCAAGGTCTTCGCCAAGCAGGCCAGCTTCCCGTCGACCCCGTCGGCGTACGCGAGCCTGAAGCCGGCCGCGGACACCACGGCGTACTTCTCGAACGCGCCGATCACCCAGATCTTCGCCGCCTCGGCCAAGACCATCCCGGTGCAGTACTTCGGCACCAAGGACCAGCCGATCAACTCCGCCCTGACGGACGTCGGCATCCTCCAGGTCGAGCAGAAAGGCAAGTCGCCCTCGCAGGGCTGGGACGCCGCGAAGAACGAGATCAAGGACGTGCTCGGCCAGTGACCAGCTCCAAGCAGGCTCTCGCGCGCCCCGCGACGAGCGCCGACACCGCGCCCGGCACCCCGCCGGGCGCGGCCCGGGGCGCTCACGGTCCCGGTACTCCGGCGGGCGACGACTCGTGGCGCCGCCGGCTGTACCGCTGGGACATGAAGGCCGCGCCGTACGCGTTCGTGGCCCCCTTCTTCATCCTCTTCGGGGCCTTCTCACTGGTCCCGCTGCTCTACACGGCCTGGTACTCGCTGCACGACGTGCAGTTGTCCTCGCTGGACCACCAGACGTGGGCGGGGCTGGACAACTACCAGCGCCTGCTGTCCTCGGACTTCTTCTGGAACGCCCTGAAGAACACGTTCACCATCGGACTGATCTCGACCGTGCCGCAGTTGCTCGCGGCGCTGGGGCTCGCCCATCTGCTGAACTACAAGCTGCGGGGCTCCACCGCGTGGCGCGTGGTGATGCTGACCCCGTACGCCACCTCGGTGGCGGCCGCGACCCTGGTGTTCACGCTGCTGTACTCGTGGGACGGCGGCATGGTCAACTGGGTGCTCCACTTCTTCGGCGTGCACCCGGTCAACTGGCGTGAGTCCGACTGGGGTTCGCAGTTCGCGGTGTCGTCCATCGTGATCTGGCGGTGGACCGGTTACAACGCGCTGATCTACCTCGCGGCGATGCAGGCGATCCCCGCCGACCTCTACGAATCGGCGGCGATCGACGGCGCCAACCGCTGGCAGCAGTTCCGGCACGTGACGGTCCCGCAGCTGCGGCCGACGATCCTGTTCACGGTCGTCGTCTCCACCATCGGCGCCACCCAGCTGTTCGGTGAACCGCTGCTGTTCGGCGGGGTGAGCGGGTCCAAGGGCGGCTCCGAGCACCAGTACCAGACGCTCGGTCTGTACATGTACGACCAGGGCTGGGTCATCGGCAACCTCGGCAAGGCGTCCGCGATCGCCTGGACGATGTTCCTGCTCCTGCTGATCATCGCCGCGGTCAATCTGCTGCTCACCCGACGGCTGAGGAAGTCCCAATGACCACCAGTGAACTCACCCTGCCCAAGGCGGCGACGGAGAAGCCCGGGCGGCGCCGGGCGACGGGGGCGGGCAAGCAGCTGCACGCCGGCCCGGTGACGTACGTCGTGCTGACCGTGTTCGCGCTGGTGTCGCTGGCCCCGCTGGTGTGGACGGCGATCGCCGCCTCGCGCACCGACCGGCGGCTCGCCGAGACCCCGCCGCCGCTGTGGTTCGGCGGCAACCTGTTCAAGAACCTCCAGGCCGCCTGGGACCAGGCCGGACTCGGCACGGCGATGCTGAACTCGGTGATCGTCGCCGGCACGATCACCGTGAGTACGGTGCTGTTCTCCACACTGGCCGGCTTCGCCTTCGCCAAGCTGCGGTTCCGGTTCTCCGGACTCCTGCTGCTGCTGACCATCGGCACGATGATGATCCCGCCGCAGCTGGCCGTCGTACCGCTGTACCTGTGGATGTCGAACCTGGGCTGGTCCAACCAGTTGCAGACGGTGATCCTGCCGAGTCTGGTGACCGCGTTCGGCACGTTCTTCATGCGGCAGTACCTCGTGCAGGCGCTTCCGACGGAGCTGATCGAGGCGGCTCGGGTGGACGGGGCGAGCAGTCTGCGCGTCGTCTGGCACGTGGTGTTCCCGGCGGCGCGGCCCGCGATGGCCGTGCTGGGGCTGCTGACGTTCGTGTTCGCCTGGAACGACTTCCTGTGGCCGATCATCGCCCTCAACCAGCAGAACCCGACCGTCCAGGTGGCCCTCAACGCCCTCGGCACCGGGTATGTCCCCGACCAGGCGGTGATCATGGCGGGCGCGCTGCTCGGCACGCTGCCGCTGCTGATCGCCTTCCTGCTGTTCGGCAAGCAGATCGTGGGCGGGATCATGCAGGGCGCGATCAAGGGCTGACCGGCCCGGTACGACGACCCCAGGGGCCGCCGGTCCACCACCGCTCCGGCCCCTTCCCCTCCCCCTCACCCCCTTCTTCTTCTCGTCGGTCTTCACGACCCCCAATGGGAGCGCTTCCATGCCTGAGCCCGTTACCCCCGTGACCTTCCCTCCCGCCTTTCTCTGGGGCGCGGCGACCTCCGCGTACCAGATCGAGGGGGCGGTGCGGGAGGACGGCCGTACCCCCTCCATCTGGGACACCTTCAGCCATACGCCCGGCAAGACCGCCGGCGGCCAGACCGGTGACGTCGCCGTCGACCACTACCACCGCTACCGCGACGACGTGGCGCTGATGGCGGACCTGGGCCTGAACGCCTACCGCTTCTCCGTGTCCTGGTCCCGGGTGCAGCCGACCGGCCGGGGCCCGGCGGTCCAGGTGGGCCTCGACTTCTACCGCCGGCTGGTGGACGAGCTGCTCGCCCACGGCATCAAGCCGGCCGTCACCCTCTACCACTGGGACCTGCCGCAGGAGCTGGAGGACGCGGGCGGCTGGCCGGAGCGGGACACCGCCCTGCGGTTCGCCGAGTACGCGCAGATCGTCGGCGAGGCCCTCGGCGACCGGGTGGAGAACTGGATCACCCTCAACGAGCCCTGGTGCAGCGCGTTCCTGGGCTACGGCTCCGGTGTGCACGCCCCCGGCCGCACCGAACCGGCGGCCACCCTGCGCGCCGCCCACCACCTCAACCTGGCGCACGGACTGGGCGCGACGGCCCTGCGGTCGGTGATGCCGGCCCGCAACCAGGTGGCGGTCAGCCTCAACTCCTCGGTCGTGCGGCCCCTTTCGCAGGACCCGGCCGACCTGGCGGCGGCCCGCCGGATCGACGACCTGGCCAACGGCGTCTTCCACGGTCCGATGCTGCACGGGGCGTACCCCGAGTCGCTGCTCGCCGCCACGGCGTCGCTCACCGACTGGTCGTACGTCCACGACGGCGACCTGGACACCATCCACGTGCCGCTGGACGCGCTGGGCCTGAACTACTACACCCCGGCGCTCGTCTCTGCGGCCTCGGAGCGGCTGACCGGCCCGCGCGCGGACGGGCACGGCGCCAGCGAGCACTCCCCGTGGCCCGGCGCCGACGACGTGCTGTTCCACCAGACGCCGGGTGAGCGCACGGAGATGGGCTGGACGATCGACCCGTCGGGCCTGCACGAGCTGATCATGCGCTACACCCGGGAGGCGCCGGGTCTGCCCCTCTACATCACGGAGAACGGCGCCGCCTACGACGACAAGCCGGACGCCGACGGCCAGGTCCACGACCCCGAGCGCATCGCCTATCTGCACGGCCACCTCGCGGCAGTCCGCCGGGCCATCACGGACGGCGCCGATGTGCGGGGCTACTACCTGTGGTCCCTGATGGACAACTTCGAGTGGGCGTACGGCTACGACAAGCGGTTCGGCGCGGTCTACGTGGACTACGCCACGCTGGAGCGGACGCCGAAGTCGAGCGCCCGCTGGTACTCCGGGGCCGCCCGCACCGGGGTGCTGCCCGCGGTGGAGACGGCCTGACGGGCACCGCCTGACGGGCGCCCGAACAGGGGGGGGCGGGGCGCGGCACCCCAGAGGAGTGCCGCGCCCCGTTTGCCGTGCCCTTCAGCTCAGTTGAAGGCCCCGAACGCCTTGGAGAAGGCGAACTTGTCCTGGCTGATGGAGCTGCACGTGGCGTCGGCGGTGGGCTTGGTGCCGCCGGCGCAGGCCTTGTCGCGGGTCGCGGACCACATGGCCAGCCAGCCGAGGCCCTTGGACTTGGCGAAGTTCACCAGCTGGGTGGCGTCGTCGACCTTGAAGACCTCGGCGGAGACGTCGTTGACGCCGATCATCGGGGTGACCGCGACCGCCTTCCAGGCCGCGCTGTCGGACAGCCCGAGCACGCTCTTGACCTGGGCCTGGGTGGCGGTGGCCGCCTGGATGGCGTAGTCGCCCATGTCACCGTTGAACGAGGCGCCGTAGTCCATCGCCATGATGTTGACGGCGCTCGTCCTCACGCCGTTCGCCTTGGCGTTGGACAGCAGGTCGACGCCGTCCTGGGTGAGGCCCTGGGGCATCACCGGGAGGGTGAAGGAGACGTCCAGGCCGGGGTACTGCGCCTGGAGCTTGGCGATGGCCTGGGCGCGGCGGGTGTTGGCGGCGGTGTTGGGCAGCGCGCCGCCCTCGATGTCGAAGTCGACCTTGGTCAGCTTGTAGGCGTCGATGACCTTGCCGTAGGCCGCGGCGAGCTGGTCGGCGGAGGAGCAGGTGGTGCCCAGTTCGGAGCCGGAGGCGCCGCCGAAGGAGACGCGGACGTCACCGCCCTTGGCGCGCAGGGCGCCGATCTGGGAGGCCACGCCGTCGCTGTTCAGGTCGGTCACGCCGCCCCACTTGGGGGTGCAGCCGCCGCCGTCGGTGATGAAGGCGAGGTTGTAGTTCTTCACGCCGGTGGCGTCGGCGGAGCCGAGCAGGTCGAACGCCGGGTAGAGGGAGGTGTCGACGTAGGGGGAGAAGCCGGCCGAGGAGGTGGTGCCGGTCCCGGTGCCGGTGCTGTGGGAGGGCGTGGGGGTGGGGGTCGCGCTGTGGCTGGGGGTCGGGTTGGGCGTCGGGGCGTCGGTGGGGCGGCCGCTCGGTTCGGGGGTGGGGCCGTCGTCCGCGGAGCACTTGGTGTCGTCGACGAGGCAGTGGGCCGGGTCGCCGGTGCCGCTGACGACGAAGCCGACGGTGACGGACTTGCCGGGGGCGAGACCGGCGGTGTCCCACTTGGCGGGCTTGACGGTGACGTGCTGTCCGCTGACGCTCGACTCGCCGTTCCACAGCGAGCTGAGCTTGGTGCCGGCCGGCAGGTCGAACTCGAGCGTCCAGTCCTTCTCGGCCTGGCCGCTGTTGTTGGTGACGACGTACTGCGCGGTGTAGCCGGTCGACCAGCTGCTGGTCTTGGTGTACGCGGCGTTCACCCCGGCCGCGTTGGCGGTCCCGGTGAGCAGGAGGGCGCCGCCGCCGACCACCGCCGCGGCGACCACGCCGCCTATCGCCTTGTTCCTGCCGCTGATCCTGCGCCGGTGGGTGCTCATGCGCGTGCCTGCCTTCACTGCTCACTGGAGGGGGGTAACAGGGGATGTCACAGCCCTGTGGGGTGCGGCAGCACGTTAGCGATACGGAATCGGACAATCGGCTTGATGCGGACGGCGGTTGGCGTCCTTAGGGTGCACTTAAGGAAGGGATCGGGGGCGGTTAAAGGTAGAGACCAGTTTGCCCGTACGGCGTCTGCGGACGCGGTGTCCGAGGCGGGCCGGGCGCCGTCCGTCGAGCTGGAACCAGATCCGCACCTCGGTCCCGCCCAGCACCGAGGAGCCGATGCGGACGTCCCCGCCGGTGGATTCGGCGAGGCGGCGCACGATGTCCAGGCCGAGGCCGGTCGAGCCGTCGCTGCCGGAGCCGCGGCCGCGGGCCATCGCCGCCTCGGGGTCGGGTATGCCGGGGCCCGCGTCGGAGACCAGCACGATCACCGCGTCCTCGCCGTTGTGCACGTCGACCGCGAAGGCGGTGCCCTCGGCGGTGTGCCGGAACACGTTGCCGAGCAGGGCGTCGAGGGAGGCGGCCAGGTCGGCGCGGGCCACGGGTATGCGCACCGGCCGGTCCACGCCGGCCACCCGCCACTTGCGGCCCTCGTCCTCGGCTAGCGCCGACCAGAACTTCATGCGCTCGCGGACCACTTCGGCGGCGTCGCAGCCGGCCCCGGCCCCGGCCGCCACGGTCTGCGGCTTGGCGTCGCGCGCGGTCCGGATGATCGTGTCGACCTCCCGTTCCAGCTGGGCGACGGCCGCCCGGGTCTGCTCGGCGGCGGGACCGGCCCCGAGGGAGGCCGCGTTCAGCCGGAGCACGGTCAGCGGGGTGCGCAGCCGGTGCGAGAGGTCGGCGGCCAGCTCCCGCTCGTTGGCGAGGAGCTGTACGACCTGGTCGGCCATGGAGTTGAACGCGACGGCCGCCAGCCTGAGTTCGGTCGGACCGTCCTCCGGGACCCTGGCCCCCAGCCGGCCCTCCCCCAGCTCGTGGGCGCCCTCGACCAGCCGCCGCGCGGGCCGCACCATGCGCACCCCGAGCCGGTCGGCGACGGCGACCGAGCCGATGATCAGGGCCAGGCCGACGGCGGCGAGCACCGCCCAGGCCGTGCCGACGCCGTTGCTCACCTCGGACTCGGGCACGTACACCTCGACGACGGCGATCGCGCCGGAGCCGAGCGCGACCGGTTGCAGCAGGGTGAAGCCGCCGCTGACCGAGGTCGTGGAGGCGCGGCCCATGTTCCGTACGGCGGTCACGTCACGGCCGGCGGCGCGCTGCCGGCCGATGTCGACGGCCGGTCCGGAGCCGTCGGCGGGCAGGTGGACGGCCATCCCGGAACCGGCGCCGGCGGAGGCGACGACCCGCTCCAGCTTGTCCCGGTCGGTGGTGATGGACAACGCGGGGGCGACCGCGGCGGCCTCCCGCTCGGCGCCTGCGAAGGCGCGGTCGCGGGCCATCTCCTTGACCACGAGTCCGAGCGGGACGGCGAAGGCGACCACGACCATCGTGGTGACCGCCAGGCAGACCTTGACCAGCGCCCATCTCATCGCGGTGGCTCCCCCGGTGCGGGCGGCTCCAGCTTCACCCCGACACCCCGGAGGGTGTGCAGGTAGCGGGGCCGGGCGGCGGTCTCCCCCAGCTTGCGGCGCAGCCAGGACAGATGGACGTCGATGGTCTGGTCGTCGCCGTAGGACTGCTGCCACACCTCGGCGAGGAGTTCCTTGCGCGGGACGACGACGCCGGGGCGGCCGGCGAGGAAGGCGAGCAGGTCGAACTCGCGGCGGGTCAGGTCCAGTCGCGCGCCGTCCAGGTCGGCCTGCCGGCGCAGCGGGTCGACGGTCAGGCCGCCGACGCGCAGCACGGGCGAGGGCGGGGCCTCGCCGCCGCCGGACCGGGCCCGGCGCAGCACGGCGGCGATGCGCGCGGACAGGTGCTCGACGGAGAACGGCTTGGTCAGGTAGTCGTCCGCGCCCGCGTTCAGCAGCCGGACGACCTCCGACTCGTCGTCGCGCGCGGTGGCGATGATGACCGGCACGTCGGTGATGCCGCGCAGCATCTTCAGGGCCTCGGAGCCGTCCAGATCGGGCAGTCCGAGGTCCAGGATGACGACGTCGAAACGGAGATGGGCGACCTCGCGCAGCGCCTCCAGTGCCGTACCGACGCTGCGCACGGTGTGCGAGGCGTCGGTCAGGTGCCGGATGAGCGCCGAGCGTACGAACTGGTCGTCCTCGACCACGAGCACACTTGCCATGCGCCGCACCGTACGCCATCCGCGCGAGCCGCATCCGGGCCTGTGGACAACTCGGCGGTTGTGGAAAACCTCTCCTCGTCGACGGGACGCGGGACACCCGTGGGACGGGTGGGGCAGTATGGCCCGACGATGCGCAGAGGACTCGTTCACGTACTGGCCTGGCTGCTCGCGACGGGCGCGGCGGTCACGCTGTCGTGGTGGGGTGTCCACACGGTGATGGCCGGCACGGCGTACGACCCGCCGCGCGCCCTGCCCATCACCGCGGCCGAGGTGTCGGCGCAGCGCTCCGGGGCGCCCTCGTCACCGCCGCCGCCCCCACCGCCGTCGCACAGCGGCTCTCCCTCTCCCTCCCCCACCCCGCGCACGTCCGCGCCGCCGAGCCACCGGCCGTCGCACTCCCCTTCTCCCTCGGCGTCGGCGTCCGGCCGGGTCAAGGCGTACGACACCGACGGCGGCCATGTCGTCTTCGCGCTGGCGTCGGCGGACGCCACCCTCGTCTCGGCGACGCCGGGGACGGGCTGGTCGATGCAGGTGTGGAAGACGGAGACGTGGATCCGGGTGGAGTTCAGCCGGGGCGCGGACCGTGTGTCGGTCTTCTGCGACTGGCACGACGGCCCGCCGCACGTGGACGTGGGCACCTACTGACCGCTCCGTGGCACCGCGTTCATCCCGTTGACCGCGCGTCGCGGAAGACGGACGCCGGCGGGGCCGGGGAGGCCGTGGCCGTGGCGTCCGTGACGGGGGTCGCGCCGCCGGTGAAGTCGATGAGGGGTCTGCCGTGTTCGAGCCGGCCGGGGTGCGGGTCGGAGGCGGCCCGGCGGGTGAGGTCGGCGAGCGGGAGGGTCCGGTCGGCGGCGACGAGGATCGCGTTGCCGAAGCGTTTGCCGCGCAGCACGGGCGCGTCCGCGATCAGCGCGAGGTCGGTGAAGCGGGCGGCGGCGGTGGCGATCTGGCCGCGCAGATGGGCGAGCGGCGGGCCGTCGGCAAGGTTGGCGGCGTAGAGACCACCGGGGGCGAGGGTCCGGCGGACCTCGTCGAGGAACTCGGTGGACGTGAGGTGGGCGGGGGTCCGGGCGCCGCTGAAGACGTCGGCGACGACCAGGTCGGCCCAGCCGTCCGGCACCTTGGCCAGGCCCTCGCGGGCGTCGGCCGTCCGCACCCGGATGCGGGCGCCCTGGTCCAGCGGCAGGGCGCGGCGGACCAGCTGGACGAGGGCCGCGTCCCGCTCGACGACCTGCTGGGTGGAGCGGGGCCGGGTGGCGGCGACGTACCGGGCGAGGGTGAAGGCGCCGCCGCCCAGGTGCAGGGCCCGCAGCGGTCTGCCGGGCGGGGCGGCGAGGTCGATGACATGGCCGAGGCGGCGCTGGTACTCGAAGGAGAGGTGCGCCGGGTCGTCGAGGTCGACGTGCGACTGCGGCGCCCCGTCGATCAGCAGCGTCCAGGCCCGGGGGCGGTCCCGGTCGGGTATGAGCTGCGCGAGTCCGCCGTCGACGTCTTCCGCCACGGCCTCGGCGGCCGCCGTGCCGCGCCGGGTGTTCCTGGACCTGCCCATCGGACCATTTTCGCAGGCGGCGGGAAGGCGCGCCGTGCGGGACCTCAGCGGCAGCTGTCCGCGGCCTCGATCATGCGGGCCGCCTCGCCGAGGGCGCGGCGCAGCACCGCGGGGTCGGTGGCGGGGTGGGCGCCGCCGGGGGGCAGCAGCCAGTCGGAGCCCTCGACCGGGGGTTCGGGGTTCAGCCGCAGTCCGCGCCCGTCGGTTCTGGTGCAGGTGCTGCCGGGCACGTCCCAGCCGGCGGCCGTACCGGCCGGCACCAGGAAGCCGAGGGTGTCGCAGCCGTCGTCGTGCAGCACGGGCCCGACGGTCTCCCCGATGCCGCGGCGCAGGATGTCGACCGCCTCCAGGCCCTGCCGGGTCGGCACCGTCACCAGGTCGCACAGCGGCGGGCCGCCGGGCGCCCCCGTCCCACGCGCCCATGACAACGACGTACAAGGATCGTTGCTCTGGCTGGTCTCCATGCCGGCCTCCACCACACTGCCTTGTTGCGGTCCATGGAGTTCAACGCGCGAGCGCGTCAACGGCTACGGCGGAAGTGCGCCGCAAAGGATGGCAGTTCATGGCAGATCGTGGATGAGATATCCGGTTTGTAGCCAAACACCGCGTAGCGGGTCCGGCACAGCAGGTACGTTCTTGCCCGCCGGAACCAGGGCGCCTTGCGGACAACTCGTCCGAATCCGCCCCGGCTCCGGCATGGTTCGACGGTTCGCACGAGAGGACCCGGCCATGGCGCTGTCAACCGAGACCTCGTCCCAGCCCGACCAGCCACCGCGGCCCAACCTCGCCTTCCGGCGGTTGCGCGGCCACCGTTCACCGGCGGAGTTCGCCGCGCTGGTACGGCGGGCCGCCTGCGAGATCGGTGAGCGGGTCAGCTGCGACGCGCGGTACGTGGGCAGGGTGGAGGCGGGTGAGATCCGCTGCCCCAACTACGCCTACGAACGGGTGTTCCTGCACATGTTCCCCGGCCGCACGCTCACCGACCTCGGGTTCGCGCCGCGCTCGTCCGTCCGCGGACGCGCGGCACGTCCGGCGCCGGACGACCCGGTCGTGCCCCCGCCGAGGTCACCGGGCCCGCTTGAGACGTGGGGGGCGTGCGAGCCGTATGAGCCGTACGAGCCGTACGGCGAACCGCACGAGCCGTACGACCCTCACGAGCCGTACGAGAACGACCACCTGAACCACGAGGAGAGCGACGTGCTGCGTCGCGCATTCATGACCGGCACCGGCGCCACCGTCGCCGCCGCCACCCTGGGCCCGCTCGGGTTCGCCACCGACGCCGCGGGGGCCGGCCGGCCCCCGCGCCGCGCCGGTACCGGTGAGGCCTCCGCCCTGGAGGAGGCCGTCCGCCGCATCCGGCTGCTCGACGACCGGCACGGCGCGGACGGCCTGTACCAGCGCGCGGCGGCACCCCTGCGCGCCGCCTACGCGCTCCTGGACGCCGGCGCGACCCGGCAGACGACCGCGGAGCGGCTGCACTCGGGCGCCGGTGAACTCGCCATCTCCGTCGGCTGGCTGGCCCACGACTCGGGCCGCTTCGACGACGCCCGCTCGCACTACGCCGAGGCCCTGGCCACCGCCCGGGTCACCGGTGACCCGGCCCTGGAGGCGCACGCCTTCTGCAACACCGCGTTCCTCGCCCGGGACGCCGGCCGGCCCCGGGAGGCGGTCCGCGCCGCGCAGGCCGCCCAGCGCGTGGCCCGCCCCGTGGGCTCCGCCCGCCTGATGTCCCTGCTGGCCCTGCGCGAGGCCGGCGGCTGGGCGGGCCTCGCCGACCGCACCGGCTGCGAGCAGGCCCTCGCCCGCGCGCGGGCCCTGTTCGACCGAGGCCACTGCGACGCCGACCCCGAGTGGATGAGCTTCTACGGGGAGGCCGAACTGGAGGGACTGCAGGCGCAGTGCTGGTCCACCCTCGGCGACTGGCGCCGCGCGACCCGCCACGCCCGCCGGGCCACCGCCCTCCAGGACCCGCACTTCACCCGGAACATCGCCCTCTACACCGCCGAACTCGCCGACGACCTGGCCCGCGACGGCCGCCCCGACGAGTCGGCGACGGCGGCCCTGCGCGTCCTGTCGCTCCTGGACCAGGTCCAGTCCTCCCGCATCCAGACGATGCTGGCGGGCACGGCCCGGGTGCTCCTGCCGCACCGACGGGCCTCTGGCGTCTCGGAGTTCCTGGAGAGGCACGCCTCGCTGCCGCGCGGGGTGCGGGCCTGACGCGTCCCCTCCGTCACCGGTCCCGGCCCGTCAGGACGTGTTGCCGCTCGGGCCGAAGAACTCGATCTCCGCGATGGCGACCTGTTTCTTCGACGACGTCAGGAACGACGACTCGATGGTGAAGCGGACCTTGGTGACCTCGCCGACACGGAACTGGACCGGTTGCGCGCCCGAACCCTGGTCCAGGGTGATCTCCCGGTCGACGACCGTGCCGTCGTCCCGGGTGATCGTCGCCTTGACGCGGTGCGGGAGCGCCGACGTGGTGTTCTTGTCGGCGTGCGCGGAGACGCCCGGGGTGATGAGCAGGTCGAGCAGCCTGGTCGGCTGGTCGAACTTCGCCTCGATCCACTGACCTTCGCCGGGCCCCGCGACGCCCGGCCCCCACCACGTGTTGCTCTTCTTGTCGATGACCAGCAGCGGTTTGTGGCCCGGGAAGGTACGGGACGCGCTGATGGCGTCCGGGGTGACCTCGGAGCGCTTGGCGAAGTGGTCCTTGGTCGCCTGGATGCCCTTCGGCAGATTGACGGCGGCGACGATCAGCGCGGCCAGGACGATCGCGTAGCCGGCCCAGCTCAGGATCCGCCCGAAGGTGCGGCGCAGCCGCGGCCGGTCGCCCGCCCACGGGGTCTCGCCGCGCCGTCCGTCGAGCAGCCGCCGCCACCAGGGGCGCGGCGGCGGTGGCTCGGAACCACCGGCCATCGGCATCGCACACCGGGTGCAGTAGTGGCGGTCGGGCCGGTTGGGCGTGGCGCACCAGGGACAGGCGACACCGCCGCCGGTGCCGAGTTCCTCGCCGGGGGCGCGCACCGACTGGGGGCGCTGGGGTGTGGGACGGCCGGGCAGTACGGGGACGACGGACGGGGTGGCGGCGGGCCGGGGCTCCGGGTCCTGGACCGGGACCAGCAACTGCCGGGCACGGTCGTTCAGGTCGTCGCCGCCCTGAGCGGGCAGGGGCGGGTACGGGCCGACCGGTTCGGCGTCCGGTGCCGGGTCCGCGTCCGGTACGGGACCGGGTCCCGGCATCGACCCTGCGTGCGGCACCGGACCCGAGCCCGGCATGGGACCCGCGTGCGGTATCGGTTCCGTGGGGGCGGTGTCCTCGACCGAGCGCGGGCCGCCCAGGGGGGCCGCGTCCGGGGCCGTGTTCGGGCGGTCGCGCAGATCCGCGTCGGGGGCGTAGCCCGCCCCGCCCGTTCGGCCCGCCCCACCGGTCTCGTCTGCCCTGCCCGCCGCGCCGGCGTCGGCCGTATCGGCGGCGGGATCCCGGCGGCCGGAACCCGTGGGCGCCGTACCCGAGGCGGCGCCGGGTACGGGCCCCACGCCCGGGGCCCGCTGCGACCGCGCGGCGGAGCCAGAGCCCGGGACGGCCGCCGACCCCGCTGCGGCGGCAGCACCGGGCCCGTCGTGCGCCGCGCGGGTGGCGGGACGCGCACCCTCGTCGGTCCGCGCGTAAGCGCCCCTGCCGGGGACGCCGGCGGCGCCCGCCGCGACAGGCGCCGTGGCTCCCGCACCCGTAGCGGTACCACCGGTCGCGGCGCCGGAAGCCCCCGCAGGCCCGGCCGAAACGCCGGAGGCCCCCGCCCAGCTCAGTACGGCACCGCAGGCGTCGCAGAACGACTGGCCAGGCTCCGCGCGGGTGCCGCACTCGGCGCAGTTCTGGGTGGTCGTCATCTCTCCTGGGTCCTTTCAGCGGGTTCGTCCGGCGACCCGGCGGGCGCGGGACGAACCCGCCCCGCGGCCCGGGTCACCTGGACCGTGTACGGCATGTGGGCGGGGCGGGCGGCGGACACCAGGGTGTCCAGGCGGTGTTCGTCCGCGCGGGTCGGGTGGGGCAGCCGGATGAGCACGTGCAGCCGGGGCCGCGTCTCGCCGGGGACGGGGCCGAGCGGGCGGGCGCTCCAGTCGGCGGCCCCGCTCTCCGTGATCTCCGGTTCGACGCCGAAGGCGAGCCGCACCGCCTCGGCGAGTCCACGCCGGGTGCCGCGCACCCGGTGCAGACGGGCGGCGGCGGCCACGGCGGCGCGCAGCCTGTCCTCCGGTTCGCTGCCGTCGGTCTCGGCGCCGATCCACGCGCCCAGGTACTGGGTGAAGTCGAGTGGTGCGAGGGACGGCGTGAAGTAGGCGTCGACGCAGTCGAGCACGTTGAGGATCGGCGCCACGGTGTCGTCGAGGCCGCCGACGAACCGCTGTGCGAGGTCGTCGTCGGCGAACACGGCCGGCAGCATCGGGCCGATGGGCGCGGACGAACCGAGCCCGTCGATCGCGCCCCTCATCCGTGCCACCCCCCGTCGCGCTGAACGGACCTGCTCACGAGCCCTCCCCGATGACGCGGACGCGGTGGTCGAAGGAGAACACCAGGGACGGCGCGTCCAGGTCGATGCGGTCGGTGGCCTCGCCGCGTTTGCCGGTGAGCGGGTCGGCCGCGTGCAGGATCACCTGGTCGACCAGTTCCACGCCGGGCACCCGTTGCAGGACCGCGAAGATCTCGCCAGACTGCACGGGCCGTCCGAACGGCCAGCCCCTGCCGTCCGCTCCGCCGGTCAGCGGGTCGATGTGGCGGTAGAGCGCGTCGTGGGCCTCGCGGCGTACCCGGTCGGTGTCGACGCCCTTGAAGGCGTGCACCGTGGCGACCACCGTGACGCCCTGGTAGAAGGGCGGTCCGACCGCCAGCCGGGTGCCGATCAGCCGCCGTTCGTCGAGATGGCGGGTGATGCGTTCCAACAGACTGTCTCCGGGGACGAGTTGCTCGAATCTGAGCCGCCCGCCGGGGTCCGGTACCGCCTGCGGCACCACCAGCACCCGCACCGCGTAGGCGCCGTGCTCGCTCTCCTCGCCCTCCAGGCAGGTGATGCGGGCGGTCTCGGGGGCGGCCCGGCGGGCCAACTCCTCGTAGTCCCGCAGGGTGACGGCCCGTTCCTGGGCGCGCAGGGTGATGGGCGCGCGGACCTTCGCCTCCTCGACGGTCTCGCCGTCGACGCCGCCGCGCGCGGCCTCGCGGTTGGCGACCTCGGCGATGTACGGGATGGAGGTGCGCAGGATCTGCACGGCGCCGCGGGCGACGTTGCCGGCGCGGCCGCCGCCGGTGCGGTAGCGGCGGGCGCGCAGGACCGCGCCCTTGGGGGCGACGGCGCCGAACTGCCGTAGTGTGCCGTCGGGTTCGCGGACGGCGGGACCGAAGGCGATCTCCCCGGTGGTGGCGTCCAGGGTGATGTGCCGGTCCCCGGGTCCGGAGGCGGCGAAGTGCGGGACGACCTGCCAGTCGGTCCAGCCCTCCTCGTACTCGGCGCTCTGCAGCAGCAGCGGCGGGTGGTCGCCGACGACGGGCGCGTGCTGGAGGCGGAGCCGCTGGCCGGGCAGGCCGGTGGACTCGCCGAGTGCTTCGTCGTGGACGGTCTCGGCGTGGACGGCGGGGGTGGTGCCGCCCATCGTGTAGCCCTCGGCGGAGCGGACGGTCGGGGAGGTCGTGTAGAACGGCTGGGCGGGGTGCGGTTCGGTGACGCGGCAGCGCAGCCAGCCCGCCTCCTGGCCGCCGTTGCGGGACAGGATGTGGCCGCCGGGCACGTGCAGGACGACCTCGCCGGGCCGGTTGAGGCCGCCGGTGCCGTCGCGGTCCACCTCGCAGGGCTGCCAGCCGTCCGCGGTCCACGCCTCCCACTCCAGCGGCGGCTGGCGCGGGTCGACGCCGACGCCGTCCACGCGGGAGTCGAGTTCGAGGACGACCGCGCAGTGCGGGACGGCCGCGCTGAGGCCGATGAGCATGCAGTCACCGGGATGGGGCGACTCGGCGAACACCATGAGGTCCTTGGCCTCGGCGAGGTCCGCGGTCAGGTCGGTGACGGCCTGACCGCTCGCCTGCGTCAGCAGGAACCGCACCTCGCACGGTACGACGGCCAGTTCCCGCTCGGTGGCGAAGACGACCGCGTCCTCACTCTCGGTGCGCAGCGTGGCGACTTCCGCCCCGAGGGGCACCTGCACGACGTCCTCCTGCGGCGCCGACAGCCAGAACGTGACGTCGGTACGGGCGGCGGCCGGGGGGAAGAGGGTGATGCCGACGAGGTCCAGGAACGCGAGGTGGTTCTTCTCCGGCACCCGGTTGAGCCGGTAGACGATCTGGTCGGCCATGTGCGCGACCGTCTCGACGAGGGTGACACCGGGGTCGGAGACGTTGTGGTCGGTCCACTCCGGGGCGCGCTGCTGGATGTAGCGCTTGGCGTCGTCGACGAACTGCTGGAACCGGCGGTCGTCGAGGTTCGGGGAGGGCAGGGGCATCAGCGGTCGCTTTCGGGGGAGTTGCTGCCGGGGCCGTCGCCGAAGGGGCCGCCGGCGCCGTCCTCCTCGTGGGAGGGGATGACGTAGAACGGGAAGACGAGGCTGCGCGGGTTGTTGGTGCCGCGGATCTCGTAGCGGACGTCGATGTAGAGGACGCTGCGGTCGGTGCCCGCGGTGACCGCGACGTCGGTGACCTCGATGCGCGGCTCCCAGCGGTCCAGTGTGGTGGCCACCTCGTGCTGGATGCGGCCCGCGGTCTGCTCGTTGACCGGGGCGAACACCAGGTCATGGATGGCGCAGCCGAACTCGGGCCGCATGGGCCGCTCCCCCGGCGCGGTCGACAGCACGAGCCGGATCGACTCCTCGATCTCCCGCTCGCCGCTGACCAGGGCGATGCCGCCGGTCGGCCCGATACGCAGCGGGAACGACCACCCGGAGCCGACGAACTGTTCGGACATCAGAACCACACCCGCCTTCGGGGGACACGAACCCTGCACTCACGGCGGCGACGGCCACCGTCCACCGCCCGGACCCCGCCGCCCCTCACGGCACCACCCCCACGATCGGGAACGTGGTGACGACGAACAGCTCGCTGGCGATCGCCGTCGACATCGCCTTGATCGTCGTGTTGGCGACCGAGTTGATCTGCACCGTGCCCTCACCGCTGAGGGACAGCAGACCGACGGCGTTCACGTTGAGGGCGCCGCCCGCGACCAGACCGATCTCGCCGCCGGCCTTCACGTTGACCATGCCGCCGCCCTCGATGCTGACCGCGCCGCCGCTCTTGATGTCCACGCTGCGCCCGCCGGTCAGGGACAGGTCGGCGCCCGCGGTGACGCTCACCGAGCGGCTGCCCTTGATGCTCACCGAGCCCTTGCTGTCGATGGTGATCTCGGTGTTGGTGCGGTCCATGTTGATGGTCAGCTGCCGGTCACCGGTGGTCAGCCGGACGCCCTGCTTGCGCAGGGCGGTCTTCTGGCTGAGCAGGTCCATACGGTTGCCGTCGCGGTCGGAGACGGTGTGCCGGGCCGCCTTCTTGCGCACGGCGTCGATCAGCGGCACGTCCCCGACGGTGGTCGGCCTGTCCTTGCCGTTGTAGAGCCCGCCGATCACGAACGGGTGGTCGAGCGCGCCGCGGTCGAACGCGACGAGCACCTCGTCGTTGACGTCCATCGGGAACACCCCGCCGCCGCCCAGGCCGCCCATCTGCACCGTGCGCGTCCAGTCGCTGACGTACGTGTCGTCCAGCCAGGGGAACTTGAGCCGGACCCGGCCCTGCTTGAGCGGGTCGTTCACGTCGGTGACGAGGGCGTTGGCGACGCCCGGCAGCTTGGCCCCGGTGCCCGTGCCGCCCCCGCCGGAGGTCAGCCCGAACAGGGAGCGCCACTGCCGGCCGCTGACGGTCACCCACGACTCGTAGTGCTTGCCGTCGTCGAAGACGTGCCGTACGGAGGTGGCCGTGTACTTGCCCTCGAAGGGCTTGCCCGTGTGCGTGAGCGTCACGGGGACGCCCGGCCGCAGCTTCGGGTTGCCCCGGGCGATCACCTCCACCTCGGCGAAGGAGGCAGTGACGTCGTCGGCGAGGGCGTCGGAGGCGTACCTCACCTCGGCCGACTTGTCGTACGGAACGGAGGTCTCGACGAGTTTGCCCGGCTTGAACCTGGCCGCCGCCTTGGCCGGCGAGCTGCCGATGGCGAATTCCGTGTTGGCGGTGGCGGGCGAGACGGAGCTGAGCGCCTTCTTCTGGGTGACGTCCCAGCCGCGCGCCTCGACCTTCCCGATCTGGTCGGACGCGGTCACCGCCGCCCTCAGCCGCAGGATGTCGTGCCCGGCCTGGAGAACGAACGGGCTCTTGTCGCCCTCCGTGCTCGTCGCGGGTGCCCCCGAGGCCGGTTTCGGCCGCACGAACTGGAACATGCCGTCCGCGTCGACGGACATGACCATCTCGTTCTCGTCGGCGAGCCGCGCGAGGAAGTCCCAGTCGGTGACGTTGGACTGGCTGATGAACTCGTACACCGTCTTCGTCGCCTCCACCGTGCCGACCGGCACGCCGTCCTTGGCGGCGAGCTTGCGGGCGATGTCGGACGCGGACTGGTTCCGGTACGCGGCGACCCGGCGCTGCCGCATGAGCCGGTGCCCGAAGTCGTAGCCGCGGATGACGGTGTACGTGCCGGTGCCGTCGTAGTCGGCCTCGAACCCGGTGATCTCGCCGGTCAGCAGGGTGTCGCCGACGCCCTTGCCGTCGGCGACGGTCGAGATGGTGACGCGGCTGCCGAAGTCGGCGTTCAGCTGGTGCGTCATGATCCGGAACGGGTCGCGGAAGCTGAGCTGGAAGGCGGCCGGCACCCCGGCGCCCTGGTCGACCCGGCCCTCGACGAGCGCGCGGGCCGCCGTGTCGGGCAGCTTCCTGCCGTCGATCTCGACCCTGAGTACGGCGGACGTCGCTGGACGCACCATCAGCCTCGCACCTCCGATGCGGCGGGCAGGATGAGCTGCGTGCCCGGGAACACGTGGGCCGGGTTGTCGATGCCGTTGGCCTCGGCGATCGTCCGCCAGGCGTTCGCGTCGCCGTACTCCCGCCAGGCCAGCGACTGCAGTGAGTCCCCGGCGACGACCCGGTGCACGCGCTGCGCCGTGAGCGCCCCGGACGTCGGGTTCTGCCCGGCCGTCCTGCTGGGGATCTCGGTCAGCTGGAGCTGGACGGCGGCCCGGATGGGCATGCCGCTCGTGCCGAACAGGGAGTAGGTGCTGGACAGCGAGGACACGTACGCCGTGAAGCGCGCGGTGGAGAAGGACCCCCACTGGAAGACCACCCACGGCGGCGAGGGCTTGTTCGCCGCGATGGACGTCGAGGTCACCTCCAGGCACAGCAGCAGCGATTCGACCATCTTCATGACGTCGTTGCTGTCCGGGTCGTCGGAGCGGTCCAGGAAGATCTCCAGGCTCATCTCCGTGGGCTCCACGCCCATGAACTCCGGTGTGGGCCCCTTGCGTTCGGCCTTGACCGGGGTGACGCCCCACTGGGCGCGGCGGCTCAGCTGCAACTGTGCGGGGTTGTACTCGAACTTGAACGTCTTCATGAGCGCGCCGGGCGTGGTGCTGCCCTCGCCCAGGGGCGGTTCGTGGATCGCGAGCGTGGCCCGGACGAGGCTGCTGCCGATGTGGGGAATGCTGACCATGGTCGGAGATCTCCTTCCGGTTCCTTCGTTTCCAGTCCGTTTCAGTCTGTGAAACCGTGGTGGGTGATCTCCAGGACCTCCGTGGCCACGGCCGGGCTGGCGGGATCGAAGGAGGGGCCCTGCCAGCTGACCGGGAGCACGTCGAGCAGACCCCAGGTGGCCACCTCGGACCCGTCGGCCCGCAGCGCCCGGATCTGCCCGGTGGGCCGCGAGATCCCGGTCTGGACGGAGGAGATCCACGCGGCGACCTTCGCGGTCTCCGGTGTGATCGGCCGGGTGAGCCGGATGTTGGAGAAGGTCACCCGGGTCGGCAGCTGCCACACGAAGCCGTTGTTGCCGCCCTCCTGCCGCTGCTCGACCTCGACCTGGGAGGACAGCCCCTCGCACCCGTTGAAGTAGCCGAGGTCCTCACCGTCGATGGACAGGGAGAACCAGATGGTGGAGCCCGGGTCCATTCTGGACATCGAGAGGGCCTTTCTTGAGGGGCTGTTCGGTACGGCTGGGGTGGTACGGCTGTGGTGGTACGGCGGTGGCGGCTGCCGCCGGCCGGTGTGCTGCTCAGTGCCTCGGGTCGCGGAGTCGGCCGATCCGCTCGCGGTCCATGCGGAGTTCGGTGCGGAGCTGCCGTGTGATCCTGGGGATGATCAGTCGCACCAACTGGTCGAGCTGATGCTCGGTGAGGGCGCGGGGGGCGAACCCGTTGCCGGGATTCTCCGAGTACGCCGGCAGCCCGCCGGCGCCTCCCGGGCCCGCGGAGTACGGCGGCGGGGCGTCGCCACTTGGGCCGGCCGAGGTGCTCCTCCGGGTACGGCGCATCCGGCCCAGCGTGGAGGAGACGGTCGAGGCGGCAGAGGCGGCGAGGGTGCCGATGGCTCCGGAGGATGACAGGGCGCGCTGCACCGGGGCCGGGTCCGGACCCGGGGGCGAGGGGGGGCTGCTCGGGAGGACGGGCGGGCGGCTCAGGACCGGGGGTGGACCGCTCGGGCCGGTCGGCGCCCCGGACCCGCCGCCGGGGGCCGCGGGCAGCGGCAACGGCGGCTGAACGGCGGGCGAGGCCAGCGGGGCGACGGGGAGGGGGGTGCGCTGGACCGTGGGGGTGGGGC
Organism: Streptomyces sp. NPDC047028; assembly: GCF_040644095.1. NCBI lineage: Bacteria > Bacillati > Actinomycetota > Actinomycetes > Kitasatosporales > Streptomycetaceae > Streptomyces > Streptomyces sp. NPDC047028. Next base: position 217,641 of record NZ_JBEYVS010000005.1, read on the forward strand.
CGGAGGGAGCCGATGCGAAGGGAGGAGGCCAGGGCGCGGGGGCCGCCGGTGCTGAGGGCTGGGACCGTGCGGGGCGCGCGGCGGTCGGGGCGGGGGCGGCGATCGGGACGCGAGCCGGTCGGGCGGCGCCGCGCCGGACGGTGGGCGCGGAGAGGGACGCGGCGTTCACGGGCGCGGCGGAGAGGGGGGCGCCGATGGCAGGGGTACGCCGGGCGTCCGCGACCGGGGGCGCGGCCTGCTTGCGCTGAACGAGAGGAGGGGCAGCCGGGATTGCGGATGGCTGAGGAGGCGGCGCGGGCGTGCCCGTCAACGGCGAGGCCGGCGGGGCTACGGCCACGGGCGCCGGGCCCGCACCGGAGCGTACGGAAGTCGGGGCGCCGAGACCGAGCCGCGGTGGCTTGCCATGGGCGGTGCGCTGGACCTGGGGCAGGGCTGAGGGCGGCGCGGCCGGGCGCGGGGTGCCCGTGGGGGCCGGTGGCCGGGCGAAACCAGGGGCCGGCTGCCGGTCCGGGGACGAAGTCGATGGAGAAGACGACGCGGGAGTCGACGGCTCCGCCGAGGTGGCGGACGAGGGCCGCACCGGGGGTGCGGGATCGATGGGCGTGCGCGGCGCACCAGCGTCTTCCGCCGACGAGGGACGGGTTCCCGCGGGACGCACAGCCGCGCGCTGAACGGGCGGCTGCGTGGAAGCGCCTTCAGCCCCCGGTGCGGCCTCCCGCCGCGGTGACGCGGGGAGAGCTGCGCTGCGGGGCCCTGGAGCGTGGGGCGTCGATGCGGGCAAGGCCGCGGCTCCCCGGGACTCCGTGGTGGCGGGGGCGCCGCCGGGCGGCTGCCCGGCGGGCCGAGGCGTCTGCGGGCGCGCACCGGGCGGCGCGGACCGCCGGACAGCGACGACTGGCGGCTGCCCGGCGGGCCGAGGTGTCTGCGGGGCAGGCTGGGTCTGCGGGGCTCGCGGCCCGTGAGGAGCGACGGGACCTCCCGGGCTCGCGGTGGCCGAGCCGGAGGCTTCGGCAGGCTGCACGGGAGCGGACGGCGTACGGCTCGCTTCCTCGGCCCGACCGGGCAGCGCCGGGGACGCCGACGACGGTGCGGTGACGGCGCCGGGAGCGGACGGCACCGACGCCCCGGGACCGCCCCGGCCCGCAGGGGATGCCGTCCTGCCAGGTACCGCCGAGCGCTGGACCGGAGCCTGCGCTCCCTGAGAGGCACCGGAGGAAGAGCCACTGGCGGAAGCGGCGGACCCGCTGAGAGCGGACGAACTCCGCGCACCGGAGCGCCCTGTGGCCACAGCTCCCGGCCCGGAGGAACCCGTGCCCGAGGAACCCGTGCCTGAGGGGCCCGTGCCTGAGGGGCCCGTGCCTGAGGGGCCCGTGCCTGAGGGGCCCGCAGCGGAAGAGCCCATGCCGGGGGTCCCCGCCGCCGAGGAGCCCGCAGCCGAAGACCCCCGGGCCGAGGAACCCACACCGGGAGAGCCAATGCCCGGCGGTCCCATGACAGAACGCCCCACCGCCGAGGAACCCGCAGCCGAAGACCCCCCGGCCGAAGAACCCACACCGGGAGAGCCCGTGACCGGCGGTCCCATGACAGAACGCCCCACCGCCGAGGAACCCGCAGCCGAAGACCCCCGGGCCGAGGAACCCACGGACGAAGGTGCCGCGTCCGTGGACCTGGTGGTCGGCGGGCCGCCCGGCACGTTTGCCGCCTCCGGGTCTCCCGAGGAGTGTGGCGCGGGCGCCTGGACCGGGAGCGGCGGGAGGGGGGCCGCGGGCGGGCGCGGTGAGGGCGTGGGCGGCTGGGCCGCGCCCCGGCGCACCGGTTGCCCGAGGCCTGTCGGACGGTTGCTCGGTGTCGCCGGTGCGGCCGGGGCTCCAGCCCCCGCGGGGGAGCCGGCTCCACCGGGACCACCGTCCGGGCCGTCGCCGCCCGGAGTCGGTGCGGGCGTGGTCTCCCGCCGGACGGCCGTCGGCAACGCGCGCCGCTGTACGGCCGTAGAGGCCGGCCGGGCCTGCGTCAGGGACGGCCGACGCGCCGGAACCGAGGGCGCGGGCACCGGGGTCGCGCGGACACCGCCCACCGGACGCGGGGCGTTCACGGGACGCGCCGCCGGCCGGACGGGCTCGACCTGAACCAGCGGAGCCGGCGAGGGGACAGCCGTAGCCGCCGGAGCCGGTTCCGTCACGGGAATGCGGCGCAGTGGCACAGCGGGCCTGCGCTGTGCCGGCGGGAGCCCGGCGTCCGCACCCGGTGCCTGCCCGAGCGCCCTCAAGGGCAGTGCTTCGGTGACCCCTTCGAGCCCCGGCCGCGCGGACCCCGGCGTCGAGAGGGAGCTCGCCAGCATCGCGCTCGTCGTGCCGTCGAGGACCGCGTGCGACCGCGTGTTCATGAAGGACGGGTTCTGCCAGGTGGGCAGGGAGCCGCCGAAACGCGCGTCGGCGACGCCCGCGTCCGCGCGGGACCCCGTGCGCGGGGCGAGGGCACGCTGAAGGGGCGGCAGCCTGGTCCACCCGGCCGCCGCCGCCCGCGTCGGGGCCGCCGAGCTCCCGGACGCCGTAGCAGTACCGTCCCCGGTGGAAGCGGCGGCACCCGGCTCCGGTGCCGCCGACGCCCCCGGCCCCGCCGAGGAACGACCCCGCCACCGATCCAACAACCCCACAGTTCAGTCCCCCGCTTCGCCGCGCGTCACCAGGGACGCGATCTCCTGCGCGTACCGGCGGCGGTCGTGGTGTTCCAAGTCCAGGATCTGGTCCAGGCCCCAGTGGAAGTGGTAGGCGACGTACGCGATCTCCTCGTGCAGTCGGTCGGTCGCGTACGTCACGATTCCCCCAGGCGGCTCCCGCCGAGTTCCACCTCGAAGGACTCCGAGCAGTGCGGGCACTGCACGGCTGCGCGGGTGTGGCCCTCCGCGTTGATCTGGCGGTAGAAGTCCTGGAGGAACGCCAGGTCGGAGGCGAACATGTTCTCCACCGTCCCGTCGTGCACCAGGGGCAGCGTGCCGAGCCGGGTGATGACCCGGCCGAGCAGCACCACCGACAGGAACGCCGGGTTCTCCTGCACCCGGACGTCCCGCAGCGGGATCAGCTCGTCCCGCGCGGTCGCCAGACGCATCACGCCGTCCCGGTGGACGGTGCCCGACTCGTCGACGTACCCGCGCGGCAGCTGGAAGGGGAACTCCGTGCGCAGCACCTGCTGTTGCTCGGGCGGCGGCTGGTGCGCGGCCGGCGCCGGTGCCGCGGCCCGGACCGCCCCGGAACCGCTCGCCGTCTCCGCCCCGGCGGCCCCCGCCGCCGCGTCCGGCGCGGCCGGGTCCGCGCCGGGGTAGGTGACGGCGGCGCCCCCGGCCCTGGCGGGCGAACGCCGCATTATTCGATGACCAGTTCTTCGAAGGTGATGGTCACGGTCTCGGTGAGCGCGGACGCCTCACCCGCCTTCACGGCACTCGCGTCGATCTTGCTGCACCACGCGTTGCGCAGGTGGTAGCGCTTGGTGGGGCTGTTGACGAAGTCCATGAAGATGATCGTGGCGTTCTTGCGGGCCGTGCCCATCTGCCCCTGGATCGACTCGTTGATCCACTGGGTGAACGAGGCCGACTGGGTCATGCCGCGTACGACCGTGCAGGTGCCGTTCTTCTTCACGCCGGGCAGGTTCTTGACCGTGTTGAGGCCGGTGGTCCCGGCGTTCTGCTGGTAGGTGATGACGTCCTGCTCGATGGACAGACCGCTGACCTCGGCGAGGTACTCGACCATGACCCCGTCGATCTGCAGGGCGAAATTGTGTGAGGTGAGGCTGTCACCCGGCTGGAGACTCATGTGTTCGCTGTCCTTCTGGAGCGGTCCGAGGGCGTGGTGGTGGTGACCTGCGAGGGGCGGGGCCCGGGCCGGGCTACTCCTCCAGCTCCCCGTTGCCGCTGGAGAACTGGGCCAGCCGGAAGATCACGAACTCGGCGGGCTTGACCGGCGCGATGCCGATCTCGCAGATGACCCGGCCGAGGTCCACCGACTCCGGGGTGTTGGTCTCGTCGTCGCACTTGACGTAGAAGGCGTCCTCGGCGCGCTGGCCGAACAGGGCGCCCTCGCGCCACTCGTTGACCAGGAACGCCGAGATGTTGCGCCGGATCCGCGCCCACAGGTTGTGGTCGTTCGGCTCGAACACCACCCACTGCGTGCCGATCAGGATCGACTCCTCCAGGTAGTTGAAGTACCTGCGGATGTTCAGGTAGCGCCAGGCCGGGTCCGAGGAGAGGGTGCGCGCCCCCCACACCCGGATGCCACGGCCGGGGAAGGAGCGGATGCAGTTGACGCCGATCGGGTTGAGCAGGTCCTGTTCACCGCGGGTGACCTGGTACTCCAGGTCGACCGCGCCGCGTACGACCTCGTTGGCGGGCGCCTTGTGCACGCCGCGCTCGGAGTCGCTGCGGGCCCAGATGCCGGCGATGTGGCCGCTCGGCGGGATGATGCGGGCCGCGCCGGTGGACGGGTCGAAGGACTTGATCCACGGGTAGTACAGGGCCGCGTACTTGGAGTCGTAGCCGGCGGTCTCCTGGCGCCACACCCGGATCTGGCGGGCGTTCAGGCCCGGTGGCGGGTCGATCACCGCGACGCGGTCGCCCATCAGCTCGCAGTGCGCGATCAGGCCCAGCTGGACGGCCTTGACGGCCTCCAGGTCGATCGCGCCGCGCTGGTAGGCGGCCATCAGGTCGGGGACGGCGACCATGGAGACCTCGTCGACGGCCTCCAGACCACCGAAGCCGGTACGGTCCGCGGAGTCACCGAGGTACTCGGCCGGGCCGGGGTGCGCGTCGTCCTGGCCCTTGGCTGCGGGGACCGGCGCGGGGGCGGGCGCCGGCGCCGCCAGGGCCAGCGTCTGGTTGTCGGGGCGGGCCAGCTGGGCGGCGGGCACGGCCTCGATGACGGTGATGAGCTTGGACCGCTCCTTCACCTGGGTGACGACGTAGTTCCGGCCGCCCTTCTTGGCGGTCACGTCGAAACTCTCGACGGTCTGGTCGCCGTCCTTGACGTTCAGCCTGAAGCGTTCGGCCGGCCCTTCGCCGTCCGCGTCGGCGACCTCCACGCTCAGCCGGCCGCCGCTGGGGGCGGAGCCGGTCGCGGACACCGAGAAGGTGCCCAGCTGTGCCGGTTCGCCCGCGGACAGCGCGGCCCGGGAGGCGGCGCCGACCGCCGGGGCGGACGTGCCGCCGGCGTTCGCCCGGTCCAGGGGGGCGCCCTCGGCGGAGCCGCCGACGCGGACCACGTAGGCGGCCGTACCGCCGTTGTTGAAGAAGCCGTAGACGGAGTGCGCCAGGTAGTACCCGTCGGTGAACTCGCCGAAGTGGGCGACGTACTGGGTCCAGTTGGTCACCAGGGTCGGCTCGTTCAGCGGACCGCTCGGGGCCAGGCCCACGAAGGCCGCCACCGACGTCCCCACTCCCTCGATCGGGCGCGAGCCGCTGGCCACCTCCTCGACGTAGACGCCGGGTGACAGGTAGGACGGCATGCTCTGCTCTCCTCGTGGTACGAGCCAGGAACCACCCCAGCCTCACGCGCGCGGGGCGAGGCGGAAACGGCCCCGGGGGCCAGGTACGGGGCATGCCCGTTGCCCCCGCTGCTGCCCCTGAGGGCATCTCGGACGACGCTGCCCCGGAGGCCGTACGGGCAGGCCCGCGCGCGCCCCCCGCCCGTGCACTTTCGCGCAGCAAGCCTGCCCCGGCGCTCCTGTCCCGGCCCTCTCCCGCCGACTAACGTGCACGCGTGAGCCTGTGGACATCCCTCGAACCCGCCTCCGCCACCGTCGATCCGGGCAGCACCACCCGCGTGCGGCTGCGGCTGCGCAACACCGGTGACGTCGTCGACGAGTACCGCTTCGAACCGGTGGGCCCCGTCGCCCCCTGGACCACGGTCGAACCACCGTCCCTGCGGCTCTATCCCGGCACCACGGGCACCGTCGAGCTGACCTTCGCGCCCCCGCGCACCCCGGACGCGACGGCCGGCCCCAACCCGTACGCCGTGCGGATCACGCCCACCGAGCACCCCGAGGCGACCACCGTCCCCGAGGGAAACCTCACCATCACGCCGTTCACCGAGGTGCGCGCCGAACTGGTGCCGCCGACCGTCAAGGGCCGCTTCCGGGGCCGCCCGAAGCTCGCCGTCGACAACCTGGGCAACACCAGGCTCACCGCCACCGTCAACGGGGCGGACAACAGTGACCAGTTGGCGTACGACATCTCCCCGAGCAACGTACAGATCGAGCCCGGCCGGGCCGCCTTCGTCGACGCCACGCTCAAGCCGCGCCGGATCATCTGGTTCGGGACGAAGGAGCGCCATCCGTACAAGCTCTCCGTGCTCCGGTCGGGGTCCCAGCCCCTCGCTGCCGAGGGCACCTATCTGCAGCCCGGTTTCCTGCCCCGCTGGCTGGCGACCTTCTTCGGACTGCTGACGGCCCTCGCGGTCGCGTTCGCGATGTTCTGGTTCACCCACAAGCCGGGCGTGACCACCGCCGCCACCGAGGTCAACGCCGCCGAGGCCGGTGCGACGCTCCAGCCGACCCCGTCGCCCCCGCCCAGCCACAACACGGCCCCCGATCCCGTGCAGACACAGCCTGAGCAGAAGCCCAGCACCGGGGGCGGGCCTGGCGGCGGCGGGGCGCCGTCCACCCCGAAGCACAAGAAGCCCGCCCCCGTGGTGCCCGCGAGCAACGTCCTGCTCTACAACCCGACCACCAAGAAGTGCGTGGACATCCCGGGCTACGACAAGGGCACGATCAACGGCCCCGTACGGGAGTACGTCTGTGACGGCTCCGACCACGACAACCAGCTCTTCGACCTCGACGTGCAGGACGAACACGGCGGTCCCGGCGGCGCGGCCCTGTTCCTGATCCGCAACGTCAAGGACGGACTCTGCCTGGACCTGCCGTACAACGGGCCCGCGCCCGTCGGGCAGAAGATCACCGAGTACACCTGCGACGCCACGCAGGACAACCAGCTGTACTGGGCCGACAAACAGAAGAACGGCGAGTACTGGATCCGTAACTTCACCAGCAACCAGCTCTGCATCGGCGTGGACGGCGACTCCAACGGCGGAGACGACACCGACCTGGTCCTCGACAACTGCACCAACTACGAGGACCAGCAGTGGAAGATCGTGCACCCCGAACAGGGGTGATCGGTCCGGCTACCAGGTGCCCTCGCCGGGCACCAGCCGCCCCGCCTTGCGGTACTCACGGCGGGCCCCCTCCAGGAGGTCCGCCGTCGTCACCGTCTCCCCCCGGCCGGCTGCCAGGTAGGCCGCGGTGACCACGGCGGAGCGGATCGTGCCGCCCGCCAGCTCGAACTCCCGCGAGAGCCCGGCGATGTCGCGCCCCGCCTCGGCGCCGCCGGGCACGTGGGAGAGGCTGTGCCGCCACAGGGCGCCGCGCTGCTCCACGTCGGGGAAGGGGAAGTCGACGACGAGGTCGAGCCGGCGCGTGAACGCCTCGTCTATGTTGGCGCGCAGGTTCGTGGTGAGCAGCGCGATGCCGTCGAAGGACTCCAGGCGCTGGAGCAGGTAGGCACTCTCCATGTTGGCGTACCGGTCGTGGGCGTCCTTGACCTCGGACCGCTTTCCGAACACCGCGTCGGCCTCGTCGAAGAGCAGCACGGCGTCGGTGCGGTCGGCCTCGGTGAAGATCCGTTCCAGGTTCTTCTCGGTCTCGCCGACGTATTTGTCGACCACGGACGACAGCTGGACGACGTAGAGGTCCAGGCCGAGTTCGGCGGCGACGACCTCCGCGGACAGGGTCTTCCCGGTGCCGGACTCGCCCGCGAACAGGCCGAGCACGCCCCGGCCGCGCCCGCCGCCCGCGCTGAGCCGCCAGTCGCCGAGGACACGGTCGCGGTGGCGGGCGCGCAGGGCGAGTTCGCGCAGCTGGGCGAGGGGCTTGTCGGGCAGGACGAGGTCGCCCCAGTCGACGTCCGGGCTGATCCGGCGGGCGTGCCGTTCGAGCCCCGAGGCCCCTTGCTGGCGGGCGGCCAGCCGCAGGTGGGCGGCGGTGAGCGGGGCGCCGTCGAACCCGGCGAGGCCGCGCGCGGCCCGCGCCGCCCGGGCGACCCGGTCGCCGCCGAGCCGGTACGGCGCCACGGTGGCCGCCAGGTCGAAGCCCAACTCCTCTTCTTCGATGCCGCCTTGGCTCAGTCCGCTCGCCCAGGCGTGCGCCGCGCCCGCGTGCTGCCGGGGCGCCTCCAGGACCAGCGGGTCGTTCTCGCACCACTGCGGGTCGTAGGGGCGGGGCGCGACGAGGACCACGGGGAGATCCGGGGCGGCGGTCAGCGTCCGCAGCAGCTCCGCCGGTCGCTCCGGCAGCGAGGACAGGACCACGGCGCGGCCGCCCAGCCGGGCCTCGCGCAGCAGGCCGGGGACCTGGTCCTCGGGGCCGGTGCAGTGCAGGGCGGCCAGGCCCACGGTCCCGAGGGCGGCACGCACGGCGGCCAGGCCGTCGCCCTCGCGGCGCTCGTGCAGGTAGACGACGGTGGGCGGGTCGGTGGCGAGCCGCGCCCCGAGCCGCTTGGCGAAGTCGCCGCCGGCCGCCGTCTGCGTCCCGGGCAGGAGTTCGCTCACCTGCCCTGCCAGGGCCGGGTCCGGGGTGTCGTCGCCAAGGAGGTGGGCGAGGAGCCGGTCGGGCACCCGCAGGGCGCGGGAGAGGAAGGGGCGTTCGGGCTCTTCCACGGTGAGCAGCCCGAACGCGGTCAGCGGCGCCGCCGGATGGAAGCGGGCCCGCGCGTCCGCCAGGTGGGCCGGCAGCCCGCACAGGTCGAGGGCGAGGCCGACGGTGGCGCGGCGGCGGCTGACGTCGTCGTTGAGGTAGCCGTACAGCGGCTCGAAGCCGCGGTCCAGGTCCGGAGCGAGGGCGATGAGCAGGACGGTGGCGTCGAGTTCGGTCAGGCCCAGCCGCCGGGCGAGCCGGGTGAGCCGGTCGTCGCGGGCCGCGGTGGGCGGCTGCTCGGCGGGCGGCTGCTCGTTCGGCGGCCCCTGATGTGGTGGGCGGTGCAGCAGGTGCCGTACGGCGTCGTCGGACAGGTACAGGCCGCGCAACGGGTCACCGGCCGTCGGGTCGTCGGCGGAACGCCGGTCCACGAGCGCGCCGGCACGGGCGCGCAGCTCGTCGAGCCGGGCGAGCAGTGCGTCGGCGGGGGCGCCGGGGTCAGGGGTGGTGCCGCTCAACGCGCGCTGCCTTCGGCGGACTCGGAGATCTGTCCGGCCGTGCGCCGGGCAGCCCGGGCCGCCTTGGCCGCCTCGACCTGGCTGGTCCGGTGCCCGCGCGCTTCCGTGGCCTCCGGCGGGCCGTCGAGCCTGCGGGCCCGGACCACGGCGCCCTCGGTGACGGGCGGGCCGGCGTCGTACTCGGGGAACGCGGGGAACGGTGCGGTGACCACGAGGTCCAGGGACGGCTTGAGTTCGCCGCCGAGCGCGGACCAGATCTCCGCGAGGGACTTGGCCTCCGACTGGATTCCGGCCACCGACAGCGGCACGGCCAGGCCCAGCTCCCCGAGCGCGCCGGGCAGTTCGCTCGCGGGCAGCAGTTCCTGCGGCAGCAGCGTCGCCATCACCGCGGACAGCAGCCGGTGTTCGTCCTGCGGCTGCTTCGTCCACGCGGTCACCAGGTACGACAGCCGGAACCAGCGCGGTGGCTGACGGCGCTTGACGACGACGTCCCGTTCGTCGCGGATCTGCTGGTGACCGCGCTGGCGCCGGTGGGTGTCCTCACGGATGTCGTACAGGTAGCAGTTGATGGTGGGCGCGTTGCGGCGCGCCGCCCAGTCGCGGGTCGGCGCGTCCAGGGTCACGTCGACGCCGGAGCCCGCGAGCGCGCCGCCGGACAGCAGGCGCTTGAGCACCTCGTCCACCTCGTGGATCACCGTCACGCTCCCGAACCGTCGCGGCCGTCGTCGATGGGCCGGCCGTGTGTCCATCCTGCCGTTCACTCCACCCGGCCGCGCCAGGCACGGCGGGGCAGGCGTGTTGGCCCATAGGTGCTGTTCAAGTGCCCGTTCGGTCAGATGTAGCCTTCTCGGAGGGCATGGGCCACGGCATGTGCGCGATTGCGAAGACGCAGCCGTGTGGTCAGCCCGTGCATGACGTTCTTGACCGTGCGTTCGGAGTAGGACAGTTTGCTTGCGATCTCCCCGGTGTCGAGACCCTCGGCCACCAGACGCAGCACGTCCACCTCGCGCGGCCCGAGGCCCGAGGACGGTCCGCCGGGGCGGCCGGCCGCACTGCGGTGCAGCGTTCCCACCTGGCTGATGAGCCGGCCGAGCAGGTCGGAGGGCAGGTCCCCGTCACCGCGGGCGGCGGCGAGCACGGCCTGCACCAGACGGTGGCCGGTGGCCTCGTGGCGCCACACGATGGCACCGACCCCGCACTCGATCACTTCGAGCAGGTCGGTCTCGCGCAGCGCGGCCACGACGAGGACGGCCCGGCCGCCCTCGCTGCGCACGAGGCGGCGCAGCCGGGTCAGCGCGGGTTCGTCGAGCGCGTCGCTGATGAGGAGCGCGACCGTGCCGGGCCCGCCGTCCTCGTCCTGGCGCAGGTCGATCTCGGGGTGTCTGCGCAACTGGCTGAGCGCGCCCTCCCGGGAGATCGGGTCCGGGGCGTGCACCACCACCGGTATCCGCTCCGCCGGGACCGTAACGGTGCCTGTGGTGCGGTGTGTGCCGAGCAACCGTCTCCCCCATGTCCTTCACGCGCGCGCCACCTGGCCGGGTGGCGTGTGTGCCTGATCCACCCTGTCCGGGGAAGAGCGCGGCGCGCAATCGTGGAGCACCACGAGAGGGACCACGAGATCGGGCGGCCGCGACCACTACGGGGGCGTCGGCGCGGGGCGGGTGCCGGCCGCGGCGGAGCCGGCGGCGACGTGGTGCCGGCGACGCGTTCGAGCCTCGTGGGACGCGTCACGCCAACCACATCCCGGTGGGGACCGTCCTGCACTGCGAGGAGTCACGTCCGTGAAAGGAGGCTGCGATGTCCGGACCGTTAGGCGTTGTCCTGCCCCCCGTCGAGCCGATGCCCGAACATCGGGAGGCGCTCGCCCTGGTGGCCGAGCAGGCGGAGCGGGCGCGGGCCGGCTCCGGCCGGGTCGTCCTCGTCCGCGGCGCGACCGGCACCGGCCGCACCACGGTCCTGGAGGCCGCCGCAGAGGACGCCGCGGCGCGTGGCATGCGCGTGCTGCGGGCCCGCTGCTTCGCGGAGAACGCGGGGGTGCCCTTCGGTACGGTGCTCCAGCTCCTCGGTTCCGCGCCGGGGTCCCCGCCGGCGCCCGGGGAGGGTGACGAGCGGGCCCGTGGCGACGAACTGTGGCGGGCCCTGCGGTCGTACGCCGCCGAGACGCCGCTCTTCGTCGCCGTGGACGACGTGCACCTGGCCGACGCGCCGTCGCACCGCTGGCTGCTGGAATCGGCGCGCCACGTGGGCGGGCTGACGCTGCCACTGCTCATCGCGGTCACCGAACGCAGCCAGTACGACATAGATCCGCCCGCGACGGGCTTCGCGCACACCCTGTCTCCGGCCCTCGTGCACACGCACACCCTGTCTCCGCTGAGCACGAACGCCGCCGAGGAACTGGTGCGTTCGGCGCTTCCGGACGGAACCGTAGCCGACGTGCTGGCCGGTTGTGTACGGGCGGGAGCCAACAATCCTCTGCTGATCCGCGCGTTGCTCGACGACCTGGGCGCCGACGGCCGCCGGACCTCCGCACCGGAGCGGGTGCCGGAGGCGTCCGCCGCGCTGTACCCGGGGGCGTACCCGGCGGCCGTCTCGTGGTGGCTGGACAGCGCGGGCCCGGCCACGACCGAGGTCGCGCGCATCCTGGCCATCCTGGACGAGGGCCTGGACGCCCGCGCGGCGGCGCTGTCCCCGTACGACGGCGCCGTCGCCCCGCACTGTCACGCCGCCGGACTGCCCGGTCTGCTGGGTGAGTTGACCGGCACGGACCCGGCCCGGGTGAGCGGGTGGCTGACCGCCATGACCGGCTTCGGCCTGCTGCGCCGGGACCGCACGGGCCGCCCGCACTACGCCCACCGCCTGCTGCGGGACGCGATCCTCACCGGCGTGCCGACGGCGCGGCGGAGCGCCGCGCACCGGGCGGCGGCCCGCGCGATGCTGCAGCGCGGCGCGCCCACGGAGTCGGTGGCACGCAGGCTCCTGGCGGCCGACGGCACAACCGAGGAGACGGCACCCTCGTGGGCCTTCGCCGTCCTCCGGGACGCGGCGGAACTGGCCGTCGGGGACGCCCGGACCGACGACGCCGTGACATATCTGCGCCGCGCCCTGGCCGAGCCCCTGCCCGAGCCCCACCGGCAGCGCCTACTGACCGAACTGGGCTCCCTGGAACACACCTTGCAGGGCTCACCGGCGGGCATCCCCCGGCTGTCGGAGGCCGTGCGCCTGGCGGCGGAACCGCACGACCGGGTCCGGGCGGCCATGGCCCTGGGCACGGCGCTCGCGGGACGCGGCAAGGCCCGGTCGGCGGTGCACGTGCTGCGCGAGGCCGGCGGCCGGCTGCACGGCCGGCCGGACCTGTTGCGTACGCTCAGGACGGCTTCCGCGATGCTGTCCGAGGAGGACCAGGCGGTACGGCGCGAGGTGTACCGGCTGACGGCCGACACCGCCGCGCACTCCCCCGAACTCCTGGGCGCGGCGGGCCAGTCGCTCCTGGTGCGCCACGCTTCGACGGGCGGCCTGACGTCGGCGGATGAGGCGATGCGCCGGGTCCGCGTGCTGCTGGCCGAACCGGCGGACCCTCTGTCGGATCCCTTCCTGGTGGGTACGGCGGCGGCGATAGCCCAGTGGGCGGACGAGCTGGACGAGGCGGACCGTCTGGTGAACCGGGGTCTGACGGGTCTGCGTCCCGCGGTCCTGCACCCCATGCGCCGGGCCCTGCTGAACACCCGGGGCGACATAGCGGCGGCCCGCGACGACCACGAGGCCGCGCTGGCCGACCCCGGTGTGTGGCGGAGCCCGCCCGCCGGCACGGTCCCGGGCAACCGGCACGCCCACGCCCTGACGGCGCTCGTCCACACGGGCCGCGTCGCGGAGGCTTGCCGGCTGGCGGATGCCCTGGATCCCCGCGAGGCCCCGGACAACTGGGAGTTCAACCGGTTCCTGTACGCCCGGGGCGCCCTCCGGGCCGCGTCGGGCGACCCGGCGGCCGCCCTGCACGACTTCCTGGAGTGCGGCCGCCGCCAGTCGTCCAGGGAAGTGGTCAGCCCGGTGGTCACCCCGTGGCGCACGGCGGCGGCGGAGTGCCGCCTGGCCCTGGGCAGCCCTCGCGAGGCGCTGACGCTGGCGGCGGAGGAACTGCGCCTGGCCAGGATCTGGAACACCCCGAGAACGGTGGGCCGCGCGCTGTCGGTGGTGGCGGCGGCGACGGGGGGCCGCCGCGGCCTGGATCTGGCGGCGGAGGCGACCGAGCTGCTCCGGGGGGCGCCGTCCCCCACGGAGCTGTCCCGGGCCCTGATCCGGCAGGGCCGGTCCCTCACGGCGGCGGGCGAACGGTCCAGGGCCCGCGACTGCCTGCGCGAGGCGGCGGAACACGCCGAACGCGCGGGCGCCCTCCACCTGCGCGGCCAGGCCGAACGTGCCCTGCGCGAGGGCGGCGCCCGCCGCCCGGCCACGGACCGCACGGGCTCGGGCGCCCTCACGGGCAGCGAACGCCGCATAGCGGAACTGGCGGCGGAAGGCCACACGAACCCGGAGATAGCAGACCTGCTCCACCTGGCCCGCCGCACCGTGGAAACCCACCTGACCAGCACATACCGCAAGCTCGGAATACGCCGAAGGGGAGAACTGAAAGGTGCCCTGAAGAGCAAGCCCTGAGCCTGCGACCATCGACCGCCCCCGGCGGCGTACCGGACTCCGTCCGGCGGACCGGGCGGCGCCGCCCCGACCGCCCGCCGAAGTGACGGTCAGGGCCGCCAGACCACCCGATGCTCCCCCAGCTTCGCCAGCACCGCATGGTTCGCCTCCCAGCCGTCGGGGCTGTTTCCCATGGCCGCCCCCGGCGGCGTACCGGACTCCGTCCGGCGGATTGGCCCCAGCTGCGCCGATCGTCTGCCTGGGCAGGTACCGGAGAGACGGTCAGGGCCGCCAGACCACCCGATGCTCCCCCAGCTTCGCCAGCACCGCATGGTTCGCCTCCCAGCCGTCGGGAAATTTGACCAGGGTGCCCAGCTGGACGGGTTCCGTGGAGGGGTAGTCGTCCAGGAGGTCGGTGACGCCGGCTCGGCAGACGACGATGCAGGCGTGGCGGTGGCGGGAGGCCAGGACGCAGAGGCGGCCGGTCTCCAGGTGGAAGGCGGTGGCGTCGGGGCGGCCGGAGAGGGGGTGCAGGACGACCGTGACGTCGTACTCGCGGCCCTGGAGGCGGTTGGCTGTGTCGACCGTGACGTCCGTGACGCCCAGTTCGGTCAGCGCCGCGCGGACCGCCGCCGCCTGGTCCCGGTGGGCCGTGCCGACGGCGATCCGGTCGGCTGTCAGGGGTGCGGGGTCCGGCGCACGCTCCGAGGTGGCCGCGCCGCCGCGGTCCAACAGGCGCCGTACGACCGTCGCGACCGCGCGCACCGCCTCCGGGTCCGTGCGCGGGGTGTGGCGGGCGGGCAGTTCCAGCAGGCCCCAGCCGGATTCCGCGGCCTCGTCGATCACCCGGTCCGGGCCGGAGTCGTCGGAGGGGACGGCGAAGGCGAGCCGGCGGTCGCCGTGGCCGGTGCCGCTGCGGAACGGGGTGAAGGGGTAGAAGGCGTCCGAGACCAGGGGCGCGGCCGAGGCCGGCAGGCGCCAGGAGACGGGGAGGCGGTGCTGCGGCAGGGCCGGGTTGTGGGCCAGCAGGGTCGTCACCGCCGAGGCCGAGGGGTCGTACGACAGTCCCGCCCACTGCTCGCTGCCGACGATCGCGAACGGGTCAAGCTGGCCCGGGTCGCCCACGAACAGCGCCCGCTCGAACAGCCCGGCCACGGCCAGCAGGGAGTCCGAGCGCATCTGGTACGCCTCGTCGACGATCGCGTGCCGCCACGGCTCGTCCACCTTGACGTGCGCCCACTTCGCGGCCGTGGACAGGACGACCGGCAGGCCGTTCAGGTCGGCCGCCTTCGCGGACGTACGGACGCTCGGCAGGTCGTCGAGCGCCTTGTCGTAGGCGTCGGCGTCGCTGCTGTGCAGGCGGCCCACCGGCAGGTCGGGGTTCTTCTCGGCGAGCCGCACGACCAGGTCGTCGACCTGCGCGTTGGTCTGCGCGACCACCATCAGCGGGCGTCCGGCACCGGCGAGTTCGAGTGCCGCGCGGACCACGAGCGTGGACTTGCCGGCGCCCGGCGGGGAGTCGACGACCACACCGCGGTCGGTGCCGTGCAGCGTGTCGTGGAGGATCGCCTCGGTGGCGCGGGCCGCCGCGGCCGAGGGGTCGAAGCCGACGGTCGTCACAGGACGTCCTCCTGGGTGACCGCGTCCGCGGCCTCTGGTACGGCCTCGCCGGGCGGGCCGCCGTGCGTCCACGGGGTCTGCTCCGGGTCGGGCAGTTTCGCGCCGCCGCGCTGCTCGTGCTCGAACAGCGTGCAGCAGATCCGGTCGCCCTTCTCCGGCACCGAGCCCGGCTCGGGCTCCTTGCCCCGGCCCATCTTGTCGGTGATCCGCAGGACCAGGACCCCCTCCTCCGGGGTGCCCTCGTATCCGACGAACTCCGCCGTCTGCGGTCTGCCGCCCAGCGTGCGGTACACCTTCGCCCGCTCGGCGAGATGCGGCCGGTCGTCCGTGCGGACGGTCACCAGCGGGCGCGGGCTGGGCCGCTTGCCCTCGCTGTACGCCATCACGACGTCGGTCACCTCGCCCGTGAACGCCTCCCCGGCCAGGCGCCGCGCGGCCATCACCAGCGGGTCGTCCAGCGCCTCCTGCGCGTCCAGCCGGGCCTGCTCGCGCTCGCGCGTGGCCAGCTTGTTCGCCGCCGTCACCGCGTCGTCCCGGCGGGGCTGCGGGGGCTCACCCGCCAGGACCCGGTCGCGGTGGCCGGTGAACGACCAGCGGTCGCGGGTCCAGCGCTCCTCCGCGTGCGCGCCCTCGGGCAGCTCCCGCAGCAGGTCCAGGCCCCGCCACACCGCGTCCCAGGTGGGCCTGGTGCGGCTCTCGACCAGCGCGCGGATCTCCCGCTCGGTCGCGGTGAGCGCGCCGAGCCGGTCGTCGGCCTCCAGGGCGTCCTCGGCGGCGGCGAGCGTGATGCGGGCCTGGTCGTAGCGCTCGATGGCGGGGGCCAGCAGCCGGTTGTCGAACGCCGGGTCGGTCGCCGGGCCGGCGGGCGGCAGCAGCAGTTGCCCGGCCGCATCGCGCGCGAGTTCCGCGCGCCGGGCGGCCTCGGCGCCGGTGCTGCCCTCCGGCGGGTCGATCCAGGCGAGCAGGGCGCCGAGGTGCTGGTCCTCGACGCTGGACTGGCCGGTGGCCCAGTGCCGGGACAGCACGTCGGTGAGGGCCAGCAGCAGCGAGGAGCCGGGCACCCGGGCCCGCTCGCCGTAGTGGGTCAGCCAGCGGCCGAGCAGCGGCACGCGGGGCGGCGCCGGGTAGGGCGTCTCCGGGTCCTGCTCGGCGGTGCGCCGGAACCGCATGGACCGCCCGAGCAGCCGTACGAAGTCCAGGCCGGCGCGGCTGGGCACGATCAGCTGGGCCGCGTCCGCGCACAGCTCGACCTCGACCTTCACCCGTTTGCCGGTCTCCGGATCGGTCTCGGTGCGCTCGGCCGCCTCCACGGACGCGGTGTGGTCCTCGATGTACGGCAGGATCACGCCGGCCAGTTCGGCGAGGAACGCGAACCGCAGCTCACGGTCGCGCGGCTGCGGCACGACCAGCAGACGCGGCGCGTCCCGGTCGGTGCCGACCAGCGCACCGAGCGGTGCCCCGGCCTCACCTGCCGTGGTCAACGGCACGAACACCAGCGGCCGCCCGGACAGATGCCGGTGCCGCACGGTCGCGACGGCCTGCGCCCGACCACTGCTGACGGCCTCCAGCCGGGCGAGGGTGGCGATCAGCGACACGACGCCCCCTTCGGGTCCGCGGGCCCGGTCCCGGTCGCCGCCGCCGTCGCACGGGGATCCGACAGGTCTACGTCACCGGAGGTGAGCCCGGACCGATCGGCGGAGGCGGGGCGGTGCGGGTCGTCGGGTGCCCGGCCCTGCGGGACGGCCAGTGTGCGATCGGGCGAGGCGGTGGGTGTCCGGCCCCGCTGGTCGTCGGGGGCGGGCGCGGCCGCGGGCACGGAGCCGGTCCCCCGCCCCTCCCCGGACACACGCGCGTACCCGGCCTCGGACTCGGACCCCGCGTGTTCCCGGGCCGCCTCTGCCAGCGCCTCCGCGCGGAGTTCCGCCGCGCGGCGCAGGGCGGTGACCGTCGGGTCCGTGGGGTCACCGGTTTCGCCGTGGGCGGCTGAGAGGACCTCCTCGACGGTGGTCAGGCCGCCCAGTTCGGCGCGCAGGGGGCGGCCGAGGCGGGTCACCTCGCCGGCCGCGCCGCAACGGTCGCGGCAGTGGAAGGCCAGTTCGCAGGCGGAGAGGCATTCGGGTGCGTAGGTCGCCGGGACCGCCTCGACCGCGGCCGTCAGTTCCTCGGCCGGCAGGGCCGGGGAGAAGCAGGCGCCCGCGGGCAGGGAGTCGGCGATCTCCTCGAGCCGGGTGAGCCGGGTGAGCTGACGGGCGGTGACGGCGCGCTGCTTGCGGACGTCCACGGCGGAGCCGGTGGGCAGGTTGGAGAAGTCCTTCGGGCACACCAGCAGCACCTGGTGCCGGACGACCGGTGCGGGGTCGAGGCGGGCGGCGACCTCCTCCAGGGCCAGCACGTACACCGCGGACTGGCGGGCCGCCGCGCCGACCTTCGCCGGGTCGGCGGAGCCGTCCAGCATGGGGAACGACTTGATCTCCACGACGGTCCAGCTGCCGTCCGGGTGCACCACCACCGCGTCCGGCTCGAGGAACGCGAGCGAGCCGGCCACGTCCAGCGCCACCATGGGGTGGTCCAGCAGCGTCCAGCCGCCCGCGCCGGTGGCCTCGCGCAGCGCCAGCGCCGTACGGGCCGTACGCCCCTCGGGGCCGATGGCGGTCAGGTCGGGTACGGCGGCGGTTCCGTCGGGCGGTTGGGCGCCCGGGTCGAGCCGGGTGTGGGCGAGGCGCAGCAGCTCCGCACCGCCGTCCGCCTTGACGCGCGCCTCGAACGTGTTGCCCCGGATCAGCGCGAACTGCGACTGCCCGGTGCCGGCGGGGGCGCCCAGCGCGCCGGCGAGCGCCGCCTTGTCCACCCCCGCGCCGTCCAGGATCGCCCGTCTGCGGCAGCCGGGGTTGGCGGCGAGCGCCGCGAGGGCGCGCGCGTCCAGTGCCTTGGCCGGTACGTCGGGGCCGCGCAGCTCAGCGAGCCGCTGCCGGAGCCCCTTCGCCGGCGTCGGCGGCGGAGGCGTCGGGTTCGGCCGCGGCGCCGGGCCGCGGCTCGCGCTGCCGTGGAATTCGCTCACCCGCGGAAGTCTGGCATCCGGCACTGACAATCGGGGAGCCCGCACCCACCGGCTCCGCCGCGCGTCCGGTCGCGTCCGCGGGCACGTCGGCCGTCACGTCGGCCGTAGCGTCCCCGCTCGCATCCCCGGTCGCGCCGAGGCCGACGCGGGCCTGCAGCAGGGCGAACGCGCGCACCACGTGCGGAGCGAGCAGCAGGCCGACGCCCATCACGGCGGCGCCCGCGACCGCGTCCAGGAAGTAGTGGTTGGCGGTGCCCATGACCACGAGCGCGGTCAGCAGCGGGTAGGCGACGCCGAAGACCTTCCCCGCGCGCGTGCGCGAGTGCCGCCACACCATGACGCCGCACCACAGCGCCCAGCCCACGTGCAGGCTCGGCATGGCCGCGTACTGGTTCGTCATGCCGCCCATGCCCCGCGGGGCACTGGCGTCCGCGCCCCACCAGCCGTACGAGCTGTACTGGGCCATGGTGTCGACGAAGCCGTGGCCCGGGGAGAGCAGCCGGGGCGGGCAGGTGGGCAGCAGGGTGAAGCCGATCAGGCCGATCATCGTGGAGGTCATCAGCCAGGTGCGGGCCACCCGGTAGATCTCGGCACGGGACCGGAACAGCCAGATCAGCACGGCCGGCGTGACCACATAGTGCAGCGAGGCGTACCAGAAGTCGGCAGGTACGCCGAGCCACGCCTCCCGGGTGAACAGCCGGTTCAGCGGGTGCTCGGCGTTGAGGTGCAGCACCTTCTCGATGCGCAGGATCGCCAGGCCGTGGTCGACGGCGGAGGAGACATCACCGCGGACGAGCAGCCGGCCGGCCTCGTAGCAGCCGTAGACCAGGAGGATCAGCGGCAGTTCCGTCCACCAGCGCAGCCGGGTTCGCGGGACCACCTCGGTGCCCGGTGTCTCGGTCTGCGGCATCCGATCGCCCTCCCCCTTCTGCTTCGCGGCGCCCGGCCGGGCGACCGTGCCACCTTACGGGGTCCACCGATCGACCCGCGCGGGCACTCCAGCCCTCAAAGACGCCGGCACCGCCCATCGGGTTGCCCGGGCCGGTGAGCAAGGGGTGAGCAGAGCACGGACAAGGGGTGAGCCAGGGGTGAGCAATGATGGAAGGGTCCCGTTTTTTGCCCCGAAAGGTCTCTCATGGCACCGCGCATCCTGCTGGCCCGGCACGGACAGACCGAGTGGTCCCTGGCCGGAAAGCACACCGGCAGGACCGACATACCGCTCCTGGAGGAGGGCCGGCACGGCGCCAAGCTGCTCGGCGAGCGGCTGCACCGGGCCCCGTTCGACGGGCTGCCCGGGGTGGAGGTGCGCACCAGCCCGCTGGCACGCGCGCGTGAGACGTGTGACCTGGCCGGCTTCGGCGACCGCGCGTCCACCTGGGACACCCTGATGGAGTGCGACTACGGCGCGCACGAGGGTCTGACGCCGGCCGAGATCCAGGCGGTACGGCCCGGCTGGCTGCTGTGGCGCGACGGCGCCCCCGAGGGCGAGAGCCTCGCCGAGCTCTCCGCCCGCGCGGACGAGGTGGTCGCCTGGGCCCGCTCCGCCGACCGTGACGTCCTCGTCTTCGCCCACGGCCACATCCTGCGTTCGATCGGCGCCCGCTGGCTGGGCTTCCCCGTCGGCTTCGGCGCGCAGCTGCGGCTCAACCCGACGTCCGTCTCGGTCCTGGGCTGGGCCTACGACGAGCCCGCGATCGAGAACTGGAACGACGTCGGTCACCTCGCCGGATAACCGTCCCGCGGCGGAGCCGGAACGCCTCGGGCAGGAGGAGCGCCTCGGGCAGGAGGCTCCGGGCTTTCCCCCGGGGGCCCTCTTGCGCCCACGCGGGACAATGGACGGTGGCCCACCCGACGGTGGTGCCGTCGGACCGGACGAGGAGGAGACCAGACATGGCGGAGCCCACGCCGCGTCGGAACGACCCGCGGCTACGCCCCGCGCCCCTGCTCTTCGAGCCCGCGGAGGCGGCCGGCGATCCGGAGCACTTCTTCGACCTGGAGTCGATCGAGGATCCGCGGGAGCTGCTCACGCGGGCGACGGAGCTGGCGCAGGCGTTCCGTGCGGCCGCCGACCGTGCCGTGGAGTTCCAGGCCGTGGCCGCGGCCCAGCTCGCCGATCCGCGCCGGTTCGACCGGCTGACGGCGGCGGACATCGCGGGGCGCGCGGAGTGGACCGAGGACTACGCGAAGAAGATGGTCGAGTTCGGGCGGGATCTGCTGCGCGGTGCGCACGCGGAGGGGCCCGAGTCGCTCTGAGCCGGACCGGGCCGGTGCGAGTCGCTCTGAGCCGGACCGGGCCGGTGCGATTCGATCCGGTCCGGTTCGATTCGGTTCGGTTCGTTCGGACGGCATATGCCAGGTGGGCAAGATACTCCTCCCGCCCTCCCCTGTCCCGGTTTTCGGCAACTCAGCAGAACCGTTCGTTCACCGCGGGTACATCTAGGTGGCATGAGCAGCAGCACCTGGAACATCACCTCGGTCACCTCGGACGGCGCCGCCTGGCTCGCCTCGGCGGGCACGTACCCGCGCAGCACGCTGGCCCTCTGGGAGGAGCGGCCCGAGGCCCCGCTGGTCCTGCCGTGCGGCTCCGCCTTCGACGTGGTCAACGCCCCCGCGATCTTCGGCCGTCGCATGCTGGACCGGTTATGGGACGAGGGGCCCGGCTCCGGGCCGGTCGCGGTGCACCGGGGCCGCATGCTGCTGTTCGCCGCCCCGGGCACGGCCCAGCGGCTGCCCTCACTGCTGGACTGGGAGGAGTGGGGGACGAACCGCCCCGACAGCCGCACGGAGGGCGTACCGCCGCTGCTCTGCCACGGCACCGGCGACGCGGTGACCGTCCCCGCGCTGCACGGCGCCGAGACCGGCACCCCGGCGCATTCCCGCTGGCTGGTCGCCCCCGACACCCGGCACCCCTGGCTCCCCGGCCCCGAGATCCTGCTCTGGGCGGCCGTCCGGGCGGCCCGCTCGGCGGTGCGGATATCGATTTTTCCTCCCGCCGACCATGATGCTAAGGTCTACGACGTCAGCAGGCGCCGCTAGCTCAGTTGGTTAGAGCAGCTGACTCTTAATCAGCGGGTCCGGGGTTCGAGTCCCTGGCGGCGCACGATGACGATGGCGAGGCATGTTCGCGGAAAACGCGAACCTTCCTCGCCATCTCTGTTTTTGCGCGGCTTCGCCCCGCGTTGTGGGGGCTTCGCCACCCACACCCCCCTTTCACGTGGGTTCAGTGGACGTCGGCTGGGAAGTGCGGCACGGGTGCTGCCGTCGTCATGGTGCGGTGGCTCAGCGGGGGCCTCTTCACACGGTTGCCGGCTCGACACGGTTGCCGGCTCGGCGTCCTGGGGCGCTCCCTGTGGGCGTTTGTCGTCGGGCGGGTCAGTCCTTCAGGGTCGGGGTGATCGCTACCGTCCAGGCGCCAGAGGCTGTGCGGCCCTCCACCTCGATCTTCACGCCGTCGCCCGGGACGGTGAAGCTCTCGCCAAGGGAGACCGGGGCGTCGGCCAGTGGGGGGTAGACCGAGGTTTCCCAGCAGGCCTCGGTGTGCGGGTGGGCGTCGATCACCTCCACGGGGCCGCCGCCGGACTCGGCGGCGCCGCGGACGCGGTAGACGAGGATGCCCTCCCGGCAGCCCGACCGGTCGTTGCCCGCGGAGTCGCGGGCCTCCAGGGCGAGGACGCTGTCGGGGCCGGTGCGCACGACCGCCAGCTTCGTGCCGTGGCCCAGGCCGAACGCCGGGGCGCCCGCCAGGCCCTGGGTCGGGGTGTCCGGGCCGGCCTCCAGGGGCTCCAGGGTGAGCCGGGTCGTCCGGGCACCCGTGACGCACACCACCTGCCGGGGATCGAGCCAGCCCAGGCGCCACTTGTGCCAGGCGAACAGGTCCGGCGAGAGACCGAACTGGCTGCCCATCAGGTCCCAGTCGCCGACGTACGTGTCCCAGTCGCCCTTGCCGTCGACCGGGCGGTGGTAGAGGTCGGGCAGGTCGAAGACGTGGCCGGTCTCGTGGGCGAGGACCAGGCGGTCCGGGGGATGCTTCTCGAACACGGTGACGACCCGGCGGACGTCCGTGCCGTCCAGGTGCACCGGGGTGTCGAGGTTGACGACCTTCGTGGCGTCCGAGTCCACGCCGGGCGCGTCCGGGTCGGCGACGAAGTACACGACGTCATAGCGGGAGAAGTCGACGTCCGGGTCGGCCGCGGCGAACGCGTCGCGCAGGTAGGCGGCCCGGTCGGGGGCGCTCCAGTCGCGTCTTATGGCGTACGCCGACGACGGGCGTGGCATGCGCAGCCAGCGCTTCAGCGGGTGCACGCGCAGGCTGAACTTGCCGTAGGAGGCGCGTTCGAAGAAGCGGCTGGTGGCCGGGAAGTGGTCGGCGGTCAGCTCGGCAGGGGTGGTGCTCGGGGTGTTGTCCGGGAACGACAGGAAGATCATGACGGCGTCGACCGCACCGCGCGGGCGGGCGTAGGCGGCGTTCCAGGTGTCCACGCCCTCCGAATGGTGCGCCGCGGTCCGGTGCAGGGCACAGGGTGCCGTGGAGAAGGGTTCGGCGACCGACTGACCGCTCAGGATCGAGGTCGCGGCGATCGCCGACAGCGTGGTGAACACGGCGGCGGTGCTGCGCAGCTGGGGACGCGGCACGGAAGGACCTCCGGATGCGGTTCGCGGGACACCGCCCCCAGCCTGTGTGAGTTTTGTGTGGTTTGCCTTGTTTGCCTGAACCAGAAGGGTGAGTACGCCCGTTTGCGCGACGTCGTGTCTCGACGGGCGACACCCCGAAACACTCACGGAACGTCACAACTGGTCGAGGGCCTGAAGAACCCGTCCAGGCGTGGGCAGAAACGATCTGCCAGAGTGGCCGTACGGTCCCGGACACCGGCCATACGGCTGGAAGGGCGGGGGGCCAGCCTCTATGATCGGCACACTTTCCGGCACGGACAGAGATCGAGTGCACTGCGGGAGCGAGCGGTGAGCGCAACGTCCGAAGGGCCGACGCCCGCGGCAGACCTCGACCGGTCAGCCGTCACAGACAGTGACCACATCACCTATCACCGTGGCTTCGCGGCCTCCCCGCTCGCCATGGCCGTCGTCGACCGTGAGGGCCTGGTCGTCGGCGCCAACGCCGCCCTCGGCGAGCTGCTCGGCACCGGCTCCGAGTCGCTGGCCGGACAGGTCGCCGCCGACCTGGTCGACCTCGCCTCGGACGCCCGTACCTGGCACTCGTACCGCGAGGTGCTGCGCGGCCGGCAGGCGAAGCTGCGCTGCACGCGCCGGCTGAAGCATCCCGAGGGCCACTCGGTGTGGGTGCAGGTCACGGTCACCCCGCTGGCCGACGGCGCGCCCGGTGTGCTGGTCTCGGCGGCCGACATCAGCGCCCGCCGTGAACTCCAGGCCAGGCTGCGGCACTTGCAGATGCACGACCCGGTGACCCGGCTGCCCAACCGCACGTTGTTCTTCGAGCGGCTGACGGCCGCGCTGGAGGCGGAGTCGTACGAGCGCAGCGGCACCGGCCGGATCGGCCTGTGCTACCTGGACCTGGACGGGTTCAAGGCCGTCAACGACACCCTCGGGCACCGGGTGGGCGACCGGCTGCTGGCCGCCGTCGCCGAACGACTGACCCGGGTCGCCGACGAGGCCGGGTACGCCCGCTCCGGCACGCCCCTGGTGGCGCGGCTCGGCGGCGACGAGTTCGCCCTGCTCGTGGAGGACTCCACCGGCACCGAGCAGCTCTCCGACCTCGCCGAGTCCGCGCTGAAGGCCCTGGAGGACCCCTTCGAACTGGTCGGTCAGCGGCTGTCGTTGACGGCGTCCATCGGGGTCGTCGAGCGGCACGCCGCCGGCACGACGGCGACCGGTCTGATGCAGGCCGCCGATACGACGCTGTACTGGGCGAAGGCCGACGGCAAGGGCCGCTGGACCCTGTTCGACCCCGAGCGCAACGCGCACCGCATGACCCGGCAGGCGCTGTCCTCCACCCTGCGCCCCGCCATCGAGCGCGGTGAGTTCATCCTGGACTACCAGCCGTTGGTCGGCATGGAGGACGGACGGCTCAGCGGGGTCGAGGCGTTGGTCCGCTGGAATCATCCTCAGTTCGGCACACTGACGCCGAATCGGTTCATCGGACTGGCGGAGGAGGACGGTTCGATCGTCCAGCTCGGCCGCTGGGCGCTGGTGACCGCGTGCCGGCAGGCCCGCCGCTGGCAGGTGGACAACCCCGACGGGCCGCCCATCTTCGTCAGCGTCAACGTCGCCGTACGGCAGGTGTGGGACTCCGACCTGGTGGCGGACGTGGCGGAGACGCTCGCGGAGACCGGGCTGGCCCCGCACCTGCTCCAGTTGGAGCTGACCGAGTCCGCGGTGATGGGCTCGGCGGGCCGCCCCATCCAGGCTCTCCAGGCGCTCAGCGACATGGGTGTCCGCATCGCCATCGACGACTTCGGCACCGGCTACTCGAACCTCGCCTACCTCAGCCGGCTGCCGGTGTCGGCGCTGAAGCTCGACGGGTCGTTCGTCCGGGGCTTCCAGTACGAGGCCGACAAGAGCCCGGAGATCACGCCCAACCCGGCGGACGAGGTGATCGTCGAGGCGATGATCCAGCTCGCCCACCGGCTGGGGCTGACCGTCACCGCCGAGTGCGTGGAGACCTCGGCGCAGGCCACCCGGCTGCGGCGGATCGGCTGCGACACCGGGCAGGGCTGGCTGTACTCCCGCCCGGTGCCGCCGGATCGTATCTCCGAGCTGCTGGTCGAGGCCTACGCGGTGGGCAAGCCGTAGGCGTCGGCGACGAGTTCGTAGGAGCGCAGGCGCAGTTCGCCCCGGTGGGCGTGCGAGGTGAGCATCAACTCGTCGGCGCCGGTGCGCTTGTGCAGGTCGTCCAGGCCGCTACGGACCTCGTCGGCGGTGCCGTGCACGATGTTGCCCGTCCAGGAGGCGGTGAACTCCTCCTCCATGGGGCTGAGTTCGTAACGCTCCGCCTCCTCCGGGTCGGGGAAGAGGCCCGGCCGGCCGGTGCGCAGCCGGATCATGTTCAGCGCCGCCGCCCGTACCTGCCGCCGGGCCTCGCGCTCGTCGTCCGTGGCGAGCGCGGAGACGCCGATGAGGGCGTACGGCTCGTCGAGCACGGCCGAGGGCCGGAAGGTCTCCCGGTACAGGTCGAGCGCCGGAATGGTGTTCTGCGCGGAGAAGTGGTGCGCGAAGGCGAAGGGCAGGCCCAGCAGGCCGGCCAGCCGGGCGCTGAACCCGGAGGAGCCGAGCAGCCAGACCGGCGGGCGGTGCGGCGACTGCACGCCGCCGGGGCTGCTGCCCTGCACCGGGCCGGGGATCGCGTGGATCCGCGCGTAGGGGTGCCCGTCGGGGAAGTCGTCGTCCAGGAACCTGGTCAGCTCGGCGAGCTGCTCCGGGAAGTCGTCGGCGCCGTCGGGGAGCCTGTCGGTGCGGCGCAGGGCGGCGGCCGTCGCCCCGTCGGTCCCGGGCGCCCGCCCGAGCCCGAGGTCGATCCGCCCGGGCGCCATCGCCTCCAGCGTGCCGAACTGCTCGGCGATCACCAGGGGTGCGTGGTTGGGCAGCATGACCCCGCCCGAGCCGAGCCGGATGCGGTCGGTGTGGGCGGCGAGGTGGGCGAGGATCACGGCCGGCGAGGAGGACGCCACGCCCGGCATCGAGTGGTGCTCGGCCACCCAGTACCGGTGGAACCCCCGCGCCTCCGTCTGCCGCGCCAGCGCCACGCTGGTCCGCAGCGCGTCCGACGCGGTGCTCCCGGCGCCGACGGTCACCAGATCCAGCACGGACAACGGCACCGGCGCGGTGCCCTGTGCGACACCCCGGATCTCATCAGCCGACACGGTACGGGCCTCCTGCTCCAGCCGAAACGTTCCTGACCCCGCTCAACAGGGAAAACGCCCGCTGTATTCCGGCGCCCGCCACACCTGAGCTGGGGTCCCGACAATCAGGACGGCCCGCCGGAGGCGGGGTGATCGGGCCCGTAGCCGGACGTCTTCTCCGTGAACCAGGAAGGGACCTGCCCCTTGGGCTCGTCGTCCTCGCTGCGCAACGACGCCCCGAACCGGCTCACCGCCTTGTGGGTGACGGGGCCGGCGAGGGGCGCCGGCCAGAGTTGGAGCAGGTAGGTCTCCACCGGGTCGCCCTCGTCACGTACGTCGCCCTCGTCGCGGTGGCGGCCGTGGGCCAGGAGGCGGTAGGTGCCGGGGCCGGGCAGAGCCAGCTCAGGGGCGTCCTCGGGCTCTTCCTCGCCGGGGCCGATGCAGACGCGCGTGGTGGTCCAGGTGAGGGAGACCTCGGCGACGTCCTGCCAGTCGTCCAGGCGGAGCGGCGGAGGGCCGTCCCAGAGTTCGGCGGTGACATCGACGTCACCGCCCTCGGTGGCGCAGACGACGGCGGCGTGGTCCTCCCGCGCCGAGACGAGCCCGTTGGCGGTGTGGTCGAGGGGGACGTCTTCGAAGGTGTCGAGATCGATCAGGTCGAGAGTGCCGTGGGCGACGAAGGTACGGGGGTCGTGGACGCGGGCGATGAGCGAGGCCATGGCAGGGCTCCTGACGGAGGGAGGGGGCAGCGAGAACGCTGCCCCCTGTGGTGTGCGCTACGCGGCCGACGCTACGGGCACTGCACCAGCGGGCGCATCACGGAAGTGGCAGCCGATGCAGGGACGTTGGTGACGGAGACCCAGAACTTGTCCTTCTCCAGCAGACGGTTGGCGTTGTACCAGGCCTTGCGTGCACCGCCCTCCAGACGGTTCTGCGCCGCCGGCACCATGTGGCACGAGAAGTCCGGGTTGACACTGGCACCCTGGTGGGTGGACGCGAACGGGTACTCGTCACAGCTCTTGCCGGACGGGCGCGGGATCGAGGACGGGCAGGCGGTACGCCGGTTGGCGCGAATCAGGGAACGGGTCATCGTCCGCGTCAGTTCCGGGCCGTGCCCCTGCCAGCCCCAGTGGTGCGCGAGGTTGCGCTGCGCCCACAGGATGTGCCATCCGACCTGGTCGTAGGGTCCGGTGACGGATATGCCGTAGGTGGGGGTGTAGTCGGGGTAGACGCAGCCGCCGTTGGCGACCGGGCTCATGCGAGGGGTGTTGTCACAGCGCACGTTCAGCTTGGGACCCAGGTCGACGCTGACCGGGGTGTAGGGCGCGGCCTCGTAGCCGAGGTGGGGAGCCTGGGCGTCGGTGGTGGTGACGGATCCGGGCGAGTCGATGACCAGGTCCCAGTTTCGCGTCGTGCCCAGAGTGGTGATCTGCGGCGTGCCCCCGGTGGAGGTGCAGGATGCGCACGTCTCGGTGAGGGTGGCGACGCCGAGTTCGGCCGCCGTGACGGTGGTGGACTCCAGCGTCAGGGTGGCGTGGTCGGTCCACTTGTGCCGGTTGCGGTTGTCGAGCTGGACGCTGGAGGTCCACGCGAAGTTGGCGCTGCCCTGGTACTGGTGCTCGGGCTCGAGGTAGAAGTCGACGCGCAGGCCGCCGGAGGCGCACGAACTCGTGCGGTCCTCCCTGACCTGGCCGACCGTGCAGGTCACCGAATCGACGTGTCGCGTCGACAGGGTGGTGAGGTGCGCGACAGCGCTGTGGCGAGTTCCGGGTGTGGGAGCGGCTTGCGCGTCCGCGGCGAACATGGCGCCGACCGCGATGAACGCGGTCAGGAGAGCCGCCCCCCGTTTGAGCATTCTCACGAGCATGGTCCTTTCGCCGGTTTTGGCGTGGCCATGCTTCCCAGCCGCTTGACGGGACGTCAACGCCCTTTATATACGCAGTAGTTCATCTCGGACACCGTTGTCACCTGGGCAGAGGCGCCGGTGCGTTAGGCAGGCGCTGGCCGTGAGGTGTCGGGCGCCGGAGCGTGGCTGGGATCCTTGTCCCGAATCGGCCCTTCATGTGACGAAAAGGTGCCGCTTCGGGTGGAGAGTGTGAACGACAGGCGTCCCGCGCCGGAGTTCGGCGCGGGACGCCTGGTCGTGTGGGTCAGTCCCGCGCGGCGAAGGTGACGAAGTCGCTCCACACGGTGAGGGAGAGGGCCGGCTCGGGGCTCCGCTGGTCCTTGGAGTCAAAGGTGCGGTCCGGGGACCGGTCCGAGCCCGCCTGCCCCGGTGCGCCGGACCGGCCCGCGGGCCACCTCTCAGCCCACCGGGACGGGTGGGTGGTGCGGTCGGCGAGCGGAGCGTTCAGGCCTGGATCAAGGGCTCCCGCGTGAACAGCGCCCCCAGCGCCGGTGCGTTCACCCGGCGGTCGGCCAGCCGCAGCCCCTCCCACACGGTCACCTGGTTCGCCGTGAGGACGGGCTTGGACAGGGCCTTCTCCAGCAGAGGCACGTGCGCGGCCGTGTGCAGGGCCGTGTCCGGCAGGAGGACGGCCTCCGCGTCGGGGGAGTCGGCGGAGCGGGCCAAGGTCAGGACCTCCTCCTCGCCCCACGTCCCGACCTCCGCCGCCGTGATGATCCCCGACGACCGGACCCCGGTGACCTCCAGTCCGCCGGTCCGCAGGAACTCCGCGAACAGGGCGGCCACGTCCTCCGGGTACGTCGCCCCCACGGCCACCCGCCGTACCCCCAGCTCCCGCGCCGCGTGCACGAACGCGAAGGACGTCGAGGACGCCGGCATCCCGGCCAGCCGGGCCAGCCCGCGCACCTGCTCCTGGGCGCCCTCCCAGCCGTGGACGAAGCTGCCGCTGGTGCACGCCCAGACCACCGTCTCGGCGCCGGCCAGCCGCAGCCCCTCCATGCCGCCGGCGAGCCGCTCCGCGGAGCCCATCTCGCGCAGCGCGTCCACGCGGTGCGCGTCCTCGCCGATGTCGGTGTGGACCAGGTCCACCCGGATGTCGCTGCCCAGGAGCTGCTCGATGCGCGGATAGTCGTCCTCGCCGGAGTGGCCCGGGTAGAGGAATCCGAGTGCTGTCATGTCCAGCCTTCCTGCGTCTCTTCGGGCAGTACGGGGGGCCACGCCCGCGCGGCCTCGTCCAGCAGCGCCTGATAGGGCCCCACCGCTCGGGTACCCAGCCGGCGCAGCGCCGCCCACATCGTGACCTGGTTGGCCGAGAGGACCGGGATGCGCAGTTCGGCCTCCAGCTGGGGGATGACGTCGTACGTCGGCAGGTTCGTGCAGGAGATGAACAGCGCGTCGGCGGCGCCGGGCCGTACCGCGTGCCGGGCCATGTCGACGACGTCCCGGTACGGCACCCGCCAGATGTGCCGGGTGAGCCCCATGAAGGCGCACCCCGTGACCTGCACGCCCGCCTCGGCGACGTACTCCTCCAGCACCCGGGTCACGGACACGGTGTACGGCGTGACCAGCGCGACCCGGCGTATCCGCAGCTCCTCGAAGGCCTCCAGCAGCGCCCCCGAGGTGGTGACCGAGGGCAGCGCGCCGGACCGGGTCATCGCCTCGCACATGGCCCGCTCGCCGGCGATGCCGCCGACGAAGCTGCCCGAGGTGCAGGCGTACGCCACGACCTCGGGCGCTACGGCGGTCAGGGCGCGGACGGCGTCGCCGAGGGTCTCGTGCTCGCTGACCAGCCGGGCCAGGTCCAGGCTGACCTCGACGGGCACGTACGGCGTCCGGGTCAGGTGCAGGGACACCTCGTCGGGGACCCAGCGCCACAGCTCGCGGTCGAGCGCGAAGTCGAAGGGCGCCACGACGCCGACGCCGCGCTGGGGGCGGGGGCCGCCGAGAAAGGAGATGTCCATGGCAGACACCGGCCTCACGCTCGAAAGAGGGCTGGGCAACGGATCGTGGGTACGCCCGTGTTGACGACGGTAGGTTCGGGTGCGAGCGTGGTCAATCCGCGCATCTCAGACACTTTTCGGAGGACCGGCTTGCAGGCTCCCCTCCCCGGCCGCCCCACCCTCCTCGTCCTGGACGCCGACCCGCCGCCCCGGCTCGGCCGGCTCACCGGGCGAGCCCGGATCGTGCACACCGACGCGGCCGGTCTGGCCGGCCGGCTGCCCGAGGCGGACGTCCTTCTGGTGTGGGACTTCACCTCGCACGCGGTCCGCGAGGCCTGGCCGGGCGACGGGCCGCGGCCGCGCTGGGTGCACACGGCGAGCGCGGGCGTGGACCATCTGATGTGCCCGGAGCTGGCCGCCTCGGACACGGTGGTGACGAACGCGCGCGGGATCTTCGACCAGCCGATCGCCGAGTACGTGGCCGCCCTGGTGCTGGCCGCCGCCAAGGATCTTCCGCGCACCCTGGACCTCCAGCGGGAGCGGACCTGGCGGCACCGGGAGAGCAGGCGGGTGGCGGGCACGCGCGCGTGCGTGGTGGGCTCCGGGCCGATCGGCCGGGCGATCGCCCGCACCCTCGGCGCCCTGGACGTGACGACAGCCCTGGTCGGGCGGGCCGCGCGCAGCTGTGTGCACGGCCCGGAGGACCTGGACCGGTTGCTGTCCCGCGCGGACTGGGTGATCGCCGCGGCCCCGCTGACCGAGCGGACGTACGGCATGTTCGACGCCCGGCGGTTCGGCGTGATGCAGCCTTCGGCGTTCTTCGTGAACATCGGCCGCGGCCAGCTCGTGGACGAGGAGGCCCTCGCCGAGGCGCTGCGGCGGCGCTGGATCGCGGGCGCCGCGCTGGACGTGTTCACCGCGGAACCGCTGCCCGCGGACAGTCCGTTGTGGGAGCTGGAGGGGCTGATCGTGTCCCCGCACATGAGCGGTGACACGGTCGGCTGGCGGGATGAACTGGGTCATCAGTTCGTGGAGTTGTACGAGCGGTGGGCGCTGGGCAGATCACTGGTGAACGTGGTGGACAAGAAGCGCGGATACGTACCCGGTCACTGACCCCCGGGAGGGTGCATGCAGCTCACCGACCTGACCGCCGTCCAGCTCCTCGACGGTTACCGCAAGGGCGAGTTCAATCCGGTGGATGCCACCGGCGAGGCCCTGGAGCGGGCACGGAGCATCCAGCCGGAGGTGAACGCGTTCGTGCGGCTCACCGAGGAGGACGCCCTCGCCCGCGCGCGGGAGTCGGAGGCGCGCTGGCGGCGCGGCGAGCCGGAGGGGCTGCTGGACGGGGTGCCGGTGACGGTGAAGGACATCCTGCTGCAGCGCGGGCTGCCGACCCTGCGCGGTTCCAAGACGATTCCCGAGCAGGGAAGTTGGGAGGAGGACGCGCCGTCGGTGGCCCGGCTGCGGGAGCACGGCGCGGTGTTCATCGGGAAGACGACGACTCCGGAGTTCGGCTGGAAGGCGGTCACCGACTCACCCCTGTCCGGGGTCACCCGCAACCCGCACGACCCGTCGCGCACGGCGGGCGGCTCCAGCGGGGGCAGCGCGGCGGCCGTCGCGCTCGGCGCGGGGCCGCTGTCGCTGGGCACGGACGGCGGGGGCAGCGTGCGCATCCCGGCGTCCTTCTGCGGGATCTTCGGGCTGAAACCGACGTACGGCAGGGTGCCGCTCTACCCGGCGAGCGCGTTCGGCACGCTGGCGCACGTCGGGCCGATGAGCCGGGACGCGGCGGACGCGGCGCTGATGATGGACGTCATCGGCGGCGCCGACGCCCGCGACTGGTCGGCGCTGCCGCCGGCGCCGGAGTCGTATGTGGCGGGCCTGGAGGGCGGGGTGCGGGGGCTGCGGGTGGCGTACTCGCCGTCGCTGGGCGGGCAGGTGGCCGTACACCCGGCGGTCGCGTCGGTGGTCCGGCGGGCGGTGGCGGGGCTCGCGGACCTCGGGGCGTACGTCGAGGAGACCGACCCGGACTTCAGTGATCCGCTGGAGGCGTTCCACACGCTGTGGTTCAGCGGCGCGGCCCGCGTCACCCAGCGGCTGTCCGCGCACAAGCGGCAGCTGCTGGACCCGGGGCTGCGGGAGGTGTGCGTGCTGGGCGGGCGGCTGAGCGCGCTGGACTACCTGGCCGCGGTGGACGTCCGGATGGACCTGGGGCGCCGGATGGGCCGCTTCCACGAGTCGTACGACCTGCTGGTCACGCCGACGCTGCCGCTCACGGCGTTCGAGGCGGGCGTGGAGGTGCCGCCGGGCTCGGGTCTGCGCCGCTGGACCGGCTGGACGCCGTTCACCTACCCCTTCAACCTCACCCAGCAGCCCGCGGCCACGGTCCCCGTCGGCACGGACGCCGACGGCCTCCCGGTCGGCCTCCAGATCATCGCCGCCCGCCACCACGACGCCCTGGTCCTGCGCACCGCGCACACCCTGTACGAGGCGGGGGTCGCCACGACGCCCCCGGCTCCCGCGACACGCGCCTAGCAGGAGACGCCGGCACGTCTGTCCGGAGCCGAGCCCCGCTCCGGCTCCGGCTCCGGCTCCGGCTCCGGCTCCAGCTCCAGCTCCAGCTCCAGCTCCAGCTCCAGCAGCGGCAACAACGGTTCCAGCACCGCCCGCTGCTCATCCGGCAGATCCCATCACGCGCTCGTTCTTCAACACTCCGACCGCGCCTGGCACGGGATGATTCACAGGCTCCAGGCCGCCCGCGTTCGAGATCGCGCCATGAACCGCGCTACGAGGGCGAGGGGTGGGCGTCCTCCGCGCGGATGGCGGCACGGACGCCGGTGATCACCACCGTGATCAGGCACAGCGCGATGACGGTCTCGGCCCACAGGAAGGCGAACCAGTCCATCACGCAGCCGATCGGAGGTGTGCCGGGGGCGGTGTTGCGGAACGCCGAGAGAGCGAACAACGTGGCAGCCATCCAGGCGAGGGCGGGCCAGACCAGGCCGCTGCGGCGGGTCGTCAGATACCAGGCACCGATGATCACGGCCGATGCCAGTGCCCACATCACGATCATCATGAAGACCACGAACACGATCAGACTGCCCGATCGGGACACGCGCAGTGCCATGCCGGCCTCCTGCCGGGAGGCCGTGGGCGTCGCCGTGATCGAGAAGAGCGTGTCGTTGTTGCTGAACAGCACCCGCACCGGGACCCGCTTACCGCCCAGCAGCGCCCAGAACCCGATGTCGCCCTCGTAGGTGTCGAACGGGTAGTCGCTGATCGATCCTCCCGTGACCCCGAGCTGCACGTCCCTGGTCGTGAGCGGATCGAGCGCCTTGAACTGCAGGTCGCCGAGGAGCGCCGCCGAGGTCTCGAGGATGAGATCGTCCACCGGGGCGATCCCGTCCTTCGCGGCGAGTGTCCCCCGTGGCGTGACCCGGACCCGCAGCACCAGCTCCCGGGCCGCGGCATCGACCTGCTGGACGTTGACCTCCACATCCACACGGTCGGCGGCCGCGGAGCCCGCTGTGTCGACCATGTCGACCGCCTGCCGCTCGGTGAACTGCAGCCACGACCCCACGGACACCGCCGCCACGATCAGGAACGCGATCAGGAGCAGAACCGGAAGAACCGACCCCCTGAAGCGGCGAGGGCGGGGTGAGTCCGAGGGTGGGACCATGGTGACTCCGACGAGCTGGGAAGGGGAACGGCCCTGCCCGGCCCGATGCCGGGAGGAGACCCCCGCCCCACACAGCGCGGTCGGCCGGTGCTGGGCAGATCATCGCGGGCAAGCGCGTTCTCACGGATGCGGGGCGGTGGCCGCCAGGCGATCCTCGTCGATCGGGCCAGCGAACCACCGCATCTGCACGGGTGTGTCGGCACCGACGAAGCTTCACAGCCTCACCGCGCCGCGCCGCACTTCCTAGTGTTCTGAGTCGGGAATTCTGTTCAGATATGAGGCGAGGCGTTCAAGGATTTCGTCCGCGGTCTTTGTCCAGACGTAGGGCTTGGGGTCGG